>NZ_JBEBRB010000058.1:0-16330 GCF_040395035.1 Parapedobacter lycopersici | reverse complement strand
ATAACGAATACGGCAGCAAAACAACGGTTTATTTCTTTGAAAAGGGCAAACCCACACCCGATGTATTGCAACTCGACACCCCGCATTTCGATCGGCTCCAATACCACCCCGTTGCGGTATACATTAAAAACGAACAGGGCGTCGCCTCGCTTATGACAACGCCTTAGTTATTTGGATATGTTGCTGTGGCCAACTGCCGCTTTACCCAATGTCATTGGCCATGATAACCTTGGCTAGTTCGTTCTGTAAACCAAAAGATCCAATATAAGCCGAGCTTTAACGTTTCCCATCAGCCTAGCTTATTGACCAGATGGAATTCTTCTTGACCAGATGGAATTCTTCGACTCTTCTTCGAGTGTTGTTCGAGTCCGCTTCGACTCTTCTTCGAGACTCGTTCGACCCTTGTTCGAGTCGGCTTCGACCGCGCTTCGGGACTGATCGGCGTGCAATCCGTTGCGTTCCGAAGAAATCCGAAGGATTCCCGAGGCAGTCTCGAAGGAATACCGAACAATTGTAGAAGCAACCTGCAACAAAACTCGAACAATAGTTTACGTAATCGACCATCGAATACTACCTAAATCACGGTCGTATTCTCATTACCGCAGGCTGATTGTAGCGATTCCTGCTTGCTTTCCCCCTGTCGGCGTCCATAGGGAATTTGGAAAGTTGAACTGCGAAGTAAAATCAACAGGCACGTCATGCGTATAAAATTTGATTTGCCGTGCCTTAAATTGGGAAAGATCAATTCCTGGAATGGCAATTTCCGCTGCAATATCTGGGAAACTGAATGTTTCCTGCCCTCGTGGTGCAAATACAAGAACTTCGATGTAACCTTCGCCCGTGCCCACGTACGGCTTATTTTCAAAATATACATGGTAATATCCGAAGTCACCGTTAACATCCATATCGAAATCAGTAATACTTGGCTTATTCACATTAGCTTGGATATCCCATGCTATGATACTTTCGGGGATACTTCCGTAATACACACTGGAAAACGACACATCTCCTTGGGTATAGGAAACTTGCGTATTTAGCGTTTCAACAAGGTCTTCAGGATAAAAAACACCCACCGAGTTGCCGGAAACCATTTTCTCTGCAAAAGTGTAGAATTCACCGTAATCGCGATGAACCTTACCATAGGCTGTCACATAAACCCGGGAAAGGCCTGAGGGAAAATGGATGGTTTTCTTAGCGGGAATAAGGTTGGCCTGCGTAGCATCCAGTTCCACCTTGGTACTTCCAGCAGGGATGTCAAATAAACCGTACTTGGCACTACCATTTCGCTCGATCATGAGCAAACTTTTACTTCCCGTAGTATATGGCAACGAATAATCATAATCCGGACTCACTGGAAGTTGATAATAAAGGGCATCGGTGCTCACCAATAGGTGATCGTATTCCGGAACATTGTTAACCTCGAAGGGAATCGGCGCATGATATTCATTTAAACGGCCTGTATTACGACCGATATCGTTGTTACTCAAATGAGCCCCCCGGTTAATGCTCACAACATGTGTAATGAGAGGAGGTATACCGTCCACTGTAGATACCCTGGTCAGGTTGAGCTTACTGCTGTTGAATGCTTCGGAAGGATACAACGACACAACATCGTCGTACGTCCCGTCGTTAACAAAATCGGCTCGCCCAACTACTTGTCCGGCGGAATCCGTAATGAAATAAGTCGCCGCATCTCCCCTCCCAAATAAAAGGTTCCGGTCAATTTTGACTAAAACATTGCTGATGACCACACTCGCTGCCTGTTCCTTTTTATTACCAGCCTCATCGCTGACAACGACCTTCAGACTATACGTTCCGTCCGGCAAATCCAGCGTATTTAAGCTCAGGGAGAGTGAATCTGCCGTTGCTGAGGCGACTAATTCGTCATTGGCAAACACTTCGATGCTTTTGATGCCCGAGCTGTGCTCCGCTTTAATTTCTGCGGTTAGGGTATTGCGCAGGGTATCGTTTGACTTGATCCCGGTGACGGTCAATTCAATGGGTGTTGAATCCGGAGGATCTACGTGATTGATTTCCTTGCTTTTGCTGCAGGAAAGTGCGAAAGCCAGCGCCGACAGGCACAGCGCACTTGTTGTAACTCTTTTCATAACTGATTAGTTGGTTCTTATAATTGGTTGTGCTGATTTAAGCTGATGCTAACCTAACTAAAATCCACTATATTTCAAAACAAAAAAGGTGCTGCCCGAAATGGGGCAGCACCTGACAATAACTTACTGTATATAAGCCGTTACGGCCGGCTGTGGTAATTCGGTGCTTCCTTGGTAATAGTAATATTGTGCGGATGGCTCTCACGGAGGCCGGCACCGGTTATTTTCACAAACCGTGCTTTCTGTAGGTCTTCAATGGTAGCCGCGCCGCAGTAACCCATGCTGGCCCGCAGCCCGCCTACATATTGGTAAACCACCTCGGCAAGCGTGCCCTTATAGGCTACCCGGCCGACGATTCCCTCGGGAACGAGTTTTTTGATATCGTCCTCGACATCCTGGAAATAGCGGTCCTTCGAACCGTGCTCCATGGCTTCCACTGATCCCATGCCGCGGTAGGATTTAAACTTCCGGCCTTCGTAAATAATGGTTTCGCCGGGCGCTTCTTCGACACCAGCAAACAGTGATCCGGCCATTACCGTACTTGCGCCCGCGGCAATCGCCTTGGCTATATCGCCGGTTTGCTTGATACCACCGTCGGCAATTACCGGAATTCCGCTGCCGCGGAGTGCCTTAGCCACCTCATATACGGCATACAATTGCGGAACACCTACACCGGCGATGATACGGGTGGTACAGATGGAGCCCGGACCGATACCTACTTTAACGGCGTCGGCTCCTGCCTCAGCCAGTGCCAGCGCGGCATCTCCGGTTGCGATATTCCCAACGATGACCTGCAGGTCGGGAAACGCGGCTTTTACTTCCCTGAGTTTATCGATTACCCCCTTGGAATGCCCGTGTGCCGTATCGATGGTTACCACATCCACCCCTGCTTTGACCAGTGCCTCTACCCGCTCCATAGTATCCGCTGTTACGCCCACTGCGGCGCCGACCAATAGCCTGCCATGACTGTCTTTGGCCGCATTCGGAAAATGTTTGTATTTCTGGATATCCTTAAAGGTAATAAGGCCTACGAGGATATGCTCATCATCAACAACCGGCAGCTTTTCGATCTTGTGATTTTGAAGGATACTTTCTGCTTTCAATAAATCCGTACCCACCGGTGCCACCACCAATCCTTCCCGGGTCATGAGTTCGTTGATGGGCCGTTTCATGTCCTTTTGAAAACGCAGGTCCCGGTTGGTCACAATGCCGACCAGCCTGTTGCCCGCATCTACAATGGGAATGCCACCGATCTTGTGGTCCTTCATGATTTTGAACGCATCTCCAACAGTCGCGCTTGCATTGAGTGTCACCGGATCCTGTATCATGCCGCTTTCCGATCGCTTGACCTTGCGCACTTCGGCAGCCTGATTGGCAATGCTCATGTTTTTGTGCAGCATTCCTAAGCCGCCGGCCTGGGCGATGGCAATAGCCAGGTCTGCGCCGGTCACGGTATCCATTGCCGCGGAAACCAATGGAATATTAAGCCTGATGGCTCGGGTTAATTGCGTGCTGGTATCCACATTTCTGGGCAATACTTCGGAATATGCGGGAATTAACAGTACATCGTCGTAGGTGAGGCCCTCAGCTACGAATTTTTCGGGATCTAAATGCATGGCAAATATCTGTTGGGGTTACTATTTGCCGGGCAAATTTACTCATTTTTTATATTTCCTGCAATACATGACAATATAATACTGCATGAAAAAGCACATTCTTCTTTTTTGGTATTTTTTTTGCGGCTATGCCGTAATGCCTGCTTGGCATTAACTGTTTAAACAATCATATTAAATTAACAACTATGAAAAAACTTACACTTGCTGCTTTCTGTGGATTATTGATGCTGGCCTTTCAATTTGAGGCCAAGGCCCAGTCATACCGTACCGGTGCGGGCCTGTTTATCGATGCGGGTGACGGACGGACGTTTGTAGGGCCGCATCTCAAGCATTTCTTCTCTGCGAACAATGCGGGTCAGTTCATGATTTTATTTGCCGACCGGACTACGCTTATCGGAGCGGAATATTCCTACAATCAGGGAATATCCGGAGCAAATGGCCTTTCCTGGTATATCGGTATTGGACCGCAGGTGGCTATCCGCAAAGAGAACTCCGAGTTTGCAATCCGCCCGCTTGGTGGTCTGGAGTTCAAAATTCCTTCGGCCCCGATAGCGGCCAGTTTCGATTGGCGTCCGTTGTGGGCACTGGGAGAGTACTCTGATTTTATACCCGGACGTTTCGGCATTGGGTTTAAATTCACGTTTTAACCAACCCCATTGATCAGATAACATAACCCCGCAATTGCGGGGTTTTTTGTTGTACTTTTACCGGGAATTAGCACGTCTTATGCACCGGAACATAACTACCCAACGCATTGCCATTGGCATCGCATTTTTCGTTTACGGATTATGCTTCGCTTCGTGGGCATCGAGGATCCCGGACATCCGAAATATGCTGGGTTTGTCGGAAGCGCAATTAGGTTTTGTGCTTTTCGCATTGCCGGTGGGCACGCTGGTTTCGCTGCCCGCATCGGGCTGGCTGGTCGGCCGGATCGGCAGTAAGCGGATTGCAATTGGCGCTGCTGCCTGTTATGCATTGTTATTAATCGGCATCGGCTATTGGAATAACATGTACAGCCTGATGGTGAATCTGATGTTCTTCGGGGCGGCCGGCAACCTGCTTAATATTTCGATCAACACACAGGCCGTCGCGTTGAGCAGGCATTATGAAAAACCGATCATGGGTGCTTTTCATGGCATGTGGAGCATCGCCGGTTTTGTCGGTGCGGGTATCGGTGCCCTGATGATTGACGGACGGGTCTCTCCTTTCCATCATTTTATATCAATTGCCACGTTAACGCTGGTATGCATTGCAGGGATATCGGCATACCTCATTGCGCAGGACGAAGCACCTACAGGCAAACGCGAACCGCTGTTTTCCATACCGGACAAGCCACTGGCCATATTGGGCGTGATCGCGTTTTGCGCCATGATTGGGGAGGGAGCACTCTACGACTGGAGTGGTATTTATATGGAAAAGGTGGTCGGGGCAAAACAGGAACTGGTTGGTTACGGTTTAAGCGCTTTTTTGTTCAGTATGGCAGCTGGGCGTTTTTTATCTGACTGGACGGTGCGCCGGATGGGCTATAAAAACACGTTGCTGTTCAGCGGAGGCATGACCTCAACCGGCTTGCTGATTGCCGTTGCTTTCCCTGGGTTCGGCACGGTTATCGCTGCCTTTCTGCTTGTGGGGATCGGCTCCTCGGCCATCATTCCACTGGTGTACAGCCTGGCCGGGAAGTCAGGGAAACTCTCGCCGGGAGCTGCGCTGGCGGCGGTAACCACCATCGGTTTCTGTGGTTTTCTGATCGGTCCGCCACTCATCGGTTTCATGGCCGAATTTATCGGCCTGCGCATTGCCTATGCAACCATCGCCTTCATGGGAATGATCATTATGCTCCTGACAACCAAGATAAAAGGTACAGCCGCGTAAGCCCTATTCAGGGGTTTGAAGAAACTGCAAAACTCCGCTTTATATATACATTTTTTTTATACCTTTGCCATCTTGACAAAAACGCATACAATTAAAAACAAACGAATACAAGCTAACGAAAATGCAAGGTAAAGGGTTGATTAATTTTTTGGTAATAGTAGTCACCATAGCGTGCCTCTATTCCCTGTCATTCACGTTCGTGACCCGCAAAGTAGAACGTGATGCAGCTGCCTATGCCCAGGGGGATATTGCAAAGGAAAAAGCATACCTGGATTCCATGGCCGGTGAAGTGGTGTACAATTTAGGCGTTGCGCAATACACGTACCGCGAAGCGAAGGGAAATGAAATTGCGCTTGGGCTGGACCTGAAAGGCGGCATGAACGTAACGATGGAAGTGTCGTTGCAGGAGCTGATCAGGAACCTGGCGAATGATCCCAAGGACGAAAACTTCAATAAGGCGCTTGAGGAAGCTACCGCGCGTAGCCGCTCCAGTCAGGACAGCTACGTCAGCCTGTTTGTCGATGCATACAGCACCCTGAGCCCGGGTGGTTCCCTGGCCACTTTTTTTGCTACCAAAGATAATGCGGCGTACGTAAAAGCCAATAGCACGAATGCACAGGTACAGACTTTCCTTGAAGGCCAGGCCAGCAGCGCTATCGACAACACGTTCCAGGTATTGCGGACCCGTATTGATAAATTCGGTGTTACCTCGCCGAATATCCAGATGCAGCAGGGTACCAACCGCATCCTGATTGAGCTGCCGGGTGTAACGGATGAAGGCCGTGTGCGTAAGCTTTTACAGGGATCGGCACGACTGGAATTCTGGGAAACATACGACAACATGGAAGTGTATTCCATGTTGGACAACGTCAACCGTGCGTTAGCGGCAACTTTAAAAGATACCGAGGCAACGAACACAACTGCGGCTGATACCACACAGGCTTCGTCCTCCGGCTTACTGGCAACATTAGGTGGTGGAACGGATTCCGTGAGTACCGATTCGTCAACCAACGCGCTGGCACAGCAAAATCCATTATTCAGCCTGCTGAACCCGTCAACAGCCATGGCTCCCAATAACCAGGTGGTATTAGCACCCGGTCCGATTGTAGGGTTCTCCCTGCTGCGTGATACAGCCAAAGTAAACCGCCTGCTGGAAAATCCGGTAGTAAAACAGATTATCCCGGCGAATGTGCAGTTGCTGTGGGGTGTCAAACCCAGTCCGCGTACGCCAAATCAGTTGGAACTATATGCTGTTAAACCTACCGGCCTTGAAGCCGGGCCGGTATTGAGCGGCAATGTGATTACTGACGCCAAGGACGATTTTGACCCGCAATCGAACAGCCCGATGGTAACCATGTACATGAACAGTGAGGGAGCACGGGAATGGCGCCGGATTACGGCATCGGCATCCGCCGACCCGAATAACAAACGGGCGATTGCGATTGTATTGGATGGCGTGGTTTATTCCGCACCTACGGTACAGGGTGAGATCCCCAACGGCGTATCGCAGATTACCGGAAATTTCAGCATTGAAGACACTAAAGACCTCGCGAACGTGCTTAAGGCCGGCCGGTTGCCGACGACGGCGAAAATTGTAGAAGAAGCCATCGTAGGCCCATCACTGGGTCAGGCAGCGATTGATGCCGGGGTCAATTCATCTATCATCGGTCTCGTTGTTGTGCTCATTTTTATGATCCTCTATTATAACCGTGGTGGATGGGTAGCCAACATTGCAGTATTATTCAACGTGTTCTTTATCATGGGGGTGCTGGCGTCGCTGAATGCCGTATTAACCCTGCCGGGTATTGCGGGGATCGTACTGACGATGGGGACGGCCGTGGACGCCAACGTGTTGATCTATGAACGGATACGGGAAGAGCTAAGCATGGGCAAATCCATCCGGCAGGCTATTGCCGATGGTTATAAGCACGCCATGTCTTCCATCCTCGACTCGCAGATTACGACCTTCCTGACCGGTCTTATTCTCTTCTTCTTCGGCAGCGGCCCAATCCTGGGCTTCGCTACCACGTTGATGGTGGGTATCATCACTTCGCTGTTTACCTCGATCTTCATTACGCGCGTCATCTTTGAATGGATGCTGGCAAAAGACTGGAAAATTAGCGTATCGCGGCCATGGAGTGAAAAAACACTGCAGAACGCCAACTACGGTTTTGTGCAGAACCGCAAGAAATTTTACCTGTTCTCTGCGCTGTTCCTGGTGATTGGCATCATATCCATCTTCACGAAAGGTTTCAGCCTTGGTGTGGATTTTCAGGGGGGACGGACCTATACAGTACAATTTGAACAGCCTGTGAACCTCGAAGAGGTACGTGATAACCTGAACGATATTTTCCAGATGAATACGGAAGTCAAAACGTTCGGAAGCGCTAACCAGGTGCGGGTAACCACGGCATACCACATTGAGGAAACCAGTGATGAGGCCGACCAGGAAGTGCTGAGCAAACTGAATGAAGGACTATCCAAGATATCCGGCAACCCGCATGAGATTGTGAGTTCGCAGAAAGTCGGGCCTACCATCGCAAACGACATGAAGATGCGTGCAATATATGCCGCCATCGCTTCGGTTATTGTGATTGCGCTGTATATTCTACTGCGTTTCCGGAAGTGGCAGTTCAGTGTGGCAGCCGCCATTACAACGGTGAACGATGCGGTGGTGATTCTTGCACTATTCTCGTTGCTGGACGGCATTGTTCCGTTTTCACTGGACATCGACCAGCATTTTGTTGCCGCCATCCTTACGGTAGTGGGTTATTCCATTAACGACACCGTGGTGGTATTCGACCGCCTCCGGGAATACCTGGGTATGCCCAGCCGTAAAAAGGATCATATTGGCGACACGGTTAATCTGGCCATTAACCGGACACTCAGCCGTACCGTAGTAACGTCACTGACGGTGATTTTCGTACTGGCCGTGCTTTTTGTATTCGGCGGTGAAGTAATCCGCGGCTTTTCATTTGCCATCCTGGTCGGTATCGTTGTGGGAACATACTCTTCTATCTTCCTCGCGGCACCGTTGATTGTTGACCTGCAGGGCAAAACACCGGAAGAAGACGCCGCTGCAGCAAAGGCAGCTAATGAAACGGCGCTTAAACCGGCCAA
The DNA here is from genome assembly GCF_040395035.1 of Parapedobacter lycopersici. Classification (GTDB taxonomy): domain Bacteria; phylum Bacteroidota; class Bacteroidia; order Sphingobacteriales; family Sphingobacteriaceae; genus Parapedobacter; species Parapedobacter lycopersici_A. The sequence continues at coordinate 7,614 of NZ_JBEBRB010000058.1, read as the reverse complement.
GGCTTAACAATAAGGTTATACTAAAAATAAAGAAGGCTATTGGGATCCCAATAGCCTTCTTTATTTTTAGCTTGATAATTATGTGTGGAATCAAACCCGTTTTTCAATTATAATCCTATTTTTGTGGCATTGTAACCAAAATAGCGCCTATCGGCCGACTGCGCTGTGCGATACAACGGCTAACTGTCGGCGGCAACAGTTTCTCCTACGTTCCTTAGTGTCCTTGGTCCTGGAACTGTTCAGGGAAGGACAATTATGCAAATAACCAACTAAATAACCATTCATGAAGTTACACACAAAGATTTTTATTGGTATGGTATTCGGCATTGCAGCCGGACTGATCATTAAAAGCCTTGGATTGTCCCCTGCTACGCTGGATACCATCATCCACTGGGTGGAGCCGGTCGGCCGTATATTCATGAACCTCATCTTCATGATGGTTATTCCGCTGATCCTGTCTGCGCTCATCCTCGGCATTGCGGAAATCGGCGATGTAAAAAAGCTCGGCCGGATGGGCATGAAATTACTGATCTATACCATCGTGGTGAGTTTTGTAGCGGTGATGATCGGCATTACCATGGTCAATGTTTTCAATCCCGGCAGCACGATATCGGAAGAAACCCGGGAATACCTTATCGGCCAGTTCGGCAGTGAAGCCGCAGCGGCTAATGCACAGGCCGTTGAAATAGAACAGGACGAACGGACAGTGGGCGATATTATTGCACAGATCATACCACGAAACCCCTTCCAGGAGATGGTTAACGCCTTCGATGCCGGGCACACGGGCGGCGGGCTGCTTTCTGTTATGTTTTTCGCGCTGATCTTCGGCATTGCCATGGCCGCCGTAGGCGAGGAAAAGACAGCCACGCTCAAAAGCTTTTTGGAGGGCCTCTACGAGGTCGTGATTAAAGTCATTGGCTACGCCATGGCGCTGGCGCCTTACGGTGTTGCCGCACTGCTGTTCAATATGGTACTCAACGTAGGTGCCGATTTCCTGCTCTCCCTGCTTTGGTACGTGCTGATTGTACTGGGCGCGTTAGCCATACATCAATTTGTTGTATATTCCATTGTGCTTAAATATTTCGCTAAGCGCAATCCCGTTACGTTCATGCGGGATATCGGCGAGGTCACGCTTACGGCATTTTCCACCAGCTCAAGCAACGCTACCCTACCCACGGCCATACGGGTCAGTATCGAAAAACTCAAAATTCCCAAACCGATCGCCCACTTCGTGCTGACGATCGGAAGCACAGGCAACCAGAACGGAACCGCCCTGTTTGAAGGGATCACCGTGCTGTTCCTTGCACAGGTATTCAATGTTGACCTCAGCATCGGCTCCCAGATCACTGTGGTATTCTTATGTATACTGGCCGGCGTGGGAACAGCTGGGGTACCCGGAGGCTCGTTGCCGGTAATTGTAACCATTCTCATCTCCATCGGCGTGCCGGGGGAAGCGATTGCCCTTATTTACGGTGTCGACCGGATACTGGATATGTCGCGTACGGTATTAAATGTTAATGGCGACATTACCGCCGCGGCCTATATCCAGCATGTCGAGGAAAAAGCCGGACGGCTCCATGAGGCACCAGCCGGCGGCGCACAGCAGGAATAGAAGCCTCCATCCCCCCTATTTCACCTTGGTCTGCTTGTAATTCTAATGGATTACTCATATATTTGTCATACTAATTATTATTGTACGAATGGAACAATATAATGCTTATTCCCAACTACTGGAACGGACGGCCCGCCGGGTAAAACAGTATGCGCAGTATCAGTTTAATTGCCAGCAGTTCGGCATTACGGTCGATCAGTGGACGATTCTGAAAAACCTGAACCAATATGCTGATCTTGCGCAAAAGGAACTGGCCGAATACTGCGGAAAAGACCAGCCGACACTGACGCGGATCGTCGATCTGCTGGTCGGGAAGCAGCTGGTGGAACGGCGTCCCCATCCAAACGACCGGCGAAGCTTCGTCGTTCACCTGACTCCTACCGGAAAGGCCAAGGTGGAAACGCTTTCCGGCCGGGTGGGCTCAATACGCATGCAGGCGTGGAAAAACTTAAACGAAGCTGATTTTGAGCACTTAAAACGAATCCTTGACACCATCTATGATAACCTGGATGTACGAAAAGGGGAAACCGACCAAGTTCCGGCGACGGAATGGCTGTCGGATAAAATAGAATAGCACATATGAATAAGACCATGATAACAACGGATATCTGCATCATCGGGGCTGGCCCAGTGGGGCTGTTTGCTGTTTTTGAGGCTGGACTACTGAAAATGCGCTGCCATTTAATTGATGTGCTGCCGCAGGTAGGCGGTCAGCTGTCGGAGATTTATCCGCACAAACCCATTTACGATATTCCCGGGTATCCTGCTGTTCAGGCGCAACAGCTGGTAGACAACCTCATGCAACAGATCGAGCCATTCAACCCTTCCTTTACCCTCGGTGAGCGGGTTGAATCACTGGAAAGGCAACCCGATGGTTCTTATCATATCGGCAGCAATGAGGGAACGGTCATTCATGCACAGGTGATTGTTATTGCGGCCGGACTGGGTTCATTTGAGCCGCGTAAGCCGGAAATTCCGGGACTGGCCGCCTTCGAGGGTAAGGGCATCAGCTACATGGTCCGGAACCCCGAAACATTCCGCGATAAGCGCATCGTGATTGCCGGAGGTGGCGATTCCGCATTGGACTGGACCATATTTCTCAGTGACATTGCCGCGGAGGTGACGCTGGTACACCGCAGTGACAGCTTCCGCGGTGCGCCTGACTCAGCGGAGAAGGTTTTCAGTCTCGGCAACACCGGCAAAATCAGGCTACTGCTCCAGAGCCAGCTAAGCAGTGTCTATGGCAACGGAAAGCTGAGCCACGTTGGGATAACCGGAAAAGACCGGCCTGAGTACCGCCTGGAAACGGATGCACTGATTCCGCTATTCGGACTGAGTCCGAAACTCGGCCCGATTGCCGACTGGGGATTAACCATCGACAGGTCTGCCATCGCCGTCGATACTGTCGATTATTCCACGGCCATAGAGCGGATCTATGCCATCGGCGACATCAATACGTATCCCGGTAAACTGAAGCTGATTCTGTGTGGCTTCCATGAAGCTGCGCTGATGGCCCAGAGTGCATTCCGGTATGTACATCCCAATGAACGGCTGAGTTTCAAATACACGACCGTGAACGGGATTAATACGTTTTAATAGTGAATTTAATAATCAATTGACATGAATGAACTAATTCATATTTCCGTGGAGAATCAAGCGGGTGAAAGCCATCAATTGGCCATTCCTACCGACATCAATCTCAGCCTGATGGAAGTGCTGAAGGCGTCGGAATACGATATTCTTGCTACCTGCGGCGGCATGGCGCTGTGTGCGACCTGCCATATCCAGGTGATCGACGGGGCAGATCAACTGGCTCCGTTAACCGAAGCTGAACTGGATATGCTTGATACGCTTCCGGATGCCGCTGACAACAGCAGGTTATCCTGTCAAATCCGGATGTCGCCTGCACTTGACGGCTTAAAAATCCGCATATTTTGAAACAATTAACAGGACCCACGGGTTCCTGTTAAAGGGAGTTGCACAAAAACACAGACACATGGAAACAGCAGACACCAAAAAATTCCCCCGGGTAGTGATCATCGGTGGTGGATTCGGCGGCATCGAAGTAGCAAAAGGCCTTAAAAACAAAGAGGTAGAAGTCTTGCTCCTCGACCGTAATAACCACCACACCTTTCAGCCACTCCTCTACCAGGTTGCTACGGGGACCCTGGACGCACCCTCCATTGCCTTTCCGCTCCGGAAGATGTTCAGGAAACAGCCGAACTTCAAATTCCGGATGACCGAAGTGAAGGCAATAGACGACAAACGGAAAGTACTGGATACCGATATCGGGCCGATTTCATACGATTACCTGGTTATTGCCACCGGCGCAACAACCAATTTCTTCGGCAACCAGGGTGTTGAACAATATGCTATGCCCATGAAAAGCGTACGGGAAGCGGTCAATATCCGCAGCTTCCTGTTGCAGAATATCGAGGAATCGCTGTTAAAAACATCCAGGGAGGATCAGGAGGCATTCCTGAACATTGTAGTGGTAGGCGGCGGGCCCACCGGCGTCGAACTGTCAGGCGCCATTGCGGAAATCCGCAACCATATCCTCATAAAGGACTACCCCGAACTCAAGAAAGAGGACATGACGGTTTACCTGGTCGAGGGGTTACCGCGTGTATTAAATGCGCTGTCGCCACAGGCTTCCGAAAAGGCGGAACTGTACCTCCGGGAACTGGGGGTGCGCGTGCTGTTAAACGAACAGGTGACGGCATACGACGGGGAAGTCATTCACTTTGCAAACGGCCGGCACATCAAAACCCGGACGGTATTATGGTCGGCCGGCGTCAAAGGGGAAATTCCGGAGGGAATCGATGCACAGGCAATTGTGCGCGGAAACCGCATACAGACCGATGAAACATGCCGGGTAATGGGCATGCACGATGTATTTGCTATCGGTGACGTATCCGCTATCATCACCGAGGATACGCCAAGAGGACATCCCGGTGTGGCGCCGGTGGCCCAGCAGCAGGGAAGATTACTCGCCAAAAATATCGTACACCTGCTCCAACATCAACCAACGGAGAAATTTAAGTATTTCGACAAAGGTTCCATGGCCACCATTGGCCGCAACAAGGCCGTTGTAGACATCGGGAAAATCCGGTTTCAGGGCTTTTTTGCCTGGTGGGTATGGATGTTTGTCCACTTAATGTCACTTGTGGGTTTCCGGAACCGGGTTGTCACATTTATCAACTGGGTAATCAGTTACATAACCTTCAATGCCGGCATCCGGCTGATTATTCACAAATACGTCCGCAAGACACCCCGGGAAGCGGCCGTTGCGGAAGAGCAAATCACATAAAAATATTGTAATTTGCAGCCATGGACAACAAGACAATTGCACGGACCTTCAGGCTGTATGGGCAATTAATGGAGCTGCATGGCGAAAATCCGTTCCGCACGAAGGCCATTACTTCGTTGGCTTTCAAACTGGACAAATTTCCCTTCGCCCTGAATACGCTTTCGACGGAAGCGTTAAGCGAATTGCCGGGAATTGGCAAAAGCACAGCCCAAAAAATCACCGCCCTGCTGCAACGGGGGGCTTTTGACGAGCTGGACGCGCTACAGGCAGCCACTCCGGACGGTATTCTGGAAATGCTGCGTATCAAAGGTCTGGGTGCAAAAAAGACACAGGTCATCTGGCGGGCACTGGGCATTGAGTCTATGGGCGAGCTTTATTATGCCTGCAATGAAAACCGGCTGGTAACGGTAAAGGGATTCGGGTTAAAGACACAGGAAGAGATCAAAAAAATCATCGAATTTTCGATGGCAAACCGGGGATGGTTCCTGTATGCGAGTATTGAAAATACGGCTGAGGGGATCCTGGAACAGTTGCGGCAGTTGCTGCCTCCGGAGACACTTATAGCGTACACAGGCGACTTCCGCCGGAAAAACGAAATACTGCAATCGGTGGATATCATTGCGGCCGTTGAACGCCAGCAACTGGAGCAGGCAATCGCACGCATAGCCACGCTGACCACAGGGTCAGACCATAAGGACACCTACCTGGAGGCGACCGACAACAACGGGCTTCTGTTCCGGTTTCTCGCCGTCACTGCCGGTGATTTTCACCAGCAATGGCTCATCAGCACCGGAGCAGCAGAGCACGTTGCTTTACTGGAACAAGCCGGCGGCGGACAGCTCCCCAAACGCGAATCGGAGACCGCCATTTACCGCGCCCTGGGGTTTGATTACATTGAGCCCGAACTGCGTGAAGGCGGCAATGAACTTGATCTGGCAAAATCGGGTGCCTTACCTACCCTGATTACGTACCGGGATCTCCGGGGTGCGCTGCACAACCACAGCACCTATAGCGACGGGGTAAACACACTGGAAGAAATGGCGTTGTATTGCCGGGATGTGCTGAAGCTGGATTACCTGGGGATATGCGACCACTCGAAGACCGCGGTTTATGCCAATGGCCTACCCATTGCGCGCATCCAGGAGCAATGGGCCGAAATTGAAGCCCTCAACCACAAGCTTGCTCCGTTCCGCATATTTAAAGGCATCGAATCGGACATTCTGAGCGACGGCTCATTGGACTACCCCGATGAAATACTGGCCGGGTTTGATTTTGTGGTGGCTTCCATCCATGGGAACTTGAAAATGGAAGAGGAAAAAGCTACACACCGCTTGCTGAAAGCGATTGAAAACCCGTATACCACCATACTCGGACACCCTACTGGCCGGCTGCTGCTGAGCCGCCCGGGTTACCCCATTGACTACCGCCGGGTCATTGACGCCTGTGCGGAACACGGCGTGGTAATGGAGATCAACGCAAATCCGCTACGGCTCGATCTCGACTGGCGATGGCATCGTTACGCGTTGGAAAAGAATGTATTATTATCCATCAACCCGGATGCGCACCGGGTCTCGGGCTTCCACGACATGCAATATGGCATATATGCCGCCCGCAAAGGGGGGGTGGCAAGTAAAAACTGCCTTAACGCTTTTTCGTTGGCGGAGATTTCGGCATTTTTCCAGCAGCGCAGCCAGCGCGCTTCGCTCCTGTCCGGTAACCGGCAATTCATCACTGATTTACCTTAGAAAACGCTTTTCTACGATGAAAAGACTGTTGACCATATGCCTGCTCGGTTGCTTGTTTGCCAGCGCACAAGCCCAGCTGCTGGATGGGCGGGACGCATTCGGGCGGGCCGATTCGCTGCGGGGCCAGCTCACCGACCTGCGTACATGCTACGACATCAATTACTATCACCTGGACGTGCGTGTTGATCCGGATGAACAGACGATCAGCGGGTCAAATCTATTCCGGTTTACGGCAACTGCTGATTTTACGGCGCTGCAATTCGACCTGTTCGATAACCTGACGATCGAGAAGGTAGATTACCACGGCGGAGCACTGCCCGTTGAAAGGGAATTCAACGCCGTGTTCATTCGTTTTCCGGAAAAAATAGCGGAAGGTCGCGTCGATTCCTTTACGGTATATTATTCCGGTCGCCCCATCCGGGCCAAAAAAGCACCCTGGGATGGTGGCTTCGACTTTAAAAAAGACAGCAAGGGAAATCACTGGATCGCGACCGCCTGCCAGGGCATCGGGGCCAGCGCGTGGTGGCCCAATAAAGACCACCTATCGGACGAGGTGGACAGCATGCTGATCAGTGTCCGGGTACCAAACGGGCTCGTCAACGTGTCTAACGGACGGCTGCGCGACAGTGCCGATACCGACGACGGATATACCCGGTTCGACTGGTTTGTGAGCAATCCCATCAACAACTACAACGTCGCGCTGAACATCGGTGATTATGTGCACCTGGCCGATACGTTCAGGGGCGAACAGGGTACCCTCGACCTGGACTATTGGGTACTCCGCGGAAACGAGGCAAAAGCCCGTGCGCATTTCAGGGCAAACGTAAAACCAATGCTCCGGGCTTTTGAATACTGGTTTGGCCCCTACCCGTTTTATTCGGACGGCTACAAGCTGGTGGAAACACCATACCTGGGCATGGAACACCAGAGTGCAATTGCCTATGGCA
>NZ_JBEBRB010000057.1:0-16897 GCF_040395035.1 Parapedobacter lycopersici | reverse complement strand
TTGCAGCACATATGATTGCAAAGCAGAACGGTAATATCCCCATTTCGATTTCACTGGAAGACACCTTAAAATCCGAAGGAGCAGTGGCCTCACCGCGGGTTAATAAGTGGCGTATTTTATTAATTGCCTGTTATGCGGTACTGATCGCCGCGATCATCAGTGGCCTTGCCAAGCTACTCGTGATGCTCATCAATGGAATCACCAACCTGTCCTTTTACGGATCGTTTTCCTTCGCAGAAGCTGGTCCAGCACACAATGCACTGGGGTTATGGGTCATCGTAATTCCCGCCATAGGCGGTGTTGCGGTAGGTATCCTTGCGCTGTATGGTTCAAAAGCCATACGCGGCCATGGCATTCCCGAGGCTATGGAGCAGATACTCGTAAACCAAAGCAAAATTAAGCCCGCCATTACGTTTCTTAAACCCATATCCTCCGCCCTTGCCATCGGCACAGGAGGACCTTTCGGAGCGGAAGGCCCCATTATTGCCACGGGGGGCGCACTGGGTTCCACGTGGGGCCAGGTGTTCAAGATTTCCAATGCCGAGCGGAAAATACTCCTTTCGGCCGGCGCCACTGCGGGTATGACGGCCATTTTCGGTACGCCGGTGGCTGCCATCTTTTTGGCCATCGAATTATTATTGTTTGAATTTACACCCAAATCGCTGATTGCCGTATCGTTGGCCTGCATCACGGGGGCTGCCGGGCATTTTCTGCTTTTCGGCACGCAACCGGTGTTTTATACGGCCGTTGAAATTACCACGCCTTCCACCGTAGCCATTTTATGCTACAGCTTCCTCGGACTGATCGTCGGCGTCCTTTCCGTGGCCATAACCAAGGCTGTTTACTGGGTGGAGGATGCTTTTGAAAAGCTGCCCATCCATTGGATGTGGTGGCCGGCAATCGGTGGACTGGCCGTGGGAATCGTGGGGTATTTTGCACCCCGTACCCTGGGTGTGGGCTACGAAAACATCACTGATTTACTAACCGGAAGCATGCCGTTAAAAATTGTATTGTCGCTGTGCCTGCTCAAATTTATATCCTGGGTAATTGCATTGGGCAGCGGCACTTCGGGTGGAACACTGGCTCCCTTACTGACCATCGGGGCCGCCAGCGGCGTGCTGATCGGCATAGGCATCCAGTACCTTTTTCCGAACAGCGGGGTTACCCTACCCCTGGCCGCGCTCGTAGGCATGTCTGCCATGTTCGCGGGTGCATCCCGGGCGCTGCTGACGTCCATCATCTTTGCCATGGAAACTACCGGCCAGTTCCACGCGCTGCTGCCGCTGCTGGGTTCGTGTGTGGGTGCCTATACCGTTTCTTACCTCAGTATGGGCACAACCATCATGACCGAAAAAATAACCAGGCGCGGTATATTTACCCCCGATTCCTACCAACCGGATTTATTAAACCAGCTGACCGTACAGCAGGCCATCCAAACCGGGGGTATCATCATTGAAGACCGGAATACCGTCGAAGAAGTGCGCGACTGGCTGCAGGCCAATGGCAGGCCCGACAATTACTATATCGTGGTGGATGCCAACCAGCAATATACCGGTATCGTCAGTGCGTCCAGCCTGTTTGCCAATCACCAGGATGACCAAAAGCAAATCAGCGCGCTCATTAAACGGAAACCAGTGTTTCTGCGTGAACGCGATACCTTGAAGGAGGCCGTAGCCAAGATGATTGAAGAAAACGTAGATGTACTTCCCGTCCTGTCATCCAGGGACCATACCGTAATCGGCTTAATGCCTTACCAGAATATCCTGTCCACGTATTACCGCGCAGACCGGCAGCAGGATCTCGCTTCCACCAACATCTCCGTAAAACGCTCGGGCATGCGGATTCTTGTCAAGGGAAGAAAGATACTCGCCAAAAGGAAAGCCGAATAACCAGCCAAGCCGCCCGGTAAGGAATGGCTTCGGGCGCCCACGCATATCCCGTTTCCGTAAACTTGCATATCAACGCAATTTTACCTTAGTTTGCAGGGTAGCAACGAATTAACTTGCTTACTAACCGATAAACTATGAAAAGATTAATTCCAGGGCGCTATGAGCCCTTAAGCCTGTGCATTGCCGTAATGGCCGTTTCCCTTTCTTTTTCCCCACGGACGGCCATCGATGCACCCCAGAATGAAATCCGGATCGTACGGCATGTGGAAGTACCCATGAGCGACGGCGTTAAGCTGTATGCCGACCTGTATCTTCCGGCGGCTCCCGGCAAATACCCGACCATCGTGACACGGACCTGCTATGGCGTACAACGTGACGGGGTACATGAAACCATGATCCGCTTTGCCCAGCATGGATATGCCGTGGTGGTGCAGGATGTGCGCGGCCGGTATGAAAGCGAAGGTATCTGGGAACCGTTCCGCGACGAAGGCAAGGACGGTTACGAAACGATTGAATGGGCAGCTACACAGCCTTTTTCCAATGGCAAGGTTGCCTTGCAGGGCGGCAGCTACCTGGGCCATAACCAATGGGCTGCCGCCAGCAAAACACCGCCCCATCTCGTGGCCATCTTTCCGGGGGTGGCATCTACCAACATTTACGCCAACTGGATTACCATGGGCGGTGCCTTCCGGCTAAGCTTCAACTACGGCTGGGGGGTGGTACGCATGCCAAACCGAATCATGCTCCCTCAATACTGGCATAGTGCTGCCTACACGCCGGAAGAGCTGAAATACGAAAACATCCTGATGCACCTGCCGTTGAATACCGGCGATCTGGCGAGCGCAGGGTCCCCCGTTCAGCATTACCGCGACTGGCTGGAACACGAAAGCTACGATGAATATTGGAAGGCCATCAGCGATGAAGAAAATTTTGACCGTATCAACGTGCCGGTGCACACGTATGGCGGATGGTTTGATATTTTTCTAATGGGCACCATCAACGGCTATGTCGGCATGCGCAATAACGGCGCAACGCCCGAAGCGCGGGCCGGCGCCCGGATGATCATCGGTCCCTGGGGCCACGGGCCCTCCCAAAGCTTTGGCGGAATCGATTTTACACCCATCGCCAATATGGACATGTTCGACGTGCAGCTGGATTTCTACGATTATCACCTGAAGGGAGTTAAAAACGGGCTCGATCTGGAAAAACCGGTACAGCTCTTCTACATGGGCGCCAATAAATGGCGTAGCGAGTCAGATTGGCCTATACCCCAAACGAAATACCGCGAGCTGTACCTGAATAGCAGCGGTTCGGCCAATTCGGTACGCGGCGATGGCCGGCTGACATTTGACAAGCCGGCGGAAGCGGCGACGGATACGTACCGTTATGATCCGGCACAGCCGGTACCCACCACCGGCGGAAACAACTGCTGCGGCACACCTACCCAGGCGGGACCGGTGGACCAGCGGCCGCTGGAGCGGCGGGAAGACGTGCTTGTTTATACCAGCGATTTCCTTACGGAGCCCCTTACCATTGCCGGCCCCATCAAGATGAAACTGCATGCGGCAACGGACGGTCCCGATACCGACTGGATGATCAAGCTGGTTGATGTGCAGCCGGATGGATATGCCATGCCGGTAGCCGAAGGCATTTTACGGGCTCGGTTCCGTGAAGGGCTGGATAAAGTAAAGCTGCTGACGCCAAACGAGGTATATGAATATGAGATCGAACTGACCAGTACGGCCAATGTATTTAAACCGGGCCACCGCATCCGTATCGACATTACCTCGAGCAATTTTCCGCAGTTCGACCGCAATCCCAACACGGGGGCTCCCCTGGGATCAAGCGATGAGCTGCGCGTTGCCCGGCAAACCATCCATCACGGCGGGGCAAGGCCCAGTCACCTGATCCTGCCGCTGGTTCCGGCACTGGATTAACTGAACGTAACCGCGCCGTACGGCCAGTACGGTGCGGTTTACCGCAGTTCATACAGGTGAAGCCTGCTTTTAAGGGCTTTCAGCTCGTCCTGCATGGTCTTCATCTGCTGGAGAAGGTGCTGAATGGCTTCAATCCCTTCCAGGTTAATATCCAGGTCGTAATGAAAACGTACCCACCTTTCCAGGTCGGGCAACTGATCCGGACTGACATAATATTCGTTGTCCACGGTGACGACTTCAATCAGTCCGGACTCTCCCAATGCCCGTATAAACGTAATTTCTGCATGATGGTGCACACAGAATTCATGTACCGCGATTAATTCCTGTTTTTCCATGACTTCATTTGTTAGGTGATGTGTCTGCAAGCTCCCTGAACAGCTCCCGTTGCCTATCGGTCAGGTTCGTCGGTATGGTCACCTCATAGGTGATATAAAGGTCGCCAAATGTACCCTCTTTCCTGTATACCGGAAAGCCCTTGCCTTTCAGCCTGACCTTCGTACCCTGCTGTGTACCGGCTGAGACGTTCAGCTTCACTTTTCCGTTCAGGGTGTCTACGGTTACCGCTCCGCCGAGCACGGCGGTATAGAGGTCAATCGGGACCGTGGCGTATAAATCATCGTTCAGCCGTTTGAACAACGGATCGTCCGCAATATGGAAAGTAATATACAGGTCGCCGGATGGGCCGCCGTTCACGCCTGGACCGCCGTACCCCTTCAGTTTAATAACCTGGCCATCGGCCACACCGGCAGGAATGGTGATGCGGATATTTTTCCCGTTAACGGTTAATGTCTGTTTATGCGTGGTGTACGCATCGCGCAGTGCCAGTTGCAGGGCCGCCTGGTAATCGCTGCCCCGGAACCTGGCCTGCCCGCGCCTTCCGGCACGCGCATCGCCGAATAACGACTCAAAAAAGTCGGAGAAACCGCCGGCATCAAAATCACCTGAAAAAGATTCCGGCCCGGCCGCATGCCGTGCCCCGCCCTGCGGCTGCGACCGCCGCGCCTGCTCAAATTGATCGGCGTGCTGCCAATCCTTTCCATACTGGTCATATTTTTTTCGCTTGTCCGGATCACTGAGCACTTCATTCGCTTCATTGATCTGCTGGAATTTCAGCTGCGCTTCCCTGTCGTCCGGATTCAGGTCGGGGTGCAGCTTGCGGGCGAGCTTGCGGTATGCCTTTTTAATTTCCTCCTGCGAGGCGCCTTTGGGAACGCCCAGAATTTTATAGTAATCCAAAAATTCCATAGCCAAGTCGTTTAGTTGAAAAGCCACTGTTCCCGGGTCAATAATCATACCGTTGTTAGGCCGCCGCGGACAGCTACAGCAAATTTAAAATAAAAAGGCCACCCCGTGTAAGAGGTGGCCCTGTTTTATCCGGAAACCGGCAGCTACCAGATGACAATGCGATTGGCTCTCGGCAGGAAAAGCTTATCCCCCGCCTTAATATCGAATGCCTCATAAAAGCCATCGACATTGACCAACGGTCCTATAGCCCGGTATTGGGCAGGCGAATGCGGGTCTGTTTTTACCTGGTTGGTCACAAACGCGTCGGTTGTCTTGGTTCGCCAGATGGTTGCCCAGGACAGGAAAAAGCGTTGCTGTTGTGTAAATCCGTCAATGTTACCGGGGTTTCCCTTATCCTTCAGGTACAGGTTCAGGGCATCATACGCCACGGAAACACCGCCCAGATCGCCGATATTCTCGCCGAGGGTAAAACGGCCGTTGACAAAGGCACCCGGAACCGGTTCATACGCGCTGTATTGTGCTGCAAGTGCTTCGGTCGCCTGGCCAAACCTGGCCTGATCTTCTGCTGTCCACCAGTTATTCAGGTTTCCATCGCCATCGTATTGGGAGCCGCTGTCGTCAAATCCGTGGGACAGTTCATGGCCAATTACCGCGCCGATTCCGCCGAAGTTGACGGCCGCATCGGCCTTGTAATCATAGAACGGTGGCTGCAGGATGGCTGCAGGAAACACAATTTCGTTATATGGCGGATTGTAATAGGCGTTTACCGTCTGCGGCGTCATTTCCCATTCGGTCTTATCGACCGGTTTCCCCGCTTTCGCCCGCTCTTCCTCAAATTGCCAGCGACGGGCGTTCAGTGTATTTTCAAACAGCGACGGTCCCACCACCAGTCCGGAATAATCTTTCCATTTGTCGGGGTAGCCGATTTTAACATGGAATTTCCCCAGCTTTTCCAATGCTTTCGCTTTCGTATCCGCCGACATCCATTCCAATTGCTGGATGTGATGTTCAAACGATTTAACCAGGTAGCTGACCATTTCCTGTGCAGCCGCCTTCGCTTCTGCCGGAAAGTACGCCTCCACGTAAAGCTTGCCAAGCATTTCCCCCGCTACGGCATTGACAAACTGCAATCCCCGCTTATCCAGCGCACGTTGCTCACGCTGCCCTCGAAGGGTCCGGCCCCAGAAGTCAAAACTGATTTCGTCCAGCTCACGCGTCAGTTTCGTTGCAGCACCGTCAATCAGGTGGAAGCGCAGTAAATCCTTAATCACTTCGAGGTTTTCCGGCACCAGCAATCCGTCCAGTTCCTTGTAGTAGCGAAGGTCATCGATAATTACGGTATCGGCCGTAAATCCGATATCCCGCAGGTATCGGGCGATGTCCAGGTTTTTAACCAGGTCTTTCAGGTCGGCCACCGCCACCGGGTTGTATTGCAGGCTCGCGTCACGAATCTGTTCTACGGTAAGCATGTGGCTGGCAAGTTCCTTTTCAAAGGCAACCAGTTTAGGGCCCTTCAGGTCACGCGTACGCTGGCCCGTGAAGGGGAACAGGCGATTGATGTAGTTGCTGTAATCTTCCAGGGTCCGGGTGTTGGCGGCATCCTCCTGCTGATAATAAGCGCGTCCAAGTCCCAGATCCGCTGCACTTAGGTACAACGCATTGATGTTACTGTTCTTCATGTCCGGATCCACATAGGCGCCAAACAATGGATTACCGCCTATCGGCGCCATTTCCACCAAGTAACGGTATAAGCCGTCAAAATCCCGGATCGCATCCACTTTTTTCAGTAACGGTTTAAGGGGCTCGATGCCGGCACGGTCACGGGCATCAAGATCAATGTAACTCCGGTAAAGATCTGCAATCTGCTGCCCTTCTGATCCCGACTCATAGGTATGTTCCAACGCGGCTTTTAAGACAGCGAGCGTCGCTTCGTCCGTGTTTTCAATTAATTCATCAAAACTTCCCCACCGCGCCTTATCGGATGGAATTTCAGCGGTTTTCATCCAGCTTCCGTTCACGTAGTTGTAAAAATCATCCTGTGGCCTTACCGATGTATCCATAAAACCGGGATTGATGGCCTGGTGTTGCTGCGCCAGGGCTGCGGTGCTCATGGTGGCCAGCACGGCCATTGCCAAATACTTCTTCTTCATATTACCTCATTCATATTAATCCGGGGGCAAAAATAGAAAAAAACGATGCTGGACAGGAACGGAGCGATTGTAAATGGGTGGTACAGTCTAATTTATGACCGCCATTTCACAATATTGGATATAAAATCATATATTTGCCGTGCGACTAATCATTGCACTCATGAAGATCACCCACATAAACTACATCCTGTCTCACCGGGACAGGGGCTGAGTCCGGGGAATACCTTCCTCCATACGCTCATTATTTCAGGTATCCCCTGAAGCGATTCACTCATTCATTACGTTTAAGCTTTTAACCTGTATCTTTCCGTGGATGGCAACACCCGGAGTGTGCATTATACCATCAACACCATGAAACAAGCGTGGAAAAGAACATTTGCGATTATCTGGACTGGCCAGTTCATGTCGCTCCTCAGCAGTTCGGCGGTTAACTTCGCCATTATTATCTGGCTAAGCCTCGAAACCGGTTCTGCGGAAGTATTGGCCTTTGCTGCCATTGCCACCTTTTTGCCACAGGCATTAATCGGCCCTTTTGCAGGGGTTTATATCGACCGCTGGGACCGCAAAACCGTGATGATCGCCGCCGACGGCTTTATTGCGGTCTGCACACTGGCCATGTCGCTGCTTTTTTATTTCGGGCACTTTGAGCTCATTTTCATTTACCTGCTGCTGGGACTGCGTTCCGTGGGTTCGGCCTTCCATATGCCGGCCATGCAGGCTTCGGTTCCGCTGCTGGCGCCGGAAACGGAGCTGCTCCGGATTGCAGGCATTAACCAGGCCATCCAGTCGGTATCAAGCATCGCCGGTCCGGCGCTGGGCGCACTGGCCATTGGCCTGATGGACATTCAGCAGGTATTGCTGCTGGACGTCGCGGGGGCAGTCGTTGCCATTAGCTCATTACTGTTAGTCAAGATTCCCAATCCGGAAAATGAAGCCCAGGCCCCGGGCGGTGTCAGGCAGGTGCTGCGGGACATCGCCATCGGCGTCAATGCCGTAACAGCAAACAAAGGACTTGCCTATATGTTCCTGTTCTCCATTTTGGCAACCTTCTGCATTATGCCGGTAGCCGTGCTGTTCCCGCTGCTCACCCTGCAGCACTTCGGCGGCGGCAAATTTGAAATGAGCCTGATCGAGGTCGTCTGGGGTATCGGCATGCTGGCTGGCGGCGGATTATTGGGTATATTCAAACCGACGATTAATAAAGTGATCATCATTAACTGCATGCACATCATGTTGGGCGTTTCGCTGGCGGCTTCCGGTATCCTGCCGGCAAGTGGTTTTGTGCTGTTCGTGGTGCTGACAACCCTGGGAGGTCTTTCGGCATCTATTTATCATGCCACATTCACCACCATTATTCAGGAGCAGGTAAATCCTGCAATGCTTGGACGGGTATTTTCCATGTTTTTCAGCATCGCCCTGCTGCCGTCGATTATCGGCCTCCTGAGTACCGGTTTTATTGCCGATTATATCGGCATCAGCCAGACGTTCATGATCCTGGGTAGCCTGGTCGGCGTTATCGGCATCGTGTCGTTTATGGTACCGGAGCTAATGAAATTGGACATCCGCAAAAAAACGGCCGTGGAGGAGCCAGCGCCAATGGAAGACTAGGTCGTCTGCGCTGCAAAAACCGGCTGTGTGCTGTATTGGATAGCTTCGTGCCACATACGGAAAGGCTTCGGGGTGAGTCCACGGTAAGTCCGGTGTGGATACACCGTGAGTCCGGCAAAACTTCGGCAAAAGGTGGACTCAACGTGGACTCATGGTGGACTTACCGTGGACTCACTCCGACGGTGTCCCGAAGCGGGTACGAACCAGCCTGTACCGGACCCGGGAACGGCGTCATGTCTTTTAGTCGAAAAAACAAACCGCATCACAAAAACGTTGTATATTTACGCAAAACTTCATAGCAGAACCTATACAGAATCAAAGCAGCTAATTATGCAAAAACTCAGCAAATCGGTCGAAGTTGGTCTACCCCATCAGGAAGCGTTTAACGCGTTTGTAAGGGAGTTAACGTTATGGTGGCCCAAAACATATACCTGGTCAAAAGATAAATTGATCGAAATCGGCATCAACCCCATCCCGGGCGGGCACTGCACCGAAATTGGCCCGCTGGATTTCCGCTGCGACTGGGGCACTGTCACGGAGGTAAAATACGGCAGTTACATCGCATTTAAATGGCAGATCACGGCATCCCGTGCACCGGAACCGGATCCGGACAAGGCCAGTGAGGTACGCATCCGGTTCGTCCCGGCCGGCGACAGTCGTTCCCGCATTGAGCTGGAACACGACAAATTTGAAAACCACGGAGAAGGGTATGAAACATACCGTGCAGCCATGGATGCCGAACAGGGCTGGGATTATATGTTAGCCTGTTTTGAAAAACACGCCCGGACGGCCAAACGGCTTACCGTTGAGGTGAAATCATAAAAACGGAATGCCGGTATAGGTCTCCCAGGCGGCCCAAAGTGCACCGGCCAGCTCGGCATCGCGTTTCGGTATGTAGATTTTCGCCCGTTTGCGTTTTACAAAATAGGCACCATTGAAGCTGTTTGCCTTTTTTTCGTCCGTTGCCAGGTATACCATGGTATCCGCTCCCTTTTTTGGCGAGGTCAGCAACGGACGGAAAATGCGGAAAAACAGATGGTAGAGTGAATCGCTCTGCCCCGCGAAATTGGTCGCCACCACGCCGGGGTGAAAGGCATTCATGATGACCTGGTTGCTCTGCGGGTTATTCCGTTGCCGGCTGGCAAATTCGCGGCCCATTAAAATCACGAAAAGCTTGGCGTCGCCATACGCACGGAGCGCACGGTACCGTTGCTTGTACATCAGGTCATTCAAATCGGGTTTTGCGGTATAATGCGCCATGGATGCTGTATTGATAATCCGCGCGTCCGGTTGGCGCTGCAGTTTGGGATACAGCAGGGCAGACAGCATAAAAGGCGCCAGTACATTTAATGCAATCGTTTTCTCCCAGCCGTCTTCGGTTTCTTCCCGCCGGGTATTCATCACGCCCCCGGCATTATTGATCAACACGTCGAGGCTGTCGAAGCGACTGTTAAATGCCTCGGCCAGGGCCAGCACCTCGGACTTTTTCAGTAAGTCTGCCAGGAGCACGTCCACCACGGCATCGGGGACAATAGCGCCTATTTCCTGCTTTACAGCAGCTGCTTTCGCTGCATCTCGCCCGTGTATGATCACGTGCGCACCCTGCTTTGCCAGCGCAATAGCCGCTTCCCTGCCGATGCCCGACGTAGCCCCTGTAATGAGTATGCGTTTGTTTTTAACTGCCATAACGGTTATATACCCACCATCCGAGCGACCATCAGGATGGCGCACATGGAGATGGAATCTGTAATTTCAGAGCGCATTACCAGTTCTACCGCCTCGGCCAGCGGAATTTTACGGACCTGCAATTCTTCCGTTTCCTCCGGACTGGACGGTCCCTGTATGAGTTCCTGCGCCAAATAAATAAACCCCTCTTCATTGGTGACCGAATTGGACGTATGGATCCGCCCGATTTGCTGCCACTTTCCGGCTTCCAGGCCAGTTTCTTCCTGAAGCTCCCGCTGCGCCGCAGCCAGGGCATCTTCGCCGATCGGCCCTCCCCCTTCCGGAATTTCCCACGAGTACTCCCCGAGTGTATAGCGGTATTGACCCACGAGGTAAATAAATCCGTTTTCGTCGAGGGGAACAATGCCAATCGCTTTATTCTTGAATCCCACCACCCCGTAAATGCCCGGATGGCCGGCAGGTGTAATGACGTCGTGGTGTTCTACCCTGATCCAGGGGTTTTCGTAAACCGTATCGGTATGGGTAGTCTGCCAGTTGTTTTCCATATTTCCTGTTGTTAACTGCTGTTATTATCGGCCCGGGGCTGCTTAAAAGCATTCCACCGCCCAGGTTGCCGTCCATGTCTCTCCGGCTGCAAGGCGCTGGATGCCTTCTTTCTCTTCAAGCCGCTGGTTGTGCGCCACGCCGTCGGCGATGCCGTACCAAGGTTCAAGACAAACGAAATCAGCGTCCCGGGCCGCCCATATACCGAAATAAGGGAAGTGTTCACGGCTAAACCGGAGACCACTGGCATTCAATTTATTGCGGAGCGAAATCTGCTGACTGTTCAGGGTTTTCAGGACAAGCGCATCGGCATAAAAGAGTGCATGTGAAAGCGGTAGGCGGTGATCTTCCAAGGGAATAACACTGATGGAATCACCCACCAGATTCCCCACTACGCGGTGGCAATACAACACCTCGTCATCCGGAAATTCCAGGTAATAGTCGCCGTAGCCGGCATCACCGGTTGTGGGCGTCGCGAACGCCGGGTGCCCCCCGATGGAAAACAGCAGCGGATGCTGCTGATCCGGATTTGACACCTCGTATGTGCAGGTAAGTTTTGTCCCGGCAAGCGCATAGCGGAGTTTCAGCTGGAAAGCAAATGGGTATACGTTTCTGGTCTCTTCCGTATCAGTCAGGGTAAACTCACCCGCCGTTGCCGAAACCTGCTCTTCGTGAAAAACGAGGTCACGCGCAAATCCGTGACGCGGTAACCGGTACGGTTGGTCTTGGTACAGGTATGTATCATCTTTCAGTGCACCGACGATCGGAAACAGGACCGGACTGGTTTTGGCCCAGTACGCCGGATCAGCATTCCAAAGGTACTCCGTTTGATCACTCCGTCGGCGCAGGCTGTTCAGTTCGGCACCTTTGGCTGTCACTGCCGCACGCAGGTAGTCGTTTTCCAGAACCATAATTTATGCCTTTTTCGCAAACTTAGCTAAATTCCACTGATATACAACGCCCATTATAGGCAAACGTCTGTTAGCCACTAATGCCCCTTTTCCGTTGGCTCAGCCGGATGCGGAGGCATACCCTTCTTCCAGCTCCCCCCGCCTGAACCGGTTTACCAGCTCATGGGCCAGCCGTGTGGGTTCGGGAATCCGGTACCTGCCCAGGCACTGGCGGATGACCTGCAGGCTATTATTCATACCCATGAGGTGACCCGGCGATATAAAAACGGGGGCTACGTTCCTTTTGCTGCGGAAGGCATGGCCAATCTGCTCGTCCCGGCTAAGAATTGGACGGTGGCTGCCGGTTTCCGGTGCCGGCGGATCAAACCTGCCGGTCAGCAGCTTTTTTGCACAGCCAATGGTTGGCTGTCCGGTTTCAATACCGAAATGGGTGGCAATGCCCATCCGGCGCGGATGGGCGATACCGTGGCCATCGACCACCAGTACGCCGGGCTTAACCGGCAACCGTTCCCAGGCCTGTATAAGCGCGGGCACTTCCCGGAAGGCCAGGTAACCGGGCACGTAAGGGAACCGGGTTTCTGCCTTAACCAGCGACCAGCTGACGGGTCTCAATTCCGGAAAGGAAAGCAGGATGATACCGGCATATACCGTGGTGCTGTATAGATTCAGTGAAATATCGGCTCCCCCGATCAGGTCCAGCTGAAGCGGACGCTCGCCGATATCCAGCTGGTCACGGAGTCCGCGTTGCAGTTCGGTTGCTTCTGGTATGCTGAGTTCATCGTATGATTTCATAGGGTAACCTATCAATTTAACCGGCCGGAAACCGCGTAACGGCAAGCCAACCGACAACACAATATACGGATTTTAGTTTTCCACCACGATATCCAGCACATTATTCCGCTCGAAGTCCGTGCTCAGCTGAAACGTGCGTTCTTCCCCGCCGGCGACAATCCGCAGTGCGGCGGTATTCGGCGGTATCCGGCCGAGATTTTCAGCCCGGAATAATATCCGGTTGTTTCCGGGCTTCAGCGCAATCCCAAAGCGGTTTCCCCCCTTGGTAACGGTTATCCGATCGGCAACGGGGATGCCGTTCACCTGCACGGAAATGATGTCGCCGTCTTCCAGCTGCTCGTCCCAGATTTCCAGCTGTACCTTGTCGGACTGTACCGACCACCGGCCAATGCGCAGGTCGCGCCGCCCGGCCGTCCTTCCGGAATACCGCGGTCTTTCAGCGGCATTATCCGCAACTGGCCCAGGTGCTTCCACTTCGCCGGACCTATCCTTTTCCGCCCCTGCCGGCAGGTACTGAAAGCGCGCGACCATCACCGTAGCGTAGGCATTGGACCGGTCGCTGAAATCAAATCCATAAAGTTGTGCGCGGCTGTCTTCGGTACCAACAATGAAATTTGCCGTATTGGGTGGCAGATCGCCATAGTTATCGGCAAAAAAGGCGATGTAGTTTTCCCCGCTGTCCAATCTGAGTCCATCGAGTGCCATCGCCTGCTCAACCGGCAGGTGGTCAGCCACCATCCGGCCGTTATGTACCACGGTTACCGTATCCCGGTCGTACCGTTCTTCATCCTGTACGGCAAAGGACAACAGGGGCGCATCGGTCCGGATAGGATCGTACACCCCGTAATAGAGCGAGTCGGTGTGCACAATCCGCTCGGTATGGGGATGTTCCCAAGGGATGCTGTTTACGCGGTTCAGGGTGATCGGCTGCTGATACAGGAAATCCCGGATATATACCTTCGTGTTGGTGTAAAACTCATTATCGTATACACCACTCATGAATATGCCGAAACGGTCGATCCAAAGTCGCTTCAATATCAGTTGGTTTCCGGCGTTTTCCGGTCTACGTTCCAATACCCCGTTCAGGTACATCATCCAAGGCCCCAGTCCGAAAGGCTGCTCGTCAACCGGTATTTTATTCCGTCCGATTCCCAGCTGGTGGTCATTTTTCTTCACCAGCAGCAATTCATATTCCCCCTTGAAATGACCATGTACCAGGGATAGCCGCGCAGGATAAAGCATGTTTTCAACCGGGTCTGCGATCTGCAGCTGCATTTCAATGGGTGGAATATGGGGCCATGGCTGGTATTGCACTGTCCATGTGCCCGGCCACCCGTGGCGCTCCTGGGCCAGCGCGGAGAGGGCCAGGCTGCACCCGACCACCAGGCAGCTGTACCGGCATAAAAGCGTAAATACGTTTCTGATCATGCAATTGCTCAGCTACGTTCGAAAGAAGCCACCGAACCATCGCGGTGAAAATAGATATACCACAATTCCCGCGACCCGTCAATCTGGTTGGGATACCACTGGGTAATGCCATAGCGGATAATCAGGTAAACATGGTCCGCCTGATCCGCTCCCGCTATCAGGGCCGCTTTTTCGTTGTAATTCCGGATCACCGTGGCCACGGTGCGGAAGGGAACGCTATCGAGCGCCACCAGTTTCTCCTGCAGCTGCTCGCGCACGGAAAGCTGGACGGGAGTGGGATCACTCCATTTACCCCCGCTGTAGGTATAGGCATCGATAAATTCCGGGTTTTCCGGATGCTGCAGTTTGGCCATGATGCGGCCGTCATCATAAAAATGGATATCGGCATACAGGTAAATGGACCTGGAACGGTATTGCGGCAATTCCCGCAACTGCTGTTCGGCCCGCGCCAACGCGGCTTCATCCGCCACGAATCCGCTAATGCGCTCGTCGGCTTCCGAAAACAGGTGTTCGTCAGGCCGCGTATTAAAAGTGTCGGTTATGCTCTGCGATACCTGCCGGCATGCGCCCATCAACAGGACAGCACTGCATATCCCGACATAACGTGCATGCATCCAAAAACGAGTGTTCTTCATCTTACGTAGTATCTTCAAGGTCTGTAGCAAACGCCACGGTCTGCGGCTGGTCCGCCAAATAAAAAATGGGGATGGTTTTCGCCCGGGTAATATCCATTTCGAGCAGGTCGACGATTTTCTTAAAGCTGGTCCGGTGCACAATGCCCCGTGCATCTTCATATTCCAGTTCAAAACGTACCTGCGGCTGTTCATTGATGTAGGTGCCCGTTTGCCGGGCGTCCAACAACCGGGCCTCCGCGCGATGGCCTGCATATTTCAGCCGTATGGCATCCGTATTGCTGAGCAATAATTTTCCAAGACCGCCGTTGACCAGCCAACGCAGCGCCAGCAGGGTAATCGGACACACCAGCAACGGATGGAAAAAGGTGAGAAAGCGCCAGCCCGTCCCCTGGTTTTCATAACGGTAACTAAACGTAAAATAAGCCGCTACCACAGCCAGCAACAGGAACCATCCCAATCCAATCAGCAGCTGCCGACGGCGGTCGGGCTGGAATTCGGAACCGTCCATAACGATGACCGGGGTTTTCGCCAGGTCTGGATTAATGCGGACGCGAATCGTTTTACCAGTATCAAAACGGTGCAATTCGGGACGCATATCAACAACGGGAAGTGTCTCCTGAATCGGGGTGCCCGACAGGTTGTCGAACCGGAGCGTAACCGCCAGTTGCGGGTATCCGTCGACCGGCTTTCCCTTGGCTGCTGATGTAACGACCGTTGCTTCCCGCATGATACCGGTTTTTAATAATACGGCCAGTTGGCGCTCTTCCAGGATCGGCGAGACGATCCACTGCCTGAAATAACGGAAAAACAGCCAGCACCAGCAAACGACAGCCAACGCCAGGTACGCGAGTGCCAGATAGGGGCTGGACAATGAACCCACATGCCGCTGGCCACCGCCCGAATAATTAATACTGTAATACAGGAACATCGGAAACGGCACGGCAAAAAAGAACATATACAGCGACCAAAATACAGACATCCCCTTTTTAAACGCCATACACAAAGATAATTTTTTTTGCCAGTATACCTAATCCAGTGCGGCCGGACATCCCGAATCAACGCATGCAAACCGTAAAACAAGTGTCATAAAAAGCAACATTATTGCATTAAAAGAAATCGATTCGCATCTTTGCTTGACGAGTTACTTTATTCCGGAATCCATGAAAGAACAGCAGACATTCGACGTGATTATCATCGGCGGCAGCTATGCCGGTTTATCCGCAGCCATGGCGCTGGGCCGGTCTTTACGGCAGGTACTCATCATTGATGGCGGTTTACCCTGTAATCGGCAAACACCGCATTCGCATAATTTCCTGACGCAGGACGGCGTTGCCCCCCGGGAAATCGCTGATTTAGGCAAAAGTCAGGTGCTGCAATACGATACCGTCCGTTTTCATGATGATACGGCGGTTAACGGCCGTAAAAGTCGGGCCGGATTCGAAATAGACACCCAATCGGGCCGGACATTCATGGCTAAAAAACTGATCTTCGCGACGGGTCTCAGGGACATCATGCCTAACATTCCAGGTTTCGCCGGATGCTGGGGTATCTCGGCTATCCATTGCCCCTACTGCCATGGCTATGAATACCACGGACAGCAAACAGGAATCTTGGCGAATGGCGATGCCGCTCATCATTATGCATCGCTGGTTTCCAACCTTACCCGTGATTTAACCGTTCTCACCAATGGTAAACCGTCATTTACACCGGATCAGGAGGCACACCTGGCAAAGCAACACATTCAGGTAGTAGCAAAGGAAGTCGGCCACATCGACCACAGCAAGGGTCAGATCCGCCAGGTTGTTTTCAAGGATGGTTCTGTCCTGCCGTTCACCGTGCTCTATGCCGGATTACCGCAAGAGCAGCATTCCGATATCCCCGGACGGCTTGGCTGCGCGCTAAATGAACGGGGACTACTTACCGTCGATGGCCTGCAGAAAACATCCGTGGATGGTGTTTTTGCTGCGGGGGACAATTCGTCCATGTTCCGTTCCGTCGCCTTCGCCGTTTCTACCGGAAACCTGGCCGGAGCGGCATGTAATAAGGAATTGGCGGAGGAACGTTTCCTAAATT
>NZ_JBEBRB010000056.1:0-17006 GCF_040395035.1 Parapedobacter lycopersici | reverse complement strand
TGCGCAAATACGCTTATTTTAGCGGTGTAGGCTTCCAGATGTTGGCCATCATTGGATTATTCACCTATATCGGGTACCGTATTGACAGCGCAAAGGACAGCGAAAATAATGTGTGGACCGCCATCTTCGCACTGGTCGGGGTGTGCATCAGCATATATACCGTAATCCGCGCGGTAACGCGGAAAAACAATTAGGATAGGCTTACCCACCGCGCTGTGCCGGGCCTAGGGAGAACCGTCTCGAAATCGTAAACCCCCATCGGAATTGTCCCTTACGCCACGATGTGGTCGTCTCGGGAATGTATTGCATTTCCTGTATTGCCGTGGCATTGGTAAAATTCAAATTGAATACATGTCCCCCGGTTTCAATTTCTAATCCGATACCCAAAGGATTGTATAACGTGGTGATGGCATCCGCATACCTTTCTTTGCTCGCCGCCGACCGGAAAGGCAGGAAATAGTCCATCACCAACGCCATACGCCTGCTTACCTTCAGCCTTCCCCCTATTCCCAGGGCAAGCAGATTATTTTCTCCGTCGTAAACAGCAGTGGTATTTCTCCGGATGTATGTGGGATGCAACGCCAGTGAAAGGCGGGAACCGAATTTCCGGGCGATAATCAACTGAACTACCGTATTAAGTCGATCTGAAAACTCGTTATACGAAGTGGCTTCGCCAAGGTTCTGGTCAGCCTTTACACCGGGTATGGTCAGACTGGTGTACACAGTCATGGAAACGGGCATGCGTCCGTCAACGGTCTGTCGCAGCAGGCGGTATTTCACATTTGCCTCATAAAGCTGTGATACCCGGGTAGCACCTTTTGCACGCGCGATTCCAACATTCAGGTTATCCGTTATGCCGTATTCGAATCCGATTTTTATATCGGTGGAGTTGTCGAGGCCAAAAAAATTCGTTGCTCCGCCGTTGGCCCCGGCAATATCGCCAAAACGGTGATCCACTTTAAAATCGAGCTCATGCCGGTGGATGGTCTCGACAGACTGACTGTTAATGATCCGTGTTGTCTTGAACGTGGCGTCCACCTGCTCATGCATTCGATTGGTGTCGTTACCGAGGGTGTTGTCCAGATCGATCTGCGCCGTCAGGGGCATGGCCACCGATAAAGCGATCATTAGCAAAAAAATACCGCGCGCAATGATTCGTGATGTATACATAAAAAATAGATTACTGTATGCGATAGGTTGCGGAAACATCCACATCTACCACTTCTGCGATGTTCTTAATGACTAACCGGGGAATCTCGATGCCGTGATCGGCTACTTTTACCTTAAATTGGGCAACTGCGGTTATCAAAGCACCTTTTACCGTCACGACGGCCTCTGTGGTGTAAAATTTTCTGACCCCATGTATTTCGAGATTTCCCGATACCGTTACCGGATAGGTTCCGTCGCTGTTCCAATCGATATGCCCGCTTATTTTTCCGCCAAACCTGGCGTACGGAAATTTATCACTGGCTAAATAGGTTTCATTAAAGTGTTCCCGCATGAGCTGCTTCCGAAATTCAAATGAGCTGATCGGCACGCGGAATGCGATTTCATAAGTTACCGTATCAAGTGCCGAAGCGGCTTGTTTTGTTACCGCTGAGATATTCTCCAACGGCGCTTCCGAGAAAAACGATACACGGCTTTCCCGATCAATCAACAGCGCCTGTGCTTCCGCTTCAACACATAGCACGATGACAAAAAAAACAATGAGCCACCGGATCATTGCGGTGCTCCCTTTTCAATCCACGCCTTCAGCAAGTCCAGTTCGCGAGTTGTGAGACTGCCATTTTTGGGCATAATTCGCCGCACCACTACCACATCATTAATACGTGCCAGATTAGCTGATACGGAATTGTAGCCGGAAAATGTCCATAGCGATGTGCCTTCCCCATTTCCAGTATGACAGCTGCTGCATTTCGATTGCAGTAGTGAACCCACAAAGTTGCCATATGTCACGTTTTCCGCTGTCACACCATCGCCCCCGGGGGGGTCGGGTGCGGGACCGTCACTGTCCTTACTGCATCCCAAAAGACCAAGCATCATCAGCCATAGCCATGATGTCTTCCATAACTGCTGTTTCATAGGTATAATTGTTTGTGTCCTTATTAATTAAATGCTACGGTAATCCCTGATGTGCCCGCTATCGCAATACTAAGGGGCCAAGGCTTCCGGCGAATCGGGATTCAATACCGGCCAAATACCCGCTTGGGGAAAATCCACGCCCTTAGTTTCTCCCCGGGCAGCATCCTGTCCAAAATAATAAAGCGGCCATCCCTTATAAGTCAGCTGTGTCCGTCCATGTACAGTGATTTCCGCGAAATCCGCCGGATTGGCCACGGAAGGCAAGGATCCGATTGCAGATTCATAAATCGGCCATACGCTATTGTTGCTGAAATCAGGTTTTGTGAAATTGTTGGTGTTATAACGATCCTGCACAAACCCATAAAGGGTTCGCCCATAACTATCGACGAAGTGTCGCGTCTGGCCTTCCCCCGGAGTCAGGTCGCTCGTATACAGGGCTCCGTCACCACCAATCAATTGATGCTGGACCAGCATCACCGTGTAATCGGGCTTTGCAACAAACCAATTACCACCTACCCCATCGCCTTCAATTTCACCCGGTGCATCGTCATTGGCATAAAAGTACAATGGCCACCCTTTGTAGGTCGTCTGCAATGCCCCATCCGCTAACGTAATGGTGCCGATATCTTCAGGATCGATCCCCTCGCTTTCGGCGGCGTGGCTACTATAATACGCCGGCCACATCGAGCGGCAGTTTCCTTCGCAGGCCGTATTTCCATCCGCATCGCGCGAGAAAAAATACAACGCCATGCCGGCACTATCCGTCAGCACCGCCCCGAACGTGGCGTCTGTCTGTATCAGGATTCCCATTTCCTTGGATTCCGGTTGGGGCTGATCGTCGTCCTTACATGACAGGACCGGCAGGCAGGCCACTGTGGCCGCCAGCCATACGGATTGAATGAGATAGCATTTCATTTGTTCATCTTTAATTGTATCCGCTGGATTAAGCCCTATCGCCATAACAACCATTGTCCCACAGCTTCACCATGAAGCCCTTATTCCGAAGCGTTTATACCGACAATACGGAGCAAACCTCGCGCAGGTTGCCTCCGATTGCACGCAGAAAAAAAATAATTATTCTCAGGCAACCATTTGCCCGGATCTAACGTATTATTGCTAAAAAGATCATTTAGCTTGCCGACGATCAATCAGGACGAAACTGTACGGAAGCATATTGCCGGTTGCCTGAAATACAATAAAGACAGTCAATATGCCTTGTTCAAGCATTTCTACAGCTATGCTATGGGAATATGCCGGCGTTATGCCCGGCAGTCGGACGAAGCTTCCGATATCCTGAACGAAAGTTTCTTAAAGGTTTTCAACCACCTTAAGGATTACGATACATCAAAGCCGTTTAAATCGTGGATGGGAAAAATTATCACCAACACAGCGATTGATTACTACCGTGCCAGCCTAAAATTCGCGCAGCAGGAAGACGTGAATGATTACGAGCACATCGGTGATGACGCAGGCATATATGGAAAACTGGCTTATAACGACCTGCTAGCAATGGTGAGGTCACTTAGTCCGGCATACCAAACGGTGTTTAACCTGTATGCAATCGACGGATATAATCATAACGAAATTGCAGAATTGCTGGGCATTACCGTGAATACATCCAAATCAAATTTGCACAAAGCCCGCAGGAGGCTCCAGGAACTGCTCAACGAAACAACGAAAGAAAGCATAACGGAACACCTGTCCAAAGTCGCCAGGGATAGCAAAAAGAATATATAATGGAAGAAAGACATCCTATAGACCAGTTTTTTTCGGACGGATTGACTCAGGTTGATATACCCTTTGACGAAGGTCAATGGACGGCACTGTCTACGAAGTTACATGCGCACAGGTCCCTTCCGCGTTTGCTTTGGATCGGAGGCGGGGTGGCGGCTGCCGCAATTATCGCCGCCATCCTTTTATTCAATGGACACCATACGGTCGACAGCGGACACCTGGTTCCAACTGAGCCGATCCTGGCTGCGCAACCCGGCGACTCCGTTGCTGATAATACCCGCCGGGCACCTGCGGTAACAAAGGCTTTGTTACCCCCCACGGGGGAAGCTTCACTACGCTCAACTATTAAGACCGGTCCCCTTGTAAATCCGTTAAAGAGATCCGGCGACAACCTAGTGCCTGTACAGGGATTGGTGCCCAGTGTTCAGCCGACTCCGCTGGCTAGTGGCATCATCCTATCCCGCAATACGTCGCACATGCCCACAGCAACTTCAAAAACCGGTAGGGATGAAACAACTGGTAATCAGAAACCTGAGCAGCAGGAGACTCCGCTCCGTAGGGGATGGACATTAAGTATCGCCGCCGCGCCCGACCTGTCGGGAACACGGCCCCTCACCGGAAGATTGGGTGGTCAGGTCGGTTTGGCAGCCACCTACCGGCTAACGACCAAGCTTAGCGTAACCGGCGGTGTATTTTACGGACGGAAATTATACCGGGCAGACTTCGGCGATTACCGGCCTACCGTCCCATGGCCGAATTCACAGCTCACCCCCAACCTGGTAGCGGCAGATTGCGCCGTGCTGGACATTCCCCTTAACCTCAATTTCACTTTCGCGCATCACCGCCGTTCCTCATGGTTCGCCTCGGCCGGCCTCTCCAGTTACTTCATGTTACGTGAAACATACGACTACACTTATCCGCCACATACATATGGCGGGGCGAAGGAATATACCCTGCGTAACCAAAATCGCCATATCATGGGCGTGGGCAATGTATCCATCGGTTACCGCCGGCAACTCGGTGCTGCCATGGGCATTACCGTACAACCCTTCGTTAAGGTTCCGCTCACGGGAATCGGCAATGGCAACTTCAAACTCTATTCATCGGGTGTAGCCATATCAGCAGATATCGATCTTTCCCGAAGAAACTTCCGATAACATCCGGCAACGCCGCTGCAATTTGGTTTGGGACTGCGGAGGGTTAATTTTTTTCGATCAGGCATACAGCATACGCCACTACCCCTTCTTGCCGACCGATAAACCCCATCGTTTCATTGGTTGTCGCCTTAATGGAGACATCTTCCTCCGAAATGCCGGCCGCCGCAGCAATTTGATGTTTCATCGCCGGAATATGCGGCTTTATTTTTGGTGCTTCCAGACATAGCATGGCATCGATATTACCGAGGCTCCATCCAGCTCCTGCCAGCAATTTCACACATTCCGATAACAATACAAGGCTGCTTATCCCCTTCCAGCGGTCGTCAGTGTTGGGGAAATGATAACCGATATCTTCCAGGTTGGCAGCCCCGAGGATAGCATCGCAGATCGCATGCACCAAAACATCCGCATCGGAATGCCCGAACGCGCCGGCATGGTGGGGAACCTGGACACCGCCCAGCATAAAAGGCTGTCCTTCCCGGAGCTGATGCACGTCAAAACCGAATCCTACTTTAATTTTTGTCATGATGCAAATCGCTTAATGCGCCAAACTTAGCCAAATGATTATACAATCTCAAATCAAGCCCGCAGGAAGCGGTCCCGCTCATTCGCTTAAACTTTGCCGATAGGTTTGCGATTATGTCTAATATTTTTTTAATTTTGGAAGTTAGATACCGTAACAGTTACTAACCATTACGATGAAGATAACGACATTTCATTTTCCTTTTTTTCTACTGTTCCTGAGTGGCCTGGTGCTTGTTTCCTGTAACCGGAACGGGGTATCATCAAAAACCGGCGTTCCTTATAACGATCCGTATAACGGAGGGCTGCAGATTAACAGAAAAGTAAAAGAAGGTCCCGGACCCGGCTTAATCGTGATTGAAGGGGGCACTTTTGTCATGGGAGGTAGCCTGAATGAAGACATTACCTACGCGCACGACAACCTGAAACGTCGGGTCACGGTGGCGTCCTTTTACATGGATGAAACAGAGGTTTCCAATGCCGACTGGCTGGAATACCTGCATTGGCTTAACCAGAATTTCCCGGACGACAACGAACTTTATTACAATGCCCTTCCGGACACGCTGGTATGGCGCCATCCGCTTTCTTACAATGAACCGTACGTCGACCTCTATCTGCGGCACCCTGCCTATCAGGATTATCCCGTAGTAGGCGTTACCTGGGAGCAGGCAAACGCATACAGTGCCTGGCGGACCGACCGGGTCAACGAACACATCCTGCGCGAGCGGGGAGCGTTAGTTGACTATCGTACCTTATCCGAGTCCCAGTCGCGTCCCGGCGAGCCGTTCAACACCGACATTTACCTTAACGGCCAATACCGCGGCGAGGGGATCGATGGCGAGCGGATGCCCCAGGACAACCGGCCGGGAGCTGAAGATGGCGCGCGCAGGCCCGTACGTATGGAAGACGGGATATTGAAACAGCCTTACCGCCTGCCTACGGAAGCCGAATGGGAATACGCGGCGCTCGGCCTGGTAGGAAATACCGAATATGGAAATATCGAAAGCGGAAAGGTTTATCCGTGGAACGGATTGGGAGTACGCTCCGCTAAACGTCGTACCCAGGGGCTCATCATGGCCAATTTCAAACCTACGGGAGGCGATAATATGGGTGTTGCAGGTTACCTCAACGACGGTGGCGACATCACCGTATCGGTAACCAGCTACTTACCTAACGATTATGGCCTGTATAATATGGCAGGTAATGTCAACGAATGGGTGGCGGATGTTTACCGCCAATTGTCTTTTGAGGATTTCCAGGATTTTAACCCATTCCGGGGCAACGTGTACATGGACAAAGCGTACGAAGATGCAGAAAAAGGCATTATTGCAAAAGATAGATATGGCCGCCCGATAAAGGTACCCGCAAAGGCGCCACGTAAACAAACCTGGGAAGAACTGCAGGCCGCATCAGGCGATTCGACACAGAATAGCTTCGACTACGATGTCCGCGGCTTTGCCGATGAAACCAACTCGGAACTGTATGGTGTGACCACGCTGATCAACGACAAGGCACGGGTTTATAAGGGCGGCTCGTGGAACGACCGCGCCTATTGGCTTAACCCGGCAACCCGTCGCTTTATGCAGCAGGATCAGTCGAATGCCATGACGGGCTTTCGCTGTGCCATGACCCTGGTTGGCTCTCCGGAAATAAACACCAGAAGTAAACCCACTTTTCCCGCCAACCGTTCAGCCGGCCAGGGCAACAGGAAATTCCTTGGGTTATTTTAATTAGCACCAGACCGGCTACCTAAAAAAAATGCACGTAAGACCGGAAGCGCGGAGCTGCTATCCATAATAGCGGAAGAAGACTCTCAATAAAAAGACCTGCACGTGGTGAAGCCAAAGCTATACCGTGTGCAGGTCATTTCATTTATTTTCAGTTAAGTCAGCGGCCTGATAACGCTTAACGCCGCGACGGTTACTCCACCGTCACGGACTTTGCGAGGTTCCTGGGCTGGTCTACATTACATCCCCGCAACAGTGCGGTATGATAGGATAGCAACTGCAGCGGAATGGTAGCCAGCAAGGGTAGAAATGCCTCATCTGCATCCGGGATCTCGATCACATAGTCCGCCAAAGCCCTTACCGCGGTATCGCCCTCAGTTACAATGGCTATCACACGTCCTTTACGGGCTTTCACTTCCTGTATGTTGCTGATCACTTTTTCGTAAGAAGAATTCTGGGTTGCGATAACAACCACGGGCATTTCCTCGTCGATCAGGGCAATGGGGCCGTGTTTCATCTCCGCGGCCGGATATCCTTCGGCATGGATATATGAAATCTCTTTCAGTTTCAATGCCCCTTCCAGCGCCACGGGGAAACCGACTCCGCGTCCCAGGAAAATCGCATTGGTGGCATCCTTGATTTCAGCGGCAATATACTGGGTTGCCTGGTCACACGCCAATGTTTTTTCAACCAGTGTGGGAATGTCTTCCAACGAAGTAAGCAGCTCCACCAATTTACTCTGTGCGAGTGCTCCACGCAGCTGCGCCGCATACATGGCGATTAGTGTAAGCACGGTAACCTGTGCCGTAAATGCCTTTGTGGATGCGACACCGATCTCCGGACCGGCATGGGTATACACACCACCGTGGGTCAGCCGCGGAATAGAAGACCCCACGACGTTGCAGATCCCCAATATGGTGGCGCCCCGCTCTTTAGCCAATTCAATTGCCGCCATGGTATCCGCCGTTTCCCCGGATTGCGAAATCGCGATGACGATATCCCGCTCGGTGATAATCGGGTTCCGGTAGCGAAATTCAGACGCATATTCAACACCTACCGGTATCCGGGCAAACTCTTCAATGAGGTATTCCCCAACCAGGCCAGCGTGCCAGGAAGTTCCGCAGGCCACAATGATAATGCGGTCGGCATTGCGCAGTTTATCTGCATATTCTTTAATACCGCCCAGCTGTACCTTCCCTTCCTGGGGATATATCCGTCCCCGCATACAATCGCGGATGGACCGGGGCTGCTCATGGATCTCCTTCAGCATGAAGTGGTCATATCCCGCCTTTTCCAGCATCTCCAGCTGCATTTCAAGTTTCTGGATGTATGGGGTCTGTACTTCATTATCTATGGTCTTGATCAGCAGTTCCCCTCCGTTGATAAAGGCAATTTCCCGGTCTTTGAGGTAAATTACATTGCGCGTATACTCAATGATCGGTGACGCGTCGGAAGCAATGAAATATTCGCCGTTGCCCACTCCGATGACCATGGGACTTCCCTTGCGCGCAGCAATCAGCTGCTCCGGGTGTTCCCGGTCGGTAACCAGAATGGCGTAAGCGCCGATGACCTGCGTCAGCGCGATCCGTACCGCCTCCAGCAGGTCTGTATTTTCTTCCGCCAGAATGTCGGCAATCAGGTGGATCAGCACTTCTGTATCCGTGTCACTCTGAAACACATGCCCCCGGCTGGATAATTCTTCCTTCAGCGGGCCGTAATTCTCAATAATCCCATTGTGTACAATGGCCAACCGGCCGTCTTCGGAAAGATGCGGGTGCGCATTCCGGTCAGACGGCTCACCGTGTGTAGCCCAACGGGTATGGCCAATACCGGTCCTGCCCTGCAGGTTTGCACCCGCTGCAGCAGCTTCCAGATCACTTACCTTGCCCGTCTTCTTGTAATGGTTAATGTGTTGTTGATCCACCAGGGCAACCCCTGCACTGTCATAACCCCGGTATTCCAACCGTTTGAGTCCTTTTACAATAATTTGCCATGCTTCACGCTGGCCAATGTAACCTACAATTCCACACATAGTTTTATATTGAATTTATCGACAATTTAAGCTTTTCGGTTCATGCGCAATTATGCTGCCAAACAGCCCAGGAATTATAAAAAAGAAAAAGGGACTGTCCATCGGATGTCCCCTTTGTTCTTTTTGGCGATCAATACCGCTCAATTGGATTTCGTGTAATAGATATTCAGTTTCATCTTATATTCCGGGTGATTTCCACCGCCGATGACCGCCCGGCTGCCGGTATTCAGCACCGATTGATACGGCACATTCCGGTCTCCCTCCGATACCGGAGCAATGAAAAATTCATTATTCTTTATCCGGTCGCGCAGTAGATCCTGTACGAACGAAGTGATGTGGAAGATATAACGCTGCTGATCTTTATCGTAGGCTCCGCCGAAAGCCTGCCAATAACCGTTGGAACGATACCAAAGGCTGCGCGCATCACCCGAAAACCGCTGGCCGTCGCTCCGGCTGTCGCCATCCGGTACCGGCTGCCGCTGGTTGGCAATATCCTCGCGGTATAGCGTAAGCCGGGGCGCATAATAACCGAAATCATCCCCCGTCGACCCTTGATCCACATAAATAACCAGTTCAGCTTTATTGATCGCGATGTCGAGCCCTTTGAGGGAGTCAATATGCGGTAGACTCAGCTTAGCCCGGAGTCCTGCCGGTGCCTGTAGGTATAACGTCTCGAAATTGCCGGCCGGATCAGCCAGCTGTGCAGCAACCTCGGCCGTGTACTCATGTCTGATTGAAGAAGAGATCCGTGCCGCAAAACTGTTTGATGCGGATACGGTCGTTGGCAGAAACGTGCGGAAGGTATCGATTGCCGCGTCGTCGCCGTCCTTTCCGTTCGGCTGCCGGTATACAAGCTCAATCCCGGTTACATCCGTTGCACCCCGGAACGTGATCAATCCCCCGGTACCGGTCATTGATGCTTCATCTACACTGAGGTAAAGTCCTTTTACGTGGTTGTTAAACCCTTTCTCGGTGGATATGGATGCAGAATCTATTGATTCGCTGAATAGGTTTCTGAAAAACGTTGCGGGCAGTGCCATCCGTAATTGAGGATCGGCCTTAACTAACGAATCTTTCTCGTCGATGTGTTTATAAACACGCACGGTATCCTTATAGGCAAACCGCTTCACCAGCTTCGTCGTCAGTACTTCGTCGCTTACCGCCCATTCCTTATCGGAATAATTACCATCGGCATATGCTTCCGCTAACTGGCGTACCTGTAACGTAAACGACGAGCCGGTAGAATCACCAAAATATTCGTTCCCGTACGGCAGCACGAGAATAACGGAATCAATTTCGGCATCTTCGCGGATGCGGGGTACGCTAGCCGGTTTGCCGATTGCGAGGGCCAAATCGGCCGTGGTTTTGCCAATAACCGGGTCGTTCAGCAATCCAAAGGTTGTCTGATTGAATGAATTTGACCGCGCACTGTCATCC
The DNA here is from genome assembly GCF_040395035.1 of Parapedobacter lycopersici. Classification (GTDB taxonomy): domain Bacteria; phylum Bacteroidota; class Bacteroidia; order Sphingobacteriales; family Sphingobacteriaceae; genus Parapedobacter; species Parapedobacter lycopersici_A. The sequence continues at coordinate 6,315 of NZ_JBEBRB010000056.1, read as the reverse complement.
TTAAGCGTGACGGCATGCAGAGTAAGCGTATCAGTCAGCACGCCAACGATTTCATCACCGGGTTGTACATCCAAACCGATACTTGAGGGGTTTTCACAGCTTCCCAAAACAAAAAGACTTATTAACAATGTCAATAAGTCTCTATTAAGATATTTCATCCGAATCATTATTATTTAATGGTCTGATGGAACACCCATGTCACGCAGTCGGATTGCAGCCAGGTGTGTTTCATCCACAAAGAAATTATACAAAATTAAGCCTCTACAGCTGTTTCAAGGTCTACCCTTGAAAACTGTTCGTAAAGGTTGCAATAATTTTCGAATTCTTTGTCGTCTTCCATTTCAAAAATCTGGATATCGCTCTTTTTAACAATATTTAACACTTCTTCGTCCAGCCCACTGTCGGTAAGTACCGCCACATCGGAATACGCCAATGCACCCTGATACAGCCCCGTATAGTCACCTGCGCCGTAGGGTGCGATATCATCAGCCGTCATGTTTCCGGTAAGGGCAATATCGGGGAAATTTTCGCCCAATGAGCTATTGAATTCTTCTTTGTATAAAGAATAGACAACGCGGGCGTCTTTAAACGTCGGGTCGTCCTTGTAAGCCGTTTTTACGTAAGCGGGTACCAGCGCGCTCATCCATCCATGGCAATGGATCACATCCGGTGCCCATCCCAATTTTTTAACGGTTTCCAGCGCTCCTTTGCAGAAGAACACCGTACGTTCATTATTGTCTTCAAAAAACTCGCCACACTCATCACAAAACACATGCTTGCGTTGGAAATACTCCTCGTTGTCCAGAAAATAAACCTGCATGCGCGCAGCAGGTATCGAGGCTACTTTGATAATCAATGGATTGTCATTGTTGTCGACAACAATATTCATCCCTGAAAGCCTGATCACCTCGTGCAAGCGGTTCCGGCGCTCATTGATATTGCCGAAGCGCGGCATCAGGATGCGGATTTCATATCCTTTTTCCTGCATGGCCTGCGGCAATTGACGGGTAATTTCAGAAATTTTACTTAGTTCGAGGAAAGGCGACATCTCGTGGGTAACAAACAAAATCTTCGTTTTTGCCATCTCCAAAATATTTTTGTTTTTTTATTAGAAAAGTAAAATTGATTCGCAAAGGTAATCATTTTTTGTCAATATAACAATAAGTTAGCGGTTACCCTCGGGAGATGCGGCAAAAAATAACCATTTTTGCGGGATAAAAAATTACGCGTTTGAAACGATTCAACACCCGGAAAACACTGCGCCACCACCTGCAACAGGTCCGGAAAGACCGGCTGCGTGTGGCCTTTGTTCCTACCATGGGCGCGCTTCACCAGGGGCACATTACGCTCATCCATCACGCCCGTACGTTGGCCGATGTCGTCGTATGCAGCATATTCGTAAATCCCACACAGTTTAACGACCCCGAAGACCTGAAAAAATATCCACGCCCGATCGAAACCGATATCCGGCTGCTTCAGGAAGCCGGCTGCCACGTGCTGTTCCAGCCGGAGGTCAGTGAAATGTACGGACCTGACGAGCACTGGCATATGGATCTCGGCCGGTTGGATGAAATCCTGGAAGCCAGTCACCGTCCGGGCCATTTCCAGGGCGTTACCCAGGTCGTCAAAAAACTTTTTGATATCGTACAGCCGGATATTGCCTGTTTCGGACAAAAAGATTTCCAGCAATTCAAGGTTGTCGAAAGACTGGTTGCCCAGTTTCAGCTGCCGGTCAAGCTAGCTATGGTCCCAACAGTCAGGGAGTCGGACGGACTCGCCATGAGTTCACGTAACGTGCGTCTATCGGCAACCGGACGACAGCAGGCGTTGGCCCTGTACCACGCATTGCTGCGGATAAAAACGGATGTGGCAGGAAAAACACCGGGAACACTTCGTGAGGAAGCCATCCGGTTCCTGGAAAGCAGTCCCGGTGTCCAGGTGGAGTACGTGGCCCTATGCGATGCACAGACACTCGAATCCATCGATGAATTTACGGAGACCCGGTCGTCCGTAGCACTGGTCGCCGCGTGGGTGGATGGCGTCCGGCTGATCGACAATATGCTGTTGAACTAACCGAAAATACTGTCCAGAATCAGGTCTTTCACCGCAATGGGGGTTATCAGGTCCGTGCCCTGCCTTTCCGGCGTGATCAGCACCGGAAAGTATTCGGGCGGAACGGCAATTGCGCCGTGGGAGCCTTTTACCAGCTTGGCATCCAACGGAATAACGTCCATCACGTACCGGAAGCCGAGTTTCTTCCGTAGCAGCTTATAACCGGCGCGGAGTTTCGATGTCATGAACATCTCCACCGGATCATAGCCCGGTTTCTTATGGATGTCCACCACACGTGCATAGTCAGGTGCCTTCCGGTCATCCAGCCAGAAATAATAGGTAAACCAGCTGTCTGGCTCCGCCACCGCCACCAAATCGCCGGCCCGCTCGTGGGCGATGTGATGTGCCTGCTTACCGGCATCATCCAGCACCTGTGCAATTCCCGGTACATTTTCCAGCAGTTCCGCCACCTGTTTTTTGGTCGTTTCATCCGCCACGTAAACATGGGCTACCTGGTGGTCGGCCACCGCGAACGCCCGGGAGGCCCCGGCATCCAGCAGTTCCAGTCCACGCTCCACACGGATACCCAGAAGCCCTGCTTCCCGCAATATCCGGTTAATGTGAACCGGTCGGGAGACCGGCACGATACCGTATTCGGATAAAAGGATTACCCGCGCCCCGCGCTTCTCATAAAAGGTAACCAACCGCTGCACCAAGGCGTCAATTTCCAGTAATTCCTTGCCAATCAGGCCGGTATCGGGACCATATTTCTGCTGGCAGTAATCCAGGTGAGGCAGGTATACCAGGCTCAGTGTCGGGCTATATTTTTCCTCGACATACATCGATGCTTCCGCAATCCATTCAGATGACGTGATATCCGCTCCCGGTCCCCAGAAGCTGAATAGCGGAAATTGTCCGAATTTCTTCTGCAATTCATCCCGCAGTCCGGCCGGATGGGAATAGCAGTCCGGCATTTTCCGCCCGTCGGCCAGGTAATTGGGACGGGGAGTCACCGAATAGTCGGCGCCAGCGTACATGTTATACCACCAAAACAACTGGGCACAGGTAAAGTCGGCATTCCGCTGCCTGGCAGTGTCCCAGACCGATTCGCCCCGGACCAGCTTATTCGACTGTTTCCAGAATTTAATTTCGCTGTCTGTCCGATCGTACCATCCATTTCCCACAATCCCGTGGTCCGTGGGCCAAAGCCCGGTTAAGTAAGTCGACTGCATAGCAGTGGTCACCGCCGGCAAGTGAGGGTTAATCCGGCTCAGGTGGGCCCGTTCCAGGTACGATTTCAAAAAAGGTGTTTTATCCCCGATCAGCGCCGAAGATAGTCCCACAATATCCAAAACAGCCGTTTTTCTCATGAGTTAACCATTTTTCAGTTTATCGAGCACCCAGTTAAGTTCGCGCGAAATGGATCCGGCAATAGGCAGTTGCAGGTGCGGGGGGAGTACCTGCCATGTATAGGTTTCCACTTCCAGGTGGCCCGTCAGTAATTGATTCCGTTGCAGTTGCAGCACCTGGGCAATATCGGCTTGCGTCGACGTTAACAGTCCCAGGTCTTCAAAAAATACCGGCACATGGAAGTGTGCCCTCCACTCAGCCGCCTCCGCATCGTAGAGCCTTTCCCGTGCTTCCGGCAGGTCCCTGAAGCGAAATACTGAACCATCCCGGTACCTGGCAAGTACCTGATGCAGGTAAGTCGGTTCATCAAAGGCCATAAATGCTTCGCCGATGGCCCGACGCTCCTTTCGGTCGGCCGGTAAGTGCGCACCGACCGCAGCACTGAGCTGGAATTTACCGATTTGTATACCGTGTCGGGCCAGCGATTCAATAACCTCCGCATGCACTTCATATCCCAGGGCAAAATGACACACGTCATAACAGAGCCGGATGTGTTTTTTCACTGCCGCTTCGGCCGCCGTGGGTGTAAAGCCGAAACGGCTGGCCAGCGCCGAAATTCCTTCCGGCACCAGTTCCCCTACAAACCAATCGATAAATTCGGGTCCGCTTTCAAGCACTCCGTCCGGTTCCGGTTCAATGTCCAGGTGTAAAATCTTTCCCTGCTCCTGTTCAATTTCGACAAGCCGTCCGGCCACGTCAGCAATATGCCCCGTAGCCCGTTTCCGCATCGCATTCCAATCGTCGGACGTGGCGTTATGCCAATGGCGGTACGCCAGCGGCGATGTCGAGATGCCGCCATCCATGCCCTCCGGGAGTAATCCGGCAAGCAGATCCGCCAGCCGCAGCGTATAAGCAACACGCTCGTCTGTTGTCCAGTCGGGTGCATGTACATTCGCCTTTACCACGTCGTCATGAAAAGCGCCAAATGGGAATCCATTCATCGTAAATACATATCCCCCCTGCTCGGTCAGCCATGCGGTAAATTCGGCCAGCGCCTCCGGATCGCTCAGCTCCCTGCTGGCCCGGTCCGACAGCCGTAAACCGATCCCCATCGACTGATCGGGAGCCACCTGGGCGCGGATCACCGGAAAATGTGTTTTTAGTGCTGCGAAATGATCCCGCCAGGTCTCCCCTCCATGAATATTGGTGCAATAGGTAAGTTGCCCATAGGGTGTCTGCATAATGTTATAATTGAATGGCAAAATCGTTGTGAAGCATGGCTGCTGCGGCAATAACCCGTTCCGTATCCATGTCGTTCACCTCCATGCCCCTGCCAATGCCCTGCAACAGCATAATCGTCAACCGTCCGCCAAGGTGCTCCCGGAATTCGTCCAGTCCGACCAGCAATGGATGCGCTCCACCCGTCGCATCAATCAGCGGATGGAACACCGGCAGCCCCAGGTCCTGCAATAACTGGATAATCCGTTGGGCATCCGACTGCGGCAGGTAACCCGCCAGATACGAATAGCTGGCATCCAGCGCAATGCCGATGGCAACCGCTTCACCGTGCATCACTGCAAAGGCCGAAAGCTGCTCCAGTTTGTGGGCACTCCAATGGCCGAAATCCAGCGGTCTTGATGAGCCGAATTCAAACGGGTCAGCTCCCGCAATATGCTGTAGGTGCAGTTCCGCACACCGGTAGATCAGGTATTCCATGGCTTCCGCATTGCGCTCGCGAAGCGCCGCGGTATGCTGCACAATCCATTCAAAGAAATCCGCGTCCTTGATCAGGGCCACTTTTATTGCTTCGGATATCCCCGAAAGCCAGGCGCGGTGCGGGAGCGTATGTAAAAATGAAAAATCGTTAAATACGGCGAAAGGTGGACAAAAGGTGCCGATGAAGTTCTTTTTGCCGCGGTAATTCACCCCGTTTTTCACTCCGATTCCTGAGTCATTCTGCGACAATACGGTCGTCGGAATCCGGATGTGCCGGATACCCCGATGCGCGATAGCCGACGCATAGCCCACGGCGTCCAATACGGCACCGCCGCCGATGGCAATTACGTAAGAATGCCGGTCGATACCGTACCGATCGACTGCCGCGATAATCCGGTCGACCACGTCCTGGTTATTCTTGGCCTCTTCTCCCCCGCTTACCACCATCGGTCCACTTACGAGCGAAACGTCGGGCACCGTTTCAAAATAGGCCTGGATTTGCGTTTGCAGGCGGGCATGATGCCGCATGACACCTTCGTCTACCACTACCAAAGCCCGGGCAGCCGGAGCCCCGGGATGCGCCGCGAGAAATTGCCTGAATAAGGGATTGGTCGCCGCAAATAAATCCCGGGTAAAATGTACCTGATACTGATAGCTGACCTGAAACGACTGCTGAATAACTTCTTTAATCATACTCCTGAATAAACACGTATTGCTTCCAAACTTGAAAAACGCGTTAAGTAACCGAAAACATTTTTGACAACCAAATGGATATAGGAAAAAGTGACAATACAACGACGGTCAAGCCCCACATACCCGCCGCTGCCACCCAGACGGCGTTCATAAAAATCAAAGCGAGCACGCCGTATTTTACGGATTTACGGATATCCAGCGGGGCTTTTGTCCGGATAGCCTTAGCCAATGGCGCATAAATTGTAAAAGCAAATACCAGCAGGATAAGCCAGCCAAACCACGCCGCGCCCTTCCAGAGGCCGAAATAAATAATCAATCCGATGACCGTTGCATACAGCAGCGCGGCAAAAAGCAGCGGTGTCCGCTGCCCCCCGTGAACCTCCCCGCGGCTAACGACTGTAATGGCCGCAATGTAAATTACCGGAATAACCGCCAGCCACCAAACAGCTGGGAGTACGCCCGCAAGCAGGCTCATGCCAAGCAGCAGGTTCAACCCCCGGCACA
>NZ_JBEBRB010000055.1:0-17247 GCF_040395035.1 Parapedobacter lycopersici | reverse complement strand
TGGTACCAACCAAGTTGAAGGCTGCTTCCGGATATTCATCCACTTCACCATCAATGATCATGTTGAAGCCTTTGATTGTATCTTTAATGTCGACCAGTACGCCTTTGAGACCTGTAAACTGCTCGGCTACGTGGAAAGGCTGGGAGAGGAAGCGCTGCACCCGGCGTGCCCGTTGTACAACCAATTTGTCTTCTTCTGAAAGTTCGTCCATACCAAGAATGGCGATAATATCCTGCAATTCCTTGTAACGTTGAAGAATTTCCTTCACACGTTGCGCCGTATTATAATGCTCGTCGCCCAATACCGCAGGGCTCAGAATGCGCGATGTAGAATCCAGTGGATCCACGGCCGGATAAATACCCAGCTCAGCAATTTTACGTGAAAGTACTGTTGTTGCGTCCAGGTGGGCAAATGTCGTTGCCGGAGCAGGGTCAGTCAAGTCATCCGCAGGCACATAAACTGCCTGAACAGAGGTGATGGAGCCCCGTTTGGTAGAGGTAATCCGTTCCTGCATCAGGCCCATTTCCGTGGCCAGCGTTGGCTGATAACCTACCGCCGAAGGCATACGGCCCAGTAGCGCGGACACTTCCGAACCGGCTTGGGTAAAGCGGAAGATATTGTCAATGAAGAACAGAATGTCGCGTCCGGTGCCTTCGTTGTCGCCGTCGCGGAAATATTCCGCAATGGTAAGGCCGGAGAGTGCTACACGGGCACGTGCGCCCGGGGGCTCGTTCATCTGTCCGAACACAAAGGTCGCTTTGGACTCCTTCAGTTCTTCTTCCTTCACTTTGTCCAGCGGCCATTCACCCTTTTCCATGCCTTCCATAAATTCCTCACCGTACCGGATAATGCCTGATTCCAGCATTTCGCGGAGCAGGTCATTTCCTTCACGGGTACGTTCTCCTACACCGGCGAACACCGATAAGCCTGAATAGGCCTTCGCAATATTGTTGATCAATTCCTGGATCAATACCGTTTTGCCTACACCCGCACCGCCGAACAGTCCGATTTTACCGCCTTTTGCGTAAGGCTCCAGCAGGTCGATCACTTTGATACCAGTGAAAAGCACCTCTGTTTCCGTAGAAAGGTCTTCGAATTTAGGGGGGGTATTGTGGATGCTGCGTCCGTTGGATTTGTCGAGTTCCGGAATACCGTCAATTGCATCGCCCACCACGTTGAAAACGCGGCCTTTGATTGAATCACCGACAGGCATTTTGATCGGAGCGCCTGTGTCAACCACTTTCATGCCGCGGACGAGGCCTTCTGTTGCGTCCATAGCGATGGTACGCACGCGCTCTTCGCCCAAGTGCTGCTGAACTTCTAAAACGATCTGTTGTCCGTTTTCTTTTTCGATGACCAGTGCGTCAAAAATTTTGGGGAGTTTGGCGTTTTCCGAGAAACTTACATCGACTACGGGGCCGATGATCTGGGCTATTTTTCCAATATTGGACATATCTTAAGGGAACTAAAATTTTTTATAAACCACTGTTATAAGGCACAATACGGGCCTTAGTTTCGGACTGCAAAAATACGCTTAATACAATTAAAAGCAAATATAATTTTAAGAATTGTTCAGTGGGGCTTCATTGTGGGTTATCCGCCTGATTTTCGGTTGATTTCGTCCTGCAGCTGCCGCTTAAGTTTCTGCTCTTTTTCCATCGCCTTTTTGCGGTGCTGATCGAACTCGGTCTGGAGGTCGTCGAATGCCTTCTGTGCGTCACGAGTAACCACATGACCCTGGTTAAACCGGTAGATGTAAAAGATCAGGGCGATGGCCAATACCAGCACAATGCCCCATACCAGCAGGCTGTAAGTCGTCTTGCTCATCGATATGCCTAAAAACGAGAAACTGTCGCGGCTCTCCAGCGTGGCCTGTAATTCGCCTTTTACCAACGAAAGTGAATCGGACAATGCGGTCATTACGGCCTTTTCCTGGCCAATGGACGCGGAAATTTCGCCGATTTGCCTGCGGTATGCATTCAATGAATCGGCCACGTTCCTACGGATCAGCTCCAGGTTTGCCCGCCGGACGATTTCAAATCCATCCTGGCTTCGTGAAATTGCGACGAGGTGCACAAACTGGCTGTCAATGGTCCCGCTGCTCAATGAGCTTCCCGAGGATGATCTTCCGGCGGGCTGACCAAAGGCCTGTGCGGTCCATAAAATCGCAAAAAGTGAAATCAGGAAAGAAAAGCTTCTCATGTTTTTGTATTTGATTGATGCAAATTTAGGTGAATTCAAATGGTAAATGCAATTAATCCGGTTAATAGGCATATTTGGGCGCTCCTTTTGCAAAGGTAACGCTCGTAAATTAAAACACGATTTTACGGGATTTATTGCATGTATGAAAGCAAAAGCTTAAAAATATTCAATTATTCGGGATTTTTGATGAAATACGTAGGTGACTTGCCTGCAAAGCGTTTAAACTCGGAGGAAAAATGGGATGCATCGTAATAGCCTAATTCCAGTCCAAGCCTGCCGATGTCCGTATGCCGCCCCTGTTGCAGCGCCTGCATGGCGGTATTAAAACGGACAATGCGCGAATACAGTTTTGGACCCATCCCCAAATACGTTAAAAAAGCGCGCTCCAGCGTTTTCCGCGACGTATTTGTGCGGTCCTCCAGGTCTTTGACGGAAATGGCACCGGCATGGCATTCCAGCAGCGACAACGCGGCATCCACATTGTCTACCCGGTAGTGGAGGCTGGTCTTTACCGACTGCCTGATCAGAAATCGTTCCAGCACGGCAATTGCATGTTCCGTGTCGCCCGCGGCCTGCATCTCGTCACAGAGCGACCCTACTGCTGCTCCCCAGATGTCCTCGGCTGCAATGATCCGGTCGGCAAGCTGCTCCATGTTGATTCCGGTGACCCTGGCGATGCCAAGCGGTTTGAATTTTACGCCAAGGATATCAATCCCACTGGTGTGCGTCTGGACAACCCGGGGATAAACCGGCTGTCCGAACAGGTAGGCTTCCTTATATAAGGTAACGGTTTTGCTGCCATCGCTATGGTGTTCCGCCAGTTTTGAGAAGTTAAAGGTCAGCCCTTGCATGACGGGAGTGGGGTAATCCTGCTGTACCGACTCGTTAAGCACAAGCTTGGTATACCAATACATATCGACAATGTCACACAGCTGCGGGCAGGGGTTGAAAATGCGGTAGATCATAATCCGTGGTAGGAATCACGATAGTCCTACAATTGGTTCACGATGCAAGTTATTCAAAGTTAACGTATTATCCAAATTTCATGACGATTGTTTTATGAACTCAACCCTTCTGTTCTGTGCTTTCCCCTCGCCGTTACTGTTGTCTGCCACGGGCTCCGATTCGCCCCGTCCCGTGGTCTCCATCCGTTCGGCTGTAATCCCGTAGGTATTGATCAGCACCTGTTTCACCGCCGCTGCCCGCTGTTCTGACAATTGTTGGTTCAGGTCGTCCGCACCGTCGCTATCGGTGTGACCTACGATGGCTACGTTGATATCCGGGTTGGCTTTCAGCACTTCGGCAACCGCTTTCAGTACACCATACGACTCAGGCCGCACCCGGGCCGAATTGACTTCAAAGCGGATCCCCGATGTGGACCATCGGCCCTTGGCCAGCAGTTCACTGCGCAGGTCGATTCCGCCCGCGGCTATTTTTACATTACCTATAAACACACCCATTTGTTTATAGTCCGTGTCAAACCCCCGGAGCCGTAATTTGAGGTGGGCCGTGCCCGGCGGGACCAGCGTGGGGACATCCACCATTTTTCGGGCATTGAGCCACAACCTGAACCTGCTTTTATTTACGGCAATGGCAATATGCGGTCCCCCGGCAATGGCCGCGCGGTAATCTTCATCGATTGTATTCTTGATGGTTCCCGCCGACCCTCCGTAGCTGCCGATGGGCAGGCCGTTACTGATGTACTGGCAAAGGCTCAACGATGCGAAAACCCGTTTGCTACCGGACTGAAAAGACGAACTTTCATCCAGCATAATATCTAAAAAGCTGGCGGAGCTGATCTCCCTGCTCAGTCCTGTCGTTTTCAGGTCGAATTCAATCGTATACGCGTCGGGTAGCGGGCCCGAGGTGGGCAGGTACAGTGAGCCACCTTTCAGCTGGAGAAACCGGACGTGTTCCTCGCCGAGTGCTACCACTTCACCCCCGCCGTTTGTATTCCATTTTGAAGGGAAGTCGCCCATGGCATCGGCCGAGAAGTCGTCATAAAACAACACGGCGTTACCGGGAATAAAGTCAAACTTCGCGTAAACCATGGGATCGCCGTTGCCGGCCGAGTCAGGAGCCTGGCTATCGGCCGTAGACACATTTGTGGTCTCGTCTTCCTCTTTTTTTTGTCCGGTTCTTCCTTCAGCGGCGTCTTCCACCTCATCCAGCCCCCGGTCAATCGCCTCGTCGGCTTTGCGCTCAATACGCTGTTTTACCTTGTTTTCGATTCTCCTGCCCAGCTTTTTCAATATTTGAGCGCCGGCATTGGTGCTGAGCAAAGTCAGCGCCAGCATCAACCATATGATCCTTCGCATAACCGATTATTTATATTACCCTCATTCGATGTTATCGGGTAAATATAGCCGGCCGGGCAGCAATGACTTTAGGAAAAAAAGGACAAAATTCTTGTGCTCAGTAGAGACGGTGGAGGAAAAGTTAAAGCCGCTTTATTTTCATGTTCCGGAAAAATACTTCGTCGGTGTGGTCCTGCAGGGCAATCCGTCCCTGTTTCGCCTTGCCGAATTCGGGAAAATTACCCAGGTTGCCGGTTGCCACAAGGCCGGTCCACGCTTCACTGCCCAACTGGACTTCGGCCGTAACCTGCCCATTCAGCCAGAAGGTTACTTTGCCATCTTTCTGGCGGATGCGCGAGTGATTCCACTGCCCAAAAGGAACCGGTTTGGATTGTTCAGCATCGCCCACCACATCGTAAACACTTCCGGCAAGGTGCGACGGATTGCTGCGGTGCCGTTCTTCTGCATATTCGTTATCCAACAGCTGCATTTCCGGTCCGGTGGCGTAGGCCGTCCCGTACGCCGGCCCTTCCTGTACATTAATAAAGACCCCGCTGTTCCCGCCCTTGGCAATCTTCCAGTCAAATACCAGCTCAAAGTCGGTGTATGTGCTGTCAGTCACCAGATCCCCGTGTACGGCATCCGTTACCTGCGGATCACACCATAGCTCGCCATTGACTGCCCGCCAGGCGGAAGGGACTTTGCCCTGATTAAAAATATGCCACCCCGCAGTCGAATGGCCATCGAAAAGCAATGTCCAGCCTTCCTCCGCTTCCTGGGAGGTGAGTGTATTTGGGCGCTCTGCTGTGCCGGAGCAGGTAATCCATAACAGGCTCCCGATGGCCAGCACCGGTAAAGCCATCCTTTTCGTGATCCGTGCGAATGTTTTCATGGCGATAATATTACCTTTATTTGTCTGTTTTTGCAAATGACTGGCATGTTTTCCGCTGACAACGGAGGGTTTTTAGGCACGTTTGCATCCTCAAATCCGCCGCTGCAACGGCGGTGTGCCCCACTGCAACCGCACATGGTTGAGGCAACCCCAAGGGCATCCCCCGGCCGCTTTTATATGGTGGAAATATTGTGTATTTTCACCGAAGTTATCGCTTAACGTTTCCCGATGAAATCAATCAGACGAATGCTATTATGGGTGTTGTTGGGTGCCTTCTGCGCCCCGGTCGCCGCCCAGCAGAAACCCGCGTTTAAGGTGATTGCCTTTTACACGGCAAAAAACGACCGCGCGCACATCAGTTTTGTACACGAGGCCAATAACTGGTTTCCGAAAATGGCCGAAACATACCATTTTACCTACGATTCCACATCCAACTGGGAATTGCTGAATGCCGAATTCCTGGCGGATTACCAGGTCGTGCTTTTTCTGGACACCCGGCCGGAAGATCCTTTACAGCGGCAGGCCTTTCAGGAATACGTCGAACACGGCGGAGGGTTCATTGGTTTCCATTTTGCCGGATTCGCACTCACGCCGTCGGCCTATCCGCAGAACTGGGATTGGTACCACAACACGTTTTTGGGTTCGGGAAGTTACAAGAGCAATACATGGCGTCCCACATCGGCCGTTCTGCGCGTGGAAAACAACAGACACCCTGCCACGGCAAACCTGCCTGCTACATTCCGGTCGGCACCCAACGAATGGTACCGCTGGGAAAATGACCTGACGGCTAATCCGGACATTGAAATCCTGCTATCCATAGACCCCCAAAGTTTCCCGTTGGGAACGGGGCCGAAGCCCCATGAGATATGGCATGAAGGTTATTACCCGGTGGTATGGACCAACAAAAATTACCGCATGCTATACGTTAACATGGGCCATAATGACATCGACTATGAGCAGGGAACCAATAAAACGCTGTCGTTCACCTTTGCGAACGATGCGCAGAACCAGCTGGTCATCGATGCGCTGCTATGGCTGGGAAAGGCGGAGCGGGCCCATTAATCGTTACCGGTCTGTTTTGGCAGCCGCCCATGCAATTGCATTGGCAACCAACTTTTTATAATTTTCATTGTGGAATAAACTTGGGGAATGACCCATAAAAATGTAAACATTCCGTGCGGCATAATCCGGATTGCTCCATACTACCGGGTGGTCGCCCATCTTAATTTTTGAATCGGGCCTGTAGGTAGACTCATCCACCGTTGCCAGTACATCGACGTTGGACCTCGGACTCCGGTCATACGTATACCACTCTTCCTGCTTCACTCCGAAAGTGGCTGCAACCCCCTGCATAACCGGATGGGCCGGCTGTTCGACAGTTACCGTTGCGCTGGCAAACGTAGCAATATAATCCGTAAAGCGGATCCCACCCATAAAATGATGGAACCATTGCCACATCGGATAACCATCGAATTCACCCAGTAACGTGGCGTGGTGGAAACCGACCCAACCGCCCCTGCCCGACGTAATGTAATTAATAAACGCCGCCTCCGCCTTTTTTGTCCAGGCGTAGGGTGGGTAGTCCAGTTGGATAAACAGCTGGTAATCCGCCAGGAGTGCATCATCTATCCGATCCGTATTTTGCAGGTAGTCCAGGGTGAAATGCTCCGCAGCGGCCAGGCTGTCGAGCCAGCCCCGCGCTGCCTGGGAGTAGGCAATGTGGTGGCCACCGTTCTCATATAAGACAAGCGCCTTGAACCGGGGGGCTGCCGGCTGGGCATGTATGGCCCAAATACCCAGGCACCAGCATAAGAGCATGTATTTTTTCATCTTTGTTTTAGGTTGTATAAGCGACTTTCCGTTACTCCAATGCCCGGAGCGGCAGGTAGGACGAGGTGCCCGCTCCCGGCTGATAAACGATAATCGCCACGCAGCTGTCATTGGGGCTTACCTCAAAGGCGATGCCCTGTTTGGTATCGAGTACCGCATATTGCTGGCCGTCCTTCTCATACGCTTCGACCTGTTCTGTGCTGTACTCCGCGGAAATCTGTGCCAACGACGAACTGGCACAGATGCCTTCCGACGTGGTATAATAAGGCGAGGTAATCCGGATCTGCTGTATGCGTGCCGTTTCATCATTTCCCATGTCGCGAGCCGTAAATATGGATACGGGATAGGCCGGGCTATCGCCGGTGGTATACCACGCCAATACGGCCTTGCCCATGGCCGCGTCGCTGTAGTCCGGCTCACCCAGCTGGTCGAGCAGTGTACTATCAGCATCGTTCAGGTGGATCGGTCCGACCGACTCGCCCGGAATGATCAACGCTTTGTCGGTAAGTGGTGCGGCGGCGGTTACGGCCGTGGAGTCTGTTGCCGAAGGGTTCTGCTGCTGTCCCTTCGGTCCGCAGGCACTGTAAATAAGCCCGGCGGTGCAGAGCAACAGGTAACGGAAACTAATCTGATAGGTCATTTTCTTTTTTTTGATTAAACAGTCAGCGGCGCATTTTGTTTCTGAACGGCACCAGCAGGTGTTCCAGCCCATTCAGTTTAATCTCGTAACAGGTGGCCAGGAGCATGCCTAACTTCCCCTTGGGGAACCCCTGCTGGCGGAACCACAGCAAATAGGTCTCCGGCAGGTTGCAGATCAGCGTGCCCTTATATTTGCCAAAGGGCATCGGGGTGGTTACCAGCGCCTCAAACAGCGCTTCGGGGGCCAGGGGAGCATCGGAATTAGGTGTCATCTTGTTGCGGTTAATCATTTGTCTTGCCGTGCTTCAGGTAATACCACGCCAGGTTTACGGCAATCACGACGTGATTAAATAAGTTGGGCAACAGGCCGTAATGCTTGGTGAAAATAAGAAACCGTTCCCAAAGGCTTTGCCAATGCCGTTTTTTGGACATTCCGCCAACCAGGTATTTAGCCACCAGCCGTCGGGTATTTACGATTTCGCCCGGTTGCACTTTTTTTGCCGCCCGGATAATCCAGTCGATATCCGAGCTTAGCCGGTAGCGTAAATCATAAGGTTCGGTAATCGAGCGCCTGACGTAGATTGCCTGGTGACTGATGTTCATCCCGTACCGGAAACTCCGCCAGGTAAATTGTTCGGGAATGCCGTGCCGTCGCAGTCCAAGGCTTTCCCAATTGGCATCGTACATTTCGGTCTCGCCGTAATAAATGGCGGCACCCGGCGCAGCGGCGAACACCTGCTCCACCGTATGATGGTCATAAAGCTCGTCGCCCGAATTCATGAAAAGTACGTAATCGCCTGTCGCCATGCCTAATCCCTTGTTCATGGCATCGTATATGCCTCCATCGGGTTCGCTGACCCACCGGCTGATCCGGTTGGTATGCCGTTGGATAACATCCACCGTGCCGTCCGTGGAACCCCCGTCGACCACAATGTATTCGATATCCGGATAGGTCTGCTGGATGACCGAGCGGATGGTGCGCTCGATATCCTGCACATTATTATATACGATCGTAATAACGGTTAGTTTAGGCGGATTCATGCGACTTGTCGACGTTAACGGGTATACCGGCGGCCGGCTTGCGCACGACCATTACGTTGTTATGGAAAAAATGGTAATTCGCGGGTAATATCCACGAAATAAATAGCCCCAGTACGGTTACCGGCATAATGAAAATCGGCGTTAGTGCAATCCGGATAATTTTATTCCCCGGGAAAATATGCTGATAAACATAGGCATTCCACATCTGGAAAAGGGTAGCCACGTAATTGGTTGTCTTTTTTGCGGAAACCAGCTCCAGGCCTTTTTCACGTAAGATGTGCGTCAGGCCAAACGAGGTGTACCGGGCAAAATCGTAAGGAATTTCATGTTCATCCCATACAAACGGGACGGTAACCAGCAGGTGGCCGCCCGGCTTAAGCACCCGGTATAATTCATCCAGGATCTGCGGAAGATTAAATATATGTTCAAACACCTCGCTGGAAAAAATACTGTCGAATGAAGCATCGGCAAAGGGGAGGTGCTTGCCGTCATAATATACATCAATATCTTCGTTGGCATGGTCGTGCCCGCTGACCTCAATGTCGGTTCCGATGTATTCATCTACCTGGAACAGTTCCCGGTATGGCTTGCTGCCGCAGCCGAAATCAAGCATGCGTCCCCGCATGGACCCGCTCAGGTCCGCTATATTGCGGTAAAGTCCCCTCCGGATAATAAAAAAAGGATTGAACAGCAGCCCGAAAAAGGTCGGCTGAAAACGGGATTTATTATAATATGCCTTTAAAATCTTCAGCAATTCCGTTGGGGATTTGTTAACCAAACTGTGCTTTCCATTGTTCAATGCGTTGCGTATCTAAATACAGCCGGACAGCCATTTCTTCGTGGATGCGTTCTTCGAGGGATTCCACGCGCTGCCGTTCAAGCACGGGGAGCCCGATGTCGTTGCGCATTTCCAGTGCCCTGTTATCGATACCGATGATAATCGCTTTCCGTTTTTTCTGCAGCGCCCGGATACCGGCATGTAACCGCGTGCCGATGTATTCGCAGGCTTCGCGCTCAAGAAACGCGTCAAAGGCCGCAAGCTTGGGCGGAATATACTGGATGTCCGTTGCGAGGCTTTCAATGTACGCCCGGTCTTTTGAACCCTGTATCCAGACAAACACCCGCTGATAATGCTTTTTAAGGATTTCCAGCATTTTCCCGTCCTTTTCCGGGTCACGCATGTAATCGGTGATGGTGGTCACTACCGTGTCGCGCTTTTTGGGGTTAATCTGCGAGCAATGCGGTTCATCCAGCTCCCATACGGTGGGGCAGCCCGTGTTCACCACGTTTTTTATGCCGATTTCATGCAGCTTCTGCAGCGTATAATTGTCGCGCACGGCGTGCAGGTATTTTTTTGAAAAAAGGGCCCGGTACATCATCCGTGAATAGGCGGATACCGGTTTATCCTGGTATTGCCACCAGCCGACTCCGAGCAGCACCACTTTATGGCGCAATACGCTGAGGTCCTTAAGCCCGACTTTCCATTGGCTTTTATAAAGCGTATTGTTTTTCAATAGGTTGGTGCCTCCCACAATAGCAGTATCATAATGCCGGAGCCGGGGCAAGTCTTTGGGATGAATGGCCACATGGGTTGGCATATTGATGACGAAGTCGTCAACAAAAAGCGCATCTGCAATCCGGTCAACTGCATCCATAATAATATGGTCGCCGAGGTTGGTCGTGCCTATGGAGGTGTCAAAAATAATTTTTGGCATAAATCCGAATGTATTCGCTATCGCCTTTTGGCCAGCCGGCCAATAAGCGGGATGAAAAAAAGTGCCTTGAGCATCATCCATCCCTGTTTCCGCGTTCTGGGAACAAAAATAACGAATAATGCCGTTGTTGCATAGGCAATCAACGTGGCGTATGCAGCACCAATCATGCCATATTTGGGAATGAACCAGCTATTCAGGCCGATATTGACCAACGCACCACTCAGTGCGCGCCACAGGGAGATCATCGTATACCCCTCCGCGATCAGGTATTGTCCGCTGGCCACATTCAGGAACACAAATATACCGGCCCATACATGAACAACCAGCGCCGCGGCACCGGAAGCGTATTCGGGGCGGTAAAAAACACGGTAAATGAACGGTGACGCAAACGTCATCACGATGGCAATGGACACGCTCATCACCACCATCAGTTCGTACAGGTGCTGCAGCCGTTTCCGGTAACGGAGCGGGTCATCGCGACGTGCGTGCATGATGGCCGGAAAAAGCGCCGTTACAATAGCCATGGGAATAAAGTACCAGCCTTCACTGAGGCTCACCACGGTAGAGTATACGCCAAGCGCTGCTTCCCCCAGGTACGCATCGAGCATCAACTGGTCGATTTTCATATATAAACTAATGAATACCGCTGAGAAAGCCAATGGCCAGGCATAACGGAGCAGGTGAGCGGCCATTGCCCGGTTGAATGTCCAGCGCAGGACACTATTCCCCCGACGGCCATACAGGTATACATAACCCATGGCCAGGAAAACGGTGTCTGCCAACAACATCCATACAAATGCGCTGATGGGCGCCTGTAGCAAGATAAGCAGCAGCTTTACGGCCGCGGACAGCAGGTTGGCGCCAACCTGCACATACATAATGTATTTCCCCTGCACGGTTGCCTGGAAATAACTGTCGATTACATTGACCGATTGAGCCACGCATACCAACGATACAATAGCAATGTACTCAAAAGGTGCTGCCGGAGCCTCCGCGGCATAATAGCCAATCAGGAAATACGTGAGGTAAATCAACGGAAGGGCCACCACGCCGCTGATCAGGCGCAGCCGGAAAGCGGTGCCCAGTATCACGTGCTGCTGCTGGGGCTGCTGCAGCAACTGCCGCGTTACGAAGCTGTCCATGCCCAGCGTACATGCCGCCATAAAGAACGTCACCAGTACCAGCGGATAGTTGAGCACCCCATTTAAGCTGTTGCCCAGGTAATTGGGGATAGCCACTGCCGTGATGACCATTTTAATGAAAAGCGAACCGGCGCGGGCAATAATCAGCCAGCCGGTATTTGCGAAGTACTTCGTAAATGCTTGTTGGTCAAACCCGGGCAATGAAGGGATTTTCATCGGATACGGTCTGGTTAAATCACATCCACAAGCTGGCTGAATTTGGCCAGACTACGGTGTTCCGGATCTAAATCCGTAATCAGGTAAGCGATGGCATTCAGGCTGCATACCTTCATTTTCTGAACCGAATTGAGTTTCTCGGCAATGCTGAGAATTGCTGTTTTATTGGCGCTGCGGAGCATGGCTTTTTTTACCTGTACCACCTCCCAGTCCGAGTCGGTTACTCCCTCTTCGATGGCCAGGCTGTTCGCACCGAGTAAACACAGGTCTGCCCGTATTTCGGACAGCTGATTGATTACCTGTGCGCCAATGCAGATATTGGTGCTCCGGGATAGCTGCCCGCCGATTAAGATCACTTCAGCCTTCGTTCGTTCCGCCATTTCCAGTGCCACCAGCGGACTGATGGTAAAAAACGTACATTCCAGGTTTTCCGGAACGCTGCGGGCCAGCTCCAGCATGGTCGTGCCACCCCCGGCGAGGACCGTCATCCCGTTCTGGATCAGCTTCAGCGCCTTGCCGGCAAGCTGCTTTTTGGCATCCCGTGCATATACGTGGTTTTCACGGAAAGGGTATTGGAAGGATTTGGACAATGCCCCGCCATATACTTTCAATACCTTGCCGTTTTCGGCCAGTTCGTTCAGGTCCCGGCGGACGGTATCCTCCGATACGTTCAGCTGTGCGCTGAGGTCCGACGACAGTACCTTGTTATGTAAATTAATCTGATGGATAATAAAAGCCTGACGTTCTTCCTTTAGCATGGCCGACGGTTAGTTTTAGTCGGGTAAAGATAAAGAATCTGAATTTAATCCGCCTGATAAGGCATAAATTTCTGTTTTACCCCCATCCAATCCGCGCTTTTTGCTAAAACCGCCGGACCATGCGACTAAAAATAAAACCGGAGGGTTCGGTGGAATAAGTAATAATTTTGGTATTATTATCCCGATGAAAAGAATTTTCAGCCTGCTTTATTTCCAGGTGCTTTTGGCCATCCTGATCGGCGTGCTGATCGGCCATTTTTATCCCACGGTCGGCATTGCGCTGAAACCGCTGGGCGATGGCTTCATCAAGCTGATTAAAATGGTCATTGCCCCGCTGATCTTTTGCAGCGTGGTGCTCGGCATTGCGGGCATGGAAGACGTCAAGAAAATCGGGAAGGTGGGGGCGAAGTCCTTAATCTATTTCCAGGCGTCCACATTCGTTGCCATGTTTTTGGGTGTGGCTGTGATTAACCTGATGAAGCCGGGTGCAGACATGCACGTGGATCCAAATACGCTGGATACGACTGATGTTGCTTCGTATATTGACAGTAGCAAAACACAGAAAGGAGTTACGGAGTTCCTGCTCGACATCATACCTGAAAATGTGTTTGATGCGCTTTCTTCCGGGGACCTGCTTCAGGTTCTGTTCTTTGCGGTACTGTTTGGCTTTGGACTGTCCCAGATCCAGAGCCGTGCAGAACCCGTAATCCGCGTAATGCAATCCTTTTTAGACGGCCTGTTTGCGGTTATTAAAATGATTATGCGGGTGGCACCGATCGGCGCGATGGGGGCCATGGGATTTACTATCGGCAAATACGGAGTGGAAGCGCTTTCTTCGCTGGGCATGCTCATGCTGGCTTTTTATATTACCTGCCTGCTTTATATTTTTCTGGCGCTCGGACTGGCACTGGGCTATTATGGCATCAGCATCTTCAAATTACTGCGCTACATCCGGGAAGAACTGCTGGTTGTGCTGGGTACCTCGTCTTCCGAATCGGTACTGCCCGCTATTATGGGCAAGCTGGAACGGCTGGGCTGTTCCCGCCCCGTTGTCGGCCTGGTAATTCCGACCGGATATTCATTTAATCTCGATGGTACAGCCATCTACCTGACCATGGCCGCTATATTCCTGGCCCAGGCACAGGACATGCCAATGGACCTTGGCCAGCAGCTGTTTTTGCTGTTCGTGCTGACCATCACCTCCAATGGCGCGGCGGGTGTGACGGGCAGTGGTTTCATCATTCTCGCGGCCACGCTGCCCATCGTGGGCCATATGCCCGTGGCGTCCGTGGCGCTGGTGTTTGGGATCGACCGTTTTATGAGTGAAGCCCGTGCGCTGACTAACATCATCGGCAATACCGCTGCCACAATCGTGGTGGCCCGATGGGAAGGCGAACTGGATATGGAGCAGCTGCACAAAACCCTGCGCTGAACGGCTAGGCCTCTTCCTCCGCTTCACTGTCCGGCTCCGCCGTTTCTGTTGCCGTCAGGCCGGCTAACACTTGGTTAACCTCCTCTTCCGTGGCATTCAGTTTTACCTTGCACACCTGGATCAGCTGCGAAGCCCGCTTTACTTTCTCCGCTAATTCATCCACCGAGATAGCCCCCTGCTCAATCTCCGCCACAATGGACTGGAGCTCCTCAAATGCGTCCGTATACGTATATTGTTCTTTCATTAATCAATCGGTTTGAATTTTATCAATGGTGCTGGTGAATTTTCCCGACGCCAGCACGGTTTCAACGGTATCCCCGCTATTGATGCTGTCGGTAGTTTTAAGTGCCCGCCCGTTGACCCGGGTGATGCTATACCCGCGGTTCAGTACCTGCTGTGGATCAAGGAGCTGTACCGTTTTTTCCGCAACCGACACCTGTGCGAGGTGGTCTTTCAGCGTACTGCGGCTACCTGCTGCCAGTGCCGGGTGGACCAGCTGCAGTTCCCGGTGCTGAAGCGTCAGGTACCCCGAGGCAGTTTTCTGCAATTGGTCGGCGATATACCCAAGTGCCCGGTGCTGATGCTGGATCAGGTGCAAGCTGCTCATCCGGAAATAGCGGGCTACGTTGCCCAGTCCGTGCCGGTGGTCGGCCAGCAGCTGCGACGAGCGGTTGGCAATGACCTGCTGCGCCTGCATCACCGGGGTGGCAAAACGATGAAACTGCTGGATCAGGAAATCGGCAAGCTCGCTCGGGGTAATGGCATTCCGGTAGGCCACCATTTCGCTGACGGTTTCGTTTGTAGAATGCCCGATTCCGGTAAGTACCGGTATCGGAAATGTGGCGATGGCCGAGGCCAGGAGGTAATGATTATAGCTTGACAGCCCTACATCGCCGCCGCCGCCGCGGATGATGGTCACCACGTCGAATCTATTGGGCTGACTGGCAATATTCCGCAGCTGGCCGATTAGGGACGCGATCGACCTGTCGCCCTGAAGCAACGCCGGGAAGAGCGTATGCTCCAGGCGGTATCCCCAGGGGTTGCCGTTAATGATGTTGAGGAAATCCGCATACCCCTTGCTCGTTTCCACGGATATAACCGCAAGGCGTTTGGGCACCAGCGGGAAGGGCCGCTGTTTGTTGGCGGCAAAAATCCCCTCCTGCTTCAGCCGGCTGATGCTGGCCATTTTTTCGCGTTCCAGTTCACCCAGTGAGTAGGCGGGATCAATATCCAGGATGCGCAGACCCAGTCCATGCAGCGGATCATACGTAATGGTTGCGTGGATTAAGATGGTAATGCCGTCTTTAAGGGGCTCCCGTGCAATTTCCAAAAAGCGCTGGTTGATCCGTTGATAGTCGCCTTTCCAGAGAATTGACCGCATTTCCGCCACTACCTGGCCATCTTTTTTTTCCACGAGCTCGGGGTAGCAATGCCCCGAATGGGAATAGTGGTTGAGTTTGTTCATTTCGGCCTTGATCCAGTAGGCACGTTTGTAGCGTTCGGCGAGCGTCCGCTGAATGCTCCGTGCCACTTCGGCCAATGAAAAAACGGTCTTGTCGGGGAGTTTCTCAGGCATGACCAAAGATAAGGATTTTTGTGTATCCGATGAGGTAACTGTCCGGGATATGATCGGAAATGGTTATCTTTGCACGGCAATAGCCGGACAATATTTTAAAAAATGAAATTACCTATAATCGCATACGGAGACCCTGTTTTAAAACGAAAGGGAGTGGATATTGATGCAGACTATCCGGATTTACAGGGCTTAATCGCCAACATGTTTGAATCCATGTACGCCGCCCGTGGCGTGGGGCTTGCCGCCCCGCAGGTCGGCCTGTCCATCCGGCTGTTTGTTGTGGATGCAAGTCCTTATGCGGAGGATGAGCCTGCACTTGAAACGTTCAGGAAAGTATTTATCAATCCCGAAATCCTGGAGGAAAGCGGAACCAAGTGGCTGTTCAACGAGGGTTGCCTGAGCATTCCCGAAATACATGAAGACGTGAGCCGGTACCCGGATATCCGGGTACGTTATTTCGATGAAAACTGGGAGGCCCATGAAGAGAACTTCAGTGGGCTGGCTGCACGGATTATCCAGCATGAATACGACCATATTGAAGGCAAACTGTTTACTGATAAGCTGAGCCCGCTTCGGAAAGCCATGCTGAAAAGCAAGCTTGATGCCATTACGAAAGGACAGGTAGGGGTTGATTATAAGATGAAATTCCCCTCGCCCAGGCGGAAACGTTAGGCTACCCGCCCACAATAGGCAGGGAGAGCCTGTATTTTACCGAAACCAGCCGGATCACCACGATAACGGTAACACAGAGCGCGGCATTGAGGTTATAGCTTACACCGGCATATCGGAGTACGGCAAATAGAATGGCGCCTGTTAAGCAGGCTGTTGCATAGATCTCCTTCCTGAAAATCAGGGGGGTCTCATTCATTAAGGTGTCGCGGATCACGCCGCCCATTACAGCCGAAAACAAACCCAAAACAACGGACGCGATTGCGCTACTTTCATAATCCAGCGATTTCTGAACCCCTACAATGGTAAAGAAGCCAATGCCGAGGGCGTCAAACAACGAAAGCGTGCGGGCCAGTTGATACAGTGTCTTGGTGCAACAGATGGCAACGATGACCCCGGCCAGGATTGCCAGCAGGTAGTTGCCGTCATCCACCCATACCGGGCGCAGGTTCAGAAAGATGTCACGGAGGCTGCCCCCGCCTATCGCCGTAACGAAACCGGTAAACGCAGACCCGAAGATATCGATGTTATGCCGCATGGCGGCCATCGCACCCGAGATGGCAAAGACCGCGGTGCCGAGTAAGTCGATATAATAAAGTAATTCCAAGGGGGTATAAGCTATTTGGCATAAAAGTACAAAAATTGATGGGTATAGCAACCGCAGGACTGTAGGTTCTGTGCGGGCACCGATTTGGTTATGGTTTGGCTATCCGTATATATAGCGTCGGCGTAGCAGCACGGTGCATCCGCATTGCGCCCGGGGTAATTCCATGTTTATTCGGGAAAAGGTGGACTCAACGTGGACTCACGGTGGACGCAATGCGGACGCATGGCGAAC
>NZ_JBEBRB010000054.1:0-17320 GCF_040395035.1 Parapedobacter lycopersici | reverse complement strand
TCCAGATGATCAGCCACGGTTTTCTATCGGCAGCACTGTTTTTTCTGGTCGGGGTACTTTACGACCGGGTACACGACCGTGATATTTATCATTTCAGGGGCCTGGCCTCAACCATGCCCCGCTATACGGCGCTGGTGGCGATAACGTTCTTTGCCTCATTGGGATTGCCGGGATTCTCTGCTTTTATCGGCGAAGCTTTTGTTATCATCGGGGCCTTTAATTCGGAAAGTACCCATGGTGTATTGCCCCGGTGGATGGCCATTGCAGGCTCGGTGGGTATTCTGCTCAGTGCTGCTTATTTCCTGTGGACCCTGCAACGGATGTTTTTTGGCCAGCCCCGGTTTAAGGGCGGCCAGGAATGGCTGGCGGTGCTGAAGGACACCAGTACACGGGAAACCCTGATCATGCTACCCATGCTCATGCTGGCACTGACGCTGGGGATTTATCCGGCGTTTGCATTGGAAAAAATCAACGCCTCGGTGCTGGCGTTGGTATCGTGGGTAACGGGAAGCTAACAGGCTATGCAGGCAACACAGTTCCATATCACATCATTACTGGATCAGGTCATTTCCGGATTACCGGGCTTACTGCCTGAACTGGTGCTGATCGCCGCATTCGTTCTCAGTATTTTTTCGGGTGTATTTGTTGACCGGCTGTGGCGGCACAGCACGTTGGCTGTTGCGCTGCTCGGCATGATTGCAGCGGCCGTATGCAGCGGACTGGAACTGCGTACACCGGCCACGGAAAACCTGCTCTTCGGTACGGTACTGCCCGACGCCTTTGCCGGATATATCCGGATATTCATCGCCGCCGCATGTATTTTGTTTGCACTATCGATTGCTGCCAACCCGGGTTTTACCGCGCACCGGAAAAAAACGGCTGATTTATACAGCGTGCTGATTGCGGT
The DNA here is from genome assembly GCF_040395035.1 of Parapedobacter lycopersici. Classification (GTDB taxonomy): domain Bacteria; phylum Bacteroidota; class Bacteroidia; order Sphingobacteriales; family Sphingobacteriaceae; genus Parapedobacter; species Parapedobacter lycopersici_A. The sequence continues at coordinate 16,413 of NZ_JBEBRB010000054.1, read as the reverse complement.
CCACGTCGGGCTTAACCTGATGGCGATGGCCACACATTGGCTGATGTTGTTTGTTGCCATCGAACTGGTCTCCATTGGCTCTTATATTATGGTCGGCTACCTCGCCAAAGAGGCGCGGCAGACGGAAGCTGCGATGAAATATGCGTTATTCGGGGCGGTGTGCTCTGCGGTCATGTTATACGGACTGTCGTTGCTATACGGCTTCACAGGCAGCCTGGAGTTCACTGCGCAGCCTTTTATCAATGGGCTGACGGCCACACCCCCGCTGCTGACCACACTGGCATTGGTTCTGGTCTTTACGGGTATCGGGTTCAAACTATCCTTTGTACCTTTCCATTTCTGGAGTCCGGATGTTTACCAGGGGGCTCCCACTCCCGTGACCGCATTTCTTTCGACTGCTCCAAAAATTGCGGGGATGGCGATGCTGGTGCGGATACTGTATGCCTGGCCGGAAAGCAGCGCCCCGGCGCAGTCGCTGCATACCATGCTGCTCGTGGCTGCCATTGCCACCATGTTATTGGGTAACCTGGCTGCCCTGCGTCAGGCAAATGTGAAGCGTATGATGGCGTATTCATCCATCGGACACACCGGTTTCCTGATGATGGCGGCGCTGGCTTATTCCGCAGGTGATTATACGGTCCTGCTGTTCTACCTTGCAGTATATACGATTATGAATATGGGGGTATTCATGCTCGCTGATCATATTGAATCCCGGACAGGCGCAACCGACCTTGCCGCATACAACGGTTTGGGCAAACGCGTTCCGCTTGCCATGATCTGTTTCGTGATTCTCGTGATCTCGCTGACGGGTATACCCCCTACTGCGGGATTTGTAAGTAAGCTGCTGATATTTTCAGTTGTATTTGAACGGTGGCAGGCAACCGGTAATCCGGGTATGATCGGCCTGCTAATCGTGGGAGCACTCACTACGGTCATTTCGCTGTTTTATTATTTTAAAGTACCGTTGAATGCTTTTCTGAAAAAGCCGGATGCCGACCAGCCCATGGAAACCGCCCCGTTGTCCGGCGGACTGCTGTGGCTGATCGTGATCTTATCCGGTGCCACCCTCGTGTTTGGCATTTTTCCGCAATGGCTAACCAACTGGTTTGGGTAACCCCTACAATAACATCGCTTTAAGTATCGCCTGTGCGTAATCGCCCCAGTTTTTCAGGCTGGCTTCCAGTTCGGCACGCAGCTGACCGTAATTGACCGCTTTACCCCTTTTTGGCACCTCCAGTTCCTGAGCTGTAACAGGCCGGTCCTCCACACTTGTTGCAAAGTAAGTCGTGTTCTCGTAGGGAAGCGCAACACCAAGGATCATACCCGGCAATCCGGCAAATGATTCCGGGCCACCCGATACTGGAATCTGGTCCGTATAGAACGCAACTACGTATATGGAATCGAGTACCACCGCATTGGCCCGCCGGCATTGGTAACCGGCGATCTCTCGTGTTTCGTTGGTAATACGCCATTGGATACGACGGATACTATCGGTAATGAGGTATGTCTGCTCATACACGCTTTTCTGGCTGATACGCTGCCCCGTAAACAGGTCGGCTACAATGGTATTTCCCAGGTCTACGGAGGGGTCGTTACCAAAAAAGCCGGCCGAAGGCGTGGCCTGATCATCCAGCGGCCAAAAGCGTGTCCGGTTGCCATCAAAGGCAAGACGATACTTGAATGTCTTAAATTGCGGATTACTCCGCTGATATTGTTCAAAAGCCTGCTCCATGAATGAATTACTGCCCACCCTGCTCTTGATCTTGGCATACATATTCACCCGTTTCTCAAATGCGACTACACCCTGCTTAACAAAGTGTGCATATTGTGCTTGTAGCAATTGGCAGGAAAGCATCAAACCCACCAAACAGGCTAACGGAAAGGAAATCTTGATTCTCATGATCGCTAATTTTGTACGGATACTCCTCCCATTTTACTGAAATCCCAAGTGAGCGAAAATAACAGGAAACGGGTAATCGTGGTGTAACTGTTTTGTGTAAACATATTGTTATTGGCATACCGGCTGAAACCGCTGTTCTGGTTAAACAGGTCATTTACCCCGATGGAAAAACGGAGTGTCTCGTCCTTAAGAAATTTCTTGCCGACCGAAGCATCAACAATAAACTGCTCAAAATTTTCATCAAACAGCGCCGTAGGTGCGGTGTAGGTATACCGGCCTTCGGATGTGATTTCCAGTTTCCAGGGCAGGAAGATGCTGAAACCAAAGCGTCCATTCAGTCCCCATCCGTCATTGTTGCGTTGCTGTTGCAATGATGCCCTGCTATACGTATAGGACGGACCGAAACTGATATTGAAACCGTATTTTTTCTGAATGTACTGCCGGATCGTCAGGTTACCCGAATAAGTTGAATTTTGAGTCTTGTTCAGCTCCCCGTTAGTCAGGTTGTAATAGGTATTGCCGTTGGCCTCCAGTCCACCGCCAACATCGACGTTGAATTTTTTGATGTTCTTACTGAAGCCGGAATAAAAGCCGTAGTTCATCGGCGACTTCCCGTTCAAATTGGCATACTGAAGGACACTCCGTCCGACAGCATCGGTGTTCACGTTGCTGACGATGGGATTTCCGGTATTGGAAAAACTACCGGAGAAATAGATATACTGATTTCCAATCACCCTGAATGAGTTGTAACTCAAATTAATCCGGTTAGTAAATGAAGGCTTAAGATCGGGGTTTCCCAATACAATATTTAACGGATCGTCATTTATACGCACAGGCTGTATCTGGCTGATGGTTGGCTGGGTATTGTTACCGTTGTAGGAAAAACGAAGTGATTTCTGCTGCGAAAAACGATATTGCCATGTCAATTGCGGGTTGTGGTTGGTGAAACTGCGCCCAAAGTGATTGTCGGCATACCGGTCGGTCTGGTCAAATTGCACACGACTTACCCGGGTGCCTACATTAAGTATGGATTTCCCTTTGCGAAAATTAAGGATTGCCCCCAACTGGTTAGTAAGTTGGTTTAATTTAAAATCATTGCTGTACAACGAGTCCAAAGCCGTATAATTTCCTGTCCCGGCTTCGTTAAAAGATTGCCTGAGGGAGGTCCCATTGTTTGCTGAAAGCCGGTAATTCACCACCATGGAGAGCGTTTTGGTAAACGGCTCCGAATAGGTGATATTTGAATTAAATACGGAGTTTCTGCTATCATTTACCTTCATTTGGTCTACCAGGGAAGTGCTGTCAATTACGCCATCCGCGTAAAAGGAGTTTGCAGCATACAGCCGACCGTTGGACTTACTTTGACTAATAGTTTCATTGACCTCCCAGGAAAGCGTCCGTCCCTGCTTACGTAACTTTTTTGTCCACAATGCTGTCAGATAGGCGTCCTGTCCTTCCGTATCGTTGTTGGTACGGCGCACCGATTCATTAAGCATCCCGCCTAGGGCATCCGTACCTATTGACTGATTAAACGCCGCGGTTTCCCCGTTTTTCAATGTTCCATCCACCGTCACCTTCAGTGTCGATGTCGAATCAAACTGCGTTTCGAAAATTGCCGCGGCACGCTGCCGGAATATCCGTCGATCAAAGGTTTGGTCAGCTATGGTGTGGATCGCGCCGCCGGGCAGTTCATTCTGGGTTATCGTAGTGCCCGATCCATTCACGCGCAGTTCTCCTATTTTGTAATTCCCGTTGATGGATTGCCTGCCGTCATTCCATTTGTTGCTGTAATAAACGCCTCCATTGAGCGCGGAAGGGATCCCCTGTCCGTCGTAACGCCCACTCCACGATTCAATGTCGTCCTGGCCCCCGGTCGATGTGAACATAATCCCTCCGTCGTCCATAAACGTCATTGAACCGGAGGGTGCATACCGTTGCGCGTCTTGCCAGTTCAACCCTGTACGGCCGGTGTTGCCCAGGGTACCAAATGTCGAAAATCGTTGCTTGTCGTTAAAGCGGTTGAACATCACCTGTCCCTGGTACATGTTGTTGGTACCGGCACCGACATCCACTTTACCGAAATACCCTCTTTTCTGGTCGTCTTTCAACTGAATGTTCAGTGTTCTGGTGCGTTCTCCATCATCGACTCCCGTAAATTCGGCCTGGTCGCTTTGCTTGTCGTACAGCTGGACTTTGTCAACCATGTCTCCCCGAAGGTTGCGGGTAACCAGCACGGGATCATCACCGAAAAACTCTTCGCCATCTACAAGCACCTTATTTACAGTTTGTCCCTGTGCCGTAATCTTACCGTCCTGGTCGACCTGAATACCCGGTAACTGCTTAAGTAAGTCTTCCACCTTCGCGTTGGGTTGGATCACAAAGCTTGCGGCATCGTATTCCGTGGTATCGCCGCGGATGGTAATAGCCTGACTGCGGTTTACCAACACCTCCTCCAGTAATTTCGTACGTAATACCAACCCCAGGTTACCAAAATCGATCGTACCAGCGGTACTGTCCAGCGTAAATTGTTCCACATAATCGGCATATTCCGGGTACGTAGCCATCAGCAAGTATTCACCTGGAGCCAGCCCGTCGATTTGGAAATTCCCTCCCTGGTCCGTTCTGGCAAACCGGTAAAGCATGGAATCACGCGCTTGCATCAGCACAATGGAAGCCTGCGCCAATCCGACGTCAGATACCGTATCGATTACAACGCCTTGAACTGCTAATCGCTGTACCTGTGCGGCTGCCGACAGCCAGCCGGCACTAATGACAATCAGCGCGATGAGAAATTGTTTCATTGGTTAGATTTATGGTCATGGTTATCTGCTTTCTATTCTACGAATTAATCGTAAAAATACGAATATAAAGTATTTACCAAATAACCAATAACTTATTTAACTATTTTTAACACATCGTCCGAAGGAATCGGTAAACAGTATGGTATTCATCAATACATTATGTAGTTTTGTCCTGAACCGTTAATCGCACGACTTATGCAAAAAATCAAAGCGTACGTAGCTACCCATCAACAGCGTTTCCTTGACGAATTATTTGAATTGCTCCGATATCCATCGGTAAGCGCAGATCCGAAATACAAAGACGATGTAAGCCGGACCGCAGCGTTCGTGGCTCAAAAACTGCGCGATGCAGGAGCCGATAACGTGGAAGTATGCCCTACTGCGGGCCACCCGATCGTATACGGTGAAAAAATCATTGATCCGGATCGGCCTACTGTACTGGTGTATGGACATTATGATGTACAGCCGCCTGACCCGCTGGAACTTTGGGAAACTCCTCCTTTTGAGCCCACCGTACGTGACGGCAAGATATTCGCCCGTGGCGCATGCGACGATAAAGGGCAGTTTTATATGCATATTAAGGCACTTGAGCTGATGGAAGCGACCGGCACACTGGCCTGCAATATCAAGTTTATGATTGAAGGGGAAGAAGAAGTAGGATCCGATCACCTGGGTGAATTTGTAAAGGCGAATACGGAACGGCTCGCGGCGGATATTGTGCTGATCTCAGATACGGCGATGATCAGTCTTGATACGCCTTCACTCGAGACCGGCCTCCGCGGACTGTCATACCTCGAAGTGGAAGTCACCGGCCCGAACCGGGACCTGCATTCAGGTGTATACGGTGGTGCCGTAGCCAATCCCGCCACTGTGCTGGCCAAACTGATCGCATCATTACATGACGCGGATAACCGGATCGCTATTCCGGGCTTCTATGACGATGTAGTAGCACTCACTGACGCAGAACGCAAGGCACTCAACGAAGCACCTTTCGATGAAGCTGAATATAAAAAGGACCTCGGTATTGACGCGCTTTGGGGCGAAAAAGGATATACAACAATCGAACGTACCGGTATTCGGCCTACCCTTGAAGTTAACGGCATCTGGGGTGGATACATCGGAGAAGGGGCTAAAACAGTGTTACCTTCAAAAGCACATGCCAAAATCTCCATGCGGCTGGTTCCTAACCAGGATTCGCACGCAATCACCGAGTTATTTGTAAAACATTTTGAGCGCATTGCTCCGGATTACGTAAAGGTGAAAGTAACACCGCACCACGGCGGTGAACCCGCGGTGACGCCTACCGATAGCAGGGCCTACCGAGCGGCTGAAAAAGCAATCGAAACCGCCTTTGGAAAAAAGCCAATTCCTACTCGCGGTGGTGGCAGCATTCCAATTGTTTCTTTGTTTGAAAAAGTGCTTGGCCTGAAAACGGTACTCATGGGCTTTGGTCTCGATAGCGATAACCTCCACTCGCCTAACGAAAAGTACGACATTGCCAATTACCTGAAAGGGATTGAAACCATTCCGCTGTTCCATAAATATTTTGCAGCGCTGGATTGATGGCATAACAGGGTAAGGATGGTACGTTTATTAAGAAAATTGCATCGCTACCTGTATCTGGCATCCGTCCTATTTTTCTTTACCCTGTTTTATCCGGTCCTGTGGATACTTGCACAGGATCCGGAACGTCATTTTAACCGTATCGCGCGATGCCGCCGCATCATTGGCGTGCTGAGTTCGGCCATGGTGGGTATTTTTTACCGCTTTCGATACGAAACGGCCGTTGATTGGTCGAAACCACACATTATCTGTGCGAATCACACCTCCAACCTGGACATTACAGCGCTCGTTCTGCTTTGTCCGACGGGATTTTCGTTCATGGGTAAAATGGAATTGCTCAATAATCCGGTAACGGGAATGTTTTTCCGGACAATTGACATCCCGTTGAAACGCGACAGTAAAATTTCGGCATTCCGTGCTTTCCAACGTGCGCTTGTGCATATCAAACAGGGCAAGAGCATGGCCATCTTTCCGGAAGGCCATATAGGCGAGGAGTTTCCTCCGCGACTTTACAGTTTCAAAAATGGTCCGTTTAAACTGGCCATTGAAGCACAGGTGCCAATCATCCCTGTGGTTATCCAAAATGCGTGGAGGCTTCATTGGGATGAAGCGCGTCAATTCGGCAGCAGGCCCGGCATCGTTCGCGTGGAAGTACTGGCACCCGTTGTCCTTAACAATTCCGATCCCGCTGGGGCTGACCACTTGCGGGATGAGGTATATAACCGGATCCGGGAGCAATGGAACAGGATCGGGGGACTGTAACATTTTCTCTTTACATTCGTCTTATCAAAATAAAATACAGTTATGTCACAACAGCCACTTATTCAAATCCGTGATATCGGGCGCAAATATGTCATTGGTGCCGAAACCATCCATGCACTAAAATCGGTGACCCTCCAAATCAATAAAGGTGAATTCGTGGCGCTTATGGGGCCTTCGGGATCTGGGAAATCCACCCTGATGAACATCCTGGGCTGCCTGGATACGCCGACACGCGGGGAATATGTCCTCAATGGAGTTAATGTAAGTGATATGACGGATGATGAACTCGCTGAAGTACGAAATAAGGAAATTGGATTTGTATTCCAGACATTCAACCTGCTTCCGCGTTCTACCTCACTGGATAACGTGGCACTCCCGCTGATCTATGCTGGATTAAGCAGAAAGAGCCGCGAAGAAAAAGCACAGGCGGCACTTGAAAGCGTAGGATTGGGTAATCGGGTAGACCACAAGCCAAATGAATTATCCGGCGGACAGCGCCAACGCGTAGCGGTAGCCCGGGCCCTCATCAATGATCCCTCGATCATACTTGCCGATGAACCAACTGGAAACCTGGATACCAAAACATCGGTTGAAATCATGGGATTGCTCGAAGAAATACATTCCAAAGGAAATACCATCATCCTGGTTACCCACGAAGAAGATATTGCGCAGCATGCTCACCGCATCGTGCGGATGCGCGATGGTTTAATTGAAGATGATTACCCGAACAACGACATTAAGCAAGTTTCACCCCGGCTTGCGGCACTGCGGGAAAAAGGGAGCGATTTTGAGCATATTTAGTGTTTGCACGTATATAATGTACACACATAACACACCTAACTCCTTAGTTATAAATAACTTAAACCACCTATTAAAAATGTTATCAAAAAATTTAAAAAACATAATATAAATATTATATTTTTGCGCAAAATTAAATTAAAGTATTGAGTTATGTATTGGACATTAGAGTTAGCCTCGCATTTGGAAGATGCACCATGGCCAGCAACAAAAGACGAACTCATTGACTACGCCATACGCTCGGGAGCGCCTGTCGAGGTGATTGAAAACCTGCAGGCCCTTGAAGACGATGGGGAGCCCTATGAAAACATTGAGGAGATTTGGCCAGACTATCCGACCAAGGATGATTTCTTCTTCAACGAAGACGAATATTAATATAAAACTGCCCCGTATATTGCGGGGCAGTTTTGTTAATTACCCGTCTGAAAAAAACCCGATTGCTATTGCATCTTTCAAAATAAACAGCCATATTTGCCTCACTGAAATCAAATGACTTCTTTAGCAGTATATATTACGTGGTGGTGGCCCGGCAGTTAATTGTTGGGGCAGCACTTATTGATTATCGTAATCGCTATACAGTATATCATAACGGCTTGCCAATATAGGCGAGCTTTTTTTTTACCTCTTACACTGCATGAAACAGATTTTAACACATCTTTTTGAATATAAAACCTTCACGAAAAATGAAGCCTATGAGATTTTAACCAATATTGCCTCAGGTAAGTACAATGCCTCGCAGATTGCGGCATTTATGACGGCATACGGCATGCGCAGCATACGGGTAGAAGAATTGGCCGGCTTTCGTGATGCCATGTATGACCTGTGTCTCAAAATGGATTTTCCGGGGTATGACCTGATTGATCTATGCGGTACGGGCGGTGATGGTAAAAATACGTTTAACATTTCCACTCTGGCGTCCTTTATTGTGGCCGGGGCAGGGTACACTGTAGCCAAACACGGCAATTATGGTGTTTCATCCAGTTGCGGATCATCGAATGTGATCGAATATCTCGGCCATGTTTTCACGAATGACAAGGACGAAATTAAACGACAGCTGGACACGGCTAACATCTGTTTCCTTCATGCACCGCTCTTTCACCCGGCGATGAAGACCGTCGCTCCCATACGCCGTGAATTGGGTGTAAAAACTTTTTTTAATATGATTGGCCCGTTGGTTAATCCTACCAATCCCCGCTATCAATCTGTTGGTGTGTTCAGTTTGGAGATTGCCCGCCTGTACGGTTATCTGTACCAGCATACGGATAAACAATATACGATATTGCACGCATTAGATGGTTACGATGAAGTCTCGCTCACGGGTGACTTCAAAACAATCAGCGGCCGCGGGGAACAGTATCATACTGTTCAGCAATTGGGTTTCGAACCTATCGACCCCCGCTTGATAACCGGAGGGGAAACCATAAAGGAAGCCGCAGACATTTTTATGCGTGTACTAAGTGGAGATGGGACTGACACCCAGAACATGGTGGTATTGACCAATGCGGCTATTGCCATCCAGACCATCCATCCGGAGAAAAGCTTTGGCGATTGCTATTACGAAGCTGAGGCATCCCTGGTTGGAAAAAATGCCCTGGGCTGCTTAAAGAAACTGATAGGCAGCCAATAAGCTGCGGCCAATGCCTTTGATATGGTGCATCGAACCATTGGACAAAAGATTGGCACAGAATAAGAATAAAAGAAAAATGATACAAAACGGCTGACAGCCAATAGCTGGCAAGGAAAATGAAACCCAAAATAAAGATATGCGGACTGAAGGATCGGGAAAACATCCTGGATGTGATCGGGCTACAGCCAGATTATATCGGTTTTATTTTCCATGCACCGTCCAGTCGTTTTGTCGACCAGCTGGACCCCGAATGGGTTAAAACATTACAGGGAGCGAAAAAGACGGGGGTTTTCGTAAACCATCCACTCGAAGAAGTACAGGCGGCTATTAATGCGTATGATTTCCAGGCTGTACAACTGCATGGCCATGAATCTCCTGCGTATTGCGTGGCCCTACGGACACAGCGTGTGGAGGTTATCAAGGCATTTGGTATCGGAGCCGAATACGATTGGTCGCATTTGATTCCCTATGAAGATGCGGCAGACTATTACCTGTTCGACACTCAGAGCGCCCAATACGGCGGCACGGGAAAGGTGTTCGACTGGAAACTGTTGGAAGATTATCCATCTGACAAATCGTATTTTTTGAGCGGGGGACTCCGTTATGAGAACATCCGGGAAGCCCTTGGGCTGAATGACTCCCGGTGTTACGCCCTGGATTTAAATTCCAAATTTGAAACCAGCCCGGGCGTTAAGAACATTGAATTACTGAAGAAAACATTTCAACTGATAGCACGATGAGTAAATACCAGGTTAACGAAAAGGGGTATTACGGTAATTTCGGAGGCGCATATATACCCGAGATGCTTTATCCCAATGTGGAGGAACTTCGCCAGCAGTACCTGACAATCATGCAGCGTCCTGATTTCAAGGCCGAGTTCAACCAGTTATTGAAAGACTACGTGGGACGGCCATCGCCGCTTTACCTTGCCAAGCGCTTGTCCGAACGGTATAAGGCCAATATTTTCCTCAAACGGGAGGACCTAAACCACACGGGTGCGCATAAAATAAACAACACCATCGGGCAGATTCTGCTTGCCGAGCGCCTGGGAAAAAAACGCATCATTGCCGAAACCGGTGCCGGGCAGCATGGGGTGGCTACCGCAACCGTATGCGCATTGAAAGGACTGGAATGTGTCGTTTACATGGGCGCGGTCGACATCGAACGGCAGGCACCCAATGTGGCGCGGATGAAAATGATGGGCGCCGAAGTAGTGGCGGCTAACTCCGGCAGCAAGACCCTGAAAGACGCGACCAATGAAGCACTGCGCGACTGGATAAATAATCCGGTGGATACGCACTACATCATCGGGTCGGTGGTGGGTCCACATCCTTACCCGGATATGGTAGCGCGCTTTCAATCGGTAATTTCCGAAGAAACAAAGCGACAATTGCAAGAACAGACCGGACGTGAAAACCCCGATTTTGCCATTGCCTGTGTAGGTGGCGGCAGTAATGCCATCGGTATGTTTTATCATTTTCTTGATGAACCGACGGTGCGACTGGTTGCTGTAGAGGCTGCCGGATTGGGTGTGGAGTCCGGAGAGTCAGCAGCTACCACGGCTCTGGGACGGGAGGGTGTGTTGCATGGCAGCAGGTCCATTTTAATGCAAACGGCAGATGGTCAGGTGATAGAACCTTATTCCATATCGGCTGGACTTGACTATCCGGGCATCGGGCCACAGCATGCCTGGCTCTATACATCGGGGCGTGCACAGTATAGCAGCATTACAGACGACGAAGCGATGCAGGCCGGCCTGCTGCTTACCCGGTTGGAGGGAATCATACCTGCCATTGAAAGTGCACATGCGCTGGCCCAATTGGAAAAAATGACGTTTCGCAAAGATGACAACGTCGTTGTTTGCCTTTCGGGCCGGGGAGATAAGGATTTGGATAATTACATGAAGTATTTCGGGTTTTAACCATGAACAGCATTAACAGCTTATTTGCCGAAAAGGGCAACAAACGCGTCCTTTCTATCTACTTTACCGCCGGGTATCCTACATTGGACAGCACCCTGGATATTGCCGAGGCACTTGAAAAGTCAGGGGCTGATTTCCTGGAAATCGGCTTCCCCTACTCGGATCCGGTGGCGGATGGTCCCATTATCCAGCACAGTTCGGAAATCGCCCTGAAAAACGGGATGACGCTGGCGCTGCTTTTTGACCAGCTTAAGGTCCTGCGTCAGCGAGTGACTATCCCCGTACTGCTAATGGGTTATGTGAATCCGGTGCTGCAATACGGTATTGAACGGTTTTGCCGCGACTGCAGGGCTGTAGGGGTAGATGGCGTTATCGTACCCGACCTACCAATGGATGAATATGAGACACACTACCGGGAGATCTTCCGGAAAAACGACCTCAGCAACATCTTCCTGGTAACCCCGCAAACAACCGAGGTGCGGATCCGCAAGATCGATCAGTTATCGACCGGCTTTATCTACCTGCTCTCTTCCTCGGCCACTACCGGTAAAAACCTGACCGTATCGGAAAGCACAGCGGCTTATTTTACACGGATCCAGCGCATGGAGCTAACTAACCCTGTAGTGATTGGATTCGGGATCGCTGATCGCACGACCTTCGTCCGGGCTACCGATTTTGCCGACGGTGCCATCGTCGGCAGCGCCTTTGTCCGTTTATTGGGAGAAGTGGATTACCTGGAAAAAATCCCGGAATTTATCCGGCAGCTGAAATCATAATCACGTCGCGGTTCGCGGATAGGCGTCAAGCGCCTAATCCGCCCGCTCCTGAAGCACTTTTCCTGCGGTATCGAGGGTAAGTTCCAATTCCTCCATGCGGTTTTCCAGTTCAACGCGATAGGTGACCTGTTGACCCGACTCGATCTTTTTCGCATCGTTCACCCGGTAATTACCATATTCGGCCGCTAATTGCTTTTTAACAGCATCGGGCAGGGATGCAGTGGAAATTTCTTCAATGTGCCGTTCCAGCTTACCGTCGGGACTGATATACACCGTGTGATCCCGCTGCATCAATCCCATTTCAAATTCAGCCTCAAATAAGCCGGAGGCTGTTTTTTCCCATTCGACATTCCGGGCTTTCGAAAACTGTTGCTGAAAGGTATTCAAAACCACCGCGGGCAGATTCCGCTGCGCAATATGTTGTGCCAAAGCCGGGGAAGTGGCTAACCCCATAGCCAGCAATCCCAATGTTACCTGTTTTAATTTCATTGCTTTTCTATTATTTTTTGTCAAAGTAACACACGGAAACCGGAAAAATTTTGGAATCCTGCTTAAATTACATCCGTTTTACAAATAGGGTTTCAACGTTATTCAAACCAGACCACCTAATAGTTTCCCCAATGCGTTCCTGTGCGGTCATTTGAACTGCGCCCTTTTATTCCTATTTTTGCTGCGGCTAAACTTCTTTGACTGAATGGTGCAGGAAACACAGGATCATCCCCTCTCCTTTAATAATACGGAAATAGCCTTCCGCGGCAGAAGCGACAATGACCTTAAACGGGCCTACTGGCTATTCAAGCTGCTCGGCAGTCAGTTGCTTGTAAAAATAGGAACTCCGTTCACCCGATTTGCCTTACGTATTGGTTTACCGATATCCGGACTGATCCGCCGGACAATTTACCGGCATTTCTGTGGCGGCGAAACCATCTCGGGATGTAAAGCCGCTATCCAAAGCCTGGCGGACCAGCATACAGGTACCATCCTGGATTATTCAGTGGAAGGAGAAGACTCGGAAACAGACTTTGACCACACCTGTGAAGAGATTCTGCGGACGGTGGCTTATGCCCAAGCCCATACACATATTCCATTCTCGGTATTTAAGCCTTCGGGACTCGGTCCATTCAGCGTACTGGAAAAAATAAACCGTCGGGAAACCCTGAGTACGGAGGAGGTCTTGGCATACGACCGATTAAAGCACCGTATCGACCGGATCTGCAAAGCCTGCCACGATGCAGGCGTAAGCGTGCTGATTGATGCCGAACATTCGTGGATCCAGCAGGCAATCGACGATATCGCTCGGGAAATGATGCAGCAATACAATAAACAGACCCCGATCGTATACAACACCTATCAGTTATACCGGAACGACAAGCTGGCTTCGCTTAAAGCCGATTATTACCTGGCAGAAACAGCCGGCTTCTTTCTCGGCGCCAAACTGGTTCGCGGTGCTTATATGGAAACGGAACGCGAACGCGCCGCTGAACTCGGCTATCCTGTCCCCATCCAGCCGGACAAAGCCACAACCGACCGTGACTACGATAATGCGGTGCGGTTCTGCCTGGATCACATTGATCGCCTGGGCATGATGGCCGGCACGCATAACGAGGCCAGCAGCCTGTTACTGGCCACCGAAATTGATCGCCGTAACCTACCACGCGACCATCCGCATATTTATTTTGCCCAGCTGCTTGGCATGAGCGATAACCTCACGTTTAACCTGGCGGAAGCGGGTTACCGGGTAGCCAAGTACATGCCATACGGACCGGTAAAAGCCGTCATGCCTTATCTCTTCCGCAGGGCGGCGGAGAATACCGCAGTCGTCGGACAGGTAGGTCGGGAACTCGCACTCATCACCAAAGAAATAAAGCGAAGGAAACATAGATGATGGAGATACAGCAACATATGACAATACAACAGCAATTGGATGCGTTAACCCGTATCAGCAACCGGAAAAATTACCGTGCTTTCCTTTACGATTGTGATGGCACGCTCGCCGATAATATGGACGCACATAAAGCGGCATATGCCGAAGCAGCAGCGCGGCATGGTGTAACGCTGGATACTGCCATCATTGATGAGTTGGCCGGATGGCCAACGGTACTCGTGGTCGAAGAGATCAACCGACGGTATGGAAGCCAGTTAATTGCGCAGGAATTCGCCGCGGAAAAATCGGCTATATTTATCGAAAAATACATTACCGATACGGTACCCATCGCATTTGTGGTGGAACACCTGAAAAGTCATGTTGGCAAAATACGTGTTGGTGTGGTATCTGGGGGTAGCCGCAATACCGTTACGAAAACACTGACCGTAATCGGGTTGCTGGACACGATTGAAACACTGGTCTGCGCCGGTGACACCGCACATGGAAAACCTCATCCCGATCCGTTTTTACTGGCCGCAGAACAGCTGGGCGTCGATCCTCAGGATTGCCTGGTATTCGAGGACGGTGATCCCGGTGTACAGGGCGCCATTGCAGCCGGTATGGACTGGGTACGTATCGATCAGCTATAACGACCTAGAATCCGGTTACAATCCGGATCCCGCCATTGGTCAGGTCCATATCCTCACGGGATAGCCGTCCAACGGGAAGTTTAAAGTAAGGCTCCAGGGAAATGGAGAGCTTCGATGAAACGGGAATGCGCCGACCGATCGAAAAATTAACAAATCCGGCGTACCCTTTGCCCTGTAACGGCTGCTCGTTGGACCGCTCGGCCGAATGGACAGCCTTCAGGTTTCCGGATTGATCCGTCGGCTGGTTGATGTGGTCAACGAAATGGTTGGTTCTCCTTTCATTCAGGATACCCAGAAAAGACACACCTACAGCCGTATAAAACCCTTCGGTAACATGATATCGCAGGTTTAACGGAACATCAATGGCAAGTAATGTACTGGTTACCGAGGTGACTTCCCGGCTCCTGTAAGGTTCCTGAATACCGGGTTCATGCCCCGGCATAGGTGAATCCAAACTCATCTGGGGAACATGCGGCTGGCCAACCTGTTGCTGGGCAACTCCCAGGTCGTTGAGGGAAACCCCCGAGGCCAGTGAAATTTTATCGGACACCCGATAGGCCACGGCGAAACCACCTCCCATATTCAACCGTTCACTGGTCATTGATGGGGCAACGACAATGCCGAGGTCCCATTTATCAGCCGTTTCCCGATTCCCGTCACGTACTGACCCGGTATAATCGGATCGTCCGGATCCCATTGCAAACAGCGGTTCACCAGACGAACGGTGTTCGGATTCCATCGGTGATGCAGGTTTCATCTCTGTTGGCGTGGCCGCCAGCGCGGCCGCGGATGTATCTGTTGCACTTTCTGCTGCACTGGGCTGTAGCTCCGATGCAGCAACCACCCGTTGTGTATCTGCTGTCGCGGCCATACGTGCAAGCATAGGCTGTATTGCTGATGTTCCTCGTGTAACATGTTCCGGTTCACCCGGTGTCTGCCGTTTCCTGGCGGCCAACGGAAGTGGTACTGTACCTACCTCCCCGTTCCCCTTCCCATCCGGACGGCGTTGCCCAGCAACTACGGGCGGAGTTACTACTTGGTTTTCAGGCTCATCTATTATCGGATCCTGCGTACCGGAAACCACCGGTGACGCTGCCGGGGCCTGCCGGGCGATACGCCTATCACTTTGCGGACCGGTAAACCAGAATAGGCCGGCAGCCAATAGCACCACTGCAGCCGCAGCCCAGCCGAGCCAGGCTATTGGTTTCCGCGGCCGGCCGGCGGAACGCGCAGAAAACCGCTCCCAGGCACCTTCCTTATACGGTTCGGCATGATTGCGCAACTTATCCGCGATATGCTCGATTAATTCCCTATTTTTTTCCGTTTCGTCCATTAAAACTTTGCAGTAATATCTATTGACTCCAAATACAGTTTCCTTAATTTTTTCTTCGCCCGCGTTAAATACGTACGCGAAGTGCTCTCGGGAATCTCCAGCATGGCCGCAACCTCCTCGTGCGAGTAACCCTCCACTTCATACAGATTGAATATCGCCCGCTGCATTTCCGGTAACCGGTCCAGCAGCTTTAGGATATCCGCAACCTCAAGGTCACCTGACACATTGACCTGGTTTGGACCAAGTTCCTGTTCACTGACATCATCCAGCGCGACAAGCTGCTTTTTAGCCCGAAGAAAATCAATGGAGATGTTAGCGGCAATCCGGGCTAACCAGGAACGGAACGACTTCTCAAAACGGGGTCCCTCCTCTTTGCTGCTGAATGTGGCTATTTTATTAAATGCCCGCATAAAACTTT
>NZ_JBEBRB010000053.1:0-17420 GCF_040395035.1 Parapedobacter lycopersici | reverse complement strand
TCATGTTCAGATCAGTTGAATGAGTGTAATTGTGTTAGTGTGCATGACCGGCTTCTTCACTGTTTTTCATTTTTCCTAACAGGGTGAACGCGCCTTTTGTTACCACTGTCGCTGTTGCAGCATTGATGCTGTCGGGAAGTACCACTTCCGTAAAGCCATTTTCCGAAACGCCTGTCTGCACCTCCGTCATTTCGAAGGTATAATCTGCCGCATCGCCTGCTGGTGTTCCGCGGACTATGTAAACATAATGATTCCCTTCAAATTGTACCAACGCCTCGTCCGGGACTGCGGGTACCGGGTTAGCACCGGTTTCGATGACCGCCTGGACATACATGCCGGGTACCAGGTCGTCTCCCTCTTCTTCAAGATGAGCATGGACGCGGATACTCCGGTCGTCCTCAATCTGCTTGCCGATCAGGTACACTTCAGCCTGATGCGTTTTGGACGGGGCATTAGGTGCCGTAAACCAAACCCGCTGCCCGGCGCGTATTTTGCCGAGGTCCTTTTCATACACGGTAAGGTCTGCGTGCAGGTGTTCGGCATCGATCAGCCGGAACAGCACATCGGTAGGGGTCACATATTTGCCGAGGTTAACATCCACAGCGGATACGTAGCCCGAAACAGGTGCATATAGATTGACATAGCGCGAGATATTCGCTGCAGTAAGTCCTGTCGCCTTCACGCCGATGATGGCCAGTTTCTCTTCCAGCGCCTTCACACGGGCCTGTAAGTTTTTATAAGCGGCCTCCGTTTGCTGGAATGTCTTCAGCGCGCTGACGTTTTCCGAGCTCAGCGTCTGTTGCCGCCGGTACTCCTGTTCCATGTACGCCAATTCATTGCTGCTTTCGACGTATTCCTGCTGGAGTGTCACGTAATCCGGATGTTCGAGCACGGCCAGCAACTGCCCTTTTTTGATGGCCATACCAGGCAGTAACTCGGTCTTCCGGATAAATCCGCCCATCGGTGCGCTGATGTTAATCAGGTTTTGCGGCGGAACGTCCACCGAGCCGTTTACGCGGAGCGTATTGCTCAGGTTCCGTACGGTAATGCCGCCTACTGTAATGCCGGCCGCCTTAAACTGGGCAGTTGTCAGTGTGGTAAGGTTTTCATCGGCGTGTCCGTTATCCTGTTCAGCGGCGGCCGGTTCATCGGCATCCGTTTCTGTGGCAGTTTCAGCTGAACATGCGCCCAATACAAGCAGTGTGCAGAGTAAATAAATTAAGCGGAACCGGTTGGCCGTTAAGGATTGTCCGGCGGATATTATGGAAGTGTTCATGGTATTCATGGATTGATGATAATTACTGGGATTGACCGAAAATAAATTCCAGGTTAATCACAGCCTGGTTGTACTGATTAAGTGCGTCGAGGTAACCCGACTTGATATCGATGGCGCGCTGTACCCCCTGCACATACTCGACGTAGCCAATTGCTCCTTCGCGAAATCCTTTATCGGCGTTTTCCAGTATGGCCTCTGCCTGGGGCAACGCGCGACGTTCGTAATAGGCGCGCGTATCCGTTAACTTGCGGTACTCCTGCAGCTGCCGGGAATATGTGGCCTGGAGTGCATTTTCGGCCGCGGCATAATCGGCCTCAGCGGCCAGCCGGACTTCAGCGGCGGCGCGGGTGCGTGCTGTTTGTGCGCCAAAGAACAGCGGAATACTAATGCCGGCCTGAACAGCTGAGAACCGGTTACCCATGGCCGCTGTACTACCGTTTACCAGCGGGCTGCCGATCAGCGACTGGTTCAGGTAACCGACCATCAGGTCGGGCAGCAACAGGCTTTTTTCCACCCGCTGGCGTTGTCCGGCCACGGCAATCTGCTGCCGGCTTTGGGCCAGTCCGGGGTTACGGGATAAGGCGGCAGTATCGAGCTGCAGGGTGAGCGGACGGGCTTCGAGCCTGCCGATATTAAGCACCAGCGTATCGGATGTATTCACCAATACCTGAAGCTGCCGGTACCAGTTCCGGTAGTCTGCCCGGTTTTGCATCAGCAGGTTGCGTACTTCCATCAATTGAGTTTCGGCGGTCACCTGTTCGAGCCGGTTCGTTTCGCCGGTGCGGAAGCGGATATCGGCCGCCCGGGCAAATGCGCTGTATATCGTATCCTGCCGGAGCAGCAGGCGCCTGACTTCATCAAGATAGGCCAGCTGATACCATACCGCTTTGACATTGGCCGTTAATTCATTGGCGGTAACGGCTCGCTCCAATTCAAGACCCGTAAGCTGCTCGGCCAGCAGCTTTGCCTGGGCAGTATATACCGTGGGAAACGAAAAGCGCTGGGAAAGTGTGAACGAAAGGTCGTTTTCGAAACTATTGTATTTTCCATACTGCATCTCCACATCCATCTTGTCCGGATCGAAAGCCGTCCGTTTCAGTGCGCGGCCGCTGGCAATCCGGTAGGTGTCTGCCCGTAGTGCCGGATGGTTTTGCAGGGTTTCCTCAATGGCGCGCTCCAGGGTATATTGTTGCGGGACCTCCTGTGCCCGGGCGCCGTTTGCCGCCGGTAGCATCAACATACCCAAAAACAGGATAACAGCGCCCGCTGCACCATTACGTTTCTTAAACCCGTTTTCGAAGTATGTGTAGAGTACGGGCAGCACGATCAGGGTGAGCAGGGTAGCCGTAAAGAGCCCGCCGATGACCACGGTAGCCAAGGGGCGCTGCACTTCCGCACCGGCCGAGGTGGAAAGCGCCATGGGCAGAAATCCCAGGGAGGCCACCAGTGCGGTCATCAGCACCGGTCGTAACCGGGTCTGTGTGCCGCGGTGCACCCGTTCATCCAGGTCGGCCACTCCCGAAGCCTTGAGGCGATTGAATTCGGCGAGAAGCACGATACCGTTCAATACAGCTACACCGAATAACGCGATAAAGCCGACACCCGCGGAGATACTGAACGGCATGTCACGCAGGTAGAGTGCGAACACGCCGCCGATAGCCGACATCGGGATTGCCATGAAAATCAGGGCACTCTGTTTTACCGAATGGAACGTAAAGTAAAGCAATGCAAAGATTAACCCAAGTGCCAGCGGCACGGCCACCGCCAATCGTTGGCGGGCTTCAATCAGGTTTTCAAACTGGCCACCGTATGTCATATAATAGCCCGAGGGCAGGCTGATGGACTGGGCAACCTTTTCCCTGATCTCGTCGACGATGCTTTCCACATCACGCCCCCGCACGTTGAATGCGATGGTGATCCGGCGTTTTGTGTCGTCACGTTGAATCTGAACCGGGCCGGGTACAAGCCGGATGTCGGCCACCTGCGTGATGGGTACCTGCTGGCCGGTTGGCGTGCTGATGTACAGGCTTTTTACGTCCGTGATGTCCTTCCGGTAGTCCGATGCCAATCGCACCACCAGGTCGAAACGCCGTTCCCCCTCATACACCAGTCCGGCCGGCTGCCCGGCAAAGGCGGTATTAATGACGTTGTTGATCGTCTCCACGTCGAGCCCGTAGCGGGCGATGGCATCCCGGTCCAGCTCCACCACAATCTGCGGCAGGCCGGTTACTTTTTCGACATATAAATCCGCAGCACCGGCTACGGTATTCACCAGGGCGCCCACCCGGTCTGCCTGCCGGCTGAGTTCGTCCAGGTCGTCGCCGTAGATCTTGAGCACGACGTCCTGCTTGGACCCCGTCATCAACTCATTAAAACGCATCTGAATGGGTTGCTGGAAACTAAAACGTGCTCCGGGCAGCACGGACAGCGCATCATTCATTTTGGCTGCCAGTTCTTCCCGGGTCCGGGCGCTGGTCCATTCTTTACGGTCTTTCAGCACCACGATCATATCTGTAGCCTCGATCGGCATCGGGTCGGTGGGGATTTCCCCGGAGCCGGTTTTGCCTACCACTTCAACCACTTCGGGAAATTCATCCATCAGTATTTTGGCTGCCTTATTGGATGTTTCCACACTTTCTGTAAGTGAACTGCCCGTCATTACCATAGTGCCGATGGCGAAATCCCCCTCGTCCAGCGTGGGAATGAACTCCGCGCCCATACGCGAAAAAACGAATAGGCTAAAGGCAAACAGCGTAACGGCGACAAGCAACACCGATTTCCGGCTTTTCAGTGCCCAGGCAATGACCGGCTGGTAATGCCGTTGAAAAAATTCCATCATCCGATCCGAAAAATTGTGCCGGTGTTCCGTGCGTTTGTCCAGAAACAGCGCCGACATCATGGGCACATAAGTAAGGGAAAGGATAAAAGCCCCGAGGATGGCAAAGCTCACTGTCATCGCCATCGGACGGAACATCTTTCCTTCAACACCCACCAGCGTCAGCAGGGGCAGGTATACAATGAGAATAATAATTTCGCCGAAGGCGGCTGACGTGCGGATTTTACTTGATGCATTGTATACCTCCTCGTCCATTTGCTGCTGGTTAAGCCGGGCAACACCGGCATACCGCAGCTTGCTTCCGGCGATGCGATGCACCACACTTTCCACAATGATAACCGCACCATCCACGATCAGCCCGAAATCAATGGCACCGAGACTCATCAGGTTTCCGGAAACACCGAAAATATTCATCATCGAGATGGCAAAGAGCATGGCCAGCGGAATGACGGAGGCCACTACCAGTCCCGCGCGTACGTTCCCCAGAAAGAGTACGAGAATGAAAATGACGATCAGTGCACCCTCAATCAAGTTTTTGGAAACGGTACCAATGGCTTTATCGACCAGCGTTGTGCGGTCAATGAACGGTTTGATCGAAACCCCTTCCGGCAGTGCTTCCTCAATTTGGGCGATGCGTGCTTTTACCCGTTTAATCACTTGGGCGCCGTTCTCGTCTTTCAGCATCATCACCACCGCACCTACCGCTTCACCCGCTCCATTTCGGGTGATTGCCCCGTACCGGGTCGCGTGACCAAGCTGTACCGTGGCTACATCCTGTACGAGCACCGGCATGCCGTTTGGATTCACACGCACGACAATTTTTTCGATATCCTTTAGGTCGTTGATCAGTCCTGATGAACGGATAAAGTACGCGTTGGGCTGCTTTTCGATGTACGCACCCCCGGTATTCTGGTTGTTTTTTTCCAGCGCCCCGAAAAGCTCCGAAAGCGTGACGTTCATTGCCCGGAGCCGGTCGGGATCAATGGCCACTTCATATTGTTTAAGGTAACCGCCGAAACTGCTGACATCGGCAACACCCGGGGTTCCGAGCAATCGCCGGCGTACGATCCAGTCCTGTATGGTGCGGAGCTCCATGAGTGAAAAGCGGTCTTCATAGCCGGGATCTGCCTGAAGTGTATATTGATAAATTTCGCCAAGCCCGGTACTGATGGGGGCAAGATAAGGATCACCCGAACCGGGCGGGATTTCCTTTGCCGCCTGGGATAGGCGCTCGGCAATCTGCTGCCTGGCCCAATAGATATCCGTTTGTTCTTTAAATACGATGGTCACCACCGAAAGCCCGAACCGGGAGAACGAGCGGATCTCCTCGATATCGGGAATGGTGGCCATATTGGTTTCAATGGGAAAAGTAATGAGCCGTTCCACCTCCTGTGCGGCGAGGGAAGGCGATGAGGTAATGATCTGCACCTGGTTATTGGTAATATCCGGTACAGCATCTATGGGAAGGCGGGTAAGGGAAATGCTCCCCCAGATGATCAGGCCAAGCGTAAAAAGGCCAATGATCAGTTTGTTCCTGATGGAAAATTGAATAATGCGATCCAGCATGGCAATTGCAGTTGAATTCCTGTCTTGTTAGCAACGATTTGACAATGTTGTTACCCATGGTTAAAAACCATCCAGACATAGCACATCCGTAATGATGGGTGTGCCATCAAATGGATTTTGCCAGGTCATGTCTGTAGATCAGGATTTTGGTGGCTGGAAAGGCGTGTCAATATCGGCCGACCGAATGGCGGCAATGGTGATGTTTGCGTCGGTTTTCAGGAGAAGTTCCGGTACGTCCATGCGTAGATTCGCGGCGCCAGACGGAACGAATACATACACGTGGCCGCATTGATGTGCACCATGAAAGGGGAGTTGGCTGTCATGCTCATCCCGGTGATCATCGGTGGCCCCGTCCCGACCCGCATAATGCTGGCTGAGGAACGGTAGAAAAGAAACCCCTTCCGATTCCCGCAGCTCCTGATAGTGTTCAAAAAGTGCAGGAAGCTTTTGCAATTCACAGAAAAAATTCATGCTGGGCTGTATCGCCTGCACGAAAAACAGTAAACTGAACGCTATGGATAATATGGGTTTCATTACTACCCACAAAGGTAGGGATAATAGTGATGCAAGGGTATTGCAAAAATAAGGTGCCTTACAAAACCCTCAGGATTAGCCGTGTGGTTTAATTTCCTTCAGCTGTGCTACCTCCTTTAGATCAAAAGGAGTTTCCTGGTAAACGAAGTAATTCAGCCAATTGTTGAACAGTAGGTTGGCATGGCCGGTCCAGCGCACAACGGGCGGCTGCTCCGGATCGTCTCCGGGGTAATAGTGCCGGGGCATGTCAATTGATGCCCCCTGTTGCAGGTCCCGGGTATATTCTTCATGGAGAGTCCATGGTGCATATTCCGAGTGCCCGGTCAGGTAAAATTCACGTCCCCCCCGGGATGCAACGATAGCGGTACCCGCTTCGGCTGACTGCGACAGGATGTCAACTTCGGCTAAGCCCGTTAAATCCGAATCCAGGATGGTAGTATGCCGGCTATGCGGAATATAAAACTCATCGTCGAACCCGCGGAACAGCGGATGCTTTTTATCGGGTGCAGTATGTTTGAACACCCCGAACAATTTTTTATCCAGGGGTATTTTCCGGACGCCGTAAAAATGATGCAGCGCTGCCTGGGAGGCCCAGCAGATATACAGGGTGGAGGTAACGTGGGTTCTTGCCCAGTCGAAAATCATTTTCATTTCATCCCAGTACGAAACCTCCTCAAATTCCAGCTTCTCCACCGGCGCACCGGTAATGATCATGCCATCGTAATAGTTTTCCGCCACCTCGCTAAAACCTTTATAGAACATTTCAAGATGTTCCATGGGTGTGTTTTTTGGGGTATGGGTATCCAGACGCAAAAACTCAATCTCCACCTGTAGCGGGTTATTGGACAACAACCGGATGAAATCTGTTTCCGTGGAAATCTTCAACGGCATCAGGTTCAGGATAATAACACGCATCGGACGGATGTCCTGCGTATTCGCCCGGAGATCATTCATAACAAATATGTTCTCCTTTTTGAGTTGTGCTATCGCTGGCAGATTATCTGGTATCTTTACTGGCATACTACTTCTTCTCGCTCCTTTGCATACAAAAATAAGGAGAATTTTAGTTTTTACGCTTTCATGGAAGTACTTTTCGTTGCCGTAGCAATGACTGCCTTACGTTTTAACATTACGGCCCGGTTTTCATTGCACTGGCTTCGGGTGTTATTGCAGATTGCTTCGACCATCGTTCGGGATTGCTTCGGTTTTGGTTCGACCCGGCTTCGAAGCCCTTCGGAACGCAAACCATTGCATAGCGACCAGCCCCGAAGCGCGGTCGAAGCCGGGTCGAAGCCGCCCCGAACAAGTGTCGAACAAGTCCCGAAGCGGAGTCGAAGCGCACTCGAACAACCTTCGAAGCGCACCCGAAGGACAGTCGACGAATGAGCGGGAACATGCTGTCGGCCGATCGGAGGCAGGACTGAAATTGTGCATTTTATCCGGCGTGGTATGCTTTATCTAACTGGTTTCTTACTTCCGGGTGTGTTTTCACGAAGGCAGCTGAGTCGCGATCTCCACGTTTCCCTTCAATATTTTTGATACGGGACAGCTTTCTGCAATTTTCAGTAACCGTTGTTTAATTTCCGGTGCCACCGCTTCATCGAACGTGATCGACCGGTCTATATAGGTCACGATTTGCTCCTTAACTATTTTTTGATACATGTTGGCCTCCACTGTGATGTCCTTTATTTCGAGGGCTTTATGATCAATGTATAGGCGCAGTGTCGCCAGCGTGCATGCGACAAGCGAAGACAGTAACAGCGAATACGGATCCGGTCCCAGGTCCTGTCCGCCGATCTTCTCCGGCTCGTCCGTTATAAACGCGCCATTTCGCCAAACGATAGCTGTTTTAAATTTCTGCTGTCCTATCTTTCCCACGATGGGGGATTCCAAAATGTATTTCATATATGTATAAATAATGAGGTCCGTTCCCGCTTTTGCAGGTTTTTAGTCCGATGGCCTTTTCCAAACGTGTCTTCAACCAATAGGATTTCACCGGCTTGAAATTTTCGCCGTTCGCCACGTGACGTTTCAATCTCCACGCCTCCATCCAATAATACAATGTACTGCCGTTGGGGAGCACAGTGGAAGTCATAGTCATAATCCGCACGGACCTTTCTGATCTGTAGCTTCGTAACCGCTATATTTTCCGAAAGAAAGCCGATGGCTCCCTGTTCAACCAACGGAATTTCGATGTCCTGGAAAAAGGAATCCCCAAGATCACCGGTAAAAATCTTTGTTATTTTCATGTTTTACGGTAAAAATTTGTTGATCTGATCCAATGTTCCCACAGGCGGGGGTGTTCGTTACCCGGCGACTGCATTCCGACTGCATTCGCAGCTATTGCCTGCTATCGTAAACGGATTGGTGAAACCCTATTTCTTTAAGCTTAAGGCACCGGACGGACATTGGGCCACCTGGTCCATCAGCTGTTTACTTGTTGCGTTCTCCGGTTTAATCCAGGGGCGTTCTTTCGGGTTATATACCTGGGGTAAGGCGCGGACACAAACACCCGAATGGATGCATTTTTCAGGTTTCCAAAGGATCGTGACCTCTCCGTTGGTGTATTCGTATGTTTTCATGTTGTTTTGTTTTATGCTAAGTTACGGGAGATATCAGTGAGATCCATTGAACCAGTTTAATAAAGTGGGTTATTTCGTCGGGGAGGAAATTTTGTGCGAGGCATTTAATTCCCGGTACGATTGCCGGTTGTAGCTCCAATAGATGCCAGCGAATTGCGGTATACATTTTGCAATACGCATAGACACCAAATCCGGATCCTGTACCTGAATGCCTTTATTTACAATTTCCTGGACCATATGGACACGGGCCAACTGAGCTTCGTAAAAGGACTGCGCTATTTTTACCCGCCCGCCCGCAGCCGGTGACCGGGCGCACCGCCCGTGCATGGTAAACAGCCGGTGCGTGAAAAGGCTATCGCCTGGTCTTTCGCCAATCCCATGGGGCCACCGGATTACGCTCCGCCCACAACCCCAGCCGCTGCTCGCGGGCCAAGGCTTCCAATTCCACCCAGACCGGATTCCGGTCGAAGGCGCTGGAATGCCAGGCCAGGCCATTGGCAAGTAAGCTTTCATTTACATTTACACCACTTGCATATACTATGCCGATGGTGCGGCCATAGCGGTCGGTGTCCATTTCCGTTACCCGGATGTTCCCTTTTGCCAGTAATGTCCTCAGGTGACCGGTGGCTACACGGCTGTAGGGCTGCCCGCGCTCCGGGCAATCGATGCCATGCAGCCGTACCCGTACCTGCCTGTTGCCATCTACCAGCAAGGTAAATGTATCGCCATCCGCTACGCGTACAACCGTCCCGGTCAGGGTTTTTAGCTTACAGCTGAATACCAGCAGCAGGGCCATCATTACCAGCGAAAATTTCATGGCGCGAAGATAGGCAGCGGATGGATTTGTTGGAATTTATTTTTCACCGGATAACGATACAGATTTCGCCGGCGTGTTGGTGAACGTTGGGAACGATTTCGCTATAGCTGTGGGGCCGGAACGCAGTTGCCTGCTGTATTTCATTATTACAACAGGCAGATTAAGTCAATTCAAATTGGTGCTCGGGACAATCGACCCGCAGCTCCGTAACATGTAAATGCTGGTTAAGCAGCTTGCAGAAATGCGTTTTCCCATCGGCGGATGGCAGATAATGGGAACAGGTCGTACACATGCGCTGGATGGTAATTACCCCTGCTTTGTTTAGGTGCCGGATGACCTGGAGCAGGCTCAGTAACAGGTTTTCCCGATCGTCGGGGTGCAGCTTATCGATGGGTGTACGGATCTCTTTGGTGAAAAGTGAAGTCTGGTCTGCTATGTCCCGGCCTTTCTGTGTCAGGTTGATCATATAGCTCCGCGTATCATCCGGTTCATAAGCTTTGGTAATCAGGTGCTTTTGTTCCAGCGTTTTAACCGTGTCGCTAATCGTGGCTTTGGTCATATTGAACTCGCCTGCGAGGTAACTTACTTTTCTTTTTTCATCACTGTGATAATGCAAAAAGAGCAATACCTGCACCTGGATGGGACTTAACGCATGTGTTTTACTCTCCTGCCATAGCAGCACACGGAAGGCCTGGGCAATCCGTTCCAGTGAAACCACGATTTTACTCGCGGTGTGCCGGTTCTGGTGCGTTATGTCGAAATCAGATTTATTCATCATTTATCAACTGCAATTTTCCATTTCATAAATATAATAACCTTTTTTTCTGATTTCATTTTCCCAATGCGGTTTTACAGCTTCTATATGACAAAAGCGGCATTCCGCTGCCGTTAGCGCATGGCTTTCCTGGCCCTTGGTTTCCAGGTATTCCCGGCCGTAGCCGTAAATTACGGCAGTATCTTTTACCTCATGGGGAGTAATGATGTCAAAGTGCATAACACTTCCATCATCTTTTGTTACGTAAGTGTCCCAAACGGCTACTTGCATGTCTGTTGCTTTTGTTTATTTACATTAAAATGCCCTACAAAGTTAGTTATCCTAACAAGGTAGGGCAAAAATTTTTAACCTTTTACGTCGGCTATCGAAGCGCCGTAGTTAATGTGCAGCACATTGCCGTTTGGTGTTACCAGTGCAGGTACCGATTTTACACCCGCTTTTTCCGCTTCGTCAATTCTGTTCCGTACTTCACCAATATGTACTACTTCTACATTTTCGGCACCGATAAGGTTAATAATGTCGTGTTCCGCGCTTATGCAAACGGGACAGCCGGCATGATAAAAAACTGATTTTGCCATGATACTAAGCATTTAGTGTTCTGCGGCAATATTGCCGCTGTAAATATAGTTAGTTATCCTAACTAAAAAAATAAAAGCTGCTTTTTTCTGTTTCCCCTGGTTTCAGGCTCAAAGTGCCGGCTTCGCCAACGGATACCCCGTTTTATAATGGTGCTTGACCAATGGCCAGGCGGTCGAATTCCCCGGCTGTGTTTTGGTGAAATTTAAAGTAAACGCGGAATGTTCCCCATTGTCCGGCATCGAAATTTCCATAGATACTTTTCCCGCCGTCTTCTACCTTTTCGATGGCGAGGAACTTTTCCTTTTTATTGAAGGCATTGTCAAAGAATGTCTTAAAATCCAGCGGTCGACCGTCATCGGTAAAGCTCACTTCTTTTGCAAAATAGGTGTACCAGGTTTTTTTATCGTTCGCCTGTAGGGCTTCGATTGCTTTTCTGACGTTTTCGTTGGTGATTGTTGTTAAATCCATTTCATTGTTGTTGTTCCGTTGTCGTGCGAAAAGAGGTTGTCTTGTTTTTGGTTAATCCGTGAACGCGCAAATGGGGCGACCGGGAAAGGTCAGATGTGCGCTCATTGGTTCTTAAGGGGATGCTGCAAATAGATAATGACGAGGTTGAGCAGTAGAAATGGAATTTCGATGGCCGCCCCCTTCAGGTCCCTGTGCAGTAATTGCAGGCAGGTAATCAGGAGGATTCCGGCCGCCATCAGAAAATTTCCCCAGACAAACGTTTTGGGAAAGAGGATCAAAACGGATGCAAGCAGCGTCACTGCGCCGTTTAGGATCACTGCATTTTTGCTGAAATTCCACTTGCCAAACATCGTCAGCATTTCGGGTTTGGCGGTAAGCATGCTCCAGCCGTGTTTCAGGCCCATAAATACGGCAAACAGGATGAGCGCAGTGTTCAGTATTTTCAGTATCATCGGCTTGGTGTTTATATATAAAAGGCAAACAATGAAATCAGTTGCCTGCCTTTTATATGTGATCGATTTTATCTTGTTGTATAACCTCCGTTGGCAAAAATGGTTTGCCCGGTAATCCACCAGCCGTCGGTTACCAGGAATTCAACGAGCGGAGCGATGTCTTTAATGTCGGTTAAGCCGCCGAGGGCCGACGCCGATTTGTGGTACGCAACGGCCTCGTCGCTTTCCTGCCCGTAGAAGAACGGTGTATCCATTGGTCCGGGAGCCACACTGGTAACCGAGATCCCCCGGGCTCCAAATTCCTTGGAGGCCATTCTTGTAAAATGTTCAACGGGCGCTTTTGCTCCTGCATAAGTCGAATATAAACCGGTGTAAGCGGCCAGAAGTGAGGTGACGATCGTGCAGATTTTCCCGTTGTCGTTCAACGTTTTTCCTGCCTGCTGAATGAAGAAATAGGCTACTTTTGAGTTGATGTCGAACATGGTGTCGTATTCCGCTTCGGTGGTGTCAAGAAAAGGTTTCTTCAGAACCATCCCGACGGTATTGACCGCAATGTCGATTCCTCCGAAGGTGGACTTTGCTTCGTCAAAAAGGGTTTTGATGTTGTCCACTTTTGTCAAATCTGCCTGAAGCAGCAATGCTTCACCGCCTGCAGCCGTAATAGCTGCCCGTGTTTCTTCAGCCGCTGCTTTTGTGCTGTCGCTGTTGTAATGGATAACTACTTTTGCGCCCCTGGCTGCAAAGTTACGGCTCAACAGGCCGCCGAGGTTTTTTGCGCCGCCAGCAATTAACGCGACTTTTCCGTTTAAATCGTTTCTTGCCATTTTATTTGATTTTTTAGTTTTTGCAATGGGTGTTGCAAAAATGGCAAGGTTGAATGGCTAAATCATGGTGAACTTTTCTGGAATTTTACAAAAGGGTTAGTCGAGACTTTCTTTCCGGAATTTACCGGGTGTTTTTCCGACAAACTTCTTAAAGAATTTAGAGAAATTGGCAGGGTCGTACGTCAGTATCCTGGCAATTTCGGCGACCGATTTGTCGGTTTCCGAAAGCATGTGTTTCGCCTCGCTAATAATTTTGAGGTCATAAAAGTGGCAGGGGTGATCCCCGGTTTCCTTTTGTACGGTATCGGTCAGGTGTTTGTGGGATACGAACAGCGCACTTGCTATCTGGCCGATCTCCATAAAGTCGGCTGTTTTTCCCGAAATGACGTCCGCAACGTGTTCGTCTAAAAACCGAAAATAGCTTTCCGTAATTTCTTTGCTTCGCTTTGAGGTATCCCGTTTCATCGTCCTGACAAAGATGGCATTTTTAAGAAAATGCGCATGGTGAACTTTTCGGATTTAAAGCCGGACTGGGCTGCCCTGCTAACCGGCCCGTTATTGGCCGGCAAACATGAGGTAGCTGGTCAGCCTTTTGATCTTGCCGTCATGCATGTGAAATACATCGCAGAAAACGGCATTGAATGAATCACCGCCTTTCCGTTTTCCCTGCACCGTGCCCTCGGCGACGACAACATCCGATTCTTCAACCAAGCGGGTCACCTGAATTGTTGGCCGGCCTTCAAACGCGTCGTTTTCAATTTCCTTATCAAATGCCGCTTTGCCGGAATGGAGATAGACTCCCGGCATTTCCCATATGACATCATCCGTCAGGCACGCCAATATCCGCTGATGGTCGCCCGCATTAAACCCATCCATATAATCCATCACTACCTGCTTATTCCGGCTGATGCCGCGACTTTTTTCCTTGGAAGCGGTTACG
This sequence comes from Parapedobacter lycopersici, assembly GCF_040395035.1. Classification (GTDB taxonomy): domain Bacteria; phylum Bacteroidota; class Bacteroidia; order Sphingobacteriales; family Sphingobacteriaceae; genus Parapedobacter; species Parapedobacter lycopersici_A. Next base: position 3,771 of record NZ_JBEBRB010000053.1, on the reverse strand, counting down.
AGCACGGTTGCCAGCACCGTTGCTGCCAGCACGGCGTTGTACTTGATTACTTTTTTCATATTTCAGCGATTAATTGACGGTTGAGTCTGTTGAACATCTTGATCCAGCTTTGGTAGGCACCGGTTTTTTTAGCTTCCGCTTCCGAAACCGTCTGATGGATTGTTGCTGTCGTTTGGTTGCCGACGGATTTGAAAGTGACGGTAGTCCGTATTTCGGCCGGCCAGTCAGCCGACTTTCCAGCCTCCTGTGCATTGGTATGGCGCCCATTTTCATCGGAAAGCTGCATGGTGAAAACCAGCTTTTCAGGGGGTAATATTTCCAGGTAGGTGCCAATGATCCAGCATTCGCCATGTACAGGATCATGGATGCAGGAGTGAAATCGCCCGCCCGGTTTAACTTCGATTGTCTTATAGGTTATGGTACACCCATCCGGTGCATACCAGTGCTTTAGCTTTTCCGGATCGGTCCAAGCATCAAAGACGATCCCGATGGGGGCGTCGAATAAGTGGGAGATCAGCAGTTCTTTATCGTGAGGTTTCATTATTGTTATTTTTTGTTTCCGCTAAAAATTTGTCCAGTTTCTCAAAACGCTGGTTCCATAGCCTGCGGGATGCATTTACCCAGTCGACAACTTCGTCTAACTGGTCCAGGCGGGCTTCGCAAAATTGTTCCCGGCCTTTCTGGGTAAGCGAAATCACGCCGCATTCATTTAACACTTTGAGGTGCTTGGCAATCCCCTGCCTGGTAATTCCCGAATCTTCCACGATCTGGCCGATATTTAACGGGCCGCGTGACAGCTTCTGGATGATCATTCTTCTGGTGGGGTCTGCAATCGCTTGAAATACATCTCGCCTTTCAATCATAATACAACCATTTGGTTGCAAATATAAATACAACCATTTGGTTGTGCAAAATTTTGTAACTTTTTTTTCAGGAAAAGGGGGGAGCCGATCGAAAGGGGATATTACCGAAGGTCAGCCGGCCTAAAGCAGGTTATATCTCATTGGCCACCCGCGCGAACTTATTCCGGTACTCAATCGGTGTAAGTCCCGTAATCTTTTTAAAGGTATCCCGGAATGCTTTGGTATCCGTGTACCCTACATCAAACATGATTTCGCTTACGTTCCGTCTTGATGCTTCAAAGAATTTCTTGGCGGCTTCTATCCGTACCCGTTGGATATAGTCGATGGGCGTATTGTTGGTTGCTTCTTTGAATTTTCGCTCAAAGGTTCTGCGGCCCATATTAATTAACTGAGCCAGCATTTCTATGTTTATTTTATTGCTGTAGTTTTTCTCGATGTAATCCTGTACCTTTTGGATATCATCATCGCCGTGATTCCGTTGTCCTTTGAATATCGCAAATTGCGATTGATTATCCCGCCCGATATCCAATGCAAAATATTTTGAAATCATAATGGCGGTTTCCCTGTCGGAAAACTTTTCGACCAGGTATAATATCAGGTTCCATAAACTGCTTGCTCCGCCGCTGCTGTAAATATTATCGTGTTCGGTGATGATGGCGCCATCTTCCACTTCCACATCCGGATACCTTTCTTTAAACTCGCTGATATAGGCCCAGTGTGTAGAACATTTTTTGCCGTTAAGTAGGCCTGTTTCAGCCAAAAGGAAAGCACCGATACACAAACTGGCAAGACTCGATCCGCCTGCATGCAGCCTTTTAAAACAGGGAATTGCTGCGGCATTGGCCTGGATTCCCTTGGCGGTGTCACCAAATGTCGGTGGTATAATCAATAAATCGGTTTCCGTTACATCTTTGAGCAACCGGTCGGTTTTAATGGTGTATTCGCCGTTATTCGCCGGAACATATTCTTTTAAGCCGACGTACTCGACGTTGAAAACGGGTTTTTTGCCAAATGTGGTTAAAAACTCGTTGGCGGTATTGAAGGTTCTGAATGGCGGTGTAACCGCTTCAATTACCCCGTGCTCTGGTACAAAGACAGAAATCTGCATAGCAATCAGTGGTATTACACTGCAAGGTAGAAAATAGTTTTGTCATAATCTACCCCTAAGATTGTCATTTTCACAACCGCCGTAAGTTCCTGACCCGTTGTAATTTTGAATTGTAAAAATCAATAAACAAAAAAAGACAATGGCACAAGCAACACGAATTACGGTAGAAGCAACAGCAAATGCGCCCGTAGCAAAAGTTTGGGAGGCCTGGAATACACCGGGCGATATTATGCAATGGAACACAGCCGATCCGAGCTGGCACAGCCCAAGCAGCGAAAACGACCTCCGCGTAGGCGGTAAGTTTAAGCATCGGATGGAAGCTAAGGATGGCAGCTTTGGTTTTGACTTTGAAGGCACCTATGATCAGGTTGATCCCCATCGGGAGATTACCTATACCATGCCGGATGGAAGAAAAGCGACTACCCTGTTTACCGAACAGGATGGCAAGACCAGTATTGCCACCACATTTGACGCGGAAACGGAAAATGACCCTGAATTTCAGAAACAGGGATGGCAGGCCATCCTGAACAATTTTGTAAATTTTGTTGAATCAAACTGATTGATAGACCATTAATAATGAGTAAAATGAAAAAGTACAAAATCATCTTTTGGATCGCAACAGCGATCATCATCCTTTGGGAAGGGATTATGCCGCTCAGCACGTTGCTGTTTGCGCCGGAGTATGCGAACGCCGGTACCAAACCGTTGGGCTACCCCGATTACTTTGCCCACACGCTGATTATTGCCAAGGCACTTGGTGTTTTAGCCATTGCCTATCCGAAAACACCGGGCCGGCTAAGGGAATGGGCGTATGCTGGACTTACGTTTAATTTGATCTTTGCCTTCATCAGTCATGCATTTGTCGATCAGAACGTCGGGTTTATGCTGCTGCCCCTGATTGTGCTGGGCATCCTTGCGATTTCTTATGTATATCACAACAAAATCTATACACATGGCTAAGACAAATTATCAAACCATCGATGAATATCACGACGCATTTAGCGGTGAAGCGTTGGCGCGGATGCAGACCATCCGGAAAATCATTCGCGAAACTGTGCCTGACGCTGAAGAAGGCATCAGTTATCAGATCCCTTGTTTTAAATACCACGGTTATTTGATTTACTACTGTGCATTCCCGAAACATATTTCCTTATCGCATCCTTATAGTGACGCGTTTTGGGAACACTTCAAAACGGATCTGGCAGGGTTTAAAACCAGTAAATCGGTAATCCAGATCCCTACCGATAAACCGTTGCCCGAAGCGCTGATCAGAAAAATCATCGGGTTCCGGAAAAAGGAGAATGAGGAAAAAGCAAAGAAGTAAGACGAATGAATTAATCACCCATTAAATTTTAATATCATGAAAAACAATTCAGTTTCATTACACCGGGTAATCAAGGCTAGCCCGGAGAAGGTATTTCGGGCATTTGCCGACCCGGTAGCCCATGCAACCTGGCTGCCACCTTATGGTTTTGTATGCACCGTACAACACATGGATTTTAAGGTGGGCGGGACGTACAACATGACGTTTATTAATTTCAGCACGGGAAACGGGCATTCTTTTAGCGGAACGTATCTTGAAATAAAACCCAATGAGTTTATCCGATACAGCGATACGTTCGATGATCCCAATTTACCCGGAGAAATGACCACAACCGTATGGTTAACCGCGGTGTCGTGCGGTACCGAACTCAAGGTGGTACAGGAAGGAATCCCGGCGGAAATCCCGACGGAAATGTGTTATCTAGGCTGGCAGGAGTCGCTGGATAAATTAATGAAGCTTGTAGAACCTGAAATTCC
>NZ_JBEBRB010000052.1:0-17880 GCF_040395035.1 Parapedobacter lycopersici | reverse complement strand
TATTTTTTTTCAAAAAGTTTGCAAACCAAATTTTTAAAACTATATTTGTTAGCTAAGTATTGCTGCCAATAGCAAAACCGAGATAAGATTATTTTTCATTAGTACACGGATTGAGGGCGCTCTTTTCTTTTTAGTACGATTGCTTAATCGATTAATTAATGTAAAGCCAAGAGCGCTTAATCGATTAAATTATTATAAACCTTTATAACAATTCAACTATGCAAAGACGTGGTTTCCTAAAATCGGCGGTAGTGGGTTCGGCGGCGCTTGTCGCGGGTACCGCTTTTTCCCGGGCGCTTGCCGTTCCGGCAGCTCATTCGGCCGCTTATTCTGATTTCAAGATCAAGAAGATCCGCTATTACAGTGCACCGGGATATAATAAGCCACTGTTTAACCAAGCCCGGGGTATCGTGGAGATCGAGACCGACTCCGGCATCATCGGCATCGGGGAAGGTGGGGCAAAGGATGTGGTGGAACAGTGTGCACAGATGATTATCGGTGAGGATCCTTTCCGCATCGAACACATCTGGCAATACCTGTACCGCGGTATGTTTTACCCACCGGGCCGGGAGAAATTGCATGGACTGGGTGCTATCGAGATGGCGCTTTGGGACATTAAGGGGAAGGCACTTGGCGTGCCGGTATATGAGTTGCTGGGCGGGGCTACGCGCGATTACGTGGAGTGTTATGCCACGGGGTTCCGCGCTTCCAAAGCCACGAACGAAGCCGACCGGGCACGCGATTGCATTGCTGCGGGACTTCGGTGTTACCGCATCGGTCCGACCGGTGGTAACGGAAAGGATCCATTTGATTTTTATACGCATGTAAACCAGACCATCGAATACGCCCGGCAGATTGATCAGGCGGTTGGCGGCAACGGCAATTGGGCGATCGATCTCCACACGCGGTTCGACCTGACGGATGGCATTAAGATTTGCAAGGCATTTGAAGAACTGCAGCCTTACTTTGTAGAGGACATTGTGCGCTCCGAGAACCCCGGGGTGTATGAACAGGTCCGGCAGATGACCAATGTTCCGATTGCGGTGGGCGAGCAGTTCGGCGACCGCTGGGACACCAATGAGCTGGTTGAGAAAAGGCTGATTGACTACAGCCGGATGACACTCCCCAACACCGGCGGCATCACCGAATACAAGAAAATTGCAGCCATCTGCGAAACGCATTATGTGGGACTGATCCCGCATTTTACCGGACCGCTTTCCACGGCTGCATTGGTACACGTGCTGGGTTCGAGCAGCCCGACCCGCTGCATGATGGAACTGGCGGGCGGTGAACCCGAACGGCCGGCTTATTTCAATGAAGATTATATCGATTTCCGGGAAGGGAAGCTATACTTAAAATCCGAACCGGGGCTCGGAGTTACCTTTGATCCGAAAAAGGCAGATCTCGTCATGGAGATTACGGAAAACACACCGTTTCCGCATCCGTACCTTAAAAGTCCGGATGGTGCCATCCACAACTGGTGATACGCCAATTTAACACAAGTAATAAACCAACCAATTATGACTATGAAATCAGAACGTTTACAAGTAAACAAGCTGGAGCTGCAAGGCATTCGGCTCGCTTGTTGGTGCCTGATACTGGCACTTTTTACGGTTCCGTCTTTCGCCCGTCAGCAAAATGCCGTACGGGGGCAGGTGACAGCCACGGACGGCAGCGCCCTGGCTGGCGTTAGTGTACAGGTCAGGGGCAGCGGTGCCGGCACGGTAACCGACGGGGAAGGAAATTACACCCTCCAGGCAGGTGCGGACGCCGTGCTGGTATTTTCCTACGTGGGATACAGTACGCAGGAAATCAGGGTAGGTACCCAATCCACGATCAACGTACAGCTGCAAACCGACCTTGCTGCACTGGATGAAGTGGTGGTTGTGGGATACGGTACCCAGCGGCGGACCGACCTGACGGGTTCGGTGGCTTCCATCTCACCTACCGAATTTGAGGAACAGCCGGTGACACGTGTCGATCAGGTACTTCAGGGCCGGGCAACCGGTGTGCAGGTATCCAACGCCAGCGGTGCGCCGGGAAGCGATGCCCGGATCCGGATCCGCGGCGCGAACTCGGTACTTGGAGACAATAATCCGCTGTATGTGGTGGACGGTTTCGTGGGTGTTGATTTTAATACCATCAACCCGAACGATATTGAAAGCATCCAGATATTGAAAGACGCTGCGTCCACGGCGATCTACGGTAGCCGGGGTGCAAACGGGGTGGTGATCGTAACGACAAAAAAGGGAACAAGGAGCGGGTTTAACGTAACGTACTCGGCACAGGGCTCCCGTTCTTACCTGATCAACCGGTGGGACGTGCTGAATGCCGGGGAGTTCGCGGATATTGCTAATACACGCTCCGATGATATGGGGATATCCCGGATTTTTACCGACCAGGAGGTGGCCGATTTCAAACAACGTGGCGGAACCGACTGGCAGGACCTCGTTTTCCGTCCGGCCTGGGGTCAGCAGCACCAGCTGACGGTTTCCGGCGGCGGTGAGAAAACCACCTACATGGTATCCGGAAATTACCTGAACAACGACGGGATTATTAATAATTCCGGCTTTAAAAGGTATATGTTCCGTTCCAATATCAGTTCCAACCTAACGGATGATATCAGCATCCGGGTGAATGCAACGGGATCACGCACGGAAAACAGCAACACGAACCTGCTGAGCGGCACCGGCAATCCGGTGGTGCAGGCGTTGTCGTGGGCGCCGACAACCTCGGCCTATGATGCTGATGGTGGATTTACAACCGCCGATCCCGTCGGATCGGTCATGGTCAGTCCGGTTGCGCTGATGTACGACCGCGCGAACCTCAACCAGGGAAACTTCGTTAACCTGATCGGTGGCCTGAATTACCACCTCCCGGTGGAGGGATTGACGCTCGACCTGCAATACGGCGTGAATTACCTGAACCGGCAAAGCCAGTCCTATAACGGTCCGGTGGTTAGCCGGAACAATCCGAGCGCCTCGCGGTCGTCGGCCGAGGACTGGACGTTGCAGGGCACGGCATCGTTGTCCTATAACCGCGTATTCAACGAAGCGCACCGTGTGGATGCGGTCGCTGTTTTTGAAACGCAGCAATTCGTTACCAATAATTTTTCGTCCACCGGCAATGGACTGAAATTTCCGTCATTGGAATACTATAACCTCCAGCTGGCCAACTCCTTTGCTGTGGGAACTGGTTTCAGCAAGTGGACCCTGCTGTCTTACCTCGGCCGGGTGAATTATGCGTTCCGCGATAAATACCTGCTGTCGGTGGCCGTACGGCACGATGGATCCTCCAAATTCGGCGAAGGCAACAAATACAGTACGTTCCCCACTGTGGGTATCGGTTACAACCTGGCTGAGGAAACATTTATCCGGGACCTTAATGTATTCCACTCACTGAAACTGCGCGGTAGCTGGGGAAAGACCGGCAGCCAGGCCATTAACCCGTACGCCACGTTGTCCTCTTACAACACCAACGCACCGGTTGCGTTCGACAATTCAGGTATTACGAGCGGCATTATGCTGGGCAACCCGGGGAATCCGAACCTCCGGTGGGAAACAACCGAACAGGTGGATATAGGGCTGGAAATGAGCTTTTTCCAAGGCCGCCTTGCGCTGGAAGCCGACTACTTTAACAAAAATACGACCGACCTGTTGTTGAATCAATCGCTCCCGGCATACGTGGGTGGCGGATCCCTGACCAAAAACATCGGTGAGGTACATAACAAGGGCTTTGAAGTGGCGCTGCGTGGTATCATTCTCGACTCGGACGACTGGAACTGGACCAGTAACTTCAACATTTCACGGGTCACGAACGAAGTGGTCAGCCTGGGCGGGATTGCTCCGCGCATCGGTCAGGGCACCGGTGTTGGTGCGGGCATGTCAACTACCAATGAATTTATGTTGATTCCGGGCTACTCGCTCGGTTCGTACTGGGGACTGAAATACCTGGGTACCTGGAAGCCCGGACAGGAAGCCGACGCTGCCGTATTTAACGCAAAACCGGGCGACTCCAGGTATGAGGATATCAACGATGACGGAGAGATTACTACGGACGACTTCCAGGTGATCGGCCGGGGCATTCCTGCGACCACCGCGGGCTGGAATAACACCATTTCCTATAAATCATTTACGCTGAATGTATTCTTCCAGGGGGTGTTTGGTATAGACAAGCTTAATTATACACGCGCAGCGGCAATGTCCGGAAGCGGGGATGCCCGGCAGTATATCCTGTCGGAGATCAAAGACCGTTACATTCCGGGGGTAAATGAAACCTCGGATATTCCGGCGTTCAGCGCAACTAATGTCGTTTACACCCAATCCAGCCGGTTCATTGAGGACGGCAGCTACATCCGGTTGAAAAACCTGAGTCTATCCTATAAACTGCCGACGCTGAATAAGCTGGGTATTTCCGTTTTTGTCAGCGGAACCAACTTGTTTACCATTACCGATTATAAGGGCATCGATCCGGAATCCAGCAATATCGGTTCCGGTACGGATACGGCACAGGGTATTGATTACGGGGCATATCCCAACTCGCGTACCTATACGGCTGGCGTTAACTTAAGTTTTTAACGATCATGAAAGGAATTAAAATCATGAAAAGAAATTTAATATGGGCATTGGGCGCTGCCGTGATCATGGCGGCTGGATGCAAGAACTATTTGGATGAAGATATCCGGGGTGCATTGCTGGGCGCCCAGGCGCTGGAAAGCCAGGAGGGACTGGAAGCTGCGCTGACCGGTGCATATAAGGGCTGGGCAAACACCTGGGGCTATGGGTTTATCCATGCCACGGCCATTGCTGCTACCATGGGAGGCGACGATGTGACAACCCATAAAGCGAGTAACAAAGCGGATTTCCGGGAATTTGACCAATTCGCCGTGCCGGCTACCAACCAGCGCACGCAGGCACTGTACAACGGATGCTATAAAGCGATTCAGGGTGCAAATAACATCATTGCCAACTACCCGAACACCCAGGGTGATGCGGCAACCATCGATGCAATTGTCGGTGAAGCGTATTTCATCCGCGCGGTTTCCTACTACTGGCTTGTCCGGTTATATAAGGATATTCCACTCATTCAACAGGCGGAGTTTTCGGAAGACCTGTTGGCTATCGAGAAAAGTGGTCCGGAAGAAGTGTATAACCTCATTGTCGGCGACCTGCAAAAGGCTGAAGAGCTGGTTCCCAATACCAAGCGTGATCCGGGACGGCCAAACAAGGGCACGGTGAAGGCCTACCTGGCCGATGTTTATTTAACCATGGCAGGCTGGCCGCTCAAGCAGACGGATAAGTATGCCCTGGCGGCTGCGAAAGCCCGTGAGGTCATTGAAAATAAGGACCTGTACGGTTTCCGGCTGTTGGATACCTACGCTGAACTGTTTGAAAACGATCCGGAAAAGAACGGAACAGACGAATCGGTTTTCCAGATTTCCACCTTTATGGGTGTCGGCTCTACGAACAATGCGAATTACGGATTCTCGGCCATGCCGGGTGAAGAGGGGGGATGGGACGACTTTTTTGCGGAGCTGAACTTCTTCCGTGATTTCCCCGAAGGCCCGCGCAAAGATGCGACGTTCCGGACCACATTCGTAAAAGGCGATGGCAGTACCATATCCTGGGAAGACAGCCAGACACAGCACCCCTATTACTATAAGTATTACCAGAAAAACGAAGTAAAGAACTGGGCGTCACAGATACCGGAATCCATGATGCGCTACGCGCATGTGCTGACCATTTATGCAGAGGCCCAGGCGCGTGCCACCGGTACGCCGGATGAGCTGGCATATGCGTGCATCAATGCCATCAGGCAACGGGCTGAACTTGATCTTTTTGAAAACATGTCGGGTCCGGAGTTTGCGGATGCGGTGGTGCAGGAACGCGCATGGGAATTTGCTGCGGAACGCACCCGGTGGTTCGACCTCGTGCGCCTCGAGCTGGTAGCGGAAGCCAATAGCAATAAAGATGCTAACGACTTGCAGCCGATTGGCGAACTCACAGAAGAAAACTACGTTTTCCCGTTACCTTTTTCGGAGACATCAGCCAACCCGAATCTATAATTTAAATTTGGACGCCAGGCGGGGGATAACCCGGTTATCCCCCGCCTGGCGCTTTTTTTGATATCAGATGAAATTGCATACGCTTTCTGTATTAGCCGTTACCCTGTTATTTGCCGCCTGTCAGTCAGCCATTGACCCTTTAAACAGGGATTGGCCCGCGTACGGCGGGAACAAGGCCGGCAATCGATATGCCGACTTAACACAGATTAATAAAACTAATGTCGATTCCCTTCAGGTAGCGTGGATTTATGATTCCGGCGACAACGACGGTACCACCGGATGGACGCGGATGGTGGAATGCCAGCCGATTGTGGTGAATGGTGTTTTTTATGGAACGACAGCCACCATGAAGCTGTTTGCCGTGGATGGCGTTACGGGAAAGGAATTGTGGAAATTTGATCCGTTTGGCCAGTCGGATAAAAAGCCGGTATTCCACCCGATCCGGGGAGTTGCGTACTGGGAAGATGGCGATGACAAACGGATTTTATATGGCGTGGGCCCCGTATTGTATGCAATTGATGCGACAACGGGCAAAAAGGTGACCGGTTTTGGCGACAACGGTGGAACGAGTCTGTACCAGGGACTGGGCGACCTCGACTCGATCGGACGCGATGTGTCCAAACTGCTCGTGGATTTAACCACACCGGGGGTAGTCTACCGTGATCTGCTTATTATCGGATCACGGGTATCCGAAGGCGGCGATGCCGCGCCGGGATATATCCGGGCGTTCAATATCCGGACGGGCGAACTTGCATGGACCTTCCGGACCATTCCATTGCCGGGTGAAGAAGGATACGAATCCTGGTCACCCGGCGCGTACAAGAAAATGGGCGGTGCCAATAACTGGGCCGGCCTGGTGGTGGATGAACAACGGGGCATAGTGTATGCCGGCACCGGATCACCTTCCGTCGATTTTTATGGCGGCGACCGCGAAGGGCAGAACCTGTTTGCAAATTCGGTACTGGCACTGGATGCCGGGACCGGAAAGCGGATATGGCATTTCCAGACCGTTCATCACGACCTGTGGGACCTGGATATTCCTACACCGCCAAACCTGATGACCGTTACCCATAACGGCCGTAAAATTGATGCGGTTGCCCAGGCAACCAAGGATGGCTATGTATTCCTGTTCGATAGGGAAACCGGCGAACCGTTGTTTCCGGTAGAGGAGGTACCTGTACAGGGAACCTATGCCCTGCCCGGCGAACACCCGTGGCCTACACAGCCACGACCCACGAAGCCACGGCCTTTTGCCATGCAGGTGCTTACAGAAGACAGCCTGACCAATCGGACACCCGAAGCCCGTGCCTATGTGCTCGACCGGTTCAGGAACAGCCGGTACGAAGGCCGCTATACCAATCCCAGTCTGGAAGGTTCGTTGTTTTTTGCATTCGGCGGAGGCGCGGAATGGGGCGGCAATGCGGCGACTCCCGACGGCATCCTGTATCAGAACTCCAACAACATGCTTTGGTGGCTGCAAATGCGCGAGAACCCGAATTACGGCCAGACAGCGGCGGCCCGGTCGACTGGGCAGGCACTGTTTAATACCAACTGTGCGTCCTGCCATGCGATTTCAAAAGAAGGTGCAGGTAGTACTGCTGCTCAGGCCATTCCTAACCTGTGGAACGTCGGCGATCGCCTCACGCGGAAACAGATTACCTCGCTGGTAGAAAGCGGCAGCGGACGTATGCCGTCCTTCCAGCACCTGGAACGGCAGGAACGCGAGGCCATCATCGATTACCTGCTGCAGGGGAACAAACCGGATGCAGAACGTGATTTTCATGCCGGACCGGCAGATCTTACGAACACGGGAGCCGATTTTCCGTATATTCCGCCCTATTTAAATAATGGGAATATCCAGTTCCGCGATCAGGAGAATTATCCGGCGATTAAGCCGCCCTGGGGGCTGCTCAATGCCATTGATATGAATACCGGCGAATACCTGTGGCAGGTGCCATTGGGCGAATATCCCGAATTAAGCGCACAGGGTATTCCGCCGACGGGCACCGAGAACCACGGCGGTCCGGTGGTGACGGCTGGCGGACTGGTTTTTATTGCTGCAACCTATGACGAAAAAATACGGGCGTTTGACCGCGATACCGGTGAAATTTTGTGGGAGCATAAGCTGCCGGCGGGTGGTTTTGCTACGCCCATTACGTATATGATTGACGGTAAACAATACGTTGCCATCGCTGCGGGCGGTGCGCGATACGGGCTGAAATCCGGAGGGACTTACGTGGCGTTCGCCCTTCCATAATTGCATTTAACAAAAAACTAGATAAGAAAGGAAATATGATTACTGCTAAGATTAAAAATTACCGTTGGTACATCCTGGTGCTGTTGTTTGTGGCCACGACCATCAATTACCTCGACCGTCAGATTATCGGACTGTTAAAGCCTATTTTGGAAGCCGAGTTTGACTGGTCCGAAACCGACTTTGCCTACATTGTGATGGCATTTACCGCAGCCTACGCCATCGGCCTGCTTTTCTTCGGGTGGTTTGTCGATAAGGTCGGCACCAAAAAGGGATACTCCATCATCGTCGGCATCTGGAGCCTGGCGGGCATGTTGCATGCCGTCGCCAGGAGTGCCTGGGGTTTTGGTATTGCGCGTTTGGGACTTGGCCTCGGCGAGGCCGGTAATTTTCCGGCGGGGGTAAAGGCCGTGTCGGAATGGTTTCCGAAAAAGGAAAAGGCGCTGGCCACGGGTATTTTTAATTCGGGTACCAGTATTGGTGTCGTTGTTGCATTACTGCTTGTTCCTTGGATATTAAGTCATTACGGGTGGCATGAAGTGTTTTTGATTACCGGTGCCCTGGGATTTATCTGGATGATCTTCTGGCATTTTATGTACAGTGCCCCGGATAAAAATAAATGGACCACCGATGAGGAACGTGAGCTCATCCGCACGGGACAGGAGGAGGGGGAGGTACTGGAGAAAGTATCGATTAAATGGGTTAAGCTTTTTTCTTTTCCGCAAACATGGGCATTCGTTGTGGGAAAGGCATTTATCGATCCGATCTTCTGGTTTTTCCTGTTCTGGCTACCGGCCTATTTTTCGAGTACTTTTAACCTCGACCTGACCAAACCGAGCCTGGAGCTGATGATTATTTATACTTCGACCACCGTGGGCAGTATCGGTGGCGGTTATTTGTCGTCGCTGCTGATCAAAAGGGGATGGCCAACACTCAAAGCCCGGAAAACGGTATTGCTGGTATTTGCGCTTTGCGAGATCTCCATCATTTTGGTGCAGTTTGCATCGAACATGTGGATGGTAGTGGCGCTCATCAGTTTGGCGGTTGCTATCCACCAGGCATGGGCTACGAATGTATTTACTATCGCGTCCGATCTATTCCCCACACAGGCCGTCAGCTCGGTTGTCGGGATCGGCGGAATGGCAGGAGCCGTTGGCGGAATCTTGTTTCCGATGCTGGTGGGCACGCTCCTGGACTACTATGAAGGACTTGGCAACATTACGGCCGGCTACAACATTTTATTTACCGTGTGCGGATTTACGTATCTGATTACGTTTGCGATCATCCACCTGCTGACGCGAAACCCCAAGCGTGTGAAATTGGAAGATATTGTGAGTCAGTGATATATAGCAAACAAATTAACCAATTAAATCAGTTAACTAAAATGTAACAAATTATGACAGCAAAAAGAAAACCTGGTATGTCGAGAAGGGCTGCCATCCAGTCGGTGCTTGGTGTGGCGGGCGCAACCGCCCTGTCTCTTCCGCAATCGGTCTATGCCATGCAGGATGGGAAAGGCAGGCCAATGGCCGGACAGATCAAAGGAAACGGGGAAGTAAAGATCACGAAGCTGGAAACATTCCTCGTTAAGCCGCGGTGGATCTTCCTGAAGATTCACACCGACGTAGGCGTGGTGGGCCTGGGTGAACCACTGCTGGAGGGAAGGGCACTGACCATCCAGACCGCCATTAAGGAAATTGAACCGTATTTGGTTGGTAAGGACCCACGGAATATTGTACACCACTGGCAAGCCATTTACCGGCATGCTTTTTACCGTGGCGGCCCGATCCTGACCAGTGCGCTCAGTGGAATTGACCACGCGCTGTGGGATATCAAGGGAAAGCTGCTGAATGTGCCGGTATGGGAACTGCTCGGCGGTCCCACGCGCGACCGCGTACGGATTTATGGACGGGCGTCCAATGCCGAACAGATGAAGCAGCGCAAAGCGGAGGGGTATACCGTCATCAAGACGGGTGTAGCGAAGGAGCATCCGGCTGATTTTGTGGAAAACCCCAAATTCGTGAAGCATGCAATCGATAATTTTGCATCGCTTCGGGACGCGGGCGGAGACGACATGGATATTGCAATTGACTTTCATGGCAGCATCCCGCCGCAGACATCCAAACTGCTCATTAAGGAAATGGAACCTTATCAGCCTTATTTCATCGAAGAACCCTGCCAGGCGCAGAACTTGGACGTATTGGCAGAGATTGCCCGGAGCACCCATATTCCGATTGCTACCGGCGAGCGGGTCTATACGAAATGGGGATTTCGTGAAGTACTGGAAAAGGGGGCAGCCAGCATCATCCAGCCCGATCTTTGCCATGCAGGTGGAATCACGGAAGGACGGATCATTGCCGGAATGGCGGAGGCCTATTACGTGCCTATTGCCCCGCACAACCCGATGGGACCTATTTCGCTTGCGGTTGGGCTTCACCTGGCAGCCAGTGTGCCTAATTTCTTGGTACAGGAGCAGGTTTCCCTTGGGGAGGGCTACCTGAAAAACCCCTTTCAGCTGCAAAAGGACGGTACCGTACTCATACCACGGGGCCCGGGTCTCGGCATTGAACTCGATGAAGACCAGCTGGCCGACAAAATCGGACACGACTGGCGGAATCCGGAATCCTATAATGCATTGGACGGCTCGGTAGTCGATTGGTAACCGACCGACACGATTGCATGGGGCTTTTTATCCCTTTGTTTAATCGATTAAACCAAATATTACTAACCTATTATTCATTTAAAAACCTTTTATCATGAAAACAAAAAAATCGCTTTTTTATTGGTTTCTGATAATGAATCTATGTCCGCTGGCCAGCTTGGCATTGCCGGGTAATCCAGCACCGGAAAAAGGGGATTATTGGGTTCAGGAGGAGATCAATGGCACGGTTACGGATGCCGAAGGCACGCTGCTTTCGGGTGTTACGGTCCGGGTCAAGGGCGCGGAAACGTCGACGGTTACCAATGACAACGGGCAGTATGCCCTGCGCAATGTACCAACCACGGGTGTACTGGTATTTACGTCAGTGAGTTTTGTGGCACAGGAGGTTCAGCTGGAATCCGGCCGAACCACCTACAATGTACAGTTGCAACGGGATGAGCGGCAGCTCGGCGAAGTGGTGGTAACGGCGCTTGGTATCAAGCGCGAGGCGCGGTCGCTTGGCTATTCCACGGCAACCGTGGGCGGCGAGGACCTGAGCGTTAACCGGACCTCCAACCTGGTGGGATCGTTGCAGGGAAAGGTATCGGGGGTGAATATTTCAAGCATGTCTACCGGTCCGGGCGGAACCAGTAAAATCCGGATCCGCGGCCAGTCTTCTTTCAGTGGCCAGAACAGCCCGTTAATTGTTGTGGATGGTGTACCAATCAATAACCAGAACTATGGCATCGGCGGGGATTTCGGCAACCGGGCGGCCAATAATTCGGATGGTGGTGATGGGTTATCGAGCATTAATCCGGATGATATTGAATCGCTGACCGTGTTAAAGGGAGCGACGGCAGCCGCATTGTATGGCTCGCGGGCAAAGGATGGGGTGGTGATGATCACGACCAAGAACCGGGGGGAAGGACAGGGTTTGGGCCTTCAGTATAATGTCAACTTCACGGCCGAAACACCCCTGGATTTTACGGATTTTCAGTACGAATACGGTCAGGGAGAAGGCGGCGTGCGCCCTACATCCCCGTTCCCCACATCAGGGGTGTGGAGTTTCGGTGAAAAATTTGAACCGGGGATGACGCAGATCCTGTTTGACGGAGAAGAATGGCCTTATGAACCCGTAAGAAACCGGATACGCAGGTTCTATAATACCGGGAAAAACCTGACCAATACCATTACGCTCTCCAACAACGGGGATAACGGCGGATTCAATCTTTCGCTGTCAAACACGGATAACCGGGGTATTGTTCCCAATTCCGAATTTAACCGGAAAACGGTTAACCTGGGATTTATCCAGACCATCTCGCGGAACAAGAAACTGACGGTACAGGGGAATATCAATTATTCGAACGAGCAGAACCGTAACCCGCCGCAGACCAACACCCAGGATTTCGCAACGGCTACGGTGATCAACACCCTGGCCAATTCGATGCCCTTCGAGGCACTGGAGCAGAACCAACTGATGCCCAACGGCGACGAATTTGTCTTTTCGCGCTTTCTGGTAAGGAATAACCCTTACTATTCGGTAAACCAGCATTTTGAGAACATCAAACGCGACCGTCTTTTTGGCAACATCCTGCTCAAGTACCAGTTTGCGGACTGGCTGTATGTGCAGGGCCGCATCGCGCAGGATTTTTATAGCCGCGACCAGGACTACAACATTCCGAATGGCTATGCACCCATTGCCGAAGCACCGGTGGGTTTTGTGAATGGCGCCTATACGCAGGATACGCGGCGGTTCAGGGAGCAGAACTTCGATTTCCTGGTCGGGGCAAACCGCACGTTCGGTGATTTCAATATTGACCTTACCGTTGGCGGTAACCAGCGGTTTGAGCGGATGGATTACAACAGCGTAACGGTTACGGATTTCATTCAGCCTAACTTATATACGATTATGAATGGCCGGGTGAAGGATCCGTTTTACAGTATTTCGGAGAAGAAAGTCAACTCGTTATATGGGGCCGCGACCATCGCCTTCCGCGAATACCTGTATATCAATGCCACGGCGCGTAACGACTGGTTTTCTACGCTGGCGCCGGGGAGCCGGAGCATCCTTTACCCTTCGGTTACCGGTAGCTTTCTGTTCTCGGAGGTATGGCAGATGCCCGATTGGATCAGCTTTGGGAAACTGCGCGCTGCATTTGCCCAGGTGGGTGCAGATAACGTGGCGCCCTATTCCAACGCGCTGTACTACAGCGTGAACAATAATTTAATACCGACACCGTCGGGCCAGCAGGTGCCTGTGGGACAAATCAATACCGGAACAATTCCCAATGCCAACCTGCGCCCGCTGCGGGTTACGGAGGCAGAGGCCGGTATCGAACTGCGGCTATTCAACAATATCGGACTGGACCTGACCTACTACCGGAAGATCACGGAAGACCAGATCCTCGCCGCTCAGGTGTCGGACGCTTCGTCTTATACCACGCGGTTGATCAATGTGGGTAAAAGCATGAACCAGGGGGTGGAGTTCCTGATTTCGGGTACGCCGGTCCAGACCGATGCCTTCCGCTGGGATATCGCATTCAATGCATCTTTCAATACGTCCGAAGTACTGTCCCTTGGCCTTACTCCGGCCGACACGATGATCACCGTGGGTGGCAGCGGCGGCAGTACACTCCGGCAGGTGGTGGGAAAGCCGCTCAGTCAATTGTATGTGTTTGGCTACCTGCGTGACGAGCAGGGGAGAAAGGTGTTCGACGAGAATAGCGGCCGTCCGATGCGGGATCCCGATCCGATCAATGTCGGCAGTGCGCTTCCGAAGTATTTTGGCGGAATTACCAATACGTTCAATTACAAGGGAATATCGCTTTCGACGTTGATCGACTTTAAACTCGGAAACAAAATGATCGCCGGGTCTAACATGAACTACATCCGGCACGGGTTGCACAAAGTGACCCTTGGGGGGCGGGAAGAAGGCTATGTGATCGGCGAAGGGGTGAACCCCGATGGCGGAATAAACGAAACGCAGTCGGCATTGCAGCCGTTCTACGAAAGTACCAATGTGCTGGGGATATATGAAGACCTGGTATTCAACGGCGGCTACTGGAACCTGCGGCAGGTAACATTAAGCTATGATTTCAGCAAGCTGCTGCCGAGCAATTTCTTTGTAAAGGGCTTAACACTGAGCGCGGTATCCAACAACGTCCTGACCATCAAGAAATGGACGGATAATATGCATCCGGAAATGGTAAGCAGCAATTCCGATAATGCTGTGGGCCTGGATTTCTGGCCCAGCCTGCCGCTTACCAGAAGCTTTGGATTTAACCTCAGCCTGAAGTTGTAGTCCTGATTCCTGACTTATAAAACAGCTTATTATGAAAGCGAACAAGATCATCAGTTTAATCTGCTTCACCGGCCTGATTGCATTTTCGGGCTGTGAAGCGGGGTTTGACGATATTAATACCAATAAAGTCGATCCCACGAGCCTGGATGCGCCATTGCTGCTGAACCAGGCAATCCTTGATGCCAATTACCGCGATGGAACCGCGACACTGGGCATGCTTACCTATCACTTCGGTATTGTGCAGCAGATCATCACGCCCTATGGCAGCTCACTGGCCGGTGCAAATTACAACCAGAACAATACGGCAAATACCAATCGGCTCTGGGTTAATTTTTACCGGAATGTCCTGAAGCAGTTAGTGGATGTGGTAAACCGCACCCAGGGCGATGAAAATCAGTCGAACCTGTATAATGCCGCCCGGATATGGAAGGCGTATGCATTCATGATCCTGACCGACTCGTACGGTGATATTCCATATTTTGAAGCCGGAAAGGGGTACCTTGAAGAATTGATTACGCCGAAGTACGACGCACAGCAGGCGATTTACACCGACATCCTGAAGGAACTGGAAGAGGCCGCGGCGTCGCTGGATCCGGGAAAGCCGACATTCAATACGGAGATTCTGTACGGGGGCGATATCACGCAATGGAAACGGCTGGGTTATTCCCTGATGCTCCGGGCGGCCATGCGCCTGAGCAAAGCCGATCCGGGTACGGCCCAGACGTATGTCACAAAGGCGGTAGCCGGTGGCGTCATGCAGTCCAATGCCGATAATGCAACGGTCAGGCATACCTCGCTTTATAACAATTACATGGCCTGGTACCTGTCGGCGCGGGAAAAAACCAATTTTTACCTGGCGAAACCTTTTGTTAGCTTTCTCCAGGAGACCGATGATCCCCGACTGGCCGGTATTGCCGTCCGCTATGTGGGTGCCAAAGGCGGACCGGATCAGGAGATGTCACGGGCCTCAACCGATCCCGATGTACAGGTGGGCATGCCAATGGGCTATGACGACGTTTCCATTAACACTACGCTGGAGGAAAACGGAGTGGCTAGCTTGTGGGATTATTCACAGGGTAACCTCACCACCATCTTCCGCGTGGACGCACCGGAATACCACGTTACCTATTCACAGACCCAGCTGCTGCTTGCGGAAGCAGCGGTAAGGGGGTGGGTTTCGGGTGATCCGGCGACTTACTACGCGACCGGTGTACGGGCGCACATGGAACAGATGGCCGATTACGGGCCGGGTGCCGTTGTTGAAGAGGCAGCGATTTCGGGATACCTGACGGGCCATCCATTTGATGCCGCAAATGCATTTGAACAGATCAATACGCAATACTGGGTTTCGTCTTTCCTGAACGGACCGGAAGCTTTTGCCAATTTCCGGCGTAGCGGATATCCGGAGCTGGAACCGAATCCGTATCCGGCATCTGAAACCCCGGGCGCATTCATCCGGCGGATGCCTTATCCGGACAGTGAAGTTATTGTTAACCAGTCGAATGTAGCGGAAGCTATCGGCCGGCAGGGCCCGGATAACCTAAGCACCCGCGTGTGGTGGGATGTCGAATAATTAAATCATTCAGTTACCTAATTTTTAATGCGATGAAACAACAAACAGCAAACAAGGGGATGAGCCGGCGTGAATCAATGAAGCTGCTGGGTATCGGCTCTGCTACGGGATTGATGGGGCTAGCCGGCTTCGGGTCGAACGCGATGGGGCAGGAGCGGGACACGCCTTCCTATGCACGTGCCACCTCGAAAGTGACGATCAGGAGTGTCAAAGCAATTGCTACCGCGCCGCAGGGCCCCAATCTCGTTGTCGTGAAGGTGGAAACCAGTGAGCCTGGACTATATGGGCTTGGCTGCGCCACCTTCACGCAGCGCGCGGCTACCGTCGTTACGGCGATTAATGAATATTTACATGATTTCTGTGTTGGAAAGGATGTAGATAACATCGAAGACATCTGGCAGTCCGCCTATGTCAGTTCGTACTGGCGTAACGGTCCGGTATTGAATAATGCGCTGAGCGGTCTCGACCAGGCGCTATGGGATATCAAAGGGAAGCGTGCGGGAATGCCTGTATACCAGTTGCTGGGTGGAAAGGCGCGGTTTGCCATCGATTGTTATGCGCACGGCAACGGTCGGACACCGGAGGAAATTGCCGACGATGTACAGCGGTTTATGGACCTGGGTTTCCGGCATGTGCGGATCCAGCAGGGTGGATATGGTGCATTGAACCTGGCGGAGGAACCGGATTTCCGGGTTGCCGGATTTGGCGGGGAGAAGGATGCATACATGAATCAGCGCGTCTACCTCGAATCTGTGCCTAAGATGTTTGAAGCGGTACGGAAAAGGTGCGGGGACGAGGTGGAGCTGCTGCATGATATCCATGAACGTGTGGAGCCCATGGATGCCATCAACATGATCCGGAAACTGGAGGAATACCGGCCTTTCTTTATTGAAGATCCGTTCTCTCCGGAAAATATAGCATGGTTTAAACAGCTTCGGATGAGCACGACGGTCCCTATTGCTATGGGAGAGCTGTTTAATAGTCCGCATGAATGGAGGCAGCCCATGGTTGAACAGCTGTTTGATTACATCCGCGTACACGTATCCCAGGTGGGTGGCATTACCCCGGCAATGAAAATCGCACGGCTGGGCGAATGGTTTAATGTCAGGACAGCCTGGCACGGACCACCCGATGTTTCCCCTGTGGGACACGCGGCACATGCCCATATTGATTTCGCGATTTGGAACTTCGGTATCCAGGAATCCGTGAGCTTTAACGAAGCTATGCTGGAAGTATTTCCGGGTAGCCCGACGATTAAAAACGGATATATGTACGTCAATGAGGCGCCCGGACTCGGGGTTGATATCGATGAAAAAGCGGCCGCCAGGTATCCGGCACATTTTAAGCCCGGAAACTGGCAGGTGCGGAAACGCGACGGGACCATCATCCGTCCGTAATACAGGTGCACCCGGTACCCATCGTGGTGTGGTACCGGGTGTTTCTAATTAGGCATACGCAAGTTGATGATAATTTGTATTTTCGCAGGCTTAATCCATTAAGCTGGCGCAATGAAAATCGTATTCAGCTTATCGAACAGTATTAATTCTTCTTTATCATATAATGCACCAGATACCAAATTATATTTTTTGCTGCGATTGGGGAACATCATCATTGCGTCTGCGTCTGATCGATCGGAAAACATTACAGGTTGTCGGCCAGACACACACAGACGAGGGGATCGGGCGTTTATTTGCCACCTGGTCGACCCGTAAATCCGGAGGAGAAACGCGACAGGAGTACCTGCTTGGGGCATTAAGCAGCTGCATTGCTGCAGTACAGCAGCAGGTTGGTTTTGCTGTCGACACGATACCAATGGTTATTTCCGGCATGGCTTCGTCTTCGATCGGATTGCGCGAAATTCCTTATGCGCAACTCCCGTTTTCAACAGCGGGTAAGGATATTTCTGCCGAGTACCTGGCCGCTACACCCGGATTTACACATGACGTTTACCTGATTTCGGGTGTAAAGAGCGATGATGATGTGATCCGCGGGGAAGAGATCGAAGTCATCGGATTGGCTGTAATGGGCGAATTGGATGCCCCGCAGT
>NZ_JBEBRB010000051.1:0-18965 GCF_040395035.1 Parapedobacter lycopersici | reverse complement strand
GCCATTTTGCTGGGCAAATGCGCTGGCCGACATGAACGTTAACAACAGGAAAGAGAAAAAGTATTGCTTCATGCGTTTATTTTTTTGCAATACTATTACATGGACATTGCCTTACCGTTAAGTCAGTATGAACAAATGTATCGGTAAACCAACAAGACGGGGTACACGGGGCTATCGGTGGCAACGTTAAGCCGCATACAGGTTCTCACCCAGCACAATGGGCCGGTCTGCCTGCAATACCACCTGTCTTTCCTCGCCGTTCATGATCATAGTCAGTGTTTGGGCGATGGGACTTTCCAGCCGTACGGCTACTGCCCGACCATTTTCCCAGTGGATATCAACGGTAATATTACCGCGGGCCTTCAGGCCCTTTACCGTGCCGGTTTTCCATGCTGCGGGCAATGCCGGCAAGATACGGACGACCCGGTTTTCATGCGACTGAATCAGCATCTCTGCCACCCCGGCGGTGTATCCGAAGTTGCCGTCAATCTGAAAGGGCGGATGCAGGTCAAACAAATTGGGACCAATGGATTTCTGAAGCAGCAGCTGAATGTTCTCATGTGCCAGTTCGCCGTCGAGCAGGCGGGCCTGGAGGTTTATTAACCATGCCCGGCTCCAGCCGGTGTGGCCGCCGCCATGTTCCATCCGGTAATCCATTGATTTCCGTACGGCATCAATCAGCTCCGGCGTTTCATACTGCGTAATTGCGTTACCCGGATGGAATGCATACAAATGCGACATGTGCCGGTGTCCCGGCTCCGGTTCCCGGTAGGCCTTATCCCACTCCAGTATCCGCCCGTCTGCACCGAGCTGGATACCCGACCGCAATCGCGGAAGCTGTGCAGCGATGGTGGCCGTCCACGTATTCGCTACCGACAGCAGTTCAGCAGCCCGGAGGTAGTTCGTAAACAGTTCATGGATCACCTGCTGGTCCTTGGCGCTGCCCAGGCACAGGGCAACCGTATCGCCCTTTTCGTTAATGAACCGGTTTTCGGGGGATGATGAAGGTGCCGAAACCAGCTTGCCGGTATGGGGATTTTCAATAATCCAACTGCTGTAAAACTTAGCCACCTCCTGCATGGCAGGGAATGCACGGTCTCTCAGGAAAGTCTCATCCTGCGTAAACAGGTAATGATTCCAATAATGCTGCATCATCCAGCCACCCGCGCCAAACGATGCGCCCCAGTAGGCCGTGCGCGAACGTAAAAATGACGTTGCCCAAATATCCGTTGCATGGGGCAGGAAACTCCCTTCGCCGCCATAATTCTGTTTTGCGGCCACTTTCCCGTTTTCAACCAGCCGGTCGATGTAATCAAACATCGATTCGTTCAGTTCATCCAGCTGGGTGACATTCGCCAGCCAGTAATTCATCTGCAGGTTGATATTCAGGTGGTAATCGGCATTCCAGGGGGCCTCAATCTGGTTATTCCACAGTCCCTGCAGGTTGGCCGGAAGACTCCCCTTCCGCGATGAGCTGATCAGCAGGTACCGGCCGTAATCAAACAGCAACGTTTCCAGGCCGACATCCACGCCACCGTTTTTTACCTGTTCCAGCCGCTCGTCTGTCGGCAGGCTGACCGGCTCATGGTCGATATCCAACTGCACCCTTGAATAAAGCGCCCGGTAATCCCGTATATGTGCATCACGCAGCGCTTCGGCATCTTTTCGGACAACCGCTTCCAGTTGTGTCCTACTTCTTTGTGCATAATCGCGATGATAAAATGAGGTGTTCACCACCAGGAATACGGTAAATGCCTTTACCCTTGTCAGTTCGATGGTATGCGGTGTATATTCAACCGTACCGCCGGTATGCCTGATTTTCACCAGTGCATCAAACTTCACCCCCGAGCTAATCGGGTCTTTCCCGCCTTTAAACACCGCGTTATACTGCGTAACCTCGCCCTGCATAACCAGGCAGTCCCGTTCGGTAAACCAGCGGGCCGTTTCACGACCTGCATCCATCGGCCGGCCGATCGAAATCGACGCCGTTAATCCCGCTTCACTTTCCGTCGTATAAGTAATGATTAACGCATCGTCCGGATGCGACGCAAATACCTGTTGCTTCACCCTACTGCCGTTCTCATCTTCAAAGGAAGCGGTAGCCAGGGCATTCCGCAGATCCAGCGTACGGCGGTAGCCGGTATATGTCACGTCCCCGAAATCAATCCATAGGTCGCCCAGTGTCTGGTGCGACCGGACGATGTCTTTAGTCAGGAATTTTTCCTCAAACAGCGCGTCCGCCTTCCGGTTCTCACCGGCAATCAGCAGTTCGCGGATAACCTGCAGGTCGGTCGCGTTACCATCGGCCAGGCCCCAGCCGTTCTCGTCCGGCCACAGGCTATCTTCATTCAATTGAATATGTTCTTTTTGCGGATTTCCGAACACCATGGCCCCCAGCCTGCCGTTACCCACCGGTAGGGCTTCAAGCCATGTTTCTGCCGGCTGATTAAACATCAGTATATGTGCTCCATCCTCCGGTGGGATGCCGGACGGGAAGTCCTGGAACGCATTGGCGCCACCACTTAACATTACGCTGAAAACCGCTACCAGGAGCAGTCCGCGATTGATCGTGTCCGTTTTCATGTTACGATTTATTGATCCGGTCCGAATACGTCTGAAGGTCTATTTCCGGCTGCCCGTTGGGCAAACCAACACAATTATAGGAAATTCTGCCTGGAATAACGATCGGTCCGGCCCGCTTTATTCCCTTTCAGGCCGATAAAGACTGGCTGGGATCGGATCCGTGGTTCCGGCTTCTGATATTCGAAAAAAGGATAATCAGCAGGGACAGCATGACAAATACGCCGGCAATGAGCCCGCTATTTACGATGACCCGCGGCCATCCCAGTTCCGTTACATCGATAAAAGGGTAAGGATACAATCCCGAGTATGCGCCCCGGATAAGGGTAAATAGGAAATAACCCAGCGGATAAAGCAACCAAAGAAACACATAGTGCCAGCGGAGACGGACTTTTGGGGCGATAGCAAGCCAGAATACGACGTAGTACAGCGGGATGAACGTATGCAGTAATTCATCAACCAGTACCTGGACGCCGGTAGGTGTCCATAGCGCGCGCAATAAGAGATTATAAATGCTGCCTACAACAATAATATACACCGTGGTGGCTGCAAGGACACCCGCATTACTCAAAAAATGGCGTTGAATCGATGTATGCCTAACCGCCACTGCCGTAAAACAGCAGGCCACCAGGATATTGGTAAGAATGGTATAATAGCTGAAAAACTGGACAACAACTTCAGGGACGGGACGTATACGGTGTTGAAGGCTAAGGCTAAACTGCAAAATTACCGCAGTCCACGTGAGCAGGGCACCGATGATGGCAGTAACGCGAGCGGTTCTGTGTTGATCCATTTATCAAATATACAATAAAATCCGGTCCGGTAATGGTTCCCCACATGCCTCCAATAGCTATCCTTCAGCTATTCGTGGTGATATAAAACAGGTAAACCAAGGCCTGATAAACACAACAGCCGCCCGTTGTTGCCTAGTTGTGCAATAACGGGCGGCTGCTGTGTATACCGGCAATGACACCGGTTTTATTTATGGCTGGCCAGGGCGGAATCGCTGGGTTTTACCAATGCCAGGTACCGGCCGTATCCCTCCTGTTCCATCTCTTCTTTGGGAATAAAACGCAATGAAGCGCTGTTGATGCAGTATCGGAGACCGCCCCGGTCTTTGGGGCCGTCGTTAAACACGTGCCCGAGGTGGGCGTCGCCGGCCTTGCTGCGGACTTCCGTACGCCGCATACCGAAGGAATTATCACTTTTTTCGTCGATCAATGCTTCATCGATGGGTTTGGAGAAACTGGGCCAGCCGCATCCCGACTCAAATTTATCGGTAGATACAAACAGCGGTTCGCCCGTCGTTACATCCACATAAATCCCCTCGCGGAATTCATTCCAATATTCGTTCTCGAATGGCTTTTCCGTTGCATTTTGCTGCGTTACCGCATATTGTTCGCGGGAAAGCACTTTACGCAGCGTAGCATCATCCGGTTTTTCATAGGCTGTTGTTTCCGCCTGCTTTTTCGCTTCGTTCGCCTTTCGGGCGAATTCAAACAGCGCTGGACTGATGTGGCAATATCCATTCGGGTTCTTCACCAGGTAATCCTGGTGATACTCTTCTGCGGTGTAAAAATTCTTCAGTGGCAGTACCTCCACTACAACGGGTTTGTCGTAATAGCCCGACACCGTTTTGACGGCGGCCTGTATCCAGGGCAACTGGTCTTCGTGGGTATAATAAATGCCCGTACGGTACTGTGTACCGATATCATTTCCCTGCCGGTTCAGGCTCGTCGGATCAATTGCCTTAAAGTACAGGTCGAGCAGCAGGTTCAGGTCCACCTGCCGGGGATCATACGTAACCTTAACGGTTTCGGCAAAGCCGGTGTTATGGCGCACAACCTCTTCGTAGGTTGGATTTTTTGTATTCCCGTTGGCATAGCCTACTTCCGTACCCGAAACACCACGGACCTGCTGGAAGAAATATTCCGTGCCCCAGAAACAGCCGCCCGCAAAATAGATGACATCTGAGGACCGCGTGATCGGCGGCAGGTTAGCCGTGTTGCTATCGGCGGTTAAGTCTATGCTGTTCATTGGTTGATTCGCTTCCGTTTCCATAACCTCTTTTTTGTTTAATGTATGATAAAGCACACTGCCCATTACGGCCATGCCCAATACCAATAAGATCGATGTGCTGACTGTTTTTTTCATGGTGCTGCTGTTTAATTAACTCGTTTTACTCCATGCAAAGCCAACTACCGGCCGGTGCCCGGAAGCGGTGGCTTCATATACAAATTTAGGGTATTATCCGCGTAATTCCACAAACAAACACCAAACAAGGTATAAGGTGACAAAAAAATGGCCTTCGGGCCTGCCCGACATAGCCGGACGCGACATACCGAGAAGAAAAAATAAATCCAGTGAAAAAAAGTTGGTGGAATAAAAAGTTAAATGCATCTTTGTGGCATTAATCAAATGCAACTAAGATGCAATATAACATCCATAAATTATAAATTAAACGTAAATGACAATGAAAAAACGAAACAGACTTACGGTACTTTCTTTATTTGCAATCACATTTTTCGCGCTGTTATCCTGTAACAAAGATGACGACGGCAACCCCACTCCCGAAGGTATCCAACGGGCGGAACTAACATTTACCGAAGTGAATGGTGAAGCGGTTGAAGCGCATGGCGACCATTTCCATGGCTTGGATGGAGGTACCGAAGGTGAATCCATCAGCATTACATTCGACGAACAGGGGAATGCCACTTCCAATGGCCACCTGCACCTCGAAGCCGATGCCGTTTACAAGATCGGGCTAAAAGCCTGGGATTACGCCGGCCGGGAAGTCCAGCCGGATTTCATCACCGATAAGGCAACAGCCGACCAATATAAGGCATTTCTCATTGGCGGGGACTTCACATTGAATCCCGATTCGGATGATGAAAGCGGCGCTATTTTCCAACCCCGTGAACAGACCTACGGAAATGGCGTGGCTGTGGAGGGGAAATATGAAACAACGGGTATCCTGAGTTACTTCATCATTGGCCACGACAACGAAGGCGGCACCAAAGCGGTGACGTATGTGCTGCGCAAGCTGGATGCCGGGGTAAAGGGAACAATTGAACGGACCGACTGGAATCGCGGCGATTACGCCGAAGCATTCGCCGGCAATAATGTATTGGAACTGAAATTCGAGATTCATGCCGAGCACGGGCATGAACATTAACGTAGTGTTAGTTGTGTTTGTTTGGATTCCGGGCAGCGGGCATGTATGGCCTGCTGCCCTTCCTGTTTGAACAACCGGTGCCCGATTCCGCCAGCCACCGGTTATGATTTTCTGAACGTACGCGGGTTGCAGGCGCACCCTCCGGGGTATAAACCGGTTTTATTCCGTTCGCCTTCATCCCCGGTACTGATCCCGTTGAACAACCCAAGGTATGCTTACGGCTACTGCCGGATGCAGCGGATGTCCATCCTGGCTTCGGGCAGTCTTCGGGGCGTGTTCGAGCGTTCTTCGAGTGTTGTTCGAGTCCGCTTCGGGACTTGTTCGACCCTTGTTCGAGCCGGGTTCGACTCCGCTTCGACCGCGCTTCGGGGCTACTCGGTGTGCAACGCATTGCGTTCCGAAGACCTTCGAACCAATCCCGAAGAATGACCGAGGCGGTCCCGAAGCAGGGCCGCACAAGTCCCGAAGCCAGTCCAAAGCGGCACCGTATAAAAACAATATACTATATTAGCTGAAATAAATCGATAACAGAACAAATGAACCCAAAGGTTGACTGGTTTTTCGACGAAGACACGGTATGGCAGGAAGCCTTCCGGAAGCTGCGAACGATCGTCCTGGATTGCGGCCTGTCCGAAGAATTGAAATGGGGGCAGCCCTGTTACACCCGCCAAAACCGCAACATTGTGCTTATCCATGGATTTAAGGCATATTGTGCGTTACTCTTTTTCAAGGGCGCCCTGTTAACCGATGAGCAGGGTATACTCATCCGGCAATCGGCTAATGTCCAGGCAGCCCGCCAGATCCGGTTCACCAGTGTAGCCGAGATCATTGCGCAGGAACACACGCTGAAGGCTTACATTCATGAAGCGATTGAAGTGGAAAAAGCCGGATTGAAAGTGAAGCTGAAGAAAACATCGGATTTCATCATCCCGGAAGAATTTCAGGAAAAACTCGATGAAACACCCGCTTTGAAAAAAGCATTTGAGCACCTGACCCCGGGTAGGCAACGCGCTTATATTTTTCACTTTTCGCAAGCCAAACAGGCTAAAACCCGGATGTCAAGGGTGGAAAAGTGCCTGCCGAAAATCTTAGCCGGAAAAGGGCTGGATGACTGACACCTGCTGTTTCTGCCTTATTGCATCATACAATAAGCTCCGGGATACCGCCTCCCGGTTCTTCAGCCGGCGAAACGGGGTTTATCGGCCGTATCACACCTGTTTAACACAGCTAACCGGTCCGCATATTCAACAACTTAATGCACAACGGGACCAACCCCAGGGAAACTGCCACAAAAATAGCTACGCGGATATAGTTCAGGTTGCGCCACAATGTAGCCCGGCTGAGCAGGTCCATCCCATCCGGAACGGTCCCCAGGTTGGCTATCTTTTGAAAGGCCATGATATTGGGCGCGAAGTATGCCAACGTCCATACACGCACAGCCATGTGAATGGCAAACAGCAGCAGTAACGGATACCGGATGTCCAGCTTCCAGCAGAAAATGATCGCTATAATAAACGTGATTTCATGCAATGAGTGGACGACGATCCAGAAGGTTTTGAGATCGAGGCCATATGTACCACGGAAGTAATGCAATGATTCGGGCGGTGCAGCCGACCATTTAGGAACAAGTGTTGCCGTTTCGAACAATTGGGCTCCATTCATAAAAAAATAAGCCAGTGTGGTGATGCAAAGCCAGATTTCGGCCCGCGTGAGGTAGTTCGCAGAAATGTCATTCATACTATTGGTTATTTAATTTACGGGTAATCTGATTCATGATCCCTACGGAGGCAGTTAGGTACCGTTCAATTGCCCGGATTTCTTCGGCATTGAAGGTAGCGATCAGCCGGGCCACTTGTTCCCGCAGATCCAGGTGGGAGTTTTCAAACAGCCTGTCCGCGTTCTCCCGCCGGGGCACGATCCATACCTTTCGCCGGTCCCGTTGATCCAACTCACGCCTCACCAGCTCCTTCTTTTCCAACCGATCGATCAGGCCGGTGACGGCACCGGTGGTCAGCCCTGTCTGTCTGGCCAGTTCACCCGCAGTAATCCGCTCGCTTTCCAGCACGATACGCAGGTATTTATGATCCGTTCCTGTTAAGCCCGCATTGCGGGCGATGGCCTGGTGCATGAAAATTGTTGCGTCAGACACCTGCCGGCCCAGCCGGGTGAGCGAAGCTACAGGTGAAGGAGCCGGTCCTTTGGATTTATCAGCCATAATATCTTTACAATTAATTATCTTAGTTACAAAGATAATAAAATTATTAAAATGACAAACCATAACCGTTTATTTTAACAATCGGCCTTCTCCATATTCATCAAGCGCATTGGGAGTGTACCCGGAGGAAACAGGCATTTCCACCGGAATAGGTAAATAAGGTGTCTCCGCCCCCGGGGAGGAGGTAACAAACCAGCCGTTACGGGCTTGCAACGGCTGGATTGGGGTTTTACGGTGTGTTAGTATTAAAATTGATCATCCAGCAGACACCGAACCGGTCTTGGAAAGACCCGAAATAATCGCCCCAGAACATGTCAGCCATCGGCATTTCGACCTTGCCCCCGGCGGACAGGCCGTTGAACAACCGGTCGGCTTCCTCGCGGCTATCAGGCATAATGGAAATGTAATTGTTATTGCCCACCTGAAGCACCTGTCCCATGGACGGCACACAGTCCGATGCCATCAGGAACTGCCCGCTGCCGATGGGAATGGCCACGTGCATTGCACGGTTCTTCTCGGCTTCGGAAAGGTTTTCGGAACCGGGAGCCTCTCCCATCTTCTGCACAAATAATTCACCGCCGAATACGGACTGGTAAAAGCGGAAAGCTTCCTCCGCATTACCGTCAAAATTTAAATAAGGATTGAGTGTCATGAGTTATGGTATTTAATTGCTATCAAACATATACATAGGATACATCCGTATTTACCTTAACAAAGGTAACGGAGCCCGCCATCAACCACAACGGGAAAACAGGTCAACATACAGGGGGAACCGGGCCAAGTTTCCGTCCGGCAGTCCGGAACCGACGGCGCGAAATTTATTAAAATATTTTGCGGATAACGGATTAATAAATACATTTGCAGCCCCAAGCGGGAATCGTACGTTATAAATAACAAGCCCAGGTGGCGGAATTGGTAGACGCGCTGGTCTCAAACACCAGTGGGGCGACCCATGCCGGTTCGATCCCGGCCCTGGGTACGAGGGAAAGCCGTTATTGCAGCGATGTAGTAACGGCTTTTTTTGTAAGTACCTAAATTCAGTACAATTCCGTACGGAAAACCGAATGGCATGTCCTTAAAATGAAAAAGGGAAGTCATCGCATAACTTCCCTTTTTATCACCGCAATCCCTGGGACTACCGTTCGCAATCGGCCGTCCATGTACCCTCGTCATTTGTAACCAGCATATTCAGGTTACTTGCGCTGATCGTAATCCCGGTCAGGCCATCGCCTACGCTGATGTAGGTGCCGTCATCGCTTTCCTGGAATTTGACGCCAGTAATGTTCGGTATACCGGTACCAAAGGCAAATGTGTACGTGTCTCCCACTTTTGCTACCGTAACCCGGCCATCAGCATCACTGATATTCTCTTCGCCGTCGGTGTACGAAATTGCCCCGCGGTAAGTACCCACAAATAAGTCGGTCTCCGAAGGATCGGTATCCTTACTGCAGGAAACCATAAACATTAATGAAACGATCATCAATGCACCTAATACATTAATTCTACTTTTTCTCATGATCGATAATTTTGTTTTCAGGGTAATAAAGGCAAAGCCTGTGCCAAAGCGAACTTATGCATGTTGCTGACTTCCGCAGAAATTATTAAATTTTCATTTGTAAATGAAAATAAGTATCTATTTTTGAAAAATTTTTAACAAAGCGCAGACTAATCGCCAAAATTTCAAAATAGGAAATGAGTTAAAACGGAAGAAGCTCCTTTGGGAGAGGAGCTTCTACACTAAACCAATTATAAACCTATATTAAATTGAGGGAGGGCAAATAAAAATCAATTTCACATACTTTTTCGCGATTCATTAATACAAATTTAATAAAATAAATCATTCAGTGTAATTTTTTATAACAAAAAAGTGAATTTTTTCATTTTTTATATTTAATTTCAGCATAAATTGAAAAAAATTTGATTTTCCATGGAAAAAAAATACGAAAATTTAGATCTTGATAACTTAGATATTCAAATATTATCCATTTTAATGAATGATGCATCCATTCCATATACTGAAATAGCCAAAAAACTGATTGTATCAGGCGGAACTATTCATGTTCGAATGAAAAAAATGGAAGAAATGGGAATAATTAGAGGGTCAAATCTAATAATTAACCCTCAAAAAGTCGGATTCGACATTACTGCCTTTCTGGGAATCTATTTAGAGAAAGGATCGCAGTACAATAACGCTGTTGAACAGCTCAAACAAGTAAAGGAAGTGGTGGAATTGCACTATTGCACCGGTGCATACAGTATGTTTGCGAAAATTATCTGCCACGACACGACTCATCTGCGCAAGGTTTTGAACGAAGACATCCAGGCCGTAAAGGGAATCCAGCGCACCGAAACCATTATTTCACTGGAAGAGAGCATCAAAAGGCAGATTACGCTTACTTAGGATCCAATACTTACCGTTGAATCACACCGTTTAGTCCCACGCTGACGTCAAAGGGTTTGCAGTAAGCGTCCAGCAATACGGCAAACAACCTGCGTGTGACAGGCAACGTACCGTCGTATTCGCCTTCAAAATGAAAGGTGCGTGACCACCCCCGCGTTACCTGTCTTTCCAGCTCATCTCCGCGCTGGCCAATGTATTTAACCAGGGAAAAAAGATCAGCCAACTGCATGGTGTCTACATCAGTATGGTCTATAAACCAGATCTGGCTCCTCGAAAAAAGCTGGTTTAATACCGGCTTTATTTCTGCTGCCGTTACCGGGGCATCCGGATTAAACACAAACTGACCGGGGGTTCCGCCCGCGTCACCCTTCAGCAGGCCGGTTGCACCGATCCGCTGGATCGCCGCAAAGTTCTTATCTGCTATCGGCACGTCCGTGAATGGCATTAAACGACCACCGTACTGCAGGAGCTCTCCCTGTATCACACGCACGTCCAGCTTATCGGATGTCGTCTTGAAAAAGGCCGTATATGCCGCGGCGGCACCCACTGCCTGTCCAACATGCATCAGCAGCGGAATATCCTCGTGGGTACCGGCAAGCAGGGACTGCAACGCAGGGACTGCCCGCGTCAGGAACAGGTTGCTGTCGTCCGACGGTACCAATGCGGCCAGGGGTAATGTGAATGGATAAGTGCCGGCGTGGCCTACCGCTACCCCGGTACGCGAACGTTCATCGTACGGCCCGGGTTGAAAGTAGCCACTGTCCACCATGGAACGGGTCCGGATGCTATCTGTATTCCCGAATGCCAGCCGGTAAAGACGGGCATCACCCGACGCGTCAACCAGGGAAGGGATCCGGTAACGTTCACCGTTGGCAAGGGCAACCTGCCAGTATTTCCCCTTTTTTTTGGCCGCAGCCGGATCCGTATCGCGGATAACGGTCAGGTTGCTGGTCGCATCAAGGACGCTGTCGATGACGTTCCGGGCAATCTGGGGATTGATTCGTTTTTTGGCAATCGCCGACAAGGAATCGCTTCGTTGTTCGTGCTTCAGGGTTGCCGCGAGGAAATCGGCCCACAAACCCGCATCCAAGTCGATGCCGGAAGTCAGCGTTACCGGCTGCCCCGTTAATCCGGGCGCAACCTGGTTGCCTTCCAATACCCATATGGTATTCAGGTTAGACTTGGCCGACTGCAGGGCGGCAGCATAAGCATCCACCCCGCTGCCATACACGAGTACCTGCGGACGCTTGCTGCGCTGGGACCATCCGAGAAATGGCAGCAGCAAACACACCAGAAACAATAAATATCGTTTGTATACTAACAGTTGTTGTCTATTCATGGTATTGTTTAGTAAAGGACGTAAATTTAGACATAATTGTGTCAGTATGGTTTATTTTGTCAGGTTTTACAAATTGACACCGGTTAAATAATTACCTTTGCGGTATGGCAAACGAAGAAAAACCAGTCAATTTTATCGCCGAGATTATCGAAGCGGATATCCGGTCGGGCAAACATGGCGGACGCGTACTGACGCGTTTCCCGCCGGAACCTAACGGCTACCTGCACATTGGGCATGCGAAATCCATTGTGCTCAACTTCGGACTGGCCCAGCGTTATCATGGTAAAACGAACCTGCGGTTTGACGATACGAACCCGACCACCGAGGAAACGGCCTATGTGGAAAGCATTAAGAACGACATCAAATGGCTGGGATTCGAGTGGGCGGAGGAGCTGTATACTTCGGATTATTTTGAAACGCTGTATGAATTTGCGACAAAGCTGATCCGAAATGGATTGGCCTATGTAGATGACAGCACGGCAGCGGAAATTGCTGCGTCAAAGGGCACCCCTACAGAACCGGGAAAACCAACGCCTTTCCGGGATCGGTCCGTGGAGGAAAACCTCAGCCTGTTTGCCGAGATGCGGGAAGGCAAATACCCCGATGGGGCTAAAGTGCTGCGGGCAAAGATTGACCTGGCAAACCCGAACATGCATCTGCGCGACCCGTTGCTGTATCGCATCAAACATGCACACCACCACCGTACCGGCGACAGCTGGTGCATTTACCCGATGTATGATTTTGCCCACGGCCAAAGCGATGCCATTGAGGAAATCACTCATTCCGTATGTACCCTGGAGTTTGTTCCACACCGGCCGCTGTACGACTGGCTGATTGAGCAACTGGAAATTTACCCATCCAAACAATATGAGTTTGCCCGTCTTAACCTTAATTATACGGTTATGAGCAAGCGGAAGCTATTGCAATTGGTCAACAATAACTATGTAACGGGCTGGGACGACCCGCGGATGCCCACCATCAGCGGATTGCGCCGACGGGGCTATACCGCGGCAAGTATCCGCAATTTCTGTGAGCGCATCGGGGTGGCCAAGCGGGAAAATGTGATTGACGTGGGGCTGCTCGAATTCTGCATCCGGGAAGACCTCAACAAGACCGCATGGCGTCGTATGGCGGTACTCGACCCGGTAAAATTGGTGATCACCAACTACCCCGAGGGAAAAACGGAACACTTGTCCGGTGAAAACAATCCGGAAGTGGAAGGCGGTGAGGGCGAGCGCCCGATTCCCTTCAGCCGGGAACTCTGGATTGAACGGGAAGACTTCATGGAAGAGGCGCCGAAAAAATTCTTCCGGCTGGCGCCTGGCTTGATGGTAAGACTCAAACACGCGTATGTCGTTCAGTGCACTGATTTCGTAAAAGATACGGATGGCCGTGTGACAGAAATCCGGTGTATGTATATTCCGGAATCGAAAAGCGGTGAAGATACCAGCGGACTTAAGGTGAAGGGCACGATCCACTGGGTCAGCATCCCCCATGCCAAAACCGTGACTGTACGACTCTACGACCGGTTGTTCAACGCAGAAAATCCGGCTGCGGATGAAGATTTTACGGAATCCATAAATCCCGACAGCTTACAGGTCATTGAGAACGCATACGTCGAGCCGGACCTGCTTCATGCCGAACCGGGAAAAGGTTATCAGTTTATCCGAAAGGGATATTTCACCCTGGACATCGGCTCAACACCGGACAATCCGGTATTTAACCGGACGGTTACGCTGCGCGATACCTGGGCGAAGGAAGCGCAGAAGCAATAGTCCTTAGGACTAAAATACAGCCTGGATGATCCGCTTTGTGGGTTTGGGGTTGCCCATAGTATAAAAATGCAGTACGGGGGCGCCCATCTCTTTCAGTTCCTTGCATTGCTGGATCATCCATTCCACTCCCACTTCACGCACCTGTTGCTCGGATGTACACGCCTGCACGGCCTGGCTAAGCTCGAAAGGAATGTCCAAGTGAAAGACCTTGGGCAGGCTCACCAGCTGCTTACTGTTGGTAAGCGGTTTGAGCCCGGGGATAATGGGAATGTGGATACCGTTAGCCCGGCAACGGTCGACAAATGCTTTATATTTACTGTTATCAAAAAACATCTGGGTAACGATGAAATCGGCACCCAGGTCCACCTTCTGCTTCAGGTACTTAAAATCGGTATCCAGGTTGGGTGCCTCAAAATGTTTTTCCGGATACGCGGCTACACCAACGCAGAAGTCCGTCTTCTCCGAGTTCTCCATATCTTCATGCAGGTACCTGCCACTGTTCATATTAACCACATGCTGCAGCAGTTCAGAGGCATAGGCATGGCCGCCGGGTGTGGGGATGAACGCATTGTCGCTTTTGCGGGCATCACCGCGCAGTACCAGCACGTTATCGATTCCTAAAAATTGCAGGTCGATCAGTGCATTTTCCGTTTCTTCTTTGGTAAATCCGCCGCAGATGAGGTGTGGCACCGCATCCACTTTGTATTTGTTGATGATGGCAGCGCAGGTAGCCACAGTACTGGGCCGCTTACGATAAGCTACTTTTTCCAGCAACCCAGTCGGGTGCTGTTTGTAAATATAATCTTCGCGCAGATAAGTAACATCAATGAAGGGGGGATTGAACTCCATCAGCGGATCAATGGCATCAAAAATAGCCTGGATGCTCTGCCCTTTTACGGGGGGCAGTATCTCAAATGAATAAAGGGTCTGCCCTTTTGCGTTCTTAATGTGTTCGGTAATCTTCATATCAGTGCCTAAGCCTATTGCAATCCTGTAATTTCATACGCGTGCTTAGCTTGAGAACGGACAGGGGAATACCGCTGTGGCTTATCTTTCCCGGAAACGTAGCTCGCCGGGTAGAATGTAGCACCTTGTTAGCACAGGTTGCTAAGGCTTCGCTGGGTCTAATCCCTCGGCCTTTCTCAATAAGCAGTCGGCAAATATCGATAATAGTTTGTTGAATTACAAACTTGAATTGGCGGTCTTTCGGCCCGGTTTAGGTATATACATCGATAAGCCCATCGGGCAGGGCCACTTCCAGCAGCTGTTTTTCCCGGTCAATGGCGCGGATAATTTCATCATTAAGCGGAAACATCAGCTCGTTGAACCGGTAAGGCACAACGGCAATGTATTGCTGGGGATATTCATGGATTTCGATGATTTCACCAAGCTCGCCATGCAGCTGATCGCGCACGACGAACCCCTTAAGATCCGTGATCCGGAAATCATCGGGGTGCCGTTCCGGACGCTTGCTTTCGGGGAGATACACTTGCTTATGTACCAACGGTTGGGCCCGGTCAATATGGTCAACATCTTCCAGAAAAAGGTAAGCAGTACGGTTGGACTGAAGTTTGTACTGGGTAACGAAAAAAGGCACCAGCTTTCTGTCTATTGCCAGAAAAAGCACATCCAGTTCCAGCTCCCGGTAGTCATCAAATTCGAAAAACAACTGCAGCTCGCCTTTGAGGCCACGGGTTTTGCTGAGGTAACCGATATAAAAATTCCCTTCAAATGCCATGGTGGGGTTGTGTTTACTGGATCCCAAACAAAAAAGCCGTTCCAGGTAGATTGCGCTCTCCGGATCGGCTTTTCGCTACGGGATGTAAAAAAAATTATTCTTCCGTTTTTTCTTCTCCTTCTGCAGCATCAGCTGACGCTTCTTCCACGGCATCCGTTGCTTCAGCAACAGGCGCTTCGGTTTCAGCCGCCTCTTCCTCGGCCACTTCTTCTGCTGGAGGGGTATTTTTTGCCTCAACAGCAGCAGCGATCTCTGCCTTTTTCTTTGCTTCTGCTACTAACGCTGCTTTTTTCGATTCCTCTTTCGTTTGTGCCAATCCGTCTTTTTTACCCTGGATTTGGGCTTCTTTGCCTTTCAGCCACTCTTCAAACTTAACCTCGGCTGCGGCTTCATCGAATGCTCCCTTTTTCACACCGCCTTGCAGGTGTTTTTTATACAACACCCCTTTATAGGAAAGGATTGCCCGCGTGGTGTCTGTCGGCTGGGCGCCTTTATTTAACCAATCAAGCGCCTTATCGAAATTCAAGTCGATGGTGGCGGGGTTGGTGTTGGGATTGTAGGAACCGATGCGCTCAATAAACTTACCATCACGTGGTGCACGCGAATCTGCTACTACTACGTAGTAAAAAGGTTTGCCTTTCTTACCGTGTCTTTGCAATCTGATTTTAGTTGCCATTCTTTTGTTTTAAATAAATTATGTATCCAACATAGCCCCGGTAGCTTACGCTGCGGGGCTGCAAAGATAGTTATTTATTTTTTAATGTTCATAACCAAACCGTTTCAGGTAGTTATCTTTTTTCCGCCAGTCGGGAATGACTTTCACGAAAAGTTCCAGGAAAACCTTTTGTTGCAAAAACTCCTCAATATCCTGCCGGGCGTAGGTTCCCACTTTTTTGATCATGCTCCCCCCCTTTCCGATCAGGATGTTTTTCTGGGAATCCCGCTCCACAATGATTTCTGCGCTGATACGGGTGATTGTTTGTTCCTCCTTAAAGGAGGTGATCACGACTTCGGTGCTGTATGGTATTTCCTTTTCATAAAGCTTGAACACTTTCTCCCGGATAATCTCCGAAACGAAGAACCGCTCGGATTTATCCGTCAACGCATCCTTTTCATAATACGGCGGATGTTCGGGGAGGTGGTCCAAAATAAACTGCATGACAGCCTGTATGTTGTGCCCATGCAATGCCGATACAGCAAAAATAGCCTGGGGATGTAACGTATCCTCCCAGTATTGCATTTTGTTTTTCACCTCCGCTTCGTCCGACTGATCGATCTTATTGATAAGCACCGCCACGGGCGACGCCGTTTTCTGCAATTTTGCAATGACGTCTGATTCGTCGTATTTCTCGTGAATATCCGTGACCAGCAAAATAATATCCGCGTCAATAAGCGAGCCCTGCACGAAATTCATCATGGAGGCCTGGAGCGTATAGTTTGGCTTGATGACGCCCGGCGTATCCGAGAATACGATCTGGTAGTCCGGTTCGTTTACGATTCCGATGATCCGGTGCCTGGTAGTTTGGGCCTTGGGTGTCACAATTGACATCTTCTCTCCCACCAATGCGTTCATCAGGGTAGACTTTCCGGCGTTTGGTTTACCAATAATACTCACGAATCCAGCGTTATGCGACATTTTTGTGTTTTTGATTTGTTTTGCAAAGAAACAAATTATATCTTTGCAGTCCAATTCGGAAGAGAATTAACAGTATTCCGCCAGCGATTGACGGATTTTTAAAATACATTGCGGGGTGGAGCAGTTGGTAGCTCGTCGGGCTCATAACCCGAAGGTCATTGGTTCGAGTCCAATCCCCGCTACATAGGGAAACACCATACCATGGTAGTTTCCCTTTTTTATGCCAATAAAATCCTGTTGCCCAAACTATTACAAGTCGGCCAAAGCCAGTTCGACAATCACTACAACGCTTCTTATACTTTTATCCCTATCAGTCTAAAAAATAATATTATCAATGACCTGATGATGTTTTTAGGGAGCTCGACATCTCCTTTGGGATATAGGTTTCTTGTACAGCCTCTCTCTTTCCGTAATTCTTTGCTACTAGATAGAGAAAATCCAAGATGACGCCGGCTTATCTTTTCTATCGGCTGAGCCACTCGGTTGCGGTTTCAAGGGGGATCCCGCATTTCATTCGAGGACTGGATGACGGTACCCTTTCTTTATTATTCAACGTGATTTGATGGTTTTTCCTGACGAACTTCGAGGGCCGACATGCTTGCTTTCGGGAAGTTGATAATCCGCAGCCACTTCAGTAACAGAACAATAGGGTATACCGGATCGATTTCGTGCCAGCGCCTACCGAAGTTAACCGAAGAAGGGTGTTTATGATGGTTGTTGTGATAAGACTCGCCGAGCATCAGTACGTCAACCACCAGCAGGTTGCGTGAAGTGTTTTTAAGCCTGAAATTGATGTAACCGTATTTATGCGCAAACCAATTGATCACAGCCCCGTGGAAGGCACCCATGGTAATGACGATGGGAAGCAGCAGGAACCACCACAAGCTGCTGGCAAACACCAGAAAAAAGGCTATATAGGCAACTACCCACAGCACCCTCGAAAGCGGGGCATTGCCCCACCGATCAAGCCGCTCCCAGTTTGGTAGGTTTTTTGTAAATCGCTCCTCCACCTGCATACGCCTCCTGTCAATGTCGAGGTAGATGTTCCGTGTACGCCACATCATGGCAAAGATATTTGATGAGAAGTTAGGCGAATGGGGATCCCGCTCGGTATCGGTATACGCGTGATGCATGCGGTGCATGATGGCGTAGGCCCGTGGGCTCATGTAGGAAGAGCCCTGTGTGATATATGAAAACACGAAGAAAAAACGTTCCCAGAACCGGCTCATCGTAAATGAGCCATGCGCTGCATACCGATGCTGGAAAAAGGTCTGCGAAAACAACGAGAGATACCATATCCCTATGAAAAAAAACAAAATGACCATGATAATGGGCTTTAAAATGTAAACGATGGATGCAGAGATCGAATATTAAAGCCCACTTTGGCTGCGGTAAGAGGAAAGTGGTAACCCGGAGACGTGTATCTGTATCTTATTAATTATCATAAAGGTAGGTTATTTAGTTGGAAAAACACCAAACTAATGCCTGTATTTATTTTCTGATCGCGCCCAGTCATGATACGATGCTGCCGTAGGGCTTTTCAAAGGTATGTTGCAGCGCCAGGTACGAAATAAGGTATGCGAGCGTGCTTTCCGCTCCCTGGTTGCGGTTAACGCCGTCGTGTTGCAGCCCATCACAGCAACCATGGGTATCGAAATCATAGACGCTCACGCGGAGGTCATTCTCACCCAAGAACCACATGAACGAGGTATACAGTCGGCTGAGGTAACGGGGATCTCCCGCATAGCTGTAGGCCTGGAAGTAAAGCAGCACCATAGCCATGGCATCAACAGGCTGTTGGGCAAATGGTGAGAGAACGCCGGTTTGCCTGTACCAATTTTCATTGCCGATGAGACTCAGGTGTCCTTTGGACAGCGTATGCGATTCCAGGAATTCCAGACTTTCAAATGCCACATCCCTGAACGATGCATTATTTGTCACCTCTGCGGCACACAGCATAGCCATGGGCAGCAGCCCATTGTCGTAGGCCAAAAGTGATTCATACCAATGCCAGGTGTCTGTCCGGTGTAGTTGATAGGCATCATAAAGAAGTTGGGCCAGCTTCCGCGTTAGTTCGGACATCTCTTCGTTTGACGGATTGTCTTT
>NZ_JBEBRB010000050.1:0-20202 GCF_040395035.1 Parapedobacter lycopersici | reverse complement strand
TGGCTACTGCGGCTTTTATGGCCTGGAAACTAACTGTTAGCAATGCGATGACCACTGCTGCCAACCCGGCCACGACAAATATCCACCATTCCACCTCAATACGGTAAGCAAAATCCTGTAGCCAGCGGTTCATCGCCCACCAGGCAATAGGTGAGGCGATGACCAGGGCAAGCAATACTAATTTGACAAAATCTTTTGATAACAGCTGTACGATACCGCTTACGGATGCACCAAGCACTTTACGGATGCCGATTTCCTTAGTGCGCTGCTGTGCTGAAAAAGTACTTAATGCAAAGATTCCCATAATTGCTATGGATAATGTAATAACCGTTAATAAGCCTGTTATTTTGCTAAATCGGACATATTTCCCCATCAGTTTAGAGAAATCATCATCCAGCCAAGAATACTGCATAGGGTTACGCTCATCTACAACTTTCCAGATTGCTGAAATCTTTTCAACTGCTTGCTTTGCGTCCTTTCCGGATTTCAGTTGGATCAACAGCTGATGACGACCACCGGCAATTTTAGGGACAGTGCCATTGACATAAATTTCGGGACGGATGGCCGAAGTATAGCCGGCGTTATAGTTATCCTTTACTATGCCAATAATCGTATAATCTCTTGCTATCGTATTAATACGCTCACCCAATGGATTTTGAAGACCTAATGCCTCTGCAGCCTTTTCATTGATAATGGCCGCATTAACGGTATCCATGGCATGAGCTGATGAAAAGTTCCTGCCTTGGATGATTCGGATCCCTAACGTAGTAAAGTAATCCAATCCGACATAATTAATACTTAACGAGAGTGAATCTTTTGATGGTCCGAAATATGCTGGCTGGTTGCTGATAGATGGTTGACCCGGATAAAAGTGAGTTGTTGTTGCTGATGCCACTTCTGGTAGATTACGAATACTGTTCATTAAGAATTGATGTTCGTCCAACGATTGGAAGAAATCAATAGGCACTCTGCTCCCATCGATACGGAGTATCTGTTCGCTGTCAAATCCCGGATCATTAGACTGCATAAATACCACCTGCCGATGCATCACCAATAACGATGCGATGAAAGCAATTGCAATAGAGAATTGCAAAACAACCAAGACATTACGCAAGCGCATACCCTGTAAGCCGCTGGCCAGTTCGCCTTTCAGAATCTTGACGGGTCGATAACCGGAACGTAATAACGCCGGATAGCCGCCGGCAAGTAACGATACGACGAGCGCAATGACACCTAATTGTATAATCAGTTTCATGTTTGCTTCGGGATTGAGTGTGCTCCAAAGTCGAAGCTCCATGTCAAACGAGGTATTCAAGTAGTTAATCAGTATTTGACAACACATCAATGCAAAGCAGAGTGAAAAAAATACGTGAATGAACGATTCGAGGAGAAACTGTGTGATCAGCTGGCACCGACTGGCACCCATGACTCTGCGAAGCCCCGATTCACGTGCCCGTTTGTTACCCAAGGCTATCATCAGATTGATGTAATTGATACAGGCCAGTAAAAGAATTAAAAGGGCGATGAGTGAAAAAACAACAACCGGAATGTGATTGCCTTTTTCGTAGTCGTTTATGGGATGATTGGCCGGTGAATCCCTCCAGGGATAAGTCGCAGGCCAAAGATGAATATTTTTCACCTGTTCCATCTCTGTATGGATATTGGTAATGGACAGGTTAT
Organism: Parapedobacter lycopersici; assembly: GCF_040395035.1. Taxonomy (GTDB): domain Bacteria; phylum Bacteroidota; class Bacteroidia; order Sphingobacteriales; family Sphingobacteriaceae; genus Parapedobacter; species Parapedobacter lycopersici_A. Next base: position 18,522 of record NZ_JBEBRB010000050.1, on the reverse strand, counting down.
CTTCCAGCCAATGTTTTGCGTTTTCAACCGAAGTGATGGCCCGGTCAGCAGTTGTCTTTTTCGGTATGTTCGGGTCTGCTTGAAAAGCTAGGGCATACTGGAGGGTGTATTGATCATTGATTTTTTGTGCTACTGAGGTAGGTTGCGCTCGGTCCCTTAATCGAGCATAGATATACATTACGCTTGCCCGCCAATTGTTCTCGTCCGGATTGAAGGACATACATATGTTAAAATTGAGGTGTGAGGGTGCAATTTTTTGAAATACTCCCGTAACTGTATACAACTGGTTGTCGATTTTTAATGTTTCACCAACAGGATTCTCTCCACTGAACCATTTCTTACTCATTTCCTCGCTAATGACTACGGACCGCGGCTGGACTAAAACAGTAGCAGCATTTCCGTGTAAAAATTTGTATGGAAAAACAGAAAAGAACAGGCTATCAGCAGCGATAAGTTTTTTTTCATAAAACTGCTCATCATCAATTTCAATAACTGACTCGCCACGCTCACGAAGGGTAGTGGCTGTCTGCACCTCGGGAAGATTGTGGCGCATAAAATAACCCAGTGCGGGAGGGACCGATGGTGTGAATTCATCACTTCCTCCCCAATTTTTCCCAATATTAATGCGGTATACGCGTTCCAAGGCATCATCCCAACGATCGTAGCTTCGTTCCCGGTTAACATAAACAAGTACCGTAATGAACACAGCCAAGCCCAAACCCAATCCAATCATGTTGAGTATGGTGTATTGCTTATTATACCATAAGTCGCGCCCGATGGTTTTAAAATAATTCTTTAGCATCGTCTTTAGGTTTTAGCCAATAGTAATAAATCATGTCCCAGTTACTACGCCAAAGTGTTAAATCATTTTTAATCAATTGATTGTTGGTTTGTGTGTTGTGAAGACTGTCCGATATCGGACAGCTTCCGTTCGGAAGCGGGCACAGTCATCGATTATTTCTATCTTGTTTTGTCACAAAACGACCATCTCCCGGTCTACTGTCTACAGCACACATATAACACGGTTGACTATTATGGATACGCCATTTCTTACACCCATTGAAGCACCTAAAAACGTGCTTTGGAAACTTGTTTATTTTTTCACCCGTAAACGGTTCGGAAAAGTATTGACGCCTATTAAGGTGATGGCCGCCCGCCTTCCACTCAGCTTTGGGAGTTTCTCCGGGAAAATCGCCCAACTCGATAAGAAGCTGCAATTGCCGGATGAAACGGTTATGCTTATCCGGGAGCAGGTAGCACGGATCAACGTTTGCCATTTCTGCATCGATATCGGACGGGCACAAACAATCATCTCCGCCATGGACCAATCAAAGTTTGACGAACTGAACCGTTATCAGACCAGTGAACTTTTCAGTGATAAGGAACGGACACTGCTTGATTTTGTTACCCAATTGGCACGCGACCGAAAAATGGAACACAGCCTGTTTGCCGAACTTGCGAGACATTATGACGAGCGCTCGATCTGTGAGATCGTTTGGGTCGTCGCCACGGAGTTTTATTACAACATCGGCAATATTGGTCTCAACATTCACTCGGATATGCTTTGCGATATCGCGAAAAGAAAAGCTAACTGACTATCTTTGTGGAAATGATATGGAACTGACAGCAGAAATTATTGCGCTTCGGCCATACCTTTTCCATATTGCCTACAACATGCTGGGTGTTGTGGCGGATGCGGAAGATGTTGTTCATGATGTCTATGAAAAATGGGCTTCCGTAGACGGGGTGAAACAGCCAAAGGCTTATCTGGGGCGTATGACGGTTAACCAAAGTATTGACCGTCTTCAGGAATTGAAAAAGCAACGGGAAAGTTATGTCGGGTCGTGGCTGCCCGAGCCGTATATTACCCTCGATTTTGAAACGCCCCCCACGCTGGAATACGGGTTGCTTTTCCTGCTCGAGCGCCTCAACCCGGTTGAACGTGCGGTATTTATCCTGCGCGAAAGTTTCTCTGAGGAATACCATTATATCGCGGAGTTGATAGGTACGTCAGTGGAAAATTGCAGGCAGTTGTTGCACCGTGCGCATAAGAAACTTAGCCGGAAGCGGTTCAGACCCGTTGATCCATCAAAGCATCGCTCGCTGATCGATGCGTTCCTTTTTTCATTGCAGTGTGAAGACCGTACGCAACTGGAAGCCGTGCTTCGCAGCGATGTTGAACTTTTCAGTGATGGGGGCGGCAAACGAGAAGCCGCACGTAAACCGCTTCTCGGCCGAGATAAGGTGCTGAAATTTCTTTTTGGGGTTATGCAGCTTCCGGAAAATAAATTTAACGACTTCGAATATCGGGCCGCCTTCGTGAATGGCCGGCCGGCGGTACTTTTCATTCACCGTTTAACAGGCGAACTCGATTCGGTGCTATGCGTTGAAACAGCGGAAACAGAAATTATGCGCCTGTTATATGTTCGCAACCCGGATAAGCTCACGATCAGACAATCAAATACGACCTTCTGAATACCGATATATCGGTTTTCTTCTTTTTACCGGCCGAGCGGTGAAATACTGTTAGGCGGACGGAATTACCTTATCGGTGAAATTCATTCCCTTGTATTTTACTTAGTTTTTATTAACATTAACTTAACTTATTGGAAATTATCTAATAACAATAAGTTTACATTTTTGCAATACGAATAAGTAGATAGTAGCTTCTATGGATTACATGTTGTTTATCGTCGCCGTATTGTTGGTGCTTGCAGTAGCGGATTTGATCGTAGGTGTCAGCAATGATGCGGTCAATTTTTTGAATTCGGCCATTGGGAGTAAGGTTACGACCTATAAGAATATCATCCTCATTGCGTCGGTAGGTATTCTAGCCGGATGTTTCTTTTCCAGTGGGATGATGGAGATTGCCCGGAAGGGGATTTTTCAGCCGCAGCACTTCACGTTCGACAAGGTAATGTGGATCTTCCTGGCGGTTATGCTGGCTGATATTGTGCTATTCGATATCTTTAATTCCCTTGGTCTGCCTACTTCTACCACTGTTTCCATTGTCTTTGAGTTGTTGGGAGCTGCTATGATTGTCGGCTTCCTGTTTGCGGCGGAAAAAGGGGAGTCCATCAATGAAGTGATGAAGTATATCAACGTGGACAGCACGTTTTCAATCATATCGGGTATTTTTCTATCTATATTAATTGCATTCACGGCCGGTGTAGCGGTGCAATTTTTCATTCGCTCAGCATTTACGTTCCAGTACGAATCGCGGCTAAAGAATTTGGGCGCACCTTTTTCAGGTATCGGGATTACCGTGATTGTGTATTTCCTATTGATCAAAGGGCTTAAAGGAACCACTTTGATGGAAGCTGCTTGGGTAGTGAATATCTACGATAATATCGTCGTGGTATTGTTAGGCATCCTGTTGCTGACAACGATAGTCTGCTTCTGGCTCCAGCGACAATTCCAGCTGAATCCACTTAAGATTGTAGTGCTTGCGGGTACGTTTTCGCTTGCCATGGCTTTTGCGGGTAACGACCTCGTCAATTTTATCGGTGTGCCTATCGCCGGATTACTGGCGTATGAAAACTGGTTGGGAAGTGGGGTGGCGGCCGATGCGTTGTACCAGGATTTTCTAGCGACAAGCGATGTTATTGTGCCTAACTATATGTTGTTGATTGCCGGCCTAATCATGGCATTGACCATCTGGTTAAGTGCGAAGGCTAAAAAAGTAACAGAAACGGAGATCAGCCTAGTCCGGCAAGACGAGGAGGGAAGTGACGACCGTTTTAAGCCCAACACCGTGTCCAGGAGGGTGGTCAAAACGGCGATGTTGCTGGGTAACCTCTTCAATGTGCTTATTCCCCGGAATGTGAAAAGAAGGTACAACCTCAGTTTTGAGAAGGATAAATTACGCAAAGCCACTCAGGTGGGCGATGACGCCCCTGCATTCGATTTGGTGCGCGCGGGGACCAACCTAGTGTTAGCCAGTATACTTATTGCGTGGGCAACGTCGCAGAAATTACCCCTGTCAACAACCTATGTGACATTTATGGTGGCTATGGGTACCTCGTTGGCTGATAAGGCCTGGGGCCGTGAATCGGCGGTATACCGGGTTACAGGCGTCCTCAGCGTTATCGGAGGATGGTTTATCACCGCGCTAATTGCGTTTTCCGTTGCTGCACTCTTCGCATTTCTGATCTATCAGGGAATTGCGGTTACGGCGTTGCTGCTTGGGATTTTTCTGGTGTACATCATCATTTCCAATGTGAAGTTTGCGAACAAGGTGCAGCAATCAAAAACCGAAAGGAGCAGATTAAGCCTGTTGGAAGAGTCGGACCTTGATGTTTACATCCGCAGCAAGAATATGCTGGTAACGATGATCATTGAAATATCCGGTCATTACAGTACGATTTTAAATGGGATCCGCAATGGCGATGCTTTCGCGTTGAAGAAGACCGACAAGGAACTGATGGACTTGATCAAGTATACGTATAAATTGAAGCGTAATAGTCTGCGCGCCATCCGCCAGCTCGGTGCTGCGGATCGGCGCTCAGCAGAGGTCATTGTTCATGGGACAGATCTAATACAAGATATGTTGCAATCAGCCAAGTTTTTGAGTGCCGAAAGCCTGCAATACCTAGAGAATCTGCATGCACCGCTTGCAAGTGGATTTATTATCACCCTGGAAGAGCTTGGTGTTAAAATGGATAAGTTCTTTCGGCTGGCTACAAATGAACTCAATGAGGAAGACGGACCGGATGTACACGTGCTGCGTCAGAGCCGCAATGAAATCCGGGAATTTATCAATTTGAATTTCGGGAATGAACTGGATATCATCCGCCGCAAAAATATCGGCAGTAAGCAAGCACTGTTGCAGACCAGTATTTTCCTTCAAAGCAGAGACATACAGGCGGTACTTTTCAGGGTCTGCAAAATCTATGGTAAATTTGAGAATTGACAAATCCAATTACCCAGCCTCGATTTGCTGTAGGAATTGCGCGGAAGTCAAAATATAAGCTCCTTTATTACTGGAAGGTAATTGCGGCCAACGTTGATTTCAATGGCGTTTGGCAGCGATACAAAAAGTTTACTGATATCGCGATACAACTCTTGTATGTGATTGATATTAACGATATAAGAACGATGGATCCGGATAAAACATTGAGGGTTCAATTTACGTTCGAGCTGACCAATGCCGGTGGTGCTCAAGTAGGATTCGCCGTTTAGCATATGAATCCAGGTATAATCTTTATCGGCTTTGAGGTGCGTGATTTTATTGATGGGTATACTGGTCAACCGCTGTCCTTTTTCCGCCAGGATCCGTACCGGATAACTAATTGGTGGTTCGCTCGCAGTATTTTTTTTGTGGACAGCTCCCCGCCAATGATCAAAACGTTGCAGGGCAAGCTTTACGCGCTCAGCTGTTAAGGGCTTGATGAGGTAGTCAATTGCCTGATGTTCGAATGCCTGCGCTGCATCTTGGGTAGCTATTGATGTAAAAATGACTGATGGTTGGTATTCGACGGATTCCATGACTTCAAACCCGCTTTTCCCCGGAAGTTTCACCGCCATGAATACCAAATCCGGTTGCAGAGCGTTGATGTACTTTTCAGCTTCCAGGCCATTACAGCATTCCCAAAATACAAACGGATAGGGCTGACACTTGATGGTTTCCCGCAGCCATTGTCTAATGGAGTGATCGCTATCCACAATCAATACGGTCTGTTTTCCCATTGTTATTTATTCGTTATAATGGTTGTACAAAGTTATCGGCTGCGATCATACCTTAAACTGACATATGTCAGAAATTGCATCGGTCCGCTTTTTTCTGTATTTTAGCCTTGTACTAAACTGATAATAAACGGCTTATCGATGATATCGCGGAAACATTTTGAAAATGTCTGTCGCATTGCGCAACAATACGGCATACTATTCACACCTGATGAGTTCAAAACCATCAGTTCCCATACGCAGCACCGCGTTTTACCACCGCATACGGTGATTATGGAGCAGGGTAAGGCGGTGAATACACTCTATTTTCTGAATAGCGGCATAGCCCGTTTATACCGGGTGGAAAAAGGCATTGATCACACGTTAGGTATTGTTTCAACGAATCACTTTTTGTCCACGCCGCTGTACCTCCAAAGCGGGCAGTTATCTACCTGTGCGTTAGAGTCGCTGACTGAAATCGATGTCTTGGTATGGGATAAAGAGAATGCCCTTTTATTAAAACAAGCAATACCCAGGATGTATGATATGGATTTGGCCATTATGGATAGGCTATTGACCTGGTTGCAGGACAATCAGATTGACGCGATATGTATGACGGCGGAAGAACGGTATAAAAAAATAATGGATACCCAGCCGGAGGTCATCCAGCAAGTACCTTTGAAATATATCGCTTCATTTTTGGCGATTCACCAGGATAGTTTAAGCCGCATCCGTAAGACGCTTGGCCAGAAATAGTTGTTGAGTCCGATTCCATCCACTGGCGGCTCTCCGACGCCGGATCCTTTTCCGTTGCTTGCTTTTTGATAAACGATTGATGGCGAAGTCCCACAGACACCGATAAGTGGAACCGACCCTTTCGTCGAAGCTATCATACGTTCATGCCGTTATATTGCTGCTTATCGAAACGGGAGGTGGTTGTTGCCGGGAGCCGTTAGCTTTGTGACCATTAATTTTAATGTCATGAAGCATCTATCAGTAAGAAAAGTGGTAATTGCCGCGACGGTGGCCGTATTTTTCGGCACTGTGCCGACGGCAGCGCAAGCGCAGTCTATTCTTCGCAGAATCAAAGATCGGGCGGCAGAGGCTGCTACGCAGAAAGTATTGAGTGAAACTGAAAAGGCGGTCTCCAAAGGAGTCGATAAAGCCATCGAATCGGCAACGGAAGGAGGGAAAACCGAGGGGCCGGATGGCCAGCCCAACACAAATGACGGGCTTGCGGTGTCCGGAATTGATACGATCAATAACCAAAAGCCATCTATCCAGGCATTCAGTAAGTATGATTTCGTCCCCGGTGACTCCGTATTATATGCCGCCGATTTTTCCGGTGAGGCGATCGGTGAGCTACCGGCCGGATGGAATAGCAACGGTAGCTCGGTAATCGTTAGCCTGAGCGGTATTCCCGGCCAATGGCTGCGCATGGCACAGCGCACGGTTGTCTTAACAGCTAATGAAAAATCCTTCGGACCGGACTTTACGGTCGAATTCGACATGGTATTGCAGTACGATTTCAAAGGCTGGTTGCCACCGTCCTTTCAGTTTGGCCTGCTGGCTTCCGGTAGCGTATCCGCGACTTCCAACAAACTTTTGTCCGACCCGAAGGGTGATAAATCTTTTTACGTGGAAGTCTCTCCGCTTGCCGATGCCGGAAATGTCGTGCTTGAGAGTTACGAGCAGTATAGCCGTTATTTCAATAGTCCGCCCACCAGGAATCAGTCAGTGCGCCAATGGTATGGCAAAGTGTCACACGTTGCCATCCAGGGACAGAAGGAACGGTTGCGAATTTGGGTGGACGGTGAAAAATTATATGATGTACCAAAAGGCATTTCCAAAGCCGGTGAGTTTAACCAATTGTATTTCCAGCTGGGTAGCAGTCCCTATAATGACGAGCAGATCGGTGTATATTTCAGTAATATCAAAATTTCCAAAGGGTTGCCCGATACTCGGCACAAACTGGTAGAAGAGGGTAAGTTCAGCACGACAGGTATTTTGTTTGACACCGGTTCAGCAACTGTTAAACCGGAATCTGCTGGTGTACTGAAGGCTATTTCGGCCGTACTCACCCAGCACGCGGATATCCGTGTCCGCATCATCGGCCATACCGACGCGGTGGGTGATGACGAAGCCAATCTCGAACTCAGCGAACGCAGGGCTGCTGCCGTGCGCGAAATACTACAGGCCGAATACCAGATCGATGGCAGTCGATTGGAAACAGGCGGCAAGGGCGAAGCTGAGCCGGTAGCCGATAATCAGACCGCAGCGGGCCGTGCGCAAAACAGAAGAGTGGAATTTATTAAATTATAACAGCAATGAATAAATGGATTTATTACACCGTGATGCTTTGGTTATTGGTAGGTTGCGGTAAAGGCGAAGGGCCGGGCATGCCCGATCCGTCGGAAGAAGGGAACGACTGGGATATTGTCATCCCGTCATCGAAAGACCAACCAGGGTTGGGCGATACGGATGGTATTCCCGCCGGCATACCCTGGGAGTTGCCCCAGGGCATTGAAGTAGTCGCCCGGCCCAATAACCCTTTCAATCCGGACCTCGGACTACTACACGGGAACTTGAATACGTTTTATGCCGATGTGAACTTTGTCAACAACTTGAACGTGACGATTACCGTCGAAGTGCCAGGCGGTCTGATTTGCCTGTTTAAGCACGAAGGACGTACACAGAACGGTATCCTGACGTCTGCCGTACGCATTGAGGTGCCGCCTACTTATGTGGATATCAGTACACCCGCTGACACAACTACAGTATATCTTGGGTTGGGTTGCCTCAACTATTCCATGGCATTCCCCTGGGAGGAAAATCAGCAATGGGATACGCAGGACTATCCCATCGGCAAAGATATGTACGAGCTGGGAATGGTTACGACTGACCCGAACATCCGCAGATTACTGGATCTATTGAAAGATTATCCCAAGCTGCAGCTCACCCAGCACTATAATCCGCAGGAAATGTTCGACGAAGGCTATAAAACACCGGAGTGGCGGGTCATTTACACGCTGATCCAAAGTGCCCTATGGGAAATTACCGATGGGCCGGGCCTAACGCGAAAGGACTACCGGGAGTTGGTAGAGGCGTTACAGCCTTATCGATAACGAAGTCAGGTTGAACAAGTGGCAGGACGCGCATCGCAGCGTCTATTACATTAACGTTGCGATACGCCTGTTCCCCGCATTGAAAGATGCCGATATCCCGAAACGGAAACCAGCCTTCGCATCAAGGTAAGGATTACCCGCTACCCAGCCATTGGTTTTTCCTTCAGCTACTGCAACAATGCGCCATATATTATCCAGCGCATAGGAGCCCTGCACACGAAACAGGCCGCCAGGCCGCGCTTTGCGGTCGTAAAAACCGTTGGGTTGCAACCATAACAGCACTGCCGGCTGTAATAACAGGCGTTTTTGTCCATTAATGCGGACTACATAAGGGCTTCGCTCCACTTCAACACCCGGCAGCAACCGGTACTTGTTGCGATACCCATGGATACTGACAAGGTATTGCTTTTCCCGATGGTCAATAAAAAAGTCCGCCGTTAGATCGTATCCAAAAGAATTAAGGTAATGCCTTACGGCCACGTTGAATGCCGTTTGGTCATTCAGCCGGATGCGGTTGACGCCGATCATAAACGGCGAAAGAAAGTTTAGGTACTGCATCCTGCCCATCCGTTCCAGGTAGCTGTACTCTTCGTCGGTCAGTGATGTGGTCTTGATCGCCCGGTCTATTCCCACACCGCTTGGGTGCCTGCCGCGTGCCTCGTAAGGCTCATCCGGCCGGTGCAGGTCATACACCCATGGGGTAAAATCCCAACCCACAAAGTCGCGATCGGCCACGGTCAGCCCATGTGCATTCATGCTATCGATGCTAGCATTATAGTCTGTTTGTTTGAACTGATTCACATAATTAATGGCATGCTTGGTCAGGAGGATGTTCAGCGCAATATTAGCGTATTTGGATCCGCTGAAAAAGTTGTCCTTTTGCAGTCCGCGTAATAACAGGAACTCACTTTCAATACCGGCAGCAAAGCTGCGGACCAGCGCCTGCGGAGCCTCTTTTTTCAGCCGGATGAGGTCTTCGTCCTTTACCCGGCTGACCGATCCATTGGCAAATCCGCCATTAAAGCGATTATACGTCTCGTCATATGAGGATATGCCCTTTATAGTTAATCCGGTCCGGTGAAATTCCTCGTGCATCCATTGTGCGGAGAGTACAACACCGTAATAGGTAAAAACATAGTCAACCAAGCCGGAAGTGACATTGGCAGCAATACGGTTATACACTTGCTTTCGTTTGCTATCCGGCCGGATGATACCGTGCCAGAGTTTATTATTGAGGTGGTAGTTTACGCGATGTAGGTTCTGTGTCACCGCGAGCGCCTGCTGCATCGAATAACTGTCGAACAGTTCGCCTGTGCGTGCGGCATCCCGTTGGAAAGGCAGGTCGAGTATAGGCAAATCGATTTGCAGTGGATACATCGTCGTACTATCCTGTTCCGCTGACTTTGCCAATACGGGTGGCGTGCCGATCATCAGCGCACCCAATACTATTGTGATGGGTAGGCTGCGCATATCAATCAATTCCAAGCAGTAAAAAAATATGCGCTTCCAAAACCGGCATGTCCAGTACGTATGCCGGCGCACTTAAATATGGTGTATAGGTGCAGGGACGCGGGGGGTGCGCTTCAGCCTGTTCAGTACTCGCCGGAGTAAGCGGCTCAACCCTTTTCCTGTAGGCCGGGTCTTTCATAATTTGCTGACACATCATTTCGATTTTTTTTTCACAAAGAACGCCAATCTGTCAAGGGTGTGTTTTGTGAATCGATAAGATACGTTCAGGATCGACAAGCTGCGATGGTTACCGATTAAAGGAGGAATGTTAGCACAGACAGAAGGACTATTTCATCAGCCGTCCGTCAATGAATCCATCCCGGAATTCCCCAGGACTTCATCGTCACACAATTTATTCATTACGTAACGACTTGACCGGATTGGCAACTGCAGCCCTGATCGCCTGAAAACTCACCGTCACCAGTGTAATGACCAGTGCAGCGGCAGCGGCTACCGCAAATACGGTCCAGCTGATTTTAACCCGGTAATCATAGCCCGCAAGCCAGCTATGCAGGTAATAATAAGCAATCGGGGTAGCGATTATGCAGGCCAGGATAACCAGCAAAACAAACTCTTTGGATAGTAACCCCCATAGATTCGCTATGCTGGCTCCCAATACTTTGCGGATGCCGACTTCCTTGGTCCGTTGTTCCGCCACAAAGCTTGCCATGCCGAACAGTCCCAGGCAGGAAATGAAAATGGCCAACACGGCGAAATAAGAAGAAAGTTTCCCGATCCGTTCTTCCGCAATGAACTTGTTTCCGAATTCCTGATCTACAAATTGGTAATCAAACGGCACGGTAGGCGTGTATTTTTTCCAGATATCTTCTATTGCGCGTATTGACTGGGAAGTACTTTGGTCAGGGTTCAGTCTTACCACCAGGTTTGACAGGTTGCTGGAGGCACCCAGATGGTATATCGTAGGCCGGACCGGAAAAAAGGGCGATTCCTGCAGGATGTCCTTTACTACGCCAATTATGGTATAAACATCGTCATCCCACCGAAGTGTTTTTCCCACGGGCTCGTCAAATCCAATAATTTTGGCGGCCGATTCATTGATGACGAACGCCAGCGAATCAGTAGCAAAATCCCGTGAGAAATCCCGACCGGCCTTAACTTCCCATTCCACGGTTTTACCAAAGTCATACGACACGGAGTTGTTTGGAAAATCGACCGCTAAATTCGGGTCCTTGCCTTCCCATTCAAAGCCGCCATTGGTATTCCAGACGCTCGTTAAGGGACTGAAACTTCCTGCCATTTCCGTGATTGCCCCTGCGTTTTTCAGTTCTGTCCTTACCACATCGAAGTGATCTTTTATTTCATCCTGCAGATTCAGGTTTAATAAGCCGGTCCGGGTATACCCGACGGGCCGGCCTTTGCCGTATTGGATCTGTTGGTAAACGATGACCGTCCCAATGATCAGCATGACAGACACGGCGAACTGCACGACTACCAGCACTTTTCGGGGTGCCGTGGCAAACCTGCCGACGCGGAACGTTCCTTTCAGCACTTTCAATGGCTGAAAAGAGGAAAGATACAGCGCCGGGTAGCTGCCCGCTAGCAACCCCGTAATCAAAATGAAGGTCAGGTTAGTCGACCAGAACACCGGACTTAGCCAGGGAATAGTCATATGCTTACCCGCGACATCATTAAATAAGGGCAGAAATAACAGCGCAAGGAGCAGAGACAGTACAAAGGCAAGTGATACGACCAAGTAAGATTCCGCGAAGAACTGAAATACCAGCTGACTGCGATAGGAGCCAACCGTTTTTCGGATGCCCACTTCTTTCGCCCGTTTTTCACTCCGTGCAGTTGCCAGGTTCATGAAATTAATACAGGCGAGCAACAGCACAAACACACCGATGATGCCGAACAGCCGGACATTCCTGATGTTTCCGCTGGTGTTCACGCCGTTCTTGAATTCGCTGTACAGATTCCATTTTGGCATCGGATGAAGGAACACTACCCATTCGTATTTTTTAGCTCCCTCACTGACATTATCCAGTTTGACGTTTTTAATTTTCGCAGATACTTCTTCCATACTTGCCTGTTCCGCGATCTGCACAAAAGTCTGGCTGAAATTGCTTCCCCAGGGGTTGTTCATGTTTTTACCCCAGGGGTTCTGAATATACCACAATTCCCACGGCATGATAATTTTCAAATTGCGGAACGATGTATTGTCGGGCAGGTCTTCGTACACTCCGGTAACCTTTACTTCAAAATGCCTGTCAAGCGTAATGGTTTTATTCATCGGATCTTCCTCACCGAACATCGATTTGGCTGCGGAGGCGGAAAGCATAATGGAGTACGGATCTGTTAAACCCGCCCGTGTACCTTTCAGCATGTTAAGCGTAAGCATTTCCGGGCCGTCCGGTTCAAAGTATATCCCGTCTTGCGTCAGGTGCTTATCGCCGACGGAAAGCAAGTGGCCACCCGGCCATGAAGCCTGGACGACATACTTGAAATCACTTCCATATTTAGCGCGCAGCTCGGGTCCCATTACTCCCGGATTGGATGTCTGTGACTGCACGGTTCCGTTGAAGTTAGCATGCTGCATAACCTGCGCAATGCGTGCATAGTTTTTATGATACTGGTCAAATGTCAGCTCATCGTGTACCCAAAGACCAATGAGCAGAGCCACGGCCATACCCACGGCAAGACCGCCAATGTTAATAGCGCTGTATCCTTTGCTTTTCACCAGGTTCCGCCAGGCGATTTTGAAATAGTTCTTTATCATTTTATTTCGTATTCAGTGGTTAACGACCAGCGGTCAGCAACCGGCATGCTATTGTAACTCATGTATTGCAACAATGCCCGATCATTCGTCGCGTAACGACTCAACCGGATTCGCTACGGCTGCCTTTACGGCCTGGTAACTTACCGTCAGCAACGCAATCAGCACTGCCGCCGACCCTGCCAGGACAAATACCCACCACCGGATCTCAATGCGGTAAGCAAAATCCTGCAACCATTGGTTCATCGCCCACCAGGCAATTGGTGAGGCGATGACCAAGGCAAACAACACAAGTCGTATAAAATCTTTTGACAGGAGCTGTACGATGCCCGTAACCGATGCACCCAGTACTTTGCGGATCCCGATTTCCTTCGTGCGCTGTTCGGTGGTAAAAGCCGCGAGACCAAACAGCCCTAAACAGGCGATCATAATAGCCAGCACGGCAAAACACGTGAAAATCGTTCCCGTGCGTTGCACACCCTCATACATGGCGGCATAGCTTTCGTCGAGGAAGGTAAACCGGATGGCCTGGTTAGGTGAAAACTCTTTCCACAATGCGGAAATACCCGCAATTGATTCAGCCATGTGTTGCCCATTCAGCTTCACTGCCATCATCGTTGGGCTATTACCTAGTGCGAGGACAACCCCACCCACTTCATCGCGCATGGATTCAAAATTAAAGTCCTCCACTACACCGATAACCAGCATATTTTTCCCGCCGTTAGTGATGCGTTTACCAACCGGGTTTTCCAGGTTGAGTAATTTGGCCATCCGTTGGTTAATGATTGCTGCGTCGGCATCGCTAGCCAGCTCCTTGTTGAAATTGCGCCCATCGATAAGCTGGATGCCCAGCGTCGGCAAATAATCATCATCTACCTCCCAGAACTGTCCTTGGGCGGCAACATCCTCATTAATTCTCCCTTCATTCCAGATCGGGTTGCCGTTGCGTTTTACACCACCCATCTGCACGGGTAGGTAATCACCCACCGTAACATGCTGTACTTCCGGAAGCTTTTTCAGCTCTTCTTTCAGCGTCTGTACCTGGTCGCCGAGCGTGTGGGTGCCCTGGATCACCATCACCTGATCTTTGTCGAACCCGATTTTTTTGTTCAGGATAAACTGCATCTGATTATTAATGATCAGTGTTCCCACAATCAGAATGATGGAAGTCGTGAATTGAAACACCACCAGCCCATTGCGCAGCAGTGGGTTTTTAGCACCCCGGCTCAATTGACCTTTCAACACCTGCACCGGCTTAAATCCCGAGAGGTAAAAAGCCGGGTAAAGTCCTGAAAGCAGCCCAATAATGATCACGGATAGCCCAATAATGGGAGCCAGCCACAGGTTGTCCCAGGGGAATACCAGCTGTTTGTTGGCCAGCTGATTGAAAAGCGGCAAGGACACCCACGCCAGCAGGACGCCCAGTGCAATGGAAAGCAGGCTATATAATGTAGATTCGGTCAGGAATTGCCGGATGAGCCCGCTGCGGTACGACCCGACTACTTTCCGCAAACCGATTTCCTTGGCACGGCTGGCTGATTTGGCGGTAGACAAATTAATGAAATTGACGCAGGCAATCAGCAGAATAAACCCGGCAACACCTCCAAACAACCACACAAAGCGGATGTCGCCACTGTTCCTTGTAGTTACATCGTAATCCGCAATCTCATGCGAATGCAAATGAATATCCGATACGGGCTGGAATATGAGTTTTGCTGATTTTACCCGGGCTATAGCTACCTGCATTCCGGCTCCCTGGAGGGCGGGAATATAATAGGTATCCATGACACTCGAAACCATTTTTTTTGCCAGTTGATTCAAGTCTGTTCCGGGTTTTACCTTAAAGTATGTCACGTAATTGGTGGCCAGCCAATTAGTCTGTTCTCCCGGGTAAAACGGTTCTCCGGCCAGTGAAAGGAAAAAATCAAAACCATAAAGGTGTGAATTGCTAGGAATATCTTCCAGCACACCCTTAATGGTGTACGGTTTTTCCTTGTTGTCGTTCAGGTAGATGACCTTACCAACAGGGTTTCCAACCGGAAAATATTTACCTGCCTTAGTCGCGGTCAATACCACTGTATTGGGCTCATCCAAGGCATGTTGCGGATCGCCCTGAAGCATCGGTAATTGCAACGCATTTAGCAATTCCTGGTCGGCATATACAATTCCGTCTTCATGCAGGCTTTCCGGATTGTCTGCCCTGGACACTTGATTACTCCCTGCGCCAAATAATGGATTGGGTAACAGTCGTCCTGCGTGTTCAATCTCGGGGAAGTTAGCTTTCATCGTCGGCGCAAACGGCGCCATAAATGAGGTGCCTTCTCGCGGATCGCCTTTGGCATCGTTGATGGACATGACCGCGCGGTAAAGTCGATCCGAATCGGGGTACGAGCCATCATAGCTGATTTCATGCCGGATAAATAAAGTGATTAACACGCAGGCGGCAACGCTAAAGGCAAAGCCCCCGATCTTAATAGCGGAATACAACTTGTGTTTCACGAGGTTCCGCCAGGCGATTTTTAAATAGTTCTTTATCATTGTTGTATGCTTTATACCGCTTTATAGCTTATTGCAACATTATTCATCCCTCAACGAGTCCACGGGGTTGGCTACAGCCGCCCGGATAGTTTGGAAGCTTACAGTAATCGTCACAGTCACAACTGCTATCAATCCCGCAATAGCGAAAATCCACCATGCTATATCCACGCGGTAAGTATATTCAGTTAGCCACTTATTCATAGCCCACCAGGCAATAGGGGAGGCAATAAGAATAGCTACAGCAATAAGTTTCATAAAATCGGATACCAGCATCCGCACGATATGAACTACTGACGCGCCAAGCACTTTACGGATCCCAATTTCCTTCGTTTTGCGTCGGCAGATAAACGAAACCAACCCGAATATCCCCAAACAGCTGGTTATCACACTTATTACCGTGAATAAGGAGAGCATGCCAGCAAACTTGTTTTCCCCGCTGTAAAAGGTTTTTAATTCATCATCCAGGAAGCGGTATTCAAAAAAGTTGTCTGGAAAAATCGACTTCCATTCCTCGCGGATAGCCACTATTGCCTCACTCCGCTCTGCCGGAGCTATTCGGATCATGGCTGTAAAGAAGCGGCCATTGTAAAAATAAATATGCGGTGTAATGTCTTCTTTTAGGCTTTGGGAAATGTAGTTATCGACAACCCCGGTAACCTCATAAGTATCGCCCCACATTTCTATGCGGTTTCCGATAGCTGCCGACGCGTTTAAATGCCCCATTTCGTGTGCGGCTTTTTCATTTATCATCGCGACGGCTCTTGTGGTGTCGGCCTGATTAAAATTACGTCCCGCAATTAAAGCGATATTAAAAAACTTAAAATAATTCGTATCAACGAATTGCTGTCTAAACTGCTGCTCACCGTGAATAAGACCTGGGTATTTAACCTGCCCCCACCACCAGTTATGAATACTTGACGGCGTAGTTAAACCAAACGTAACTTCTTTAATTTCTGTATGTTGCAAGAGATTGTTCCGTAATCGCTCCCTGAAAACATGTTCGGCGTTGGGCATATTGACGGCCATTATACCCGTTTTATCAAATCCCAATTCCTTATCATATAGGTAGTTGACCTGTCGGATGCCTATAATTGTACAGATAATCAACAACTGTGCGATGATAAATTGAGATACAAGCAATACTTTCCGCAAGGCAAATCCTCCTGCGCGAGGGACAAACAGCGTGGTACGGAGGAGTTTTGCAGGTGAGAAATGTGCCAACATCCATCCGGGGTATCCTCCCGCCACCACACAAAGCGAAAGCGCGGTGCAGCCTATAAAAAGTATAGCACCGATATCCCAATTGTCGGCCAATGATACCTGTGTATTTAATAACTGGCCCGAGTAAGGAAGCATTGCGTTAGCCAGGAAAACGCCGACGATTAAGGATATGGACACAATCACTGCTGTTTCAACCATAAAAGAGGCGACAATCTGCCATCGGGTTCCGCCCAATACTTTTCGTATACCTGTTTCCTTGTCACGCAACATAGCCTGTGCCATGGCAATATTAATATAATTAATACAGGCGATGAGCAATAGTAAAACTGCCGCACCTCCCAAAACATATAACAGCCATCCCGGGGTTGCATAATTGAAAATATCGGTGATTGTATCAAAATGGATTGCAGAGAAAGGTAATAAGGTAAAGCTTTTGTAATGTGTTTTGTTGTCGGCCAGATAAGATTGAATTAGTTTATTAATACCCGATTCAATATCAGTCGGATTTACGCCAGGCTTAAGTAAGACGTAACCCTGATGCCAGGAATCCCCACCGTCCCAATAATCCGCATTGGCCATTTCAGGCATATACTTTGCCAGCGTTTCATGCGAAAAAATGAACCTCAGCTGAAAGTCTGAGTTCGGTGGAACTGCTTTAATAATACCTGATACAGTTACGTCAAATTTATTGTCATATCGGATGGTTTTACCCATAGCGTCACCATTAAAGAGACGGAGCGCGGTAGGCTCATCCAATACAACCTGGTAAGGCTGGGTAAGCGAAACATCCGGAGAACCTTTTACCCATTCCACATCGATCATATCAAAAAACTCCGGGTGTACAAAATAGGAGTTCTCCGCTTTGAAGTTTTGTTCACCCGCACGGATAACCGAGGGATCAAAACGATACACTGTAGCTGCCTTTTCTATTTCTGGAAACTGCTGACGAAGGGCCTTCATCAATCCTTGGGGAATATGGGAATTTAATTCGCCGAAGACATCGTGTGACATCACTTTATACAGGCGGTCGGATGCACGGTGATAATGATCAAAACTTGCTTCAAAACGAATGATACAGAAGATAACCAATGCTGTGGCTATGCTTAACGACAACCCGATCACGTTAATCACCGTATAAAACTTATTTTTTACGATGCTTCGCCAGGCGATTTTTAAATAGTTCTTTATCATTGTTGTATGCTTTATGCCGCTTTATAGCTTATTGCAACATCATTCATCCCTTTAACGAATCCATCCCGAAATTCTTCGGGATCTCCTTTTACGCAACTTATTCGTCGCGTAAAGACTCGACCGGATTCGCTACAGCCGCCCGGATGGCCTGCCAGCTGACCGTGAGCAATGCAATAACCACCGCCGCTAGGCCCGCTACGACAAACATCCACCATTGGATGTCAATGTGATAGGCAAAATCCTGTAACCATTGGTTCATCGCCCACCAGGCAATCGGTGAGGCGATGACCAAGGCAAACAGCACCAGTTTTATAAAATCTTTCGACAGCAACTGCACAATGCCGGATACTGAAGCGCCCAGTACTTTGCGGACACCGATTTCCTTTGTGCGTTGCTCCGCGGTGAAGGCGGCGAGGCCGAACAGACCCAAACAGGCTATTAGGATAGCCATGGTGGAAAAACATAAACTTAACAACCCCGTCCGTTGCTCGCTGCGGTACATGGCATCGAATGCGTCATCCATAAACCGATAGGAGAATG
>NZ_JBEBRB010000049.1:0-21110 GCF_040395035.1 Parapedobacter lycopersici | reverse complement strand
GATTTCTCCTCCGCAATACCTTACTGGTCACGGTCGTTCCATATTATTCTTCCACAAAAACCCCCTTTGGGGGGTACCGGGTGATACACCGCCGCTATACTTTTGCTCTTATCAAATGAAAAGGCAGTAGCGCTACACTACGCAAATCTCCATTCCCATAAAAAATATAAACCATAGAAGTAAAAGAAATGAAAACAACAATCCGAAAAATAAGCAGAAAAACATTAACCATGCTTTTGGCAGGAGCTATCCTGGCGAGCTGCACCAAGAACGATGACATCAACGACGACATCAATGTCGACGAAGACACAGGGTGTGCACTGGTCGAAGAATTTGTCAATACGGCCGTCCGAATCACAGAACCCACCACTTGGACAGCCGATAGAGTATATTTGTTTAAAGGTATCACCAGCGTAGAAATCGAATCCGAACTAACCATTGAACCCGGCACGGTTATGAAATTCGACAGCGGTTCTTCGATGGTAGTTCGTCCGGGCAAAAACGGCCGGATCATTGCCAACGGCACAGCGAATAAACGTATTGTGTTTACCTCGTATACGGATCGTACACATTGCGGAAACATACAGGCAGAGGGAGCTGACACCCAGCCGGCCAGAGGCGATTGGGGAGGCATTACGATCGATGGTGGAAACAACCATAGTTTTACTTACACAGATTTTCTATACGCCGGAGGTAGGGCAGGTGAAGGGACTTCTTCGGCGGTTTGGTTTGACAATGATGCGGGCGGCGCCTTTACCTTTGATCATTGTGTATTTGCGCATACACTTGGCGAGGACAAAAAATATTTGAATCCGGGAAGCCCGGGTATTTCTGCGACTTTCGAGGCCGTCTTTATACAACATCTACCCAATCCGGAAGTGATCCAATTTACCAACAATGTATTCTACGATAACGACGTTCCGATGGTGATCAATCCCTACTTCCCCGTGGATGCAAGCAATAAATTTCATAATCCTGATAATCCGGCAGAGCAGAATGATCGGAACATCATCCATATGTTCGGCATGGATCATCAGGAAGCTGATGTAACCTGGGGGCATACCGAAGTGCCGTATGTGTATACCGGGGGAAATTCCCATATAGCAAAAACACCGCATACCATAACGATCGGACCCAATGTTGTCGTTAAATTTCCAGGTGTCAGCGCCGGTATCAACGGGTGGGATGATATCCGCATCATCAACCTGCACCCCACGGCTACGCTCACTTCTTTTCACGACGACGCACATGGGGGCGATAGTAACGGCAATGGGACGGCGACTTCGCCCAGCATCGGCGATTGGGATGGCTTTGTTACCCGGGCGTCCTCCGGAAGGCGGGATGATGTATGGGCGGCAGGCGATAATATTTTGTATGCAGATCGCCCGTAGTAGTTGGGTGTTTGTTCACGCCCTTAGTTTTAGTTTTGGATAATGACACAATAAACTTAACAACTTGCCGCTACTACGAAAGAAAGGTTACCAATGAGGTAACCTTTCTTTTTGACACCAATTTAAACCCGACCATGTCTTTTCTGTCTGCGTGTCACCTGCCGAAAAGCATGATAAATCGATATTGGTTATTTCCACAGTCTGCAGGGCACGCTGAAATCCCATTATATGTTGGAAAAGAGCGGATGAATGCCCTCACAATTGGTACTGTGTTAATATCCGCCAAAAACTTAAGCATTTGACGGCTTTAATCTTACAAATAATCCGTAGTTTTAATCTGTCAGAACACACCCGGCCTATGCCCTATCACATTCCCGGCCACCTGAAAGGCCTCACCGACGATGAAGTAGCTGCTTCCCGGAAGCAATACGGCTATAATCAGTTAGATGCGGTCCGCAAAAACTCTTGGTTGTCGCTACTCGTCGACATCCTGAAAGAACCGATGCTTATCCTACTTATCGTCATTTCGTTGATCTACGTTTTGGTTGGCGACTATGGCGAGGCGGCATTTATGTTTGTAGCTATTGTTGCGGTCTCTGCTATCTCCTTTTACCAGGATAACCGCAGCAAAAAAGCATTGGAAGCGCTGGAAAAACTCAACGAGCCACTGAGCCGGGTGGTCCGGAATTCAACCGTCGTGGAAATTCCCACACACGAAATTGCGGTGGGCGATCTTTGCATTACGGAAGAGGGAAAAATAATCAACGCCGATGGGCGTATTCTACATAGCAATGATTTCTCCGTGAACGAAGCTTCGCTTACCGGCGAGAGCTTCTCCGTATTCAAGGATAGCCGGTCGGAAGACAACCAAGTGTATAGCGGCACCCTTACGGTTTCAGGACTGGCCGTTTTCGAGGTTACGAAAATCGGGAAGGAGACCCGTATCGGCAAGATTGGAGAATCCCTGCTGACCATAAAAGCAGCGCCTTCTCCCCTACAGCTCCAGATCACCAGATTCGTAAAAACGATGGCCATTGTCGGTATTGTCATTTTCCTGATGGTCTGTCTTTTCAGGTATCATCAGACCGGAGACCTCATTGCCAGCCTACTCAGTGGGCTTACATTGGCGATGTCTGTTCTGCCGGAAGAGATCCCGGTCGCTTTCACCACCTTCATGGCGCTCGGTGCCTGGAAGCTCATGCAGCAGGGCATCATCATCAAGCGAAGCAGCATCGTGGAAACGCTGGGCAGTACTACGGTTATCTGCACCGACAAAACGGGTACGATTACCGAAAATTCGATGCAGCTGATCAACCTGTATGTTTTCCAGACCGACAAGACATACGATACTCCGTCCTTCAACGACCCAGCGTTATCAACCCTCATCAGCTATGCGATGTGGAGCAGCGAACCTGCCCCATTCGACCCTATGGAGCGGACGCTGCACAATGTATATGAGCAAACACAGTCCAACGACCTCCGGGGTGACTACCGTATGTTCCATGAATATCCCCTCGAAGGGAAACCACCGATGATGACACACCTCTTTGAGGACACCCACAAAAACCGGATCATAGCGGCGAAAGGCGCTCCGGAGGCCATACTTAATGTATCCAGGCTTTCGGCCGATGAAAAGGAGCGGGTGAGAAACCGGATAAAAGCATTCGCAGCGCAGGGATATCGTATACTGGGTGTGGCAAGGTCAATATTTGAAGGAACCGAATTCCCCGAAAAACAGCAGGATTTTCCATTTGAATTTCTGGGACTGACAGTTTTCTATGACCCGCCCAAGAAAGGCATCAAAGACGTATTCCACCGGATTTACGAAGCTGGGATCGCCGTCAAGGTGATTACCGGTGATAATGCGGACACCACGAACGCCATTGCCGTTCAAGCGGGCATCGTTAGCGATACCCCGCCTGTAAACGGCGGCGAGCTCATCAATCGTTCGGAAGAAGAACTCATGCAACTCTCGGCGCGCACCACGCTGTTTACACGAATGTTTCCTGAAGCCAAGCTGGCCGTAGTAAATGCACTGAAAAAACGGGGCGAAGTAGTGGCTATGCTAGGCGACGGGGTAAACGATGGTCCGGCCCTGAAAGCTGCCCACATTGGCGTGGCCATGGGCAATAAAGGGACAGAAATTGCCAAATCAGCCGCTGCCCTGGTGATTACCAACGACGACCTCGGCAAGTTGATCACCGGTATAGCCGCCGGAAGACGGATATATACCAACATCAAAAAAGCCGTTCAATACATTATTTCCATTCATATACCCATTATCCTGACGGTGTCCCTGCCCCTGTTTCTGGGCTGGATATTCCCGCAGATCTTTACGCCGGTCCATGTGATCTTCTTGGAACTGGTGATGGGCCCCACCTGTTCCATTGTCTATGAGAACGAACCCATGGAACGGAACGCCATGCAGCGGCCGCCCAGGATCATGACCGACACGTTTCTGAACGGACGCGAGCTGATCATCAGTGTTGTACAGGGACTGGTAATCACTGCAGGGGTGCTGTTTGCCTATCAACTGACTGTTCAAAACGGCGGAAGCGAAGAACAGACGAGGGCGATGGTATTTACCACACTTATTTTTGCGAACATCCTGCTGAGCTTTACCAATCGCTCGTTCTTTTACAGTATTTTCGAGCGTCTTAGAAGCCGCAATCCCTTGCTCACCGGCATCACCGCGCTGGTTTTGATCATGCTCTTCGCCATCCTATATGTGGAACCGCTGTCCCGATTCTTTGATGTGACAGCGCTGCGTGCAACGGGATTGGGGGTTTGCTTTGCCATTGCGGCGGTTTCCGTGCTGTGGATTGAGGTTTATAAACTGTTCCGCAGAATGCGTTCCTAATTTGCTTTACCTTCTACTTATAAAATCCCTATTTAGGGGTTATGGGAGTGCATAAAACAGGGGTTTCCAGGAACGGCATTCAGTATAAACGCGCAAACTGCAGATCACAGGTTAACCCTACTTGATGCCGTTACGGGACTCCTAGCGTCATCGGTTACGGCCCCTGCCCCTGATATCAAAGTCCTATTTTAAAATGCCTGAACAGGTATCCGCCACCGATTCCTATGGAAATAGCGGGGTAGCCTTTATTAAACGGTATCATATAGTCGTATCCTACTTTACAATTGAACAGAAAAAATTCCGTATACAAATGCGGTGTAAACCGGAACTGGTTATTAAACTGTTTATTGAAATCAAACAGGTAACCGGCATTCAGGCCGAGGGCGAGTAAAAACAGCTTTTCATCGTCTATGATAAAGTATAGGGCCGTTGTCTGTGCCTGCAGACCTGACGGCACCCTGGCATTAGGTGAGGTGTAATCCACACCATAACTTATATCAAAAGGTCGGGTATTATCAAAGATCAAAGGAACATTGATGCCGGCCTGGAACATGGTTCGCTCTTCGTATTTTATCCCCACATTAACAACCTGTGCATGTGTTGTGTTTAAAAAAGGAATACCAAGTACAACAAAGACAATGAATTTATTAACGATACCCATACACACTTATTTTTGCTTAGCATCGAAATAAGTACATTGTCAACCGTTTTAAAAGACGGATAGCCCTTTGTCCAGCGTCGATAGGCAATGTACTTATTGAACAGGGCTAAGCTATCCAACCCTCCAAAGTTAAACACTTTCTGCTTCCGGAAATATCCCTGATATCCGGTAAAAAGGGGCTTTAACAACCTCCCTAGCTACCATTGCTACCAGACGTACCGGATACCGCCAATAAGCCCTCCATGCATCGAACGGACATCGTGGTCGCCCCCATGCCGGTACCATACCCAGCCGGGAGCATCCATGGAAACCACATCGTCGTCTGCATAGCTTACATTGGCGGTGGGACCGCCGAAGATCTCCAGGTGGTTTCCGAACCTGAAGGCCGGCAGTATTTTCAAGGAAGCCATGTGGGTGTACGTATCAAAATCGGTGGTCGTGCGCTGCACCGCTTCGACGTTTAGCGAAAACCGGCTTTTACTAACCAGGCGCGCACCAAGCCCACCCTCCAACGCATAGTCATATCCATCATTTCCGAAACGGTAGCCAATACCCAACACACCATACAATACACGGCCACCGGACCGGAAGACCAAACTCGCTGTGCCCGTTTCATCGACTTCAACGGCCATACTTTTCTGACCATTCCTGATCAGGTTAATCAGGCCCACGGGGTAATCGCTGCTGTCGGCAATATTCAGCAATCCGGCAAGCTGCACCCCTTTTACATTTTTTCCAACGTTAACCACCCCGGCGATCTGTGATCCGGTTTCTCCGCGTGCAATGTTGACTGCCCCTGCAAATTGGGCACCCCGAACCGACCGGGCCAGGTTAACTACCCCGGCGAATTGGGCCCCATGCACCTCTCCGGACCGGTTTGCTGCACCGGCGAGCTGAATCCCGGACATGGAACTGGCTACCTGATTGATAACACCGGCGGCCTGAACCCCGTAAAGTGTATTTCCAACCCGGTTGAATACACCGGCAAGCTGGACGTTGCGCACATCGGACCGGTTAATATTAAATACGCCGCCAAGTTCCAGCCCGGCGACTCCTCCAGTGTACCCACCGATGATATTAAGGGAGAACCGGCTCACAGCATGCGCGCTTTCGTTACCCAGTATACTGAGTCCGGGTACAAAGGAAATCTGGACGGGATGGATAGTGTCCCGCCTATCGGCGGACTGGGCCTGTATTGGTTTTACCTGGATTAAAATGGCCGATAGAATAATGAATAATGCGCTTCGGCTTGTACTTAGAATGTTAGTTGTCATCATATGCTTTTTCCATATATGACAACGACCTGGCGTTACCCCCTTACTACAATGCAAAATAAATCAGGACGGGTCAAATAATCGTGTCATCAATAAATAGCACGAAAAAGCCCGCCATCTGGCAGGCCTTTTATTACCGGTGTTTAACGCGACTACAAGTTATTCAACCAGTTGATATCCTGTTGTGTAGCCGGTTGCGGCGTTAACGTATAGGTTGCATTGGCGGTTATAGCGATGTGCTCCTGCTTTGCAAAATAGAGGTTATGCTGTGCATCCTTGGCAATCATTACTACGGCAATCTGTTCACCAATCGGAATATTGGGCGTTACGGAAAAGCTTTCGGTGCCAAACTGATTCATTGCCGGATCATAATTTAACCCGATAACGGCATTGATGTCTTCAAAAACCATTAACACCGCGACGTCCTGCAAGCCATTGGTTGACCCGGGTGTTAACTGAACATGTACAAAGGTCAGCTGGCTTGGCGGATAGTTCAGAAACTTATCCACATTTATCCAGCCAAATGCAGGAATAGTGAAGTCATAAGTATATGGACCGACCATACTCTGCGGAGATTCATCAAAGACCAGCCAGGTATAAGAATCGTCGTCCAGTACGTTGCCGTCAAACCGGGGGCCTTGGTTGAATAGGATCATCCCATTGGGATCAATCGAAGGATCACGCGGTAGTTTAACCTGAACAGGATTAGTACTCCATTGTCCATTTACCGGATTCAGCAACAGCGTATCCCCCTGTTGAATTGCCTGGATATATATTTCCCCACCCGACTCCAGCAGCTGGCCATTTGATTCTGTTGGGACACCGGCAAGCAACAGATCCCTTTTCGTGAGGATTTCGATGATACCAATCTCCACATCACCGGTGACCACATCGCCGTTTGTATTTACAAAGGCCGCTGCGGGGAACGTAATCTCCGTGCCACCGGCACCTGTGATGGAGAATCCGGCTGTGGCATTTCCAGTAAACAATTGAAGTTGGGCCACATGCTCATTTTCAAACGCCGTGGCATTGATCAGCTGCGGTTGAAAGGACGTTTCTTTATGACAGGCGTTGAATGCCAACGCCGATAGCGCGAAACCCGTGGATAAGAATAAAGACTTTTTCATGATTGTTGTTTTAAAGTTAAACCATTTTTGGCCGGGCTTTGACCCGGCGTCTGTTGTATTTATTCGTATATCCATACGGTAGGATAATTGTTACCCTCAATCCGTAATTAATTTAAAAAGTGGCCACAGGCTGCCCGGCAGGACAACTTTCATGAAAGAAGTTATAGATGATTCAAACGGTTTTCGACAGTGTATATCAGGCTATTGCAATTTACGAAGCAGTTTTTCCGCCTTTTCGTAATAAAGGCTGGATACCGTAACCTGTTTGGCGTAGTTTGCCGCCTGCTGTTCGTTTCCGATATGCCACAGCGCCACAGCCATAAAATAACGGGCGTCATCGGCAAATACCGACGGACCATCGGCAATGGACCGCAGCTGTGCCGCGGCGCGATGATAGTCCTGCTGCCCGATATGGCTAAGCCCCAAGAAGAACTGGTAACGGATAACGGTTGTGTCGCGCTGCACTAAAGCAGCCAACAACTTGGCGCTACGGTCATAGTCTGTCGCATTAAATGCCCGGGCGGCTTCCTCGTAATCAGTGTCCGATGCATCACCCCGAGTTACCGCCAGCGACATTTCTGGTAGTTGGTTGAAGTCTGTAGTAAACCATCCGAAAAAGTTAAATGCAACGAGCAGGCAGGCTGCGGCAGCCACCGGAATCAGCCAAGTAATCACCCGCCGTTTCTTCAGCGCAGGCCGGTCGGCAAAATGCTTGTCACTCACCTGTCGCAGTGTTTCCTGTAACGCAGGCAGCCCTTCCGCAGCGCGCCGGTGCTTACCGATAATTGCGTGAAGTTCTCGCTGATGATTGGTTTCCTCCCGCAGTGCCGCATTCCGTTGTAACTCCTGTTCGAAAACATGCCGCTCTTCCGGGGTTAGCAGTCCGTCCAAATAATCCTGAATATGTTCAAAATAATGCTCCATTTAACGTTCCTCCTGCTTAAATAACGGATGTGCCCGTACCAGTTTACCCAATTGAGCCATGCATTCGCTTTTTTTCTTTCGTAAGTACGCATAGGTTAACCCCAACTGCTCCGCTACCTGTTCCTGATGCTGCTTTCCCATACAGGCCCTGATGATCTCCCGGCATTTTTCACCCATAGTTTCCAGTACCTGCATCACAGTCGATTCGCGTTCGATCTGTTCGGCATATTGACGCGCTTCGGTCTCTTCATGCTGTTCAATAGTAAATCCGTCGTCCAGTGATTTTGTTACGGGACTTATTGATTTTTTTTTCAATGCATTCAGCCATTTCCGCTTACATACCGTAATCAGAAATGCTTCGAACGGACAGGTTAATGTAAATTTCCCGTCGGCACTCAACCGGTAAATAGCTGCCAGTGCTTCCTGCAGCACATCTGCCGCATCCGATTCATCACCATTATTATGGCAAATCATCCGGGTAACCTTACCGGCAAATTGCTGGTAAATTTCCGTAATCCCCTTACGATCGTTTTGCTGTAGGTAGTTGATGTATCGTTGGTCCGGATGCATAGGAGCGGCTTGTATGAATTGAACGCCCGTAAAAATAAAAAATTTTATTACTTTCAACCCTTAAAAGCAACCTGACAATCATGGGAATAAAACATTACCTGCTCTTTTTTTTTCCTTCCCTTTTCTTTTTTCAAGCGCACGGCCGGGAAGCCGACACTGTTGAGGCGCAGATAGCTGTGCAGTTCATCCGTGAACAAGCGGTGTTTACCGCCGAATTACCGGTTTTGCAGGGTATTCCCGGAGGCAGGCAGCCATTCTATACCTACCTTTGGGATTTTGGCGATGGCCATTTCAGTACAGCGGAAGCGCCAACGCATGTATATACCAAGTCCGGCGATTATGATGTGACACTCTATACGGTTAGCAATTATGACAACGGCCCACGTCCCAAACGCCCCACACGGAAAGTCAGGGTAGAGCCGGGCAACACCGGGGCGCAGAAAGTGACTTCAGCGGCGGAACAGCATTTCTTTTCGTCAAATGGCATTTTCCAGTTGACTAAAAATGCCAATGCACTGCCTGGCGAAGATATGGTCGTGGTTGCCGGAATAAAAACGAAAGAAAAAGGAAAAGTCTTCCTGCTCACCAATGAAAAAATTTTTGAATCCCCTGGATTTGTGTATACCGGCCAGTCGACTTACAACGGAGAGCAGTTGCTGCAATTGGAAGATTCCAAAATGCTGCAGGGATTATGGGCGGCCGTGCCCGGTGCAACGGTGACGCAAAGCGGAAGTCCTGATTATGGAATCCGGGAGGAACTTCAATTTACCGAAAAAGAGGCCATTTCCTATTTTTCAGATTTGTATGGCAGTTACAATACCGTTACTGCATATGATGTTGATGCCGCGACGGACGCGCAGTTTTCACTGATCAATTTAGCAATCACCCCTGAAATGCTGACCGACACCAATGCCACGGTAACCATTACGGGTGTGTTCCTCCCCGAAACGGGGCCAGCTACCGTGCATCGCCTTGATGTCCCTATCGTAACATCCCATGACCCCAACAAGATGTCTTTAAAACAATCGCGGCTCAGTTACCGTGCTTTATCCCGGCGCAAAGAACTCACCTACAAAGTGCAGTTCCAGAACGACGGAGAAGGTGATGCTAAGAATATCCGACTGGAAATTGAACTGCCGGAGGCATTGGACCCTGCAACATTTAAATTACTTAACCTATACCCGGCGGTTGATTCCTGCGCCACCGAAGGGCTGAGCTGCTATCAGTACCATATTAAAGGTGTGGACACATTGGTATTTCAATTTAACAACATTGCGCTGCCTGGCTCAAAAGCACCCGATGTGCACGATAAAGACAGTACCCGTGGTTTTATACGCTTTACTGTTCAGCCCCGAAAGAAGCTGCCTAACCGTCCGTTCCGGGGGCAGACAAATATTTTCTTCGATAAAAATGAACCTATTACCACTAATTTCGCCACCGGGAGATTCCGGAAAGGCTTTTCTCCGATCGTCTTCGCAGGCTATCACCATTTCCTGCAATCACCTGAACGGGAGGACATCGGAAATGTCGACAATCCGGCAAGGACGAATCTGAAGAACGGGGCATTATTGGGTGTCGGACTGGCGCCCATCGCACCTTATCGTAAACTGTATTGGCAGGTAGAACTTTATGCCAATACGTATTCATTTACTGAATCGCGCACCATTTTTGAATACGGCACTATCCAATACCGGATACCAGACAGTGATCGTATACAAACTGTTGAATATGAGCGATACGATCGCGACACTGAGACTAAGTACCTCCAATTGCGCATCGTTCCGCTGCATATCCGCTATAATTTCAACAGCTGGTTCTCGGCCGGCCTCGGTGCCCTTGCCAATGTAACGTTCAATACATCACATCGTGAGGAACGCACATACAATTTGATTTTAGCAAACGGAGAAACAACGGTACAGCAACCGCAGAAAGTGGATCGGCTACCTGCAAGCAGGTTAGGTCTCCAACCCTTTGTCGATTTTAATTTCGGTCGGACTTATCTCGGACCCGTATTGGGCCTACGGTACGTGTATGGGGGTAATCAAGGACAATTTGGGCAGTTGTATGCGGCCTGGCGACTTTAACGAGCTTGCCCATGCCTGGTCTATTTCCATCGGTTACTTATCTGCGACTCATCGGTTTTATACTGGTGTCCTGTATTGCCTGCCGGCAACCGGATAATATCCCCGAAAGGGCGTTGCAAGTTACGGTTAGTACAACCGATACTGCTTCGGTGCTACTGAAGCTGGAAGAACTGGGCAACATCGCCTACGACCATCCTGAGCAGTTTATTCACCGCCCAGATTCATTTTTGCAACTATTGCCGGCGATGCCTACTACATTGGAAGGAAAAGAAATGTATGCCTGGCTATTGCTAAACGTGGGTTATGCATTACGCGAACATGGCAATCTGCAGGAAAGTGCCCGTTATTATGAGCAAGCGATGGACTATTGCCTGGCAGAGCGGCTGACTGAACCGGACTTTGTATTGTATATCGCGAAACCGCTGGGCAACCTATATACGCAAATCGGCGACCTGCAAAAGGCATTGCATATCCATCAGCAAGCGATCTCCCGGATTAACAGAACCCACAACACCGCTGATCTTCCCGCCTTATATGGCAATCTGGCGATCGTATATGAGCAGATTGGTCAACCGGACAGCCTGTTGCAGGCATGCCGCTCGGGCCTGGCCTACCTTGCGCCGGAAAGTACACAGGCCGCATTACTATATAACAATATGGCCCGGTGTTATTACGGACAAGGTGTTGTCGACAGTACCAGGTATTACAACCGCCGTGCAATTGACATTTTTTCGCAACGGGAGCTCCGCGGCGATACGCTGATCTGGTATGCATCAGCGCTACACCAACAGAGTTTACTTGAGTTGCATCAGCAATCGCCCGAAAGGGCACTCCGCTCCATTAACCAGGCAATTGGCCTGGCTGAACAGCACTTTCCGACCAGCAAACAGCGCGATAAAGCCAAATACTATTATGCCCGTGGCAATCTCCAGCTATTCTTCAAGCAACCACAGGCAGCACAGCGGGACTTCAAGAAAACGCTATCGCTTTTTGCTCCTTTGACGGAATCCGCTCATAGTTTCCCGGATTATGCCTTTACCGAGGCACTGTGGGGGCTGGCGCGGACACACACTGTACAGCAAAGCGATTCGGCCGATTATTATTATGCCAAGGCCGTTGAAAACGCATACTATACACAGCAGTTGATCGTCAGCAGCGAGAGTCAGTATCAAAACTCGGCCTGGAGCCGCCAGTTGCTGAGCGAAGCAATGGCCTATTTATGGCAATCGTACAGTAGCGCCCCTGCAGCCAGGCGACAGCCTATCGCCGAAACGATGCTATGGATAACTGAGCTTTCCAAGGGCCGGCAACTGCTGCAGGAAATCAACCGCACGGCACAATGGGCCCAGGACAGCACCGACCAATCACTGCATCGGCACCAGTTGCAGCACCTGTATCAAACCCTGGCCGCAGAAACCGATGCGACCACGAAACAGCAGCTTACCGCAGCCGCAGAGCAGCTGGCTTTTCAATTCCAGCTTTCCGAGAATCACTTCGCCCAGCAGTTCACGCCACCGGATTTTACCTCCTTCATGAAACGCATGCGATCTATTTCCGATTCGATTACCACCCTGAGTTATTTTATCGACGGAAGCGGCAACGGCTATATCCTTTCTCTTGCCAACGAACAGGCAACTGCCCATCAGCTGCCGTCGACAGTAATCGAGACCATGCAGATACCCGAATTTATCAGCACCTACTTCGGGGCTACGCCGGATGCTTATGATAACAACCCGGCCCGGTACCGGGAGCGGGCTACCCAGCTTGCCAATGCCTGGCTACCCATACCGGAAAAAGCCGAAGAACGACTGATTCTATCGCCGGACGGCATATTGCATGCGCTTCCATTTGATGCGTTGGTTGCCGGTAATCGTTTCATTGCCGAGACCCGCGCAGTTAATTATACGTACACCTTCCTGCTCAATACGGCAACGGAACAGCTACCAACCTACAACGCACCGGTTACATTGGTAGCCAAACAGCATTATCCCGGTGAAGACCTCCGTGATCTGTTTTATGTAAAAGTCGAAGCCGATTACCTGGCCGATCATTTTATTACGACAGCATATCGGGACAAGGCTGCGACAGACGATGCATTTTTTGCCTCCCTGATGGAAGGTTCAGTCGTTCATCTCTCGGCGCACGCCGTTGCAGATGGGCAAACGCCACCCTACATCGTACTGAATCAACGGATTACACTGGATAAATTGAAGTATTCGGCGGCCAAAACCCCGCTCATCTTTTTATCCGCCTGCCAGACGGCTACCGGACAGCTGCTCCCCGGAGAAGGCGTTGAGAGTCTGAATAAAGCATTCCTGAGCAAAGGAATTAGTGGCGTGGTAGCAGCACATTGGCCGGTGGACGATGAAACCATGCCGGTAATGACCCGGTTTTTCTACGAATACCTGTCGCAGACCGGATCACCACCGCATGCCCTGGCGCTGGCCAAGCGCGCTTACCTGACATCGGAAAAACGCGCCGCACAAAATCCGTGGTATTGGGCGTCACTTAACTACACTGGTATGGATACCCAAATCCACCTTACCAAAAAAAACAACACCCTGGCCTGGACGGCGGTGTTGCTGGTGTTGGCGTTTGTCGGCGGAATATGGCGACTAACAGCTAGGCACAGGTAACAGGTTACGGTCTGAATACCCAGCGTACGGCAAATATCAGGAAGCCCATGAAGTGCCGGCACCCGAACCTGGCCATCCCCCAGTACGACAATTCCCTGCATTTTTCACTCCATCTGTGTTTCATTGCTTTGCTTTTTGCTGTTTACCGGAGCAACTGGTTTAGTTGCTCCGGTAAATCAGTAGTTAAATGCTGTGCGCGGAAGACCAATTAATACCTCAGGACTTTGATTTCAGTCCGGCGGTTTTCCTGGTGTGCCTCGTCACTACACGCTGCACCATTTGTGCATGTATTGAGCAATTGTGTTTCACCATAGCCCCTCGCCTCTACCCGGTTGCGGTCGATTCCCTGTTTTACCAGGTAATTAACAGCAGCCTCGGCCCGGCGCTGCGATAATTGCAGGTTATAAGCATCATTACCCCGGCTATCGGTATGGGAAGACAGTTCGATACGCAGCGTAGGGTTCTGCTGCATGATATTAACCACATTATCAAGCACGGGGGCTGCATCGGGACGGATATCGCTTTTATCAAAATCATACAGGATGTTTTTCACTACCCAGTTCGCACCGGCTTCCAGGGGGCAGACACCGAGTTTCAGGGTTACATACAGGGTTTTGCTACGGTCCAGTCCCGCGGTACTTACACGCTCGGTCTGTGAGTATTTTCCCGCCTGGTTAGCCACGATGTTATACGTTGCCTGCTGTTCCAATTGATAGATAAATTTACCCTCGGTGTCCGACGTCTGGCTCATGTTACGATCAGTAGTCGCGTTGGTGAGCATCGTATTGATTCCCGAAAGGTGTTGTTCGGTATCACATTCAACCGTTTCACCTATCAGTGTAAAGCGGGGATCATCATGCTGCAGTTCGCGGTAAATCAGTTCACCCGCTGCGCTAAAGTCTTCAGCGGCTATCGCAGCTTCTGTTGTCCGGATTCCATTTTTTTCCCCGGTAATCCGATAATTCCCCTTCGCTATCGCGCTCAGTCGTTCCGTTGCACCATTTGTATTCGTTAGTAGCACGTGTGTTCCCTCCGCTCCGGTAACGATCACTTTCACACCACTTAATGGCAGGCCAGTCTGTTTGTCATTAACGACCACCATAAGATCCTGCGTTACCTTTACCGGTGCTTCTTCCTGCTGGGTAACCGGAGGCAATGGCAATTCCGTCGCTGGTACTGCTTTCGGTTCTTTTTTACGGCCGAATGTATATTTAACACCACCTACGATATTGATCGCCTGTGTAAACGTATTGCGGGTTACGGGCCTGTCTGCATAATATTGACTCGCGTTTTCCACGTAAGTGTTGCTTGTTAACGGAACAAGTGGTTCATATTCCATGATGATAAAGTCATTGGATTCTCCTTTAAATTTCGGACCGATCAACGTAAAATAATCACCTTGGATGAACGCACTGAGGTGCTGCGTGATTTCGTAATTAAAGCGCACACCGCCAACACCCATCCAGGCAAAATGCCTGTTCGACTGGTTGATGGTTTGACGGATTACCTGACTATGGGTAACCGACGGACTCATAACACCGCCACCGCTGGTGTACGTGATGGTGCGCTGATAATTCGGGAACTGCCGGACATACAACCCGCCTTTTACAAAGAGCTCCGACGAAAACTTCGATATCGAAAACCGATACGTAGGTCCGATGGTCAGCCCGCCATACTGAAACCGCTTGCTTTTGTTAAATGAAGTGGCAATATGCCCGTTGCTGAAAAACACACTGTCGGCTCCCCATAGTGGATGCCGGATCGCACGTATATCAACACCTACACCAAAATTACCTTCAGTAAAATAGTAATCGGCGAATACGCCACCTACATACCCCAGGTTTGCCTGTGCGGTATCGCCGTGGTAATTGCCCAATGTTGGGCTCACACCGCCAAAAACGCCAACCTGCCATGGACCGCGGTCCTGTGCTTTCAGGTGAAGCAGGAAAAAAAATATACCGATGATAATCAGGGAGACAATGTGTAGAATCTTTTTCATGACATTACAATTTTTAAGGTGATACTTACCGTTGTTTTAATGTATATCACACAGCCGAAGCGTTTGTTACCCCTATGGCCGAAAAAGAAATGCATTTTTTGCAATCCGCTTTTTTTCCTAACTTGCACACCTAAGAATTATTCAGTTATGAGTGCGGTAGATACCCCGGCGATTCAGTTAGCGCGTACGCCAAAATCCAGGCTTTCACAGGTAGATTTTGATAACCTTCAATTCGGGCAGATCCTGTCAGACCACATGCTGGTGGCCGAATATGCAGACGGGCAATGGAAAGAGGTGAGTATTGTCCCTTACGGCGATATCAGCATCAGTCCGTCCACCTCGGCGCTGCATTACGGGCAGTCCATCTTTGAAGGAATCAAGGCCTACAAATTTGCCGACGGCACCGTCAGTATCTTCCGGCCGGATAAAAATCACGAACGTTTTAATAAATCGGCCGTGCGCCTGAACATGCCCGAAGTACCCGAGGAAATTTTTATGGGCGGGCTAAAAGCACTGATCAATCTCGACCGCGACTGGGTGCCAGCTACACCGGGGGCGTCCCTGTACATCCGCCCGTTTATGTTCGGCACGGAAGCTGCCTTGGGTGTACACCCTTCCCTGTCGTATAAGTTCATCATCATTACCGGACCGGTTGGCGCCTATTACAACAAACCCCTCCGGTTAAAAGTGGAAACCCAATTTACCCGTGCCGCCGAAGGCGGAGTCGGCTTTTCGAAGAATGCAGGCAACTATGCGCTGTCGTTGTATCCCACCCGACTCGCGCAGGAAGAAGGATTTGACCAGCTGATGTGGACGGACGCACAGGAACATAAATACATTGAAGAGGCCGGCACGGCCAACCTGATGTTCCGCGTCGGAGATACGATCATCACACCCTCGGGAGACACCATACTGCACGGCGTAACACGCCGGAGCATTGTCGAAGTAGCACGCCATTGGGGTTATCAGGCGGAAGAGCGTAAAGTCTCCGTTAAAGAATTGATTGATGGTATAAAAGACGGCACCGTTACTGAAGCGTTTGCTGCGGGAACCGCGGCTACGTTAACCCCGATTACCGAAATTGGCTACGAAGGCGAAATTTATACGTTGCCCGATCCTGCATCACGTGAATTTTCCAACAAGATACTGCAATACCTCAACGATATGCGGTATGGCCGTATTGCCGACGAATTCGGATGGAATTTCATTGTGGACTGATCGGTTACGTAATGCACCTGCCTGTTGAGACTTGTTCTACGACCTAATCAGCAGGTAACCGTTGCAGGTAGGAGATAATCTCCTGTACAGCCGTCGGTTCAAACCAACGGGTATCCGTATCCCGCCTAAACCAGGTGAGTTGCCGTTTGGCGTATTGTCGCGTATGTTGTTTTATTTTGTCAACTGCGGTTTCCAGTGTGTATTTTCCGTCAAGGTAATCGAACAGTTCCGCATATCCAACGGTGAGCAAAGGCGGCCTACTCCGAAAGGGAAGCAATGATCTGGCTTCGTCCAATAATCCATTAGCCATCATCGCATCCACGCGCTCATTAATCCGCTCATACAGGTGTTCCCTGTCGGTTGTTAATCCGATTTTCACCACTGAGAACGGACGCTGCTGCTGATTTTTCAACCGAAAGCCTGAAAATGGCTTTCCTGTTGTTTCATAGACTTCAAGCGCGCGGATTACGCGCTGAGGATTGTGAATGTCTGCCGATGTATAATAGTCCGGATCAACCCGTCTCAGTTCTTCCTGCAGGTACGCCAATCCTTTTTCACTGTGCAGCGCATTCAGCCGTTCACGTATCCCGGCCGCCGGTGTGGGCAGGTCATCCAGTCCCCGGCACACCGCTTCCACGAATAGACCGGATCCGCCGACGAGAAGAACCCGATCGTGTTTCAGAAAGAGCCGATCCAGCAGTTCAAGGGCATCCCGCTCAAAATCTCCTGCCGAATAAGGTTCTGTTACGCTGAGCGTATCGATAAAATAATGGGTTACAGCAGCCAATTCATCAGATGTGGGTTTGGCTGTACCGATATTCATTTCACGGTAAAACTGTCGCGAATCCGCCGATAAGATCACCGTATCAAATGCGTTAGCCACTGCTATGGCCAGGGTCGTT
The DNA here is from genome assembly GCF_040395035.1 of Parapedobacter lycopersici. Taxonomy (GTDB): domain Bacteria; phylum Bacteroidota; class Bacteroidia; order Sphingobacteriales; family Sphingobacteriaceae; genus Parapedobacter; species Parapedobacter lycopersici_A. The sequence continues at coordinate 3,464 of NZ_JBEBRB010000049.1, read as the reverse complement.
TTACCAATGGCAGTGGGACCAACAATACAGACTAAGGTCTTTGCCACGTGTCACTTAATATTCTTCCTCATACCCTTCGTTTCCCCCTTCTTCGTTATCGGTATCGCTCTTTCCACCTTCATCTTCGGTATCATCGAGCATATCCAGGTCCTCAGCTTCGTCAATCCCGTATTCCGTTTCATTCAGGAAATCGTACTCATCTTCTTTTTTCGCCGACTCACCGGGAACGACGACAGCTCCGGGCAGTTTCGGCACCTGTCCGACACTTCTGAATAGCGCAGGGTACGCTTTTCCCTCTTCCTCTTTGAGTATTTTGATCAGCTGTACATGGAAATCAAACGGACGGTCAAAATTGTACACGTAATAAAACTTCTGGTGCGGATCATCAATAAACCGATTAAGACGTGAGTTCTCCATCAGGATAACTCCGCGTTCCGCTTTTCGTGCATTCGGTAGATAAGCGATTTCATCTCCCTTCTTCCATTGGTCATTGCTGACATAAAATGACGAAGATACCTCGGGATTGTAACCGGTAGCCGTGTGTAACGCCCGGTGCAGATCCAGAAAGGTCTGTTTGGGCAATATGTCGATCTCCCGCAATACATCATCGTAATCCTCAAAAGAAATCCTAAACCGATAAATAGCCATAATATCTCGAAGTGTCTGTTTTTGTAATAAATGCGAATATCAGAAAATAATAGGAATTTTGAAATCCTAACCTTTTGCTGTTAGTCCCAGCGATTCTCCCTTTGTGATGATAAACCGGAATGCATCTTCTCGGTTATTGGCTATTTCACCTTCTAAAATGGCTTCCCGGAGCGCATTTTTAATGACGCCAACAATCCGGCCCGGCTTTAGTCCGAACGCATCCATAATATCCTCCCCCGTTACCGGCGGCTGCCAATTCCGGATCTGGTCGCGTTCCTCCACATCGCGGAGTTTCTGTTTAACCAATTCAAAGTTCTGTCGGTATTTTTTCTTTTTATAGTCGTTCTTGGTCGTTACATCGGCATGGCAGAGCATCATCAGGTCGTCAATATCATCGCCGGCCTCAAACAGCAGCCGCCGCACCGCAGAATCAGTAACAACGTCCTGTGCCAGCACGATAGGCCTCAGGTGGAGCAGGACCAGCTTCTGCACGAATTTCATCTTTTCATTCAGCGGAAGTTTAAGCTCGGCAAACAACTTCGGTACCATCCGCGCACCCCGGTCTTCGTGCCCGTGAAATGTCCAACCGTGTCGTTGGTCAAAGCGTTTGGTCGCCGGTTTGGCAATGTCGTGCATGATAGCTGCCCAGCGGAGCCAGAGATCGCCCCCCAGTTCCGTCACATTGTCCAGCACTTCCAGCGTGTGGTAAAAATTATCTTTGTGCCCTTTTCCATTGACTACTTCCACGCCATGCAAATTGGCCATCGCCGGAAAAATCAACCGCAGGAGTCCGGTATCAAAAAGGTAATTGAATCCGATCGATGGCTTATCAGCCAATACAATCTTGTTCAATTCATCAATAACACGCTCACGTGAAATGATTTTTATCCGCTCCTTGTTAGTTGCTATGGCCCGGATAGCCCTGATATCTATTTTAAAATTAAGCTGAGTAGCGAAACGAATGGCCCGCATCATCCGCAGCGGGTCATCAGAAAACGTTTCATTTGGATCGAGCGGGGTACGAATCACCCGGCGCTGAAGATCAGCTACGCCGTCAAAAGGGTCGAGCAATCGGCCAAAGTCCGGCTTATTCAACGACAGCGCCATCGCATTGATGGTAAAATCGCGCCGGTTCTGGTCATCCTCCAGTGTGCCATCCTCCACCAATGGCTTACGTGAATCCGCCCGGTACGACTCCCGTCGGGCACCCACAAACTCAATCTGGAGATCGCCATAGCCCAGCATGGCCGTCCCGAAGTTTTTATAGACGTTAACCTTCGTGTCCAATGCTTTACCTACCCGTTGTGCAAATTCAATACCGCTGCCCACTACGACGACATCAATATCATTCGCTACGCCACGATTCATCAGTCGGTCGCGCACAAAGCCGCCAATTACGTAGCATTCCACGCCGCTTTCTGCGGCAACCGTACTTAGCAGCGAAAAAATGGGGTTTGCCAGCCAATCACTCATACATGCGCATTAATCCCGGTCGCGTGCCAGGCGCCGCGCCACCAATGGGTTTTCCAACAACACTTCCTGTTCCCTCCTCCGCTGCACAATATGGACGGCAGCAAATATGGCCTCCCGGAACGAAGCCTCAGATGCGACATTCTTGCCTGCAATATCGTATCCGGTACCGTGGTCAGGTGACGTACGGACAATCGGAAGCCCGGCGGTATAGTTCACCCCGCTCCGCGAAGCGATATGCTTAAACGGGATCAATCCCTGATCGTGATACATAGCCAATACTGCGTCGAATTTCGTGTAGGTATCCTCGGCAAAAAAGCCGTCAGCCGCATACGGTCCAAAGCAGAATACGCCCTCCTGCTTTGCCCTTTCTACAGCTGGCGTCACGATCTCCCCATCTTCCGTACCAATCAGTCCGTGATCCCCGGCATGTGGATTCAAGCCCAATACGGCAATTTTTGGCTTTTCAACCCAGAAATCCTTTTTGAGGCTTTCGTTCATCAATTTCAATTTGGCGACAATACCTGCCTCGCTGATGCCGGCGGCAATATCCTTCACTGGCACATGTCCGGTAACTACGCCCACCCGGAGGTCGTCGCTTACCATAAACATCAGCACGTCTCCCGACTGCGTACGGGATTGCAGGTATTCGGTATGCCCCGGAAATGAGAATCCTTCCTGCTGGATATTATGTTTGTTGATGGGGGCCGTTACCAATGCATCCAGTTTGCCTTCCAGCAGGTCGTCGGTAGCGTGTTTCAGTGAAAGGAATGCATACTTCCCCCCTATCTCATTTTCTTCTCCCAGGTTAATCTGTACATCTTCCTGCCAGCAATTAATTAAATTGGGACGTTTGTCATTTGCCTGTTCCGGCGTATCAATCACCTGAAAACTGAAATCGTTTATCCCCAATGCCTTGCGGTGAAAAGAGGTTACTTTGGTGTTTCCGTAAACAATCGGGGTAAAATACTCCAATATTCTACTGTCCATCAATGTTTTAATGATCACCTCCAATCCGATACCATTTACATCGCCGATGGAAATACCTATCTTTAGTCTGTCGCTCATATCCGTTTTGTGCTTTGGCTACCAAAAATAGAAAAAATTGACTGATCGGCAATTTAAAACATTTACGGATGGAGCGGATCAATGGTGTACGGTACGGCGCAGCGTAGGACGGGGAGCTGACCTCAGACCGGCCAGTGGTCGGCTCCGGACCGGCTAGGGGTTGGCTTCGGAACTCGTTCGGTGTTTGTTTGAAGCTCCGTCAGTGCTTGGTTGAAGCTTGGTCGAAGCTTGGTTGACATTTTCCCGATAACCGCCCGACCAAGCTTCGACCAAACACC
>NZ_JBEBRB010000048.1:0-22153 GCF_040395035.1 Parapedobacter lycopersici | reverse complement strand
AACAGCAAACAGGTACTCCGGCTGCTGGGATACCAATAAGCTGTAAATACGCCTTTCCTTAATTCCCGACCCGGAGTTGCTCGTAAAGGAGACCGAAATTTCCTTCGCCGTCCATCCCCTCCATTCGGATCGAATAGCTTCCCGAACGGTCAGCTGTGTAAAATGAAACGGTCGCTTTCCCGTTTTCGTCCGTGATAGCTGCATCCTCCTGCCGGCATCTCGGGAAGTCTAGCTAATACACATAAAAATCGTAGTCTTTAATCTACTTTGAGTTACCACCATCAGGAAAATCGGAGCCCGGTCCTTGCTACCGCCCGGGCTATGTTTCTGAAACAGCGAGGGATCGGCTTCGGACCTTGGTCGAGAAAATCCCGAAGCCAACTCGAAGAAGGACCGACCAAGGTGCGACCAAGGTCCGAAGCTAACCCCTAGCCGGTCCGAAGCCATCTCGAAGACAGGAAACAATAAGTAAACCAAAATACAGCTTAGTAAATAACTAATTATTTTAGTACTTTTACAGCATAAAATGAGCAGCACCGCCATCAATATACTGGAATATGCCATTGTGGATATCGAAACAACCGGCGGGTACGCCGCGGGGAGTGGAATCACGGAGGTTGCCATCCTCATTCACGATGGGCAAAACGTAGTGGAACGCTTTGAAACATTGATTAACCCCCAATGTGCCATCCCATTATCCATCCAGGCACTTACGGGCATAAATAACGAACTGGTGGCCAACGCCCCGGCATTCAACGAAGTGGCCCGGCGGATCTTCGACCTGCTGAATGGCCGTATATTTGTTGCCCATCACGTCAATTTTGATTATTCGTTTATCAAGCATCACCTTCAGACAGCCGGCTACACCTATGCAGCCCCTAAACTCTGTACCGTGCGGATGAGCCGAAAAATCCGGCCAGGTTTAGCCTCTTACAGCCTTGGTCGGTTATGTGATGCGCTGGAGATACCGATCACTCACCGGCACCGTGCGGGCGGAGATGCAGCGGCTACCGCAATACTGTTCACCAAACTGCTAGAATGGGATACCGCAGGTACCATCCGGGAAATGCTTAAAAAAACGTCAGGACATCAGCAACTCCCTCCCAACTTGTCAAAGGAACAGGTAGACCGGCTACCCCACAGTACGGGCGTCTATTATTTCAGAGATAAAACCGGGAAGGTGATTTACGTCGGCAAAGCTTTGAATATCCACAACCGCGTAACCGCTCATTTTACCGGACATAATCCCAACCCGCAGCGCCAGCAATTCCTGCGTCACATCCATTCCGTTACCCACGAATCCTGTGGCACCGAATTGATGGCACTTTTGTTGGAAGCTACCGAAATTAAACGACTTTGGCCAGCATACAATCGGGCGCTGAAGCGTTTTGAACCCAAATTTGCCTTATACATGTATGAAGACCAGCAGGGTTACCTGCGGCTTGCTGTAGGAAAATATGGCAAAGGTCACCCACCTGTGCAAGTGTTTTACCGCCAGATGGACGCTGTTAATTCGCTGCATGCGTTGATTAACGAATTTGAACTTGACCGGCGATACTGTTCCTTCGGAGGTCCAGCGAGCCTTCATGCCGTCAGTCCACATGCGGTGCCCCCCGAACAACACAACGAGCGGCTCCGGGCGGCACTCCGCGGGCTGCAACGTACCAACGCTAATTTTGTAGTGATTGACCAGGGACGAAGCAGAAATGAAAAAAGCTGTATATGGATTGAAAACGGTAATTTATATGGCATGGGATATTTTCCTTCCGGCCCGGATTCATTCCTCGACACCGAAACACTTAAGGCTTCGCTGACCCGCTATACTGGCACCCACTACATGATGCAGCTGATTAATGCCTATGCAGAAAAATATCCCTTAAAAATCTGGAAAACGGACCGACTAACGGAATTTCCTTTTTTGTAAACCAGCAGCTGCCATAGGGTTGTCAGCGGCGCAGTGTTTCTTTGTTCCATTCATCAAAAACAATAAAAATGACAACACAGCGCACCATAGGGGACACGATTTTCACCTCCGCACAGGCATTGGATCATTGGCAGGGGCACCGCAGCCTTACTCGTCGGGTAATCGAGGCATTTCCTGAAGATAAACTTTTCTCCCATTCGATTGGCGGAATGCGCACATTTGCCGAGCTGGCCATGGAATTGAACCGGATGGCGGCAACGGGTGCACACGGCATTGCTGCTGCCGAATGGAAGGAATTGCCGGCGCTGCTAGGGACCGACGGACCGGATCCTGCGCCAACCACAAAACAGGGAATTCTGGACTTATGGGACTGGAGCACCGGATACATCAACACCGTTTGGACACGGCTGAGGCCCGGGCGCTTTCAGGAAACCGACATTGCTTTCGGCCAATGGCAAGGGCAGCTTTGGTGGCACTTGTGTTATTTTATCGATAACGAAGTCCATCACCGCGGACAGGGATATGTTTACCTACGTGATCTGGGTATCGAGCCGCCTCCATTTTGGGACCGTTAATGACGGATGCCTGCTGTGCAAGTTGTGAGGTTTTCACATGACGCCCGCGGAACGATCCGGAATGTTGAAACCGCTTGGATATGCACGTGATCGCAAACTTGCATATCCAAGCGAGTTTATGTAAATTTGTACATTAAACTTTCGGATGATGACTCAAACGGAAAACTACCAGACGGTAAAGAAAATTTTCGAGGCGTACCTGGAAAACAAAAGCCTCCGGAAAACACCGGAACGCTACGCTATTCTCGAAGAAATTTATTCGCGCAATGATCATTTTGATGTGGAATCGTTATATATCCACATGAAAAACAAAAAATACCGGGTGAGCCGTGCTACGGTATACAATACGCTGGAATTACTCGTTTCGTGTGATTTGGTTACCAAACACCAGTTTGGCAAAAACATGGCCCAATTTGAAAAATCATATGGATATAAGCAACACGACCATATTATCTGCATCGAATGCGGAAAAGTTGTCGAGTTCTGCGATCCCCGGATCCATCAGATTCAAAGCATGATGGGCGACCTTCTGAAATTCGACATTAAACACCACTCCCTAAACCTGTATGGCGTGTGTAGCGATTGCGCTGCAAAGAAAAACGCGGTTCCGACAGCAACGGATGACGTGTTGGCAACGGCGCACTGAACAGCCCTGGCAGACCACCTCCCGGTATACACAGGCACCAACGATTGACAAATGACAGACAGGACACGCTTTTCGATTTAAACCTCGGAGAATATTAAAATTATGTTAGCTTTGCTCCGGGTTTGTCCGGGTGCGGATTAGAATAGGATTTCAATTTTCAATACGAAAAAAATATGCAAGTTGATGTGCTTTTGGGCCTGCAATGGGGCGATGAAGGTAAAGGAAAAATCGTTGATGTACTTTGTCCGAAATATGATTTAATCGCTCGGTTCCAAGGCGGCCCGAATGCGGGACACACGCTCGAATTTGATGGCCAGAAATATGTATTGAACACCATTCCATCCGGAATATTCAATCCGGAAACGCTCAACCTCATTGGCAATGGCGTGGTTATCGACCCCATCATCCTCAAGCGGGAACTGGACGCCCTTAAACAAAACGGTTTCGATCCCGTGACCGCGGGAAAACTGGTTATTGCAAGAAAAGCACACCTGATACTGCCCACGCATCAACTACTGGATGCTGCTTCGGAAAGCAAAATGGGCGCTGGCAAGATTGGATCGACCCTGAAAGGGATTGGCCCGACCTACATGGATAAAACCGGCCGGAATGGCCTCCGCGTGGGCGATACTACCCTGCCAGATTTCATGGACAGGTACCGGAAGCTGGTGGATAAGCATAAATCAATCCTGGCACATTACGGTGAGATCCCCGATTTCTCGGACCGGGAGACCGCATTTTTTGAAGCCGTGGAATTCCTTAAGTCTATTCCGCATGTAGACAGCGAACACCTCGTTAACCAATACCTCCGCGAAGGAAAACGGGTGCTGGCCGAAGGAGCGCAGGGCACGTTGCTCGACATTGATTTTGGATCCTATCCTTTCGTCACCTCATCGAATACCACAACAGCGGGCGCCTGTACCGGGCTGGGTATTGCCCCCGCCAAGATCGGACAGGTAATTGGTATTTTCAAGGCCTACTGCACCCGTGTGGGCGGTGGTCCCTTCCCTACTGAACTGGAAAATGAAACCGGTGAGAAACTCCGGCAGCTGGGGCACGAATTCGGTGCTACCACCGGACGTGCGCGGCGGACCGGCTGGATCGACCTGCCGGCACTGAAATATGCCATCATGCTCAATGGGGTTACCGAGCTGGTAATGACCAAGGCTGATGTGTTGAGTGGTTTTGAGCAGATCTATGTCTGCACACATTATATCCAGAACGGCGAAAAAATTGACTATATGCCTTACGATATCATCAGTCTGAAACCGGAACCAGTGTATGAACAGCTAGCAGGATGGAACGAAGACTTATGCGGAATTACTGACGAAAAACAGATCCCGTCGACATTACAGGCATACATCCGTTACCTTGAAGAGCACCTCGGCGTACCCATTAAGTATCTTTCCGTAGGCCCCGACCGCAAGCAAACGCTTTTATTGAGTTAATTGAACAATGGTATCATCGGCATACCACCTCGACGACAGCGACACATTCATTCAAAAGGCGTTGCAATGGGCTTCCGGGTTCGATTGTGCCTGTTATCTGGATTCCAATAACTATCGGGATCAGTATGGTAACCTTCACGTATTCCTCGCCGTAGGTGAGTCTGCCTCTTTTGTTTCCGACGGAGACAACACCTTTGAAAAGCTGCAGGAATTCATTGATGCCCATCCACGAACCTGGCTACCGGGATTCCTGGGTTACGATTTAAAGAATGAGATCGAAGGACTGGAATCCCGGCACCCCAACCATACGGGCTTTCCGGACGCTTATTTTTTTGTTCCAGCGACGGTATTGCTCATCGGACGGTATAACGTGGAAATCAAGGGCGCCAAGCCACAGGCCATCTATCAGGAGATTATCCAAACCGAGGTAATCAATGCGCCGGTGGAATTTCATGGACATTTGCAATACCGCATGAACCGATCCGCTTATTTTGAAGCCTTTTCCAATATGCAGCGGCATATCCAGCAAGGTGACATTTACGAAGTGAACCTCTGTCAGGAATTTTATTCGGAACACACATCTTTACGGCCCCTGGAAGCGTATCGCAAACTGAACGAATTATCACCGACACCGTTTTCCTGTTTTTTTAAATACGGCCAGAAATACATCCTGTCAGCATCACCCGAACGGTTCCTTTCAAAAAATGGTAGCACGCTACTATCACAGCCTATTAAAGGCACGGCTCCGCGCGGAAAAAATGCAGAAGAAGACCAGCAATTAAAGGACGCCCTGCTGGCGAGCCCCAAGGAAATCAGTGAAAACATCATGATTGTTGACCTGGTGCGCAACGACCTTACCCGGAGTGCACAGCCCGGCACCGTAAAGGCAACTGAATTGCTGCAGGTACATAGTTTCAAACAGGTACACCAACTCGTGTCGACGGTCACTTGCCAGTTACGCGACGGATTATCATCAACGACCGCTATCCGCGACACCTTTCCACCGGGATCAATGACGGGCGCTCCGAAAATCAGCGCCATGAAACTGATAGACCGCTACGAGTATAGCAGGCGGGGTATTTATTCCGGCGCGATCGGCTACTTCAGCCCGATGGGTAATTTTGATTTCAGTGTGGTCATTCGCACCATGCTATATAATGCAGAAAATGGATACCTATCATTCCATACCGGCGGAGCTATCACCGGGAATGCAGATCCACACAGGGAATACAACGAGTGTCTGCTGAAAGGAAAGGCATTATTTGAAGTGCTTAAGAGTCATTAATGAGTTCATCGCTATGAACGGTTGATAAATGCCCGCGCACGTATCCCCGCTAAACCGGAGAAACCGCTCACCAGACCAACAATCAGTACCGCCAGGAAGGTAAGCGGGATTATACCGGGTATCCCGTCCATTCCCAGCCCAGCCGGAAAGATTCCCGCCACGCGACTGCTCAAGTCGACTTCGGCAGCAGTGTGCAGATACAATGCATACGTCAGCCAGATACTGACGCCACCGGCTACAGAAATCCAATATGCGGCTACCGCCGTCTTCCCTTTCCACCAACACAGGATAAAGCAGACCGGTGCAATGGCCCACCATGGGCCGACATAAGATGCTATTGCACCAACAACCAATATCAACAGGTATAATCCGATCATTGCCGCTTGGGTTTCAGTGAAAACTGATACATTATTTGTTTAGGTATTGATTTTAAATCTTTTATAAATAGCAATGTATCTAATTTTCCGGTTGCCCATCGATCAATCATATTGTCGTAAAAAGGGCTCCCGGGATTGCCTGATTGGCCGCCTGGATATAATCCGTATGCCGTTGGCCAATCGCGATCCAGCTGGACCACCATCCGCCACGATGGACCGTGTGTGGCCGTTGTTGCATTGATTACCTCTCCGCCACCGCCGGTTTGGATACCCGTCCGCCCAAATGACGTAAACGCGGGTACCAAATGCATAATCTTCGTATGTTTTACATGTGTCCAAGCCCAGTCATTCGAAGACAATGGGCCAAACTGTTCACGTAGCTTATGGAGTGCAGCCATAAAGCTTTGAGCAACAACATCACTCATGGATTCAATACTCGTGCTGGTGTGAGTATTATCAAACCAGCTGGCTACCGGGTCATTTTCAATCAGCGAAAACGTGCGATCAAGGCTCGGATATAGCATCTGCCCGGCCATCGGAAATTCGTCATCCCACAGTGCCCGCCGTAATTCGGGAATCCAGTATTCAAAAATGGAAGCACCTGTTTCCTGCGCATCGTTGCGGTAATTCCATTCGCTTAACACGGTAAATTCGGAAAGTTTACGTATGCTGTCAATTGACGCTAAAACTGGGATCAACGTAGGTAAGATCCGCCGCGCATCCACATTAAAATTATCGTTCTGCAGCCGGCGTAGACTATCTGCATTGGCTCCGCTCATGGCAGCCAACCGTTCGTTAATACGGAGTGCACGGCTGGAGTGGGTAAATTTCCAGTCGAGGTAATATGGGTAGGTGGTATCCGTAGGAAACTGATTGGCCGAGCTCAGAAAGCCAGCGGGTGGGTTTTTTACCGTCGGGTTCTGGCTCGCGGGAATCCACCCCTGCCAATCGTGACTGGCGCGGGTGCCGTCCAACAAGTATTTTCCCTGCCCTTCCCATTTCAATGGCAATCTGCCGTTGGATGTAATGGCGATATCGTTCCCGTTGCTCGAAAAAATAAAATGCTGCGCCGGCGCCACAAAATAAGTCAGCGCCTGACGGTAGTCGTCATAGTCCTTTGCCCGGTTCAGGTAATGGAACGTCAACATGTCCGAGCCGTCGGTTTCATTGGTTATCCAGCGCATGGCATAACCTGCAGGGATATTACCTACTGACGCTTCGCTACCCTGGTTCACTACCGGCCCATGGTGGGTATACAGTACGGTATCCCGCACTATGGCGCTGCCCTTTATGCTGAATGTTTCCGTGTGGAAGACAACCGGCTTCCAAGAATCATCATGCCAGTATTCCCGACGCGTGCTGTCTCGGAACCGTATGCGGTAAAAATCCATCACATCCGACCCTACATTGGTAACCCCCCATGCAATGTCTTTCGTGAACCCGATGATGATGGCCGGTGTACCGGGCAATGCTACCCCATATACATTTACCCCCGGAGCCGACAACTGCATCTGATACCAGATAGACGGCAGTGTCAGCTGCAGGTGCGGATCATTGGCCAACAGCGGAAGGCCCGAGGCGGTACGGCTGCCGTGTACGGCCCAGTTGTTGCTGCCAACCTCTGGCCGTGGAGCGGCTGTTCCCATGGCCATCCGCTGATCTCCGGGGATTGCCCAGGTCGTGTCCGGTACCGGAGGAGTGGTCAGGGGAGTAAATTCCCAGGGCGTGCCTACAGGAATAACAGGCGATTCTACCCCCGGATAATCCGGAAACAGGTCGGCAATTACATCTGGGCCATATGCGGCCAGCACATTCGTCAACCGGTCATCGTTACTGCCCCCGTTCAACGTATTCCGCATGTTCATTAGCATTAAGATGGTCTTCTCGGGCGACCAGTGTTCCGGGGAATAGTTTAACAGTTTGTATTCGATCGGTAACGACCGATAGCGTAATTGGTCGACGTAGGCATTGACCCCCGCCGCATAAGCCGTGGCTATTTTATTGGACAAGGTGTCAGTTTTCAGTTTTTCGGCTATGGTAGCTGCGGATCGGGCCATTCCCATCCGCCTATTTTTGCGGTCAAACGCCAACGCGGCGTCGCCCACAATCTCCGTCAGGCGGCCAGCCGCTACCAGCGTATAAAATTCCATCTGCCACAGGCGGTCCCGCGCAACAACATACCCTTGGGCAAAATACAGGTCCTCATCGTTCTGTGCAAAAATGTGGGGCACGGCATTATCGTCGTACCAAATTGTCACAGCTTCCTTCAGTCCATCCACTGCCAATTCCATTTTCCCCGACGGCACTGCTGTCTCCGCATTTTGCAGATAGCCATGAAACGGGCTCAACAACTTACCCATCGGTGGAATCGTACCCCAGGCGTTACCAAACAGGTAAATCAGTCCTGCCGCAACAAACAGAGGCCAGAAACAGCGGATAACTTTCATCATTTAGGTCATCGGGCACATACCGTTTGATCCAAATTTAAGCAAATGTGACAGATTAAGCAAATTAAACCTACCCGACACCGGATGTGCCTACTTCAGTGATGATCAGATCTGCTATGTTATTCAGCTTATGCAGGATAGCCGCCTTCTGCGCCCTGGGTATTTCCATTGTTACGGTACAACGATTGTCGAAATTCTGTTTGATAAGTTTCAATCCGCCTTCTTTTATAATACGCATGACCTGGTTAAGCTGCGGGTAATCAAACGCCAATACAAAGCGGTCGTTGACGGTAAGTTCAATGATATTAGCCGCCGTAAGTGCCTCCTGTGCAGCTGTTTTATAGGCATTGATAAGGCCGGGTACACCGAGGAGCGTACCGCCGAAATAACGGACCACAACCACCATGATATTGGTTACGTCATGGGAAAGCAAGGTGTTGAGTATGGGTCTTCCGGCTGTTCCCGTGGGCTCCCCGTCGTCGTTCAATCGGAATACCGTCCGATCGGGCGTGAGCCGGTATGCCCAGCAATGGTGACGGGCCTTGGGATGATGTAGTTTTAATGCCGAGAGCCTGTCTTTTACTTCCTGGTCACTGTGAATGGGATAGGCATAAGCAATAAACTTGCTTCCCTTGTCCCTGAACAGTCCTTCCGTAGACGCGTCAATTGTCCGGTAAGATGTTGCGCTCATAAATATGCGATGACAAGTACGGCTACGATCGCCAAAGCCATTCCAATTTTATTTAATACCGATAATTTTTCGTTAAAAACAAAGACGCCTACCAACGCTCCCAAGGCGATCACACCGATATTCATTGCAGAAAACACAACGGAAGGGTTTTCCGACAGCGCCCTGTGGGCTCGCATGTATAGCAGGATATTGCCAAAATTGAATATGCCCAGCAACAGCCCCCAAAAAACGGCCGCAACCGAAAACCGACCCTTCCCCGTCGTGGTGTGGTAAACCATGTAGCCCAGCGAAATCAGGGTAGCCAGTGCAAATACCAACAGCATGGATGTCGTATAAGGAATTTCACGATGCTGGGCTACCTGTTTAAAAAAGACATCAATGATCCCCATACCGAAAAAGACCACCAATGGGTACACCCATGCCTTAACGGTATCATTCCCTGGCCTGCGGCTTCGCTTGTGCCAGCCAATGCAACATGCGATAGCAGCGAACCCCAGTCCGATGCCTGTCAGCTTCCCTCCGTCGACGGTTTCGCCAAACAGCCAAAACGCCGCCAATAATGCGATGGACAATGACAGTCGTTGCGCGATTTCCGTACGCACAATTCCAGTATAGTGTATAGATGCCGCAATGGCCAGAAAAATTCCAGGCAACAGGAACGCCAGCACAAGGTACAGGAGCCACGGCAGCGCCTCCGGCTGGAAACCGGTAAAGACCGGATCAAGTAAAAGCCAGGTAAGGCCAGTGGCTACCGGATAATTCCACACGATAAGCTGTCGCGAATCAACCGAATAGCGGCGGGCCAGCTTAAGGATAACCGAAACTGCGACACTGCATAGTGCGCTGAAAAGCACATACACCATAGGCATTGAATAAGCGTGTCTGCAAAAGTACGTAATATACAGATGAAGCCGTTAATCTCCGTTAAATTCGCTAATTTTGCGTCCAAAATCGCGAATACATGAGCATAGCAAAAACATATAATCCCAAAGAAGCCGAAGACAAATGGTATAGCTATTGGATGGATAATGGTTTTTTCCGTTCGGTCCCCGACGGGCGTGAACCATATACCATTGTGATGCCCCCTCCTAATGTCACCGGTGTGCTTCACATGGGACATATGCTCAACAATACTATCCAGGATGTCCTGATCCGTCGCGCGCGCATGCAGGGCAAGAACGCCTGCTGGGTACCGGGTACGGATCACGCATCCATTGCAACGGAAGCCAAGGTTGTGGCGATGCTCCGCGAGCGGGGCATCAATAAAAAAGACTTGACCCGCGAAGCGTTCCTGGAATATGCATGGGAATGGAAGGAAAAATATGGCGGCATCATCCTGAAACAACTGGAAAAACTGGGTGCTTCGTGCGACTGGGACCGAACGAAATTTACGATGGATCCTACGCTTAGCGATGCCGTTATCGATACCTTCATCCGCTTGTACCGTGCAGGCTACATTTACCGCGGAGTACGCATGGTTAACTGGGACCCCCAGGGCCGGACCGCGCTGTCGGATGAAGAGGTTATCCGTCGAGAAGTCAATCAACAGCTCTATTATATCCGCTACACAGTTCGGGACGCAGCCGGCGGACCGGCTTCATTGACCATCGCAACGACACGTCCCGAAACAATTATGGCCGATACAGCGGTATGTATTAACCCCGACGATACGCGTTACCGCCATTTAAAAGGAAAGAAAGTCTTCGTACCACTGATTAACCGCGAGATTCCGGTAATTGAAGACACTTACGTGGATACCACTTTCGGAACCGGTTGTCTTAAAGTGACGCCGGCGCACGACCTGAACGATTACGAACTTGGGCAACGTCACAACCTGGAGGTTATCGACATCCTGAATGATGACGGCACATTGAACGAGCGAGCGGAAATCCTAATTGGCCTCGATCGTTTTGCCGCACGCCGGGAAATTGTAAAGCTCCTCGATGAAGCCGGTCACCTGGAAAAAATTGAACCTTACACGTCGCAGGTAGGGTTTTCTGAACGCACGGATGCCGCTATTGAACCGCGGCTATCCATGCAATGGTTCTGCCGGATGCAGGAGGTGGCCAAACCTGCGCTGGAGTACGTCGTTAAGGGTGACGTCAAGCTTATACCGGATAAATTCATCAATACCTACCGTCATTGGATGGAGAACATCAAGGACTGGACCATCAGTCGGCAGTTGTGGTGGGGACAGCGCATTCCCGCCTGGTATAATGACCAAAATCAATGGGTAGTAGCCAAAACGGAAGAAGAAGCCAAGGCTTTGTTTATTGCGGAAGGAAAATCAACGGATAGCATCCGACAGGAAGATGATGTACTGGACACTTGGTTTTCCTCCGGTTTATGGCCGATGTCGGTATTTGACGGGATCGCCCATCCAGATAATGCCGATATCCGTTACTACTACCCGACCAACGACTTGGTAACCGCCCCCGAAATCCTCTTTTTCTGGGTTGCCCGGATGCTCATCTTCGGACATGAATATACCGGCAAGCCTCCCTTCCGCAACGTATACCTCACCGGCATCGTCCGAGACAAACTGGGTCGCAAAATGTCCAAGTCGCTGGGAAATTCACCGGATCCGATCCAGCTGATGGAACAATACGGCACCGACGGCGTACGGGTGGGCATGCTGCTATCCTCCCCTGCCGGTAACGACCTGATGTTTGATGAATCTTATTGTGAGCAGGGGCGTAATTTTGCCAATAAAATCTGGAATGCATTCCGTTTAGTCAAGGGTTGGGAAGTCGCGGACATCCCTCAGACTGCAGCCCAGCAGGAAGCCGGCCGTTGGTTCGCCAATCGATTTAATCAGGCATTGGCAGAGATTGATGATCACTTTTTCCACTACCGGATATCAGACGCGCTGATGACTTCCTATAAACTCATTTGGGACGACTTCTGTTCATGGTATCTCGAATTAGTAAAGCCGGCGTACCAACAGCCTATCGCCAACGAGACGTATGAGGCTACCAAGTATCATTTTGAACAGCTATTAAAGCTTATTCATCCGTTTATGCCGTTTATCAGCGAAGAACTCTGGCACGATGAACTGTTCGGAAAACGCGACAAACTTGACTGCTGTATTGTGGCCACCTATCCACTGGGGGGGCTATTTGACGAAAACAACCTCAATGAATTTAATTTAGTACAACAGGCTATATCCGAAATAAGAAATCTGCGGAATGCCAAGCACATATCCCCAAAGACGGCATTGCCGCTGGCTATTCACACGCACTCCGAAATGGATTATGGCCGTTACGCTGCTTGTATCGAAAAGCTGGCTAACACAGCGACGATCACTTTTTCTGACGAAAAAGCTACCGGAGCCACCGGTTTTCTGATCGGTCAGGATGAGTTTTATGTAGACGTTGCCCAGAATATTGATGCTGAAGCCGAAAAACAGCGACTCACCAAAGAAATTGAATACCTCAACGGCTTCCTGAAATCCGTAAATGCCAAGCTGTCAAATGAGCGTTTTGTACAAAATGCCAAAGCGGAAATTGTGGCAAATGAGCAACAAAAGAAAGTCGACGCGGAAGCCAAGATCGGGTTATTGCAGGACAGCCTCAATAGGCTGCTGGCAGTGGATTAAAAAAATATCATTTTTAACGCAACTCCTGCCAAATAGAATTGCATATAAAAACATTTTTCTATAAGTTTGGCATTATAATGGCTGGTTAAATATACCGTTGCTAATATATTGTGTTATGGGTCTACCAAAAATCAGAATTTTGTTTGTTGATGACGAGGAGCATAACCTAATCTCTTTCAAAGCCTCGTTCAGGACCAAGTATGCCATTGAAACAGCCTTGAGCGGGCAGGATGCCATTGAGATGCTAAAAGAGAAGCAATTTGATATCATCATTACGGACCAGCGAATGCCAAAAATGACCGGGGTTGAATTTTTGGAACAAATTATTCCGATATACCCGGAGCCGATTCGGATTCTGCTAACCGGTTATACGGATATGGCAGCGGTAATCGATGCGATAAATAAAGGCAAGATCTTCCATTACCTAAACAAGCCCTGGAACGAAACTGAATTGGACGACACCATTCAAAAGGCTTACATGGCTTACCTGGAAAAAAAGAAAATGCAGGAAGAGAATGAGCAGTTGTCCGTGACTAATGAACAACTTGAATTCTTATTGCGGCAGAAACTATTATCGTAAATAAACGACGGTCTTCCGGCACAATTACGCTTCGTCTTCTACGCTATTCGTGTCAGCATCTCTTAAAACTGATGGCTGTGTGATTGGTAAAGTTATAATAAATTCGCACCCCCCCATATTTTCGTCACTGACAAAGTTAATGTCGCCGTTGTGTTTAATGATTGTCTGAGAAACGATGGCAAGCCCCAGTCCAGTACCCTCCCCCACATCCTTCGTAGTAAAAAATGGATCGAAAATCTTAGTTTTCAGGTCTTCTTTGATTCCGATACCGTTATCCGTTACCTTGATGAGCACATGCTGCTCATCGCAAGAGGTGCTTACCAGGATCCTACCCCCCGGAGCCCCCTGAAATTTCTCGTCCACGGCATGAATCGCGTTCGTTAGGAGATTCAGGAAAACCTGGTTCAGCTTACTTGGAAAACATTCGATATACGGTATGTCGCCAAAATCACGTATTACTTCGATCTTTTCCTTATAGAGGCTGTTAATGATAACCAGCGTAGACTCAAGCCCTAAATTAACGTCCGCGAATTTCAAATCATCTTCATCTACCCTTGAAAATACCCGCAGACTTTTCACAATCTCCGCAGTGCGCATAGCACCCTCCTCGATTCCCTTCAATAATAGGTTGATCTCATCCCGAAGATAATCATAGTCAATCTCTTCTTTGTATTCGGCTATAGAAATCGCTTTCTGTTCGGGTGGTTGATCGCTTAATCCGACTCCTTCTATTGTTTCCATCGCTTCAATGAGCTGATCCACATCCCTACTCAACGGCTTCACACTTGCGGTTACAAAATTAATGGGATTGTTAATCTCATGTGCGATACCGGCCGTCAGCATACCCAACGAGGCCAGCTTTTCAGATTCCACCAATTGTGTCTGCGTCTGCTTAAGATCAGTCATCGCCTCCTCCAAGCTCTGATTTGCCAACAATAAATCTGCCGTTCGCTTATTTACTTCTGTTTCCAAAAACACATTCTGTTCGCGGATGATCTGCGCATTCTTTTGAAAGACACGCAATGCCTGTGCCTGTGATTTTTCCTTTGCACGCCGATAAAAATTGATCCGGTCGGCTAGGGCAAAGGACAACAGTGAAATCTCCACTATTGACCCTATTTCCAGTATATGCGAAGTGAAATTATTATAGGGAAGCACGTTAAAGTTACGGAGTACAAATAGGATGACACTCAGGAAAAACAACGAGAAAGCAATAAAAATAAACTTTGCCGGACGATGTCCACTTCTCCGGATCTGATTGATCACATACAACACATATATGATGCCGATGGATGCCATCGTCTGAAGAAACATGGCGCCGAAATGAATATTAACCAAGCCGACAATCAAACCAACAAGATACAGGATGATGACAATATCAATCCCGCGGTCCAGTTTTGGTGCATTCCTTTTGGTTTTTAAGAACGTCCGGATAAATGCAATGGTGGAAAGTCCGGATAATACCGGTATAATTACAGAGCTGTACCTCGCCATCCATGGACTTCCCGGCCACAGGTACATAAATGCATATCCCTGAAACATCGCCTGTGTTAAGCCGACAAACAGAATATATATAATGTAGAATGTATAGCCTCCCCCTTTTGTTGATATGCTTAGGAATAGGTTATAGATCATCATAATTAGAATCGCACCTGCATACAGACCAAAAAGCAAGCTTTTGGTTGAGTTCTTTTTATTGATCAGCGCTTCGGTTCCTAAAAAAAGAGGCAGCTGTATTTGGTCGTTAGACGAAACAAGCATATAAAACGTCTGGGCGGTGTTTGTCTTGACATCAATCGGAAAAATATAGTCCGGAGCATCTACATACCGCTCCCAAAAGGGTTTATATTGCCCCAATGTGTCCGCCCGGATTGTTCCGTCGGCCATTTCGGTATATATGGAAACCCGATCAATTGCGGGCTCACTTAACATCAAATAAAGTTTTTGTATATCGGTCTGATTGTTAATGGTAAATTTCAGCCAGATATGCGAACGGCTAAACCCAAAGTTGATCATGCCCTGTTTTTCATTACGATTAAACGGCATATGCTTTACTGCCGCGAAGTCCAGGGTCCTATTTGTGTCCTCATAAATGTATATGCTTTCGCTGAGGGTCACTAATTTTTCACTATTCAAATATGAAACTACCCGCTGATCTTCCGCGGCTACAAGTTTCAATACGCTGAAACAAATAACCGACAATACAGCCCATATTCTAGTAGAGGAATACATAGTCACTTATAAATTAAATTCAGGCACTTTCAAATCGTATCTTACTGGGAACTCTCCTTTCGGGCCTCTCTCTAAGGTTTCCTGTTGCGGGTTATTTCGTAATGATAGTATTTTTTCACGTTCTGTATCGGTCGCCCGACTGAGGTCATGGATATCGTGCATCCGCATCACGGTAGCAATAAGGTCATCTTTAGGATAATAAAACAGCCCGTTGTTACCCAGCGACTTTTCGACCTCACATCCCAAACGCAATCCCATTTTCACCGTAATCGGTGCGCATAATACCAGCAGGCTGGCTACCGGCAGTTGGGTTGTAATGGCTACCCCCACTCTGGCCAGGATGTAGCTACCAATTCCCATGCCAGCGATTTCCCTTGAATTCCAAAGCCCGCATATTTCGCATGTCCCTCCCCGCAACTCATCCGACCGGATCAAATCGTATATCCGTTCGTCGTAACGGCCAATAGCCGTTTCAATAGGCAGTGTTAAACTGCTGCGCGCAAGCTGTACCCTAGCCCCACCGTAAACCGTACCTGTTTCCGGGTTTTCGACAAGGATAACTACGGTATTCGGGTCGTCTACCCAATCTTGCCTATTTGATGTGATTTGACTGATCCCAAAAATCTCCAACAATTTTCGGTGTCCTACAATAAACTTCTCGCAAGCTTCAGGATCGTCGGGCGCTATAAAAGTTCGGATTAGAACCATCTTCCTTAGTTAGCTTTTTCCTCTTGTATCAAATCTTCAAAATCGACAAAATATCGACCGGAGATTGAAAATTTTCCTAATAGAGACCTGCGAGTAACGTCCGTTACCATTGCTCCCCCAAGCATGACAGCCGATGCCAGCTGCGGCCAGCCGGTAATCGTTCTGTTCATTTCCTGAAGTGATAACTTCATCGCCTCGGAGACATTTTCCATGCCGATAATTTCAACCAGGTATTGGATTTTTTGCTGTATAGTTAAATCCTTCAGTGTTTTTTCCAGTTGAGCGAACGACTGGCCTTCAATAGCCGATAGCCGGCCATGAAATATGGGTCGGTTCCTTTCTAAATCGAACCGTTCAATATCCAGCATTCCTTTATCGTTTGTATCCATGATCACGGGAATGCCAAACTCACGTGCCTTAAGCCGGCTCAGAATCTTTACGTCAATACCATCACATTCCTCCACCAGCATATCAAGTGCGCCGTTTCCGGTAAGAAAATCATCAATATTCTGAAAATTTATTCCCTCGGAATAACAATGCACTTCTATATATGGATCCATTTCGGCTATTTGACGTGCCGTAATAACGGTTTTGTTCTCGCCCAATTGATGTACTCCGGCACGGATTCTATTCATATTGCTCAGCTCCAATGTATCAAAATCAGCCAGGCGCAATTCCCCGCAAATACGCTCCATTGCCATTGTTACCGCAACACTTTGTCCTACAGAGAGTCCGATCACGCCAATTTTCATTTTGCGCAATGCCTGAACTTCTTCAAATGAAATTTTATATACGTTCCTGTTTGTCCGGACTTCAATAAATTCTTCTTCATCCAGTAAATGAATAATCTTATTCAGCCAAGGGTAATAGGCCCAAACTCCATAATCTTCCAAGCTGGTGTCCGGCTGAACATGAGCCATGATCAACTGGTGTCTTTTGTCATCGGTTATTTTTTCTGTCGGATTCCTTATTTTTATGAGTTCGCCAAGCTGCGCATGAATCGTATCTACGCTTTCGATAAGGGGTTTTTCAAGTAACAGATGATCCATTGCTTCCGCATCCTGCCCATTACGTCTTCTAAATAACAACGGCCGATATGTTGTGTTCATAATACTACTTAATCGATATAAGTTATTATACTTTACTGCCTAATCGAAATAGGCTACATGCTTATCGAATACATTAAAATGAATATGCATCGTTCCCTATACTGAATCAACGAACCGAAAGAAAACTGACTAACAGTCACTTACGAAAATGAAACGTATAAGCAGGTTTATCCAAATAAGACACTGATGTTAATTTAATCTTTCGTTACAAAAATAATAAGACTGTTCGTAATTCTTATTCCAACTCATACTTTTATCTTTTTTTTATATACAAAAGATTTTTTCAGGTATTTTTGCTTAAAATTAGCTAGAAAAACGTTAACGGGCTCCAAACACTTCATTCAAGTTTAAGCGTATTACCCCTGTTCAGATTTGGCCGTTCCTTTTGCCAATATCATTGGTCAATCGTCGGCAACTTACGAAATAATTTGTGCTATATATCGAAAAACTGAATAAAATGATTTTTATCAAAGGTTAACATATTATTTTGTATGTTCGCACATGATATCTTAAATTTGACTTATTCCTAAACAACCGGTCTTCACATTATACGCATGAATCAGCAAGGTTATTATCTGCACCAGCTTTTCGCGGCTTCTGTTGCCGAACATCAATCAGGTACCGCAATAATTTACCGGAATACCTCGATTACCTATGCTGAACTTGATATTCGGTCAACTCAATTAGCCAACAAAATTATTGTCAACTATCCGGACGACCCTTTCATAGGCATTAGTACAACCCGGGGTATCTCAACAATCATCGCCGTTTTGGCCATTCTTAAGTCTGGAAAGGCCTACATCCCTTTGGATAAAGATTATCCGGAACAGCGATTAACACAGATTATCACTGATTCACGGCTTGCGTGTTGCATCGCAATCGATAATGAACGGTCGTTTTTCAATCAGCTGGCTATACAGGTATTATCGCCGGATGCAGCAGAAGAAAGTCATCAGCTAACCGCATCAAATCAATTCGGCAATGCTTATGTATTATATACTTCGGGTTCAACGGGGACCCCAAAAGGTGTGTTGATGGGTCATGGACCCCTGGTTAATTTACTGCAATGGCAACACCAGCACTCCATTGCCGGCAAGGACAGCGTCACTCTTCAGTTTTCTCCATTGACTTTTGACGTTTCTTTTCAAGAGATTTTCGCTACCCTTACCACTGGTGGCACGTTGGCGCTGATAGATGATGATACCCGGCTTAATTCAGTTGATCTTTTAATGTTTATTGACGACTACAGCGTCAATCGCATATTTCTGCCTTTTGTTGCTTTGCAATTATTGGCAGATACGGCTTATCACCATCGCCTTTATCCGCAATCCCTTCGGGAAATTATCACAGCAGGCGAACAGTTAAAAATCACGGCACAGTTGGTCAAATTCTTTTCAGCGTTGCCGGCGGCCAAATTGTACAACCAATATGGGCCAACGGAATGCCATGTGGTATCTGCCCTGGAGTTGACCGGGAGTCCGCAGGACTGGCCTGAGTTGCCATCTATTGGCACCCCGATCGATCAGGTATATTTCGCTATACTGGACGACGAACTTCAGCCGGTTCAACCGGGGGCTGTAGGTGAATTATATATTGGTGGCACCTGCCTTGCCGAAGGCTATTTACATCAGGAAGCACTCACCGCCGAGAAGTTTATTAACTGGGAACACCAGGGAAACACAGATCGGATTTATAAAACGGGTGACCTCGTACGTGAACTGCCGGACGGCAATTTTGAGTTTTTGGGCAGAAAAGACCACCAAGTAAAAGTCAGGGGATATCGCATTGAGTTGGGTGAGATCGAAGTCCAATTAAACCGCCTCCCCCAAGTCAAAGATGCTATTGTTCAGGCTTTCGGCCAGGATACATCTGAAAAGAAACTGGTCGCGTTCCTCATTCCTGCTTCAAAGGATCGGGGACTGGAAGAAATTAAGCAGCAACTAAAATCACAGATGCCGGCGTATATGATGCCGAGTGCATTCATATGGGTCGACGCTTTTCCCAAAACTGCCAGTGGGAAAGTAGATCGCAAGGCACTTACGTTGCCGATACTTAAACGGCCTGATGGCAACGTGCCGTACAAAAATCCATCCAGTCCGCTGGAAAAACAGCTAGCCGCACTATGGGCCGAGTTACTGTATCTCGACCGTGTGGGGATACATGATAATTTTTTTGATCTGGGTGGAAATTCCTTACTGGCGCAAAAGACGGTCAACCAGCTTCAGCACGATTCAGGGCATAAACTTCCGATTACGAAGCTTTATCAGCACCCGACCATTGCCGCCATTGCTGCATACTTTGCGGATAAGGACGGCATTGCCCAACCCACTAAGCGCAAAAGGAGGCCGGTCCGCCAAAATAAAACGATGCCGATTGCTGTTGTTGGCATGGAAGCGGTTTTGCCGGGAGCAGCCAACATTGAGGAATTCTTACAACTGTTGCGGGCGGGCGAAGAGGGAATCACATTTTTTAAACCCGAAGAGCTGGATCCGCAAGTGACGGACGCGCTCAAACGAGACCCCGACTATGTTGCTGCCCGGGGCGTGATCAATGACATTGAATTATTTGACTGCGCGTTTTTCGGCATATCCCCCACCACCGCTGAGGTGATGGATCCCCAGCAACGTGTTTTTTTAGAGTTGTCTTATAACCTACTTGAAAAAACAGGCAACTTATCAGCAAAGAAGGAACAGGACATTGGTGTATTTGCCGGATGTGGAACTAATCACTATTTTTTAAATAATGTACTCTCCCATCCGGATAAGATTGACTTACTGGGAAAATTACCCGTCAGTTATGTTAATGAAAAGGATTACATCAGCAGCCGTACCGCATACCACTTGGACCTGAAGGGGCCGGCCGTAAGTGTATTGTCTGCGTGTTCTACTTCCGCTCTCGCGGTTGCCCAGGCAGTTGAGAGTCTACAACATGGCCATTGTGAATTGGCTATTGCCGGAGGTGCTTCCATTCATGTTCCTACGAAAAGTGGTCATATTTACCAGGAAGGCGCAATGTTCAGTAAAGATGGACATTGTCGGCCGTTCGATGCAGATGCTACGGGAACCGTTTTTAGTGATGGTGCAGGTGCGATATTATTAAAGCCGCTGGACAATGCGCTTGCCGATGGGGATACGATTTACGCCGTTATCAAAGGCGTTGGGATCAATAATGACGGCAATCGGAAAAGCAGTTTCACCGCACCAAGTTCGGATGGGCAGCGCGCAGCCATCGAAATGGCCATTGCCAATGCCAACCTACAACCAGCAGCTATCTCTTATGTAGAAACACACGGTACGGCTACGCCGATTGGCGATCCAATCGAAATTGAAGGCCTTTCACAGGCTTTTGGTGAAACTTCGGAAAAGCAATACTGTGCCATTGGCTCGGTAAAGAGCAATATTGGGCATTTAACCCATGCTGCAGGAATTGCAGGAATTATCAAAACCTGTCTCTCGCTGTACCACAAACAGCTGTTTCCCACGGTACATTATAAGCGTCCCAACCCGGCTATTGATTTTGCCGACAGTCCGTTTTATGTAAATACGACTCTCCGCGACTGGGAACAGGAACAACGGATTGCGGGCGTCAGTTCCTTCGGTGTGGGGGGCACTAACTTACATCTAATTCTCGGGGAGGCACCCGTTACTCCAAACATCCCTTCGGAACAGCCAATTGAACCCCGACGAACAGAACAGCTGATTTGCTGGTCTGCAAAATCGGAAGCTAGCATACAGCGATACGCTAACCGGCTTGCCTCCTTCTTACGGGAGCAACCGGGAACCGAATTAACAGATATTGCTTACACATTACTGAAAACCCGCCAGGATTACAACCACCGAGCGGTTTTAACCGCAGCGTCTATTGACGCTTTGCTGGAAAAACTGACGCGTCCTTCCTTACTCCAGGAAGCCGCAAAGAAGCTGGAGCAGGACCTGGATTCGGTGGTTTTTATGTTTCCCGGACAGGGTGCCCAATTTGTGCATATGGGCAAGGAGCTATATCAGGAAGAGCCTCATTTCAAGAAAGCTATTGACCAGTGCATCGCTTTACTTGATCCTGCATTTGGAAAAGAACTTTACGCTGTTATTTATCCTGAAGCGGCTGATGAAGAAGCGGCTGAAAAACTGAAAAACACCTATTATACGCAGCCGGCCATTTTTATTATTTCCTATGCACTTGCCCAGACATGGACCGCCTGGGGGCTCCGCCCTCAAGCCTATATCGGTCATAGTATAGGCGAGTTTCTGGCAGCTCACTTAGCAGGTGTTTTCTCACTCGAAGACGCGTTAAAACTGGTGACGGCACGGGCAGCGATGATTCAGGAATTGCCGGCCGGCAATATGTTGTCAGTCCGCCTGTCTGAATCTGAGGTAAGGGCAATACTTCCCAAAGAACTTTCCATTGCCGCAGCAAATGCTCCGGTGCTTACCGTTGTTTCAGGAGAAAAAGGTGCCGTAACGGCATTCTCAGCAGTGTTGACCGAACAAGGAACCGCAAACCGTCTGCTGCATACCAGTCACGCTTTCCATTCAT
>NZ_JBEBRB010000047.1:0-22413 GCF_040395035.1 Parapedobacter lycopersici | reverse complement strand
GCGTAGGTCCCTGCTGCACCCCATTTGGCAGGGCCTCGCAATTGGTTTACCGAACAGCGCATTTTATGCGTATCACCGTAAATACCGGCGGATCAACCGATTATTTCCGGAATGAAAGTCCCTTCTCGGCCAATGCACTTTTTAGGATAGGAATAGATGCCTTGCCCATGCCGTGGAGGCTCATTACCTCCTTTTCGGTAAGTGCGGACAAATCCACCAGCGTGGTGATGCCTTGATTCGTCAACGCCCGCCTAGCCGGCGCGGCCAGCAGGGATAAAAACCCCGATTCCGGTTTAGCCATCGCTTCACATATCGGACAGGTCGGACAATCCGACGTTTTATAAAACTGATGTCCGTTTTTGCAGGTCTTCTTCTTTTTCGCTGCTATTGCCATCTGCTTTTAGCTAACATACAAACCATGTCTTACGTGTACCGCCGGTAGGCATGGAGCGGTATTTCATGCAACGGGGTTCCCCCGTCTATGAACAGCTGTCCTGTTTCGGTAAGTGCCATTGCAATACGGTGAAGTGCGCGCTGCTCCAATTCCGGATGCCGTCCGTCCAGCGCCCCGACGCGCACGGCGAAGGCGATGTCGTAGGGTTGTTCGCCGGGCAGGAGGACAAAGTCCTCCACCGCCACCCGGCGGTATTGCAAATGGCCGTCCGCAATTTCTCCGGCGGCGCTTTTAACGGCTTGCCGGATTGCCTTCTCGGAGCGGTCGATGGCCAAAACAAAACCAGAACCTACGCGGCTGGCTATTTCCCGCGCGGCCGCACCCGGGCCACAGCCTATCTCCAGTACACGTATGCCCGGGTACAGGGGGATTGCGTCCACAATGGCTGCCAACCGGGGCGATAGGTTGTTGCTGTTTTCCATTGCCCGTATTTTGCCCGTATTCAGTTATTCGAAAATCGACGGCTTGCCCATCTGTCGCTTGTCAACGGATATTCGGTTAATTTTTCAGCGATGCCATGTCAATAACAAAACGATAATGCACATCGCCTTTCAGCAAACGTTCATATGCCTCGTTAATTCCCCGGATATCAATCAGTTCAATATCAGAAGTAATGTTGTGCTCGCCGCAGAAATCAAGCATCTCCTGTGTTTCGGCAATACCGCCGATGGTTGATCCTGCCAGGCTTTTCCGGGCCGGAATCACACTGAACGCCGCCACCGGCAGCGGGTGTTCGGGTGCGCCTACCAAGGTCAGTGTTCCATCGCGTTTCAGCAGGCTGAGGTAGCTGTTAATATCATGTGAGGCCGAAACGGTATCCAGTATAAAATCCAGGCGGCCACGCTGCTGTTCCATCTGCTGCTCGTCGGTAGACAGCACCACTTCGTGTGCGCCGAGCCGCTGGGCATCGGCCTGTTTGGCCGCAGAAGTGGTAAACACCACCACGTGAGCACCCATTGCTTTTGCCAGTTTCACCCCCATGTGTCCGAGCCCTCCAATCCCCACGACACCAACCCGTTTGCCCGGACCGATACCCCAGTGCTTGAGGGGGGAGTAGGTCGTGATGCCGGCACACAGCAGCGGGGCGGTGGCGGCAAGGTCGAGGTTTTCCGGTATGCGTAGGGCAAAATGCTCGTCGACCACAATACTTTCGGAGTAACCGCCGAAGGTTTGCATCCCCAGGTGTTTGTCCGCCCCATTGTAGGTCTGGATGTTGCCTTCTTCACAATATTGCTCCAGGCCCTCCAAGCAGCTCTCACACACCCGGCAGGAGTCGACCATGCAACCGACCCCCGCGAGGTCGCCTACATGAAACTTGGTAACGGCATTGCCCACACGGGTTACTTTTCCCACAATTTCATGACCCAACACTGCTGGATAAACCGTGCCGTGCCATTCGTTCCGGGCGGTATGAAGGTCGGAATGACAGATGCCGCAGAATAGGATTTCGATTTCCACATCGTTCGCCGTTACTTCCCTACGTTGGATATTCAACGGTTTCAATGGCGCGTCAGGAGCCGCCGTACCAAATGCTTTTACGTTTTTTGTATTCATGTGTTTTCTGTATTTATCAGGTAAGCTCCAACAAAGCTATCGAAAAGGATTAATAAAGCAAGCACCACTGCCGGTCGTTTTTTCCTTCGGCTCCTGTACCCCTTTTTTGCGGCATGCGGCACCTAACCGCCATGGTTGTGTCAAAAGGTACCAACCCAGAAACCGGTGCATTCGGTTTTGATTGCAATAATCGCTAACTTTGCTGCTATGATTGAATTACCGGTTATCCCTGCACATCAAATGCCGCGCAAGCCCGATTGGCTGCGCGTCAAACTTCCTGTAGGTCAAGCATACAAACATGTCCGCAGCTTAGTCGACGAGCACAAACTGCACACCATCTGCGAGAGTGGCAACTGCCCCAATATGGGCGAATGCTGGGGTGCAGGGACAGCCACGTTTATGATCCTCGGCAATATCTGTACACGGTCGTGCTCCTTCTGTGCTGTGGCTACCGGCAGACCCCTTGCAGTCGACCTGGATGAACCCAATCGCGTGGCGCAATCGGTGAAGCTCATGCAGGTGAAACACTGCGTGATCACTTCGGTCGACCGCGACGACCTGAAGGACGGCGGCTCGACCATCTGGGCGGAAACCGTAAATGCCATCCGCCGGGAAAGTCCCGAGACCACGCTGGAGACTTTGATTCCCGATTTTAAAGGACAATGGGATAACCTCGATCGCGTACTGGCCGTACGCCCCGAAGTTGTATCACACAACCTCGAAACGGTACGCCGCCTCACCCGCGAAGTCCGCATACAGGCCAAATACGATCGCAGTCTTGAATGCCTGAGCCGTATTTCGGCTGCCGGACTACGCACCAAGTCGGGCATCATGCTCGGCTTTGGCGAAACCGAGACCGACGTCATCGAGGCGATGACTGACCTGTACAACGCCGGCGTACATATCCTTACCCTCGGGCAATACCTGCAGCCTACCAAGGCCCATCACCCCGTGGTTGAGTGGATTACCCCTGACCAATTCAAATACTATCAGCAAATCGGATTGCAGCTGGGTTTCAAGTACGTCGAAAGCGGTCCGTTGGTGCGTTCTTCTTACCACGCTGAGAAACACCTGTTTGATATGCAATAACTGCCCCCTGCAGGCGGATCATCACGACGCATTGGCTGCCGGCGATGAATCATCACCCCGCCGGTTCAGCAGGTATGTCAGTGCCAGAAATGCCACACCCGCGGCAGCATACATAATATAGGGAATCCGTTGTATTTCATCGTGGTAAACCCACCCTGCCACCAGCGCGCCAAGCCCGATACCCGCTTCCAGCGAAATATACATGGTAGCCATGGCCTTCCCGCGATGCTGCGGATGGCTCAGATCGATGGTCCACGCGTTAAGTGCGGGGGAAAGAATACCGGTCGCCACACCGTAAATGGAGGCGCCTACCAGCAGCCAAAACATACTTTTACCCACCCCCAGTACCAACAGCGACACGATGAGAACGGCCATACCGGTCTTCACCACGCTGACCCGACCGTAACGATCGGAAAGCCGGCCCGCCAAAAACCGGATCAGTAGGGATGAAACGGTAAACGCCACAAAAAACAGGCCTTTGTTGGCAATTCCCAAATGTCCACTCCAATCGGGAATTAACGTGAGGATGACCCCATATGCGACATAGGACAGGAAGGTAGCAATGGCAGCCGGCAATACCCGAAGATCAACCACGTCGTGGCGTGATATCCGTAATGCCGACCACCGGAAGCGCTGCCGGTTCGGCAACGTTTCTTTCATATTCATCAGGATGACGATGGAAAGCAGGGCAAAGGCCGACGAGCAGTAAAACAGCACATCGAGGGAGTAGCGCTGACTGATGGCGCTACCTACTGCCGGCCCAAGCGCCATACCCATGCTGAAGCACAGACCATGGATACCGGCTGCTTCACCCCATCGTTCACGGGGTACAACATCAGCCACATACGCGGCTGTTGCCGTGGGCTTGAATCCGGTGGAAAAACCGTGGATCAACCGAAGAAAAAGAAAACCCGCTACACTTCCCAGCACCGGATATAGAAATCCGCAGATGAAGCACACAATAGACCCAACGGCCATTACCGGCACACGCCCCACCGTATCGGTCAGCTTGCCGCTGAATGGCCTGGAGATGCCAGCCGTAAGGGTAAACAGCGCGATGATCAGCCCCTTATACTCCGCACCCCCCAAACTGCTCAGGTATGCAGGTAACTCCGGTATCAGCATATTGAAGCTGGTCGAGAAGAGCAGCGAGCTGAGGCAGAGTAAGGCAAACGGCAGGTTGTAAATGGGGTGCTTTCCGGTATGCATATCGTCAAACAGGGCGCTGCACCCCTTAGCCGTGAATCTGCTCTTTCCTGCCGTACGACTGGATCAGCTTCCCTTCGAAATCGAGCCATTCCGCCCAACGCCGGTCCACATCCACATCGGTACTCAGCTGCCTGGCAAAATTGAGAAAGGTGGTGTAATGGCTGGCTTCGGAAACCATCAGGTCGTGGTAAAACCCGGCCAGCTCTTTATCCTCAATGTTTTGGGAGAGTACCCGAAAACGCTCGCAGCTTCGCGCTTCGATCATCGCAGCAAACAGGAGTCGGTCAATAAACGCCATGTTGCGGCTGCCATCTTTCCGGCAGAATTTAAGCAACTGATTTACATAATCGTCCTTACGTTCCCGGCCGAGGGTATATCCCCGTTTTTTGATCCAGCCGATCACCAGCTGAAAATGTTGCATCTCTTCAATGGCAATGGCTGTTAACTCGTGTACGAGTGTATCCTGCTCAGGATTCTGTGTAATCAGTGAAATGGCATTGGAAGCCGCCTTCTGTTCGCACCAGGCGTGGTCGGTCAGGATATCCTCCAGATTGGACTCGGCGATATTGGCCCAGCGCGGATCAGTCAGCAATTTAAGTCCAAGCATAGCGACGTCGTTTTTGGGTAAGCCGCAAAATTAAGGTATTTAGTGTAATAAAAGGTGTTTATTCATCTTATTGAAAATCGTTACCTTTGCTTGATAACCAATGCGCATGAAGGTTCACCCTGTTCAAGCCTACAACGACGCCCAGGATACGGAACACCGGAACGTCTGTGACTTACTGTACCGTGAGATTAGCCGCTGCCTGCCGGATGCGGAACACAAGATCTGGCACGGACATCCGGTCTGGTTTCTCGAAGGCAACCCCATCGTCGGATACAGCAAACTTAAAAATTGCATTCGCCTGCTGTTTTGGAGTGGCCAGTCATTTAATGAGGACCGGCTGCAGGAAGAGGGCAGCTTTAAAGCCGCGGAGGCCCGCTACAATACAATAGATGAGGTCAATCTTTCAGACCTGGAGCGATGGCTTGGGAAAGCGCGGACCATTCAGTGGGACTACAAGCACCTGGTCAGACGCAAAGGAGTGCTCGAACGATTAAAATAGTTTTTCCTTCTGTATTACAAACAATTTGTTTTCTTTGCTATCTAATTGCTTATATAAATTAAATTCAAGTCAGGGTATGAAAACAAAAATTTATGCTTTACTGGCCGTCATGATGTTGGCATTTACATTCAGTGCACCGGCATCGGCCAGAACGGAAGAAGAAAACCCGGGTAATAAAACGGAACTTACCCAAGCGGAAATTGACGCAAGACTAACCGAGATGCGTGCCCGCGTAGCCGAAATCAAAGCCATGGACCGCTCAAGCCTGAGCAAGGAAGAGCGCAGGGCCCTACGGAAAGAACTGCGGGAAATGAACAGGCAGGCACGCAGCTGGGGTTCTGGTGGCGTATACCTGTCCGTGGGCGCCATCATTATCATCATACTGGTATTGATTCTGATCTTATAAAGTCCTAAAGAGTTCCCGCCTGCCGGCCCACTACATCATATTGGGCCGGCAAGCAGGAGCTTGCCGTCACTGCAGCACCTCAGCGGCAACGCACCTGTGCAGCACAATACGAAACGGCTTACCGCAACGCGGCATTGATCTCGTCCAGCAGGTATTCTTTTGGGTCGGAGCTGTATTCCCAGAACATAACACCGGCCATCCCGTGTTTTTTCACGTAGTTACATTTATTGCGTACCGACCATTCATCGTCATACGTGATAAATTCCTGTGTTTCCTTATTATAAATATAGGGAGCTTTAGCCCGGGTATCCCGGTATTTTTTATAGCCCTGCTGATTCTCCACGCTGTCTTTGAGCAACGTAAACCCACCACCCGACAGGCGCGACACCACGCTGTCGCCCAGGCCCTGCGCGGCGTCATCAGGGAGCTTATACTTCCGCCCATAAAACGCGATCCCCATCACCAGCTTTTCGACAGGTACGCCCGCCGCCACAAACTCCTGGACAGCTTTATCGGCCGAATTTGTGCTGTTCGCCTTATCAGAAGCGAATAAGTTGGTGTGGTGCCCCGCCGTCCGTCCGGAATAATCATATGTCATCAGGTTTACGAAATCGAGGTACCGCTCAGCACGGCCCATCTCAGTGCTTTCCAGAAAGCTACTGAACGCCCCCACAGCCGTGGTGAGTAATTTCTCCTCACCGGTTTCGCGTTCCAGGGCGTCCAGTTCCTTCCGCAGCTCGGCGAACATGGTTGTGAAATTCTCCTTATCCTCCGGCCGGTATACATTACCCTCATATCCCGGGCGGCCCGGATATTCCCAGTCGATGTCGACACCATCCAGGCTATGCTTCCGGATGATATCCACGGCACTGGCCGCAAAAGCCCGGCGCGCGGTATCGGAACGCACCGCATCTGAAAAATTGCCGCTCCAGGTCCATCCTCCCAGGGAAATCAGTATTTTCAGGTCGGGATTCTGTAACTTAAGCGCTTTCAATTTCCGGAAGTTAACGGTATCCGTCTGCTCATTGGTAAGCACCGCACGGTTATTCACCACATTGACAAAGGCATAATTGATATGGGTAAGTTTATTAGCCGCAACATTTTCAATATCGGCCAGGCCCCTGAAGCCGCCGACGTAGCCGATAATTACGGGCGGTTTGCCATTCGCCGGAGGCGGGGGAGTGGTCATCGGGCGGCTCACCGCAGCAGATACGAGCAGCAGCGAAATGCCAAACAAGGTACTTTTAATCAGCATGGTATTCATTGGTTAGTTAATAAGTTAAGTTAATTATAGGCCATGGCAACAGGAGTCTGTACCACCACGTGGAGTAAAGATAAGTGTTAGTTTTGGGTTGCCCTATATTTTTGGCCAAATTCTGCCATAACTGCGCCGCATCAAGCCCGATGGACAGGAGTATTGGCGGTGGTCCGGGTTGCCGACGGGATCGCCGTGTATTACCGGGTACTATTGCACGACCTTATTGGCGCAGGCTGAGCTTGCAAAGGCCTCTGGCTTGGCTTTAAACACAAAGCCCATGCTGAGAATATAGCCCATGGCATCGTGCAGCGCCTGGTTGGATTTGAACATGGGATTGGTGTTGATGTCGGCATGCACCTCCAGGTCCACATCATAACGGTCGAGCAGATCGCATAGTGGATATGCAATCTCAATCGATCGCTGCACTTCAGCCAGCATACGCTCCTTGATGGTCATTTTAACAGATGTCCGGTCCTGATGAATGTACATAAATCCGCCCTTTTTCTCACGGACAAACACGATGACGGTAGCAAACTCGGTGGTGCCGCTTTTTACTTGGGAATCGGTGCCGATACAGACTTTAAGTTTGTTGCCCAGGGCATATTCACGGGCGATACTGTTGGATACCTCATCGGCAATGGGTTGGCGCAAAGGTTCTCCGCTGAATTTTTTCCAGGTCATAAGATGGGAATTGGTGAAAGAACAAAATCAGGATAAAGATAAGTGCAAAGCTGCTTGTTATTAACAACTTAGTGTTATGTTTTTATTAACAACAACAGGGTTATTAACATGGGTGGCTGTAGTTGTCGCCCGCTTTAGCCACTGGTCATTCCTTTGCGCCGTAGGCCAGGTCGCCGGCATCGCCTAATCCGGGCACGATATAGGCCTTGCTGGTGAGTTCACTGTCAATATCGCCGACCCACAGGTGCGCTTCCGGCAGAAATGCCCGTACATGGGCCACCCCCTCTTCACTGGCGATCGCCGTAGCGATGTGCAGGGCACCAATGCGGAACGCGCCGAGCAGCTCCTGGCAGATCAGCACCATCGTTTTTCCGGTGGCCAGCATGGGGTCGGCCACAATTACCGTTTTTCCCGTGAGGTCGGGTGTGTTCAGGTATTCCCTGCGCACCTCAAATGTACCGCTTTTCTTCGCCTTGCGGTATGCCGCGATAAACGCGCATTCAGCGTGATCAAAAACGTGGAGCATACCCTGATGCAGGGGCAGTCCCGAACGGATGGCCGCAACCAGCACTGGCTGCGCGTTGAGCAGGGCGGTTTCAGCAGTACCCAACGGGGTTTCAATCTCCGTAGGCTCATAGGTTAGCGTCTTACTGATCTCATACGCCAGCACTTCGCCCAGCCGTTCCAGGTTACGCCGGAAACGCATGCGGTCCGACTGTATTGCCACATTACGCAGCTCGGCGAGGAAATGATTGGCAATGGTATGTTGTTCGGTTAAGACATGGACCATGGGCGGTGCTATTCGTTGTTTTTGCTATCTTTGTATCTTGCCTTGCGGAGGAACGGGTTCCTGCCAGCTACCTGTCCGTTCATTTGTTCTTCCGCGGCGCACACAGCCGGCGGCCGTGTGTAAATAACGATCATTATGGCGCGTTTTCCGGCAATTACTTAAACAATTATGCGCCCATATGGTTTTTGGTTTAATCGCGATTTCCCATACCTATGAAATTTAAACTGACTTCGGAATATGTGCCCACGGGCGACCAGCCGGAAGCCATCCGCCAGCTGGTGGAAGGGGTTAATGCAGGCGAATTGTATCAGACACTGCTCGGGGTAACCGGATCGGGCAAAACGTTTACTGTCGCCAACGTGATCGAGCAGACGCAGCGGCCGACATTGATCCTAAGCCACAATAAAACACTGGCAGCGCAACTATACGGTGAGTTTAAGCAGTTTTTCCCCGAAAACGCCGTTAATTACTTTGTTTCATATTACGACTACTACCAGCCCGAGGCATATATTGCGTCGACAAATACCTATATTGAAAAAGATCTTGCCATCAATGATGAAATAGAGAAACTGCGCTTACGCACCACATCAGCACTCATGTCCGGAAGACGCGATGTCATTGTTGTTTCCTCAGTATCCTGTATTTATGGCATGGGCAACCCCGAAGATTTCTCCCGGTCGGTATTCCGGTTCGGCGTAGGGACCGTCATCAGCCGGAACGCCTTTCTGCACCGCCTGGTAGAAATTCTTTACGCCCGCACAACCACTGATTTCAAACGGGGTACGTTCCGGGTAAAGGGCGATACGGTTGACGTATTTCCAGCATACATGGATGAGGCCTACCGCATTTCCTTTTTCGGGGATGAGATTGACGAGCTGGCCATCATCGATCCGATATCGGGTAAAACCCTGGAAAAAATGGAGACCATGTCACTATTCCCGGCCAACCTCTTTGTGACCCCAAAGGAAAAGTTCACCCAATCGTTGTGGGCCATCGGCGAGGAGCTGGAGCTCCGCAAAGAGCAACTGCTGCTGGATGGAAAACCACTGGAAGCCAAACGGCTGGAGGAACGGGTGAACTATGATCTTGAAATGATGCGCGAACTGGGGTATTGCAGTGGCATTGAAAACTATTCCCGGTTTTTCGACGGCCGGCAGCCGGGCATGCGCCCATTCTGCCTGCTGGATTATTTCCCCGAAGATTACCTGATGGTGATCGATGAAAGCCACGTAACCATACCGCAGCTCCGCGCCATGTACGGCGGCGATCGCTCACGGAAGATCGCACTGGTGGATCACGGCTTCCGGCTCCCTGCCGCCCTCGATAATCGGCCACTCAACTTCCCCGAATTTGAGTCGCTGGTGACTCAAACCATCTACGTCAGCGCTACACCCGGGGATTATGAGCTGCAGCAGACAGAAGGCGTAGTGGTAGAACAGGTGATCCGCCCAACCGGGCTGCTGGATCCACAGATTGAAATCCGGCCGGTCACCACCCAAGTAGACGACCTGCTGGATGAGGTGGACCTGGTAACAAAAGACGGTGGGCGGGTGCTGGTAACCACCCTCACCAAGCGCATGAGCGAAGAACTGACGAAATACATGGCCAAACTGGGTATCCGTGTGCGTTATATCCATTCAGAAATCAAGACGCTGGAGCGGGTGGAAATCCTGCGTGGGCTCCGCTTGGGTGAATTTGATGTGCTGGTCGGCATCAACCTCCTGCGGGAAGGGCTCGATCTGCCCGAAGTGACACTGGTGGCTATTCTGGATGCCGACAAGGAAGGGTTCCTGCGTTCGGAGCGTTCCCTGATCCAAACGATCGGCCGGGCTGCCCGTAACGATAAAGGCCGGGTAATCATGTATGCGGACTCCATCACAGAAAGCATGCGCGTTACCATCGATGAAACCAACCGCCGCCGTGAAAAGCAGATCCGGTATAACGAAGCCCATGGAATTACGCCGCGCACGGTGGGTAAATCCCGCGAAGCGATACTGGAACAGACGTCCGTGGCCGACTTCCGTGGTGGGGAAGCCAAAATCTATGTGGAACCCGAACCAACCGCCAGTATCGCTGCCGACCCACTGGTACAATACATGAGTAAGCCACAACTCCAGCAGGCAATAGATAATGTGCGGAAAGGCATGGAAAAGGCCGCCAGGGATATGGACTTTCTCCAGGCTGCCAAGCTGCGTGACGAGTTGTTTGCCCTCGAGAAAACGTTTGTGGAGTTGTTTGGCGAACGCTAGCCACCGACAGTCCTGTTCCACAAAGAAAGCCGGAAATAACCCATCAAACGCATTGCCACAATCCGCGCTATGGCCCCGCTTGCCCACAATTCAAATAACCCCTCCAGGTGCAGGGGTATCATATTGTACATAAAGTGTACAACATTGTCCACAAATCCCAATTCCCTCAGGAAGGGGCGCAAGGTTCTTTTCAATCAGTAAAATAAACCAAACACACTGATAACAAGATAGATAAATACATTAACCACGCAAGCATGAATTAACATTGTAGCGTTTCGGCATCATATTTCGTAGTATACCTAAAACGGTGTTTAACCGGGTCCGACCGGAGCCGGTCTTGCAGATACGAAGTTCATTTTAGCGCAACGATTATGATCAGTGAAAAGGCAAATTATATTTTCGAGCAGGCCATAGCCGACTACCACGTATATGACGCGACGGACCATCCTATAATCAGGCCCTACTTTAATCACCCGCTGGAAAACCTATTGTATAAAAAATGCTGGATTGACACGGTCCAATGGCACCTGGAAGATGAGATACGCAATCCGCACATCGATCCCATTGTTGGCCTATCGCTGAAACGCCGGATCGATGAATCCAACCAGTGGCGCACAGATGTGGTGGAAGAAATCGACAGCTTCTATTTACACTATTTTACCCATGTAAAGCCCCGCAAAGACGCCCGCGTCAATACCGAGAGTCCGGCT
Organism: Parapedobacter lycopersici; assembly: GCF_040395035.1. Taxonomy (GTDB): domain Bacteria; phylum Bacteroidota; class Bacteroidia; order Sphingobacteriales; family Sphingobacteriaceae; genus Parapedobacter; species Parapedobacter lycopersici_A. Next base: position 10,907 of record NZ_JBEBRB010000047.1, on the reverse strand, counting down.
TGGGCACTGGACCGTCTTTCAATCCTCTCCCTGAAAATATATCACATGCGGGAAGAAACCGAGAATACGGACGCTTCACCGCAGCACATTGCCTCCTGCATGGACAAGCTGATGGTGCTGCTCCGGCAGCGCAAGGACCTCTCCCGCAGCATCGATGAGCTATTGGAAGATATCCAAGCCGGACGGAAATACATGAAGGTATATAAGCAGATGAAGATGTATAACGATCCGATGTTGAATCCGGTGCTGTACGCCCAGGCCAACTCCAATGCATGAAAAGGCCTGCATCGTCGTGTTCCGGTTTTCGGCGATGGGTGACGTGGCGATGGCGGCAGCCGTTGTCCGCGATTTCTGCGCACAATACCCGCAGATTACCGTTATATTCGTGAGCCGGCCGGCCTATCAGTCTTTTTTTTCCGGAATCCGGGGTGTTACATTTCATCCGATCCATCCAGGCACCGACCACCGTGGCGGGCGTGGCTTATATCGGCTGTTCCGGGAATTAGCCGCTTACCGGCCCCTTGCCGTGGCCGACCTGCACCGCAATATCCGCAGCCGCGTATTAACGGCATTTTTCCGGTTACGGGGTATCACCGTTCGCCACATCGATAAGGGCCGCAAAGAAAAAAAAGCGCTTACACGCAGCAAACAACGGATTCTGCGCCCATTGAAACCAACGGTTGAGCGCTATGCCGATGTTTTCCGGGCACTTGGATATTCCGAGTTTACCCTACCTGCGAAGCTGCAAAAGCAGTCACGCCCGCTTCCTGAGCTGGCAAGGCGACTGTTTGCTGATCCGCAGTCTGCCAAGATTGGAATTGCGCCGTTTGCCCAGCATGCCGCCAAAACCTACCCGCAGGAACGCATGGAAGCCGTGATTGCTTATTTGACCAAGCAGGGACACGACGTCTTTATTTTCGGAGGCGGCGCGACGGAGCAACAGACCGCAGCGGCCTGGGAAATCCGCCATCCCGGGGTGACCAGTTTAATCGGTCGGTTTCCACTGCAGCAGGAACTGGATATCATTGCACATCTCGACCTGATGCTGACCATGGATTCTGCTGGTATGCACCTTGCTTCGTTGATGGGTGTGCGGGTATTATCGGTTTGGGGCGGCACGCATCCCTATGCCGGATTCCTGGGGTACGGGCAGCGGATGGAAGATTGCATCCAGGTAGACCATCCCAATCGACCCAGTTCAGTGTATGGCAATAAGCCCTGCATCTGCGATGGCAAAGACAGCATGGAACTCATCGAACCACAGCTGATTATTTCCCACTTAAACGCATTGGGGTTATGAATATCGGTTACGATGCAAAGCGGATTTTCCACAACCGGACAGGCCTGGGTAACTATGGTCGCGACCTGATCCGGATATTGAGCACATTGCACCCGGAACATCGGTATTGGTTATATAATCCGGGGCTATCGGACTCCCCATTATACATACCGGATAATGCGCAGGTGATCCAACGGCAACCCGCCACATTTTTTGACCGGAAATTCCCAGGGTGGTGGCGACGCAGTCGTATTGGTAATGACCTGCAACGTGACGGGATATCCCTGTTTCACGGGCTGTCGGGTGAATTGCCGGTCGGATTGCGTCGGAAGGGCATTCGCCAGGTGGTCACGGTGCACGACCTTATTTTTATGCGTTACCCCAAGTGGTACCGATCTTTCGACCGGCAGATTTACTGGAAGAAATTGCGCCATGCCTGTCGGAATGCGGACAAAATCGTTGCCATCAGCGCGCAGACCCGTAGTGACCTGGTGGAGTTTCTCGGCATCGATTCAGCCAGCATACAGGTCATTTACCAGGGGTGCGACCCTGTATTCCGGCAGCCGCATGATGCCTCCAGCCAGGCCGACGTCATACGTAAATACCGGCTTCCCCAGGACTTTATCCTGAACGTAGGGACTATTGAGCCCCGTAAGAACGTGCTTTCGGCCGTAAAAGCGCTGAAGGGTACCGATGTACACCTGGTTATCGCCGGCCGGGCCACCACACCGTATGCCAACGACGTGAAAGCGTATGTGCAGCAGCATGGGTTAACGAACCAGGTAACGTTTATCCACGGCGCATCCACGGCAGAGCTCGCCATGCTGTACCAAGCCACCAGCCTTTTCATTTACCCTTCGCTGTATGAGGGCTTCGGCATTCCCATCATTGAGGCGTTATCGGCCGGAACACCGGTTATTACCACGCGGGGTGGCTGCTTTCCTGAGGCCGGTGGTCCGCATACCTGGTATGTCTCACCGGATGATGTGGAAGAAATCCGACACGCCATTACCACCCTGCTGACGGATACCGCACTGCAACGGGAAGTGGTCGCGGGTGGACGGGAATACGTACGCCAGTTCGAAGATCATACGCTGGCCGACCAGTGGATAACGCTGTACCAGGAAATCATTTCGACGTAAAATCAACATTTTCTTATCTTCGCGCTGACGATGACCCACTAACCAGGACATGCATGGCGGACGAAAAGAAAAGCATTTCAGTACTTATACCGAATTATAATGGGCGTCAGCTCCTGGAAAAGCACCTGCCTTATACCTATGCAGCACTGGAAAATGCAGGCGTCCCATTTGAAATCATTGTGGTGGATGACTGCTCCACCGACGACTCGGTATCGTTCCTCCGGAGGTATTACCCGGACATCCGGCTACTGGAAAATCCGGTAAACCGGGGCTTTTCCGTTACCTGTAACCGCGGCATTGCGGCAGCGCAGCACGAATTGCTGCTGTTGCTGAATTCGGACATTCAGCTTACGGGCGATTATTTTGCCAATCAATGGCCCTGCTTTATGCATGAAAACACGTTCGGTGTTGCCGGCCAGATCATCGACGCAACAACCGGTGCAACCGGTAACGCCGGCCGGCTGCTGAAAAAATACCGGTACCGGATCAATACCAAACGTTTCTTTAAAACCACCACGCCCGGCAAACCCGTACCCACGGTACAGCTTTCGGGGGCCAATGCCCTGGTGCGGACCGACCGGATCCGGCTGTTAGGCGGGTTCGACGAAATCTTTTCTCCCTTTTACTCGGAAGATACGGACCTCAGCCTGCGGGCATGGCGGATGGGCTGGACCTGCTACTATGATTTCGGGTCAACCTGTACACACCTCGGCGCCTCCACCATCAAGGCCAAGCACTGTAGGCAGGAGATTAAAAAAATCTATTATCGCAATAAATTTATACTGAATGCCATCCATCGGCGAGGCGTGCCCGGCACCGGGTTCAGTATCCAACTGGTCTGTTTTGACGTGCTGCCCAAGCTCCTTGCGGGCAAGACCTGGATCTGGGATAGCTTCACCGCTTACAGGCGTTACCAGGCGGCCGTTATGGATTCCCGTGAGCACCTGCGGGAGCTGATGCAGCGCCAGGGTCGGCAAATTGAACTCGCTGACATCAATCGGCTGGTATTGGACGCTATTGCCGCCGAGGGACACACGATAGTCCGGTTGTAGCCGGGCGGCTGGCAATGGTCAACTATCGAAAAACGAATGGGCATGCCCGGCCGGTTTCAGGTTCAGCCACTCGCTTCGCGAACGGTCGAAATCCGCATAGGTAAAGTCGGCAATTTGTTCGGGTGTATAAGACAGCATCGATTCCGGTGTCCCTTTGGTAATCACGCCAAGGCCATGATCGCAATCCAGCACAAAGACGTGAACATCCGGCCGGGTACTCCGGAGGTAAAGGATCGTTTTCCAGACATCCCCGTTCCACTGACCGGTGAAATCACGGGCCTTCCACGCTTCGAACGAATCCGCTGCTTCCGGGGTAAGCGGGTTACAGTCGTGCATAATGATCACCCCGTTGTCGTCCAGGTAACGCAACGTATTTTCCACATCACGCAGCGCAAATTGATACTCGTGCATGCCATCGACCAGCGCAATGCCTATTTTCCGGTGTGCAAAAAGAGCGGGGGCATCCTCCGCGAAAAAGCGGTCGCTGGTTTTCCGGAAATACCGGTTAAAGAGGTTGTAAGGATTCAGGAGAGTCTTGCCCAGCTTCCGCAGGACATCGAATTGAAATGCCGGATCAACGGCAATTTTAAAGGTGGCTTTCACACGGAACAATACTTTGCCGTTGAACACGCCAATCTCCAGGTAATTGTTTAGCTTGCGCTTCCTGATCAGAAGCCGGATTAGGGATATTCGATTCATTGTGGTTGGTTAGTGGCCTAAAGCTACACAATATCATTTAAGAATACGTCATTTCGATTATTTATGTAATTTCGCTGCACAGTCGTCCACCCATGTGCAAAGCAATTGTCATTACGCCGGTAAAAGATTCCATTGAAAATACATTGGAAACGATTAAGGCTATTTATGCCAGCCAGACCAGCATAAAACATTTGGTTTACAATGACTTCAGTACTGCAGAAACCAAGCATACACTCGAAGAAAACCAGGCGTTATACGGGTACGAGCTGATTCACCTCGAAGACCTCACCGACACCCCCTCCCCGAACTATAAACTGGTGCTGCAGGATGCCCAGCGGCGGGCGCTGGAAGCCGGACTGCCACTGATCGTCGTGGAGTCGGACGTGGAAGTGCAGGGGGCCACCTTTACGGAGCTTCTCGATTTCCTCAGCCAGCACACCAGCATCGGCCTCTTGGGGGCAATCACCGTAGGGCGCGAAGGGGAGATCAATTTTCCTTATCTGAAATTCAGGCGTTACACCAACCACCGGGGGTATATTGATACCCGGAAAAGCCTCAGTTTTTGCTGCACCCTGATGTCTGTCGAGTTGCTCAGGCGATACGACTTCGGCTTGCTTAAGCCGTCCAAAGACTGGTTTGATACGTTTATTTCCAAGCAATCACTCGCGCTTGGGTTTAAGAATATCGTGCTTACCGGCACGCGGGTGCTGCACAAGCCGCACGGTAGCCGGCCGTGGAAGCAACTCAAATACAGCAATCCGATTAAGTACTATTTTTTTAAATTCATCAAACGGCGCGACAAAATCTGATGAATCTTGAAGCCATTACAACGGTAAACGGTGTCCGTTTTGTGGTGTGGTGCTACTGGTCGGGCAGCGCAATGACCCCGAACCGCGCCCGGAGTTTCGACCTGCTGAAGCAGCACGTGGGGGTGCCGGTTTTTCTGGTTACACCGGGGCGTATTGATGAATTGGAAGTGGATGGACACCCCATTCACCCCGCATTCCGATACCTAAGTGCCGTTCATCAGTCGGACTACCTTCGCATTTACCTGTTGCATCACTACGGTGGTGCATGGCACGATATCAAAGCCACCAATGTATCGCTGGAACCGGCATGGGCACATTTCAGCGACCCTGCGGTTTACCTGGTAGGTAGACCCGAGCGGGCAGGCGGACCGGCAACTGTATACGATGCGGAAGGGCGCTGGATGCCCGATTACTGGCAGGACCTCATTTCCGTGACGGCATGGGTCGGCCGCGCAGGCACCCCGCTGACGGAGGCATTATACCGGCAACTGCATCAACTGCTGGATACGCATCTCGCGCAGTTAAAGGCTCATCCGGCAAAGCATCCGCGGGAAAAAAAGATAACTGCCCGGAATCCGTTGCACGCATTCTTCATTTGGGCAAAATGCCAGTTTACCGGCAGGAACAGCCGTTACCCGTTACCGTGGACCGTCTTTGGCAATATTTTCCATCCGTTGAATTACCGCTTCAGGGAACACATCCGGCGCGACCTGCCTCGGGATGAGGTAAAAAATGCGGGCGTTTACCACCGGTAGGAAATGCCGCATAGCCGGACCGCTATATGTCCCTCCGGACAGGCAGCGACACCGATTGTGGTGTGTGCACCGTTGTCTTTAAACCCGTTTTAACAACCCCAATGTTCTTAACAGGGTATTATACCGCTTGGAAAGCCGTTTCTGAAAACGAAGCGGGCCATTCAGCTGATCGTAAATGAAATCACGATGCTTGGTGTTAATGTAATGGATGATCTTGCGCTTGCGTTCATCGGTCATGCCTTTTCGCCGTGACGTGGAACGGATACGGTAATAAAAACCCACTTTGGGCAATTTCACCACCCGACCACCATCCTTTAACATGGAAATCCAGAATTCCCAATCTTCGCGGCCCCACACCATGTCCTCGGAATATCCGCCACAGGCTTCCCAGTCGGCCTTGCGGTAAATACCGCTCACAAAAATCATGTTGTTGTGGGCCAGCAATCCCAAACTGAATGGCTTCAGTTTCCATGGGCCTTGCTTTTCGCCAAATTTCTCCGCTTCGCAATACACGACCTTTACCCCCGGATCACGCTGCAATACCGTTACCGCATCGGCGATGTAGTCCGGCGAAATCAGGTCGTCCGCATCCAGTGGCAGAACATATACCCCTTTCGCCTGGCGGATGCCGTTATTGCGCGCCTTTGACGGCCCGCTGTTCGGCTGGTGGATGTACCGGACCGTCGGATACTGCTGCTCCAATTCGCGGCCGACGTTGCCCGAATCGTCCGTCGATCCATCATCAACAATCAGAATTTCGATATCGGGGTACGTGGATTGCCGTACCGATTCCACCGTCTGCCGCAGAAATGCTGCATGGTTGTAGCAGGGAATGACGACACTGAAGGGCTCGTAATGATTCATGCCATGAGCAATTTGGGTCCGTATTGATGTACAAAAGTAGCATTTATGCCCGTAACCCGGATAATTGGAGTCTGTTTTGAGAAAATGGCGTGTTTCTTGCGGCCGGTGTATCGGATTGGCTCTTGCATTCGTTTCTAATGTAGTCCGATCATCTTGCATGAAAGTAGCTTTATTAATATCAACATACAACTGGCCTGAAGCCCTTGAAATCGTATTGCTGAGTGTACTCCGCCAAAGCCGGATGCCGGATGAGGTACTGATTGCCGACGACGGCTCGGATGAACGCACCGCACGGCTTATCGAAACCTATCGCACGGAACACCAGCTGCCCATCAAGCATGTTTGGCATGAAGATCAAGGATTTAGGAAAAGCATCATCCTGAACAAGGCTGTTAAACAGGCATCGGCCCCCTACGTGATCGAGATCGATGGTGACATCATCCTGCACCCCCATTTTATTGCCGACCACCTCCGGGCTGCGGAGCGGGGCTATTTTGTGCAGGGCAGCCGGGCGATGATCGGCGAACGGAAATCCGGGGAGATTCTCCGGACGAAAAAATGGAATATCCATGCGTTTGCCCGGGGTATGACCACACGGTTTAATGCGATCCGGTTTCCCTTGCTGTCGGGACTGTTCAAGACGGACCCGCAAAGCTCCCACAATGTAAAAGGGTGCAATCTTGCTTTCTGGCTGGAAGATTACGTCCGGATTAACGGTTATTACAATGGCTTTGAGGGGTGGGGTTGGGAGGATTATGAGTTTGCCGAACGGCTGATTAATGCCGGCATCAGGAAAAAACGATTGAAATGGGCCGCCGTAGGCTACCATATCTTCCACGCGCTTTATTCCAGGGGCAATTTTGAACCAAACGAGGTGATTTACCGGGAAACGGTGAATAAGAAACTCGACTACCGGCAGCCGGGATATGAAAATTGAAAGCAATATGAGGAAACCTAAAATTGCCATGATCGTTCAACGCTATGGAAAGGGGGTAAATGGCGGAGCTGAATACCATTGCAAAGTACTGGCCGAACAGCTGGCACAGCAATGTGATGTAACGGTTCTGACATCGTGTGCGCTGGATTATCATGTGTGGGAAAATGTACTGCCTCCGGGGGAAGAGATTATTGACGGTATCCGCGTTTTAAGGTTTCCTCAAACAGGTAAACGGAATAAAAAGGTACTGCGGAGAATACATCGAAAGTTCAGAAAACGCCGATTGTATCAAAAAGTGTTGAAATCTGTCGGCTTGTTATCCACGTTCGAGCATTGGTTTCCGGCGACGGGGGTTGTTACGGAAGCGGAGGAATTTGCGTGGGCAAGCAATCAGGGACCATATCTGCTGGAACTAATCGAATTTTTAAAAGATAGCCATCATCAGTTTGACGCCCTCCTGTTTTTTACTTATTTGTTTTATCCAACGATCTATGGGTTACGGGTTGCCCCGCAAAAGTCCATTTTAATTCCCACCGCACACGATGAGCCACCGATCTATTTTTCGATCTTCCGGAAGGTATTTGATAAACCCAAAGCCATTCTTTTCAATACCTTGAGTGAGCGTAATTTTATTCACCAGCGCTTTGGTAATCAAGCCATATATCATGACATAACGGGGGTAGGAATCGACGTTCCCAAATTCAAGCGTGTCGATGTTACCGACTTTGTCCACCCCGACGAACCGTATCTGATTTATATCGGTCGCATCGACCGGGGAAAGGGTTGCCGCGTGCTGTTCGACTTTTTTCTGAATTTCCTCGACAAAAATCCTTCCTTTAAACATTTAAAACTCGTGCTGGTGGGTCAGAAATTCATGGATATACCAGCAAGCGCCAATATTGTTGCCACGGGGTTTGTTTCCGAAGATTTGAAATGGTCGTTGCTCGAAAGCGCCCGGGCGTTAGTTATTCCATCATTATATGAGAGCCTGTCACTCGTAACATTGGAAAGTATGGCAATAGGTGTTCCTGTAATTGCAAATGAACGCTGTGAGGTGCTGAAAAACCACATAACGGATAGCGACGGCGGGTTACTTTATGAATCCTATGCAGATTTTGAAAAGGCGCTCTTTACCCTGTTTGATCCAACCTTCGATTTGGCTAAGATGAAGCGCCTTGCGGCTGATTATGTCAATGCGCGTTATCAATGGGAACCAATTGTGCAGAAAACAATGGCCGCGATCGCTTACGTAGGGGATGAACATACGGCAAAATGGGAAATAAACCAATGAAGTTATTTAACGCGACCGATGTCTGTGTGGTGATTCCGATCTTTAAAGAATACCTTACGGAAACGGAATCCATTTCTTTCCGGCAGTGTATTCAAATCCTGCATCGATACCCGATATTAGTGATCAAGCCCCGCTCATTAAACCAGGCCCTGCTGCCTTCCGGAATCACAGCAGCAGTGGACTTCGACGACTCCTATTTTTCCGGATTGGCTGGCTATAACCGCCTGATGCTTAGTCCGGAATTCTACGGCGCATTTGCCGGCAGCTATCGGATGATGCTCGTATATCAATTGGATGCTTTTGTTTTTAAAGATCAGCTGCTGTACTGGTGCAACAAGGGATACGATTACATCGGCGCCCCCTGGCCCCACGAGGTGGCTCCGCCGGATCTCGTCAAGAAAGCAAAAGTAAAACTGCGTCATTATTATGCGATCAAGACGAACAGAATAGATAAGGAAACGCAGCTTCCCCATCGATATCAGATTGAGGGCAGCGTCGGCAACGGGGGCTTTTCATTGCGGAATATTCGGAAACTTTATGACATTTCTGTTCAGGAAAGGGAAACCATTGACCGCTATTTATCACACAACCATCACCATTATCATGAGGATATTTTCTGGGGAGTAGAGGTTAACCGGAAACAGAGACAGTTACGCATACCGGATGCCGGCACCGCTAAAAAATTCTCCTTTGAAAATTTTCCCGAAAGATTGTACGCGGAAAACAGCTACCAACTCCCTTTCGGATGCCATGCCTGGGACCTGCATATCGAATTTTGGCGACCGATATTTAAACGGATCGGCTATCTTATTTAGGCCGGCTTATAAACGATATGTCCGCTTTTTAACGAGTTCAAGATGTAATTTAAGGAAGGTTGCCCAGCCCGTCAGCTTCACGATCCGGGAGCCCCATAATAACCGAAGCCGTTTTATTTTACTTAATCCGATCTGCCGGGCAATATGCAAGAAGAAGCGCATGTTGCGTTTCTCCAGAAATTTCAGCTGCTGCTTGGTTAACTGTACGGTCATTATGGGGAGCAGATGCTCCCATTTACGCTGCACACGCAGGGTGGCTTCAAACCAATCGGCACCGTAATAACCTTCGGAGAAGTGGGTAATTAAAAACTGGTTTGTTGCCATGACGTCATAATGCTGGCCGATCGCAAGGGAAATATCAATGTCATATCCATGAAAGCCGGTCAGCAGGGTTTCATCAAATTCATGGTTGAGCATGATACTTTTCCTGCTGCATAACAGCACCCCGTCCAGTGCGGCGACTTTTTTTAGATTCGATTCATAGTCGAGGCTGTGATCGGTTACCGGCCTGTCCATATCATATTTGAAGTGCTGGATTACGCCAATCTGGTGTAACCAATGATATCCATCGTAGCAAAACCAGCTCGATGGTGCCCGGCTTTTATATGCACCGCCGGCCACGCCCAGCAACCCTAATTTGCTGTTGGATTCAAATGCAGCGGTTATCCATTTTCCCCAGCCCATTGTTTCAAACCGAACATCCTCATGCACAAAGCAGAGCAATTCAAACTGTGCCCTTTTGGCCCCTTCGTTATAAATGCTGCAGATACCGCGTTCGCCTTTTGCGTTTTCAATGGCAATTAGTTCATAAGGTATCGCTATCGTCTCCTGAATGTTGCTTTTTACTTTAGACAACGCCCGGGAATCCACACTTGCAATAATTATCGAGACCATAAAAGCTAAAGACTATTCGTTATGTCATCCAATAAACGATTGAACCTTTCCATTTGCGACCGCTTCGAAAACGGAAACTCCGGCTTTTCCTGTTTTTCAGTCTTAGGGCCACGGTGTTGGTGCATCAGGTGTTTCATTTCCCGTATAAAATCCGCGATGTTCCACGACGGCACAATGTGTGCATTTGGTGACGTGATCACCTCATCGGCAGCGCCGAAATCAAAGCATACAATGGGGATATCCAAATACGTAGCTTCCGCCGCAGTCAGCGAAAAGGACTCCTCCTTGGAAGTGATCAGGAACCCATCGGCAAGCGCCATATATTGATAATATTGATCGGTTTGCTGTCCGGCGAAAATCACCCGGTCGG
>NZ_JBEBRB010000046.1:0-22640 GCF_040395035.1 Parapedobacter lycopersici | reverse complement strand
AGGTAATGTACCGGTGAAAGTAGATAGCCCAGAAATTTTCTCATGTATACTAAAATATGAGGTGATCGGTAAAGGCTGTAAAGATATCATTTAATGTTTGTTTGGCCAATATCCAAACTTACCGCAGCGCTTCCTCCGCAAAACGTTGCCGTGTATATGCGCCGGGGATCGCGTGGTCACCTTCCCGGAAGTCAAAATGTACAACCCGGATGCCGGGCAGCTCCGTATACGCATAAGTAGCCTCAAGCAGGTACATAGTCGCGCCAGAAGAACCCATTTGCTGGGTGAGGTATTCGGCATCAGCAATCCGGACATAGGCTGTGTCATTCGATACCCGGTCCATATGCAATTGGATTTCCGGATATGCGAGCGCCAATCGCCGGGTAAGCGTATCAATGTTTAATCCGGTACGGTCAAAATCGGGATTAGCCTGTGCATCCAGCTGATCGGTACGATCATTAAATACGGCGGTATAGGGTAGGGCCGGAGCCGGGGCGGGGCGTGTTGGCGGTGTTTCCACGGGTTCGGCGACGGTGCTGTCGGCCGTATTATCCGCGGCGGTATGGCTGGCTTCGTTGCGGCATGCCGAGATTGCGGATATCAGGGTAATCAGTGCCATCAGTAACGGCCGGTTGTACCTTTTCATTTTTGCATTCTTTAAGGGGTGGTTACCGCCACAGGCAATACCTTCCCGTTGAAAAATCGGTGGCCGGTAAGTGCAAAATCGGCAATATATTTGCCCATTTCATCAGCTGCCACGGGCGATTCATACTGTGGAAACGCTTTTGCAAGCATTTCTGTTTGCGCCGAACCCAAAGCTAAGCAATTTATTTTTATTCCTTCGCCCGATAGCTCCATGGCTAAACATTCCGTTAAGGTATGTAGGGCCGACTTACTGGCAGAATATGCCGCCAGTCCCGGAAATTTGACACTTCCCTGGAATCCACCCATGCTGCCGATGTTTACAATATGTCCACCCCGGGGGATTTTTGGCAACAGGTGCTGGATCATGTAAACGTGCCCTAAAAAGTTATGTTGCCATAACGCGTGAAAATCTGTGGCCGTAGTGTCAGTAAAAGCCTTGTTAATCAGCGAACCGGCATTATTAATCACAATAGTTGCTTTTCCAAGTTTTTCTTCGACAAACGGAAGCAGCACGGCGTTATAATCACCCTGCACAATATCAAATGACAACGTGTGGATGGAGCTTTCCTGGTATTGCTTTCCAGCTTCCTGCAATCGGTGCAATCCATCTGCCGAACGGGCCAGCGCCACAATGTGGTTACCGGGGATGGCGGCCAATGCCAGGGCCGTTTCAAAGCCAAGCCCGCCGCTTGCTCCACTAATGATAATTGTTGCCATAATCGTTGTATTCGTTAGTCGTTTTCATCATCCACACCCCGTTCTACTTCATCCGTGGTTGGCAGCTTGTCTTCGCCCAGGCCACGGGGGCGGAAAATGAAATATGACCCCATAACGGCCAGCAGTGCCGAAGTAAGATAAAATAGTAAACTGATTAATACGGCGAGATGTGCATCAAGCTGGAAGTATTCCGCGCCGTATACGTATACCATTTCGCGTGCGCCGAGGCCCCCAACAGTAAAGGGTACGACGGCAACCAGCGAAGAAAGTAGAAACATGAATAAATAAGGTGAAAATTTACCGTCAAACCCCAACGCATATAACAGTAGAATTGCGCAGACTACCTGCATCGACTGGACGCCCAGCGCCTTCAGGTGCGTCATCAGGAAATGGCGGCTAAAAGCATTGAAATACTTATTAATTACAAAATAATAGGCCGCAGAACCCGCAATAACGCAGGCGATAGGTACCTCCCGCGGAATATTCAATTGCGGAATAAAAAGAACCAGCGCCGCTGTAATGAGGCATAGCGCCCAGAGCCCGCTTACGCGATCGAAAAACACCGCAGTGAGCAGGTGCCTGCCCTTGACATGAAACTTGCGGCGGAGGAAATAAATCTTATAACCGTCTCCGCCGACACCCCCCGGTAAAAACAGGTTGTAGAACAACCCCAGCAAGTATAGTTTCAGGTTATAGCGCTCGGACAAGTGCAGCCCCATGCCCTTAAAAAAACCATTCAGCCGGGACGACGCGATTAAGATGGAACCGCAATAGGCAATAAACGCCAGCACCAGGAAAAGCGGGTTTGACTGTACCAACGCTTCCCGGAGGTCCTTCGGCTCTACTTTGCCGAATACCCAATAGAGGGCTAATGCGGTAACACTTATTTTAAGCAGCGTCTTGGTTGTGCGCCAAAATTTCATCAGCATACCGTTAATCGCAACAATCAGCCAAAGATGACCGGATAAATCCGAATATAAAGCATCACCACATAACCAATGAGCAATGCAGCGTTCAATGACAGCATCCAGTTTAGATCGACCAGTCGATATTGATGCCTGAGGGTGAGTACCAGCAGCGCAATAAAGCTTAGAAACAATAGCCCCGGAAATATAAAGGCCCACTTATTATCGATATAGAAAAAGGTCTGCGCCAACGATCCCTGTGTCTGTTCCTTCAGAATAAAGGGTGCAAAAGCAAATAATAACAATAAAATAAACAACCGGACCAACAGTTTAGCAACAAATTTGCTGATGGTATGGTTTTTGGATGAAATAGTCATACAAATTCTGTTATCTTTACATCACAAATGTACAATTACCAAACGACACAATTTCTTTTAATTATGAATAGGTTGTTATTCCCGATCCTCGCGCTCTTTCTGTTAGCTTCCTGTGCTGCCCAGCAACAAGGTACGGCAGATGGCTCTCCTTCCGCGTCAGCATGGCGTAATGGTGTAAAAGGCCAATGGGTACTGAAATCCGTAGGAAAAGAAAGCTTTCCCGACGCTTTTGCAGTAAAAACTATATTTGAAGAAGCCCCTGCCGAATGTTTTGTCGGCAGCGTCTGGAACCTCCCCAATAACGGCAATGGCAGCATTACATTCAATGCCGACGGAAAGCTTTGCGCCCCCGGAGCCGTGCGTAATATAGTCTGGTCTATCTATAACCCTGGAAAAAACATGGGGGAGCCCCAGTTTCAGTTTAAAAAGATTTATCCCGGAGACCGGGCAAGTAACGTAACTTCCGGTTACCGGCTCGACCTGGCATATGCCGATGCCGAGCGAATGGTGTTACGTATGCCGCTGGATCTTGAAGGACAAACCGGCTATCTGGTGTTCAATTTCGATCGTTATCAATAAGCTAAATTAGTTAAACTCCATACATGATTATGAAAAATGTGAACTTATTATCCCTGCTTTTTATCGCGGTCTTTTCGCTGGGTGCCTGTGCACAGGACAAAAGTAGCCGTCCGAGTCCGTTGGACAACACCATGGTCACTACCTCCGACGGTGTTACCATCACCATTCAATACAGCAAGCCTTCGTTGAAAGGCCGCCAGTTCGGTGTCGAACTCGCGCCTTACGGTGAAGTATGGCGTACGGGTGCCAATGAGGCCACCACGTTTGAAATCGATAAGGATGTGCAAGTACAGGGACAGCCGTTGCCGGCAGGGAAATACAGCTTATATACCATCCCCAGCGAACAGAATATGGTCGTGATCTTTAATAAAAACTGGGAGCAGTGGGGTACGGATTATGATGAGTCGGCCGATGCCCTTCGGGTTACATCAGATCCCACCGTTCAACACGACCAAACAGAGCAGTTCACCATTACTGCTGATCAGGACGGTAAAATTTCGCTGCTCTGGGGAGATGACCAGACATCGTTTACCGTCAAGGCCGCCAATTAATTTGCGCCACATGTTATCCGCCTGATATCGCGCGGTAATACCACATTGCCATTCCATTCCGGTTACCGGAGCGGAATGGCAAATTTTTTTCCATCCGATCCCTTAAATTTAATACTTTTATCCCTTTCAAGGATAGTTAAATAACATACAGTATGAAAGGAATTATTTTGGCCGGAGGCTCCGGTACACGATTACATCCACTTACATTGGCCGTTAGTAAGCAACTGATGCCGGTTTACGATAAGCCAATGATCTACTATCCGTTGTCCACGCTGATGCTGTCCGGTATCCGCGATATTTTGATTATTTCCACACCACACGACTTACCGATGTTCCGCAGCCTGCTGGGCGACGGCTCCCAACTGGGGTGTACATTTTCCTATGCGGAACAGCCTGAACCAAACGGCCTCGCACAGGCATTTGTTATCGGCGAATCATTTATCGGTAATGATAAAGTGGCGTTGATACTGGGCGATAATATATTCTACGGCGACGGACTATCCCGTCTGTTGCAGCAAAGTGCGGATCCCGAAGGTGGAGTCGTATTTGCCTACCCGGTTTCCGATCCCGAGCGTTACGGTGTGGTCACGTTTGATGACCAACAGCGTGTTATTTCCATTGAAGAGAAGCCGGCTCATCCCAAATCGAATTATGCAGTTCCCGGGATCTATTTTTATGACAATTCCGTCGTCAGCATCGCAAAAAATATTCAACCGTCTGACCGGGGTGAATATGAAATTACCGATGTAAATAAAGTATACCTGACAGAAGGGCGACTGAAAGTCGGTGTGTTCAGCCGGGGGACAGCCTGGCTGGATACCGGCACGTTTACGTCCCTGATGCAGGCCGGACAGTTTGTGCAGGTTATCGAAGAACGCCAGGGATTGAAGATCGGCTGCATTGAAGAAGTAGCGTACCGTATGGGATTTATTGACGGCGGGCAGCTCGAGACGATCGCGCAACCGCTGCTGAAAAGCGGTTACGGGCAATACCTGCTTCGTTCCGTGTTGAAGAAAAGTAATGGATAAGGATAACCCTATGGCTGAAAAAACAAAAAAAACGGCATTAATTACCGGTATAACCGGACAGGACGGCGCTTACCTTGCTGAATTTCTATTGCGGAAAGGCTATCGTGTGCATGGGTTGAAAAGGAGAAGTTCGTTATTCAACACCGACCGGATTGATCACCTGTATCAGGATCCGCACGAATCGGACCGGCAGTTTAACCTGCACTATGGCGACCTTACGGACGCAACAAACCTGATACGGATTATCCAGGAAACGCAGCCCGATGAAATTTATAACCTCGCGGCCCAAAGCCACGTGAAGGTGAGTTTTGATACCCCGGAGTATACGGCAAATGCGGATGGCCTGGGAACCCTCCGGATACTGGAAGCAATCCGCTTGCTCGGCATCGGTGACCGGTGTCGTTTTTACCAGGCGGCTACATCCGAATTATACGGGCTGGTACAGGAGGTACCCCAACGCGAAAGCACCCCGTTTTATCCCCGCAGCCCTTACGCGGTAGCCAAGTTATATGCCTACTGGATTACGGTGAATTACAGGGAAGCCTATAACCTGTACGCATGTAATGGCATTTTGTTTAATCACGAAAGCCCCGTCCGGGGTGAAACATTTGTAACCCGTAAAATTACCCGGGCGGTAAGCCGGATCGCTCTCGGACTACAGGATCAGCTGTTTTTAGGTAACCTCTCCGCTCAGCGCGACTGGGGACACGCTAAAGACTATGTGGAGGCGATGTGGCTGATGCTGCAGCAACAGACCCCCGAAGATTATGTCGTGGCCACAGGGGTTACAACCACGGTCCGTGAGTTTGTGAAACGTTGTTTTTCGGAATTGGGCATCGATGTTGAGTTCAGCGGAAAGGATCAGCACGAAAAGGGGGTTATTATTGATGTGGATGAGGAACGGCTCGGCGAACTGGGGATCGATCCCCAGCCTATCCGGTTCGGACAAACCGTTGTCAGGGTCGATCCGATGTATTACAGACCGACGGAAGTGGACTTGCTGATCGGCGATGCCTCAAAAGCCCGGCAGCAGCTGGGATGGGAACCGAAGTACGACCTTCAGGCGCTGATTGAAGATATGGTACACGCCGATCTTCAGCTGATGCGGAAAGAGCAATACCTCAAATCAGGCGGATTTGAGACCCTGAATTATTTTGAATAATTACCTCCGGCCCTATTAATTGCCGCCTCCTTTGCCTTAAAGCATGTTGGAACAATTTTTGCATTGTTGAACCAGTTAGATAATGGTGGGGTTTTGCTGTATATAAAATTATGCAAGAAACACATACGATGCAGGAAACAAGTGTTGATTCCAGGACCGAAGAAGGCAGAAAAGACACGACAAAGATTTACTTTTTTTTAGTTGCTATTGCAGCGCTGCTTGCAACCAATGTGTACTTTTATATCAAGTATAAAAATTCGGGCGATACCGTATATGAACTGACCAGCGGGAAAGTGAATATGGAAACCGAGATTGACCGGATAGAGGCAGAGCTGGATCGGTTGTCGGGGGAGCGCGTTGCACTAAGTGAAGCATTGCAGGCATCGCGGGATAGTGTGCGGGTCGGAATCACCCGGTTGCGGGAACAGTTGGCCCACAATGACCTCACCCAAGGGCAGCTCGCCAGCGCCCAGACCGAAATAAACCGACTGAAAGGGGAAGTGGCCAAGTACGCCGAGGAAGTAGGCAATCTACGCAACCGCAATACGGTACTTCGCACAGAGCGCGATCAGTTACGGGAACAGGTATCCAATTCCGCCGACCAACTGGCAACACTGGAAGAGGAAAATACAGACCTCGAAGCAAAAGTACGCCTTGCGTCCGCCCTTAAAGTATCGGATATCCAAATTGTCGGCATTCGTGAACGTAGCAATGGTAAAGGAAGTCAGGAAAGCCGCGCCCGCCGGATCGATAAGCTGGAAGTCAATTTCAATATAGTGGATAATCCCCTGGCTGAACCGGGAACACACGAGGTATACATGCGGGTCATCGACCCCAATGGCAACCTGCGTATGCGTGACAACGGACTTTTTGAAGTTGACGGCAACCAGATCCAGTATTCCTATAAAACCAATATTGAGTTTAGCAACGATGGTAAGTCTTACCGGATCGATTGGATAGACCCTAAAGGATTCCAGCGCGGTACTTATACCATTCTGCTGTATGCGGATAACACCGTGATGGGTCAGAGCAGCATCGTGCTGAAGTAACGAAACCCTACCCGAGGTCGCTATATAAACTGTTTTTTCTCCTGGTAAGATCCAGTGAAGGAATGACGATATAAAATACCGTTCCTTTCCCAACCGTGGTTTCATACCGGATGGTGCCATTCATGCCTTCTATTGCCTGTTTAACAAATGCCAGCCCGAGACCGGTTCCGGAGCTCTTGGTTGTGAAATTGGGCTGGAACATTTTGCCCCGGGCTTCCGGTGCTATGCCATGCCCATTGTCTTTGACAGCAATCGACACATGCTGCTGCAGATCGTAACCGATACTGATATCGATACGGCATTTCCGCTTGGCAATAGCAGCCTCAATCGAATTTTTGATCAGGTTATTGAAAGACCGGAGCAGCTGGTCGTGGTCGCCCTGGATTTTAATGGAATCGTCATCACATAATTTGGTAATCTGTATTTCCACCCCCGCATTGCTGCGGAATACTTCCGCGGCGTTGGTCATAATGTCGAGTATGTCCACCTCTTTGAGCTGGATATCCGGCATTTTGGCAAATTCGGAAAATTCCGAAGCGATCAGCGATAGGCTGTCAATCTGTTCAATGAACGACGTGCTGAACCGCTCAAACCGCTCGTCAAATCTCGGGTCCCGTTCCTTCCAGGAACGTTCCAGTTGCTGAATGCCCAGTTTTAAGGGCGTAAGCGGATTTTTGATTTCATGGGCTACCTGCTTCGCCATCTCACGCCAGGCAGACTCTCGTTCCGACCGCATAATCGTATTGGCACTTTGTTCAAGCGCCACAATCATCAGGTTATACTCCCGGATAAGGCTGCCGATCTCGTCGTGGCGCTTCCAGAATATCGGTTCATTCTGCTGGCCAATGCTGGTTTTGGCCAGGCTCCGCTGCACCAGCGCCAGCGGTGCGGTAATCTTGTTGGCCACAAATACCGCAAATAATCCAAGTACCAATATCACCAAGGCGTAAATATTGATCAGTGTGTTCAGCAACATGCCCACATTTTGATCAAATTCTTTTTGATACGAATAATGGGGTAAACTCAAATAAGCAACAGGCTCATAACGGTCGTTCCGGATAGGCGCATAGGCTGCAATGTAATTCAGTGTGCCCAAATCCTCGTGCTGAATAAATTCCGACCGCTGACGCGCGGCCATGTGCAGCCAGGCTTTCGGATCCATGTAGCGGGAAATAAGCCGGAGATCGTAAATCCGGGGCTGCGTGGAGTAGATAAGCTGACCATCCATGCCGTATAAATTCAGGTCCGACGCAATGGATTCCACCATCGCGTTGAACTGTTCATCGTTGTGAATGCCATGGGTAATTCCCGTAGCCTTAAGCATGCGCAGTTCGAACCGCCTTGAAATGTCAATGACGTATTTCAGCACGGCATTTTCCTGCTGCTTACGGAATTGGCTGCTGATACTGAAATACGTGATAATACCGGCCGTGATCAGGGTGAAAACGACAGCCATTACCATAAAAGTCTGTATGCGGGTACTGTATAATACCCGATTGGTCAGGATCAGGAAACTCCACCGGAGGTTGCGCAGACTGAAATCGTTGCTGTTTAACGTAAGAACAAGCCACTGAATGGTATAAGCGAAGATCGCAAAAATAAGCATCACCAGAAAAATAAAGGAAAGTGACGCCAGTTGCATCCAGCTGCTTTGTTCCGGTTTGCTTAACACAATCAGTGTCCGGCTATTCGGACGGTATATTAAATGTCCGAATCCGTCAGTATAACCCAGGTGAATATATTTGCGTTGTTCGGTGGGAAAACCGCTATCCGTAGGGGGGTATACATAATCACCATATTGGCTGACCAGGTTGCCGTCGCGGTAAAACGCATAAGCATATTCGGCAATCAGGTTAGTCTGCTGTTGCTCAAGTCGACTGTCAGTTAAGATGTCCGGATAAGTGGATAGCTGACTGAACGACCTGTTTTGCAGTTCAATGACGAGAATCCCCAATTGGTCTCCATTTTCGATCACGGGCAACTGCGCAAAGTATTCAAAGTTACCGAAACTGCTATTTCCGCGATAGAAATTTTCCGATACTTTAATTGCGCCGGATATTACTTTTTCACGATATTCTTCATGTTTTCTGGCGGAGCTTTGGCCAATCGGAATCCAGTTTGTGTCGTATTCGCCCGCGCTGAACTCATATTTCGACAAATATCCGCTTAGGTATGTCCGTTTCAAATGCTCATCCAACAATCCCTGATCCTTACTTCCCGGATTTTTGAAATAATCAATCAGTACCGGATCCTTGACTATTTCCTGTTCCAGGTCATAAAAAAGTGCGATCGCATTGGCGTCGTCCAGCGACTCCAGCCGGGAGATGGCCAGCTTCTGTTCTTCCTGTTTTTTGTGGCGCTGAAACTGGGCGTGCTTTAAGGAGGTCACCGAAGCCAGGAGCAGCAGTGTCGAAATAAATACCGCCAGGTCAAATTGTCCCTGGTGCCTGACATACCAAGTGCGTAGCAAAATCAGTGTCGTCAACAGGACAAATGTGGTCGAGAAATGCCCGGTGTACATGAGCAGTACCGCCACGATTGCGAACGCAAGTACCTGGATCGAAAATAACCGGCGCATGCTGGGAATGAGCTGATGCGCAATATGCACCAATAGATCGATTAACAACAGAAGCGCCATCATACTCAGGCACAGTGCCGAAATTCCCAGCCAGCTGTATACGTTGAGGTTTAGGATGTTTGCCAGATTGAAATTGATCCCGGAATTATTAATCAGTCCTGCAAACACTTCCGATAGCCCATAACTCAATAAGTAGAGTAAAAGTCCAAAGGTCAGGATAACCGCTGCGCTTCCTGTTTTTGTATAGCTAAAGGCTGGCATTTTCAGGCGGCCCTTAAATGCATAAAGGTACCCGACAAACCAGGTAAAGGCAACGATGTTTAAAATGAAGCCGCCCAGGTGCGGAAATAAAAAGCTGGAAGCGTAGTTGCGCGGGTCGAAGATGCCTGTAACGAAATGATTGGCCAGCCATCCGAAGTGCAGGTCGATATACCGGATGCAAGCCAGGCACACCGCAAATACCAGGATAGAAACCCAAATCCAGCCCCGCCTGGCCATCCACATACAGATGATATTCAGCAGCAGCATTACAGAGAAACCAGCCAATAGCCACATGGTTAATTCCAGTTTGGTAAAAAACGTGTCGTGCTGTGCATCCTGCAATTTTACCGAAAACAGGTATTCCCCGGTGACACTCCGTATGTTGTACACCGGACTATCGTCGTAGTCGGCAATCGCTAAGTTGTCGGTCCGGATTAAATCACGGGAAAACGTGTTCTGCAAATACACGTTATTTTTCTGGAAATCTGCCTTAATGGGAATCAGGAATAGGGCTGAAAAGTTCCCTGTACTTTTTTTGATGGATTCATACCATCCGTTTCCGGCTTTGACGATCCCTACGCCATCCTGGATGCCGGCATCCGTCTTCGGAACAAATTTGTCTGTTCCCCAGAAAACGAGCTCATTGTTGACGTACGTGAACGGGTAGATGTCGTTGCCCTCAACAAAATACGAAATTACCTCCTCGGCCAGCTCGATGTTGTTTTCGAGGTCTTTTAAGGCCTCAAACCGGGCTGCATCCTCCAAAAACGTATTGATTGTCTGTTCCTTGTTATGCAGGTTGCGCTGAACGGTTCGTGCATCAAGCAGCAGCGTTTCGTCGTTGTTGAACGTAAGGTGGATGGTGATGGCGGTGCCCACGAAACACAGTGTCAACGCCAGCAGTAACAGCCTTATTTTGAAAACAGTACTCACGTTCCGTTTATTTGGATAACGTAAAAATAGAAAATCCCCACAACAATAACGATTGAGGGGATTGCAAATTGCCTATGGGCTATGGCGGACAATAGCCGGCCGGCACCATTAATGGGCTTCTTCTTCCTTGAATAACTTCGCATTTAAATACTCCCGGTTCATACGGGCAATATTGGTCAGCTTAATGCCAACCGGACATTCGGCCTCGCAGGCACCGGTATTGGTGCAGTTGCCAAATCCTTCCGCATCCATCTGCGCCACCATGGCCTGGGCCCGGCTGTAGCGTTCAGTCTGGCCCTGCGGCAATAGCGCATATTGCGAGATCTTAGCCGATACAAACAGCATAGCGGATGCATTCTTACAGGCTGCTACACAGGCGCCGCAGCCGATGCAGGTTGCCGATTCAAAGGCCTCGTCGGCCACGGTTTTGGGAATCGGAATGCTGTTTGCGTCAGGCACGCCCCCTGTATTGACATTGACGTATCCCCCCGCATGCTGAATACGGTCAAAGGCGGTACGGTCAACCGCGAGGTCTTTAATAACCGGGAAAGCCGCAGCCCGCCAGGGTTCGATCACAATGGTTTGCCCATCATGAAAGCTGCGCATGTGCAGCTGGCAGGTAGTCGTCCCCTGCTTAGGTCCATGCGGCCGGCCATTGATGTGCAATGAGCACATTCCACAGATGCCTTCGCGGCAATCGTGGTCAAAATATATCGGATCTTCTCCCTTCCGTACCAGGTCTTCGTTTACCACATCCAGCATTTCAAGAAACGACATATCCTGCGATATGCCATTTGCATGGTAGGTGATGAATTTCCCCCGTGTTTTGTCATTTTTTTGACGCCATACTTTCAGCGTCAGGTTCATGTTTCCACTCATGTTTTTTTGCTTTAAGCAGTAAGCGATGCGCTATGTTTTACGTTCATGGCATCATATGCCAATCCGGTATCGCGTATCGCCTGTTTTATTTATAGCTTCGTTGCGTCAGTTTGACGTTCTCAAATTCCAGTTCCTCTTTATGGAGTACTTCCGGCTGGTTATCTCCCCGGTATTCCCATGCAGCAACATAACGGAAGTTCTCGTCGTCGCGCTTCGCTTCACCTTCCTCCGTTTGGCTTTCTATGCGGAAGTGTCCCCCGCATGATTCCCGACGGTGCAGTGCATCGTCTACCATCAACTCACCCAATTCCAGGAAATCAGCGACTCTTCCGGCCTTTTCCAATGACTGGTTCAATTCTTCATTCTCACCCAGCACAGTCACATCTTCCCAGAATTCCCTGCGCAATTCCTGGATCATTCCCTTGGCTTTTGTCAGTCCTTCTTCGGTACGTGCCATGCCGCAGTACTCCCACATGATGTGGCCCAGTTTTTTGTGGATATCGTCCACGGTTTTGCTGCCTTTCAACGACAATAACCGGTGTACGCGATCTTCTACTTCTTTCCGGGTCTTTTCAAAATTGGGGTGTTTTTCATCCACCGGGTCAAACCCTAAACCGGCCAGGTAATCACCCACCGTATACGGAATCACAAAATAGCCATCGGCAAGTCCCTGCATCAGCGCCGAGGCACCTAAACGGTTCGCTCCGTGGTCGGAAAAATTACATTCGCCAAGTGCGTATAGTCCCGGTACCGTGGTCATCAGGTTATAATCCACCCATACACCACCCATGGTATAGTGTACGGCAGGATAAATGCGCATCGGCTGTTTATACGGATTTTCGTCCGTGATCTGATAATACATATCAAAGAGGTTGCCGTACTTGGCCCGTACAGTATCCTCTCCCATGCGGTTGATGGCATCTTTAAAATCAAGGAAAACGGCAATACCCGATGCGCCTACGCCGCGCCCTTCGTCCACCACTTCCTTCGCATTCCTTGATGCCACGTCGCGGGGCACCAGGTTTCCGAATGAAGGGTACTTGCGTTCCAGGTAATAATCCCGGTCTTCTTCCTTAATGTCGGAAATTTTCAGCTCTCCTTTGCGTAGTTTCTGCGCAAGTTCAACCGTTTTCGGTACCCATACCCGGCCGTCATTCCGCAGCGACTCGGACATCAGTGTCAGCTTCGATTGGTGGTCGCCCGTGACCGGAATACAAGTAGGGTGGATCTGCGTATAGCAGGGGTTGGCAAAAAATGCACCCCGCTTATGCGCCCGCCATGCCGCGGTGACATTACAGCCCATGGCATTGGTCGATAAGTAAAATACGTTGCCGTACCCGCCGGTGCATAGCAATACCGCATGGCCCGCGTGCGTTTCAATGGCACCCGTCACCATGTTGCGGGTAACGATACCACGCGCGTGGCCGTCAATCGTAACCAGGTCCAGCATCTCATGCCGGTTGTAGGCTTTTACTTTCCCTTTGCTGATCTGCCGGTTAAGTGCTGAATAAGCGCCTAGTAAAAGTTGCTGTCCCGTTTGACCACGGGCATAAAACGTACGGGAAACCTGTGCACCGCCAAAAGAGCGGTTATCGAGCAGGCCGCCATATTCGCGTGCGAACGGCACGCCTTGTGCCACGCACTGATCAATGATGTTAACGGAAACCTCCGCAAGGCGGTAAACATTGGCTTCGCGTGAACGGTAGTCACCGCCCTTAACCGTATCATAGAATAAACGGAATACGCTGTCCCCGTCATTCTGGTAATTTTTTGCCGCATTGATACCGCCCTGGGCGGCAATGGAGTGTGCCCGGCGGGGGCTATCCTGGTAGCAAAATGATTTTACATTGTAGCCCAGCTCAGCTAATGAGGCTGCAGCCGAGGCACCTGCCAGCCCGGTTCCTACCACGATAATGGTATATTTCCGCTTGTTGGCAGGGTTTACCAGTTTAAGATTAAACTTATGTTTTGACCATTTTTCGGCCAGTGGCCCTGCTGGTGCTTTGGAATTCAACATAACAGATTCTTTATTAAGAAGGCCTTTTGGGCACGGTAATTAGCTTATTTTAAAAAATAGAAGTACAGCGGCATGGCTGCGAAAGCAATCGGAATAACCACGCCAAAAATCCAGATTCCCAGGAAACGGATAATCGGGATGTATTTCCGGTTGTCAAAGCCCAGCGTCTGGAACGCACTTTTAAAGCCGTGGATCAGGTGAAATGATAAAGCGGCCATACCCAACACATAAAATGCAACCAGGTACCATTCCTTGAATGCAAATGCCACCTGCTTGTAGAGGTCTTTGGCCTTGATGACTTCCACTTCGTTATCCACGTAACTTACGTATTCCGTGAATTCACCTGCTACCAACTCGGTCACCGTGGTCTGGTTTGTTTTTAAATCGGTGCGGTATTCCACGTAAGGTACACCGTCGTTATGGTATTTCCACCAGAAATTACTCATGTGTGTTACAATGAATACCAGCAGCACCGTACCTAAAATGCCCATGTTCCGGGAACTCCAGGCGCTGTTTTCCGATCCGCGGTAAACTGCATAGCCAACCGGTCGCGCCTTCCGGTTATTAATGGTCACCACCAACGCGTATATCGCGTGTACTACGATCGACGTATACAGAAGATAAGAGATGATCTTAATCGGCGTGAAATGGGTCATAAAATATGCATAATCATTGAACGCCTTGCCCTGGTCATTATAGAACAGCTGCAGGTTGCCAATGAGGTGCACCACTAAAAAACTACACAGAAACAACCCGGTCAAACTCATGATCAGTTTCTTCCCCAACGAAGAAGACAACACCTGTTTAGATTTACTCATTCTCCTTGAAATATTAATTTTGGTAAGCAAAACTACCAATAGATTTAATATCGGTGAAAACAATCCAAAAAAATCAGTAATTTAGAACTATTCTAAGTTTAATAGAGGCCAAAAAAAAGCGCCAGGCTGTTAAACCTGGCGCGGTAATATTAACGTAGCCGGATGGATTAGAACAGGCGATAACCTATTCCAACCGTCCAAAGATTTACTTTTTGCGGTGCGCTGTCATTTTTGCTTAACTCACTTAATCCATGCTCGTAACGAACATCTGCCCGGAAGTTGCTAATGTCCAGCCCAAGTCCGCCTGTTACCGCCCAAGCCTGGTTTTTGTACTCGCTGAATTCCGGAACCTGACGCAGGGCTTCTCCGATATTTTTATCAACTACGAAGGAAACTACAGGCCCAGCAACAATACGTAATCCCGCAGGTCCAAAGCCAATGCGTGTGCCCAGCAGCAATGGCAGGTCCAATGAAGTGAATGTCACCTTTCCTTCTTCGTCGCGGTTTACCAGTTTCGCTTCCGAGCTTTTACCGGTAATGTACAGTTCGGGTTGGAAATGAACGCCTGCTCCCCCGATTCGTGCCCATACCCCGGCTTGATATCCCGTGCGAGTACTGGCGTCAAAATAGTTTCCTTCGTCCGACTTCAGGTTGGAAAAGTTAAGTCCTGCTTTAACACCGAACTGGAATGTCGGCAGCAGCTGTGCATTGGCCACAAAAACCGTTGCAGTAAAAAGACAGAGTAGAATAAAATACTTCTTCATAATAATCCGATTTAGTTTTTTAATGTAATTGTATGGTACCTGATGTTTACTCCCCTAGGATTAGCAAAATTCAAGCCGAAAATGTAAACCCCACTAAACTTTTGCCTGCGTTGCGGGATTTTATATTTTTGTAGAAATCAAACGACATGGCAGCATTTAAAATGAGCCCCGAAGAATGGGAAATACTGAAGTTGAAGTTTAAGCGAAAATACAATCACCTGACCGAAGAGGACCTGCAATTTCAGGCCGGACAGGAGGATGAACTGATCGGTAGGCTCGCCCAGCGGGTGCGGCGCAACCGGGATTACATCCGGTACACGCTCAGTAAAGGATTAGTCGACCTGGAAAGTAACCGGCTCTAAGCAAATGGAAGAGATCTCCTGGGCCGATTTCGAAAAGGTGGAACTTCGTGTAGGCACCATTATCGCCGTTTCCGCCTTCCCTAAAGCAAGAAAACCAGCCTATCAGCTGAAAATTGATTTCGGCAGTGAACTGGGAATTCGGCAGAGCAGCGCACAGATCACCGCGCACTATCAGCCGGAGGCCCTCATCGGCAAACAGGTTGTTGCCGTTGTTAATTTCCCCAGAAAACAGATTGCCAATTTCATGTCGGAGTGTCTGGTTACTGGCTTTGCGGATGAGCAGGGAGACATTGTGCTCAGTACCGTGGAGCGAAAGGTGCCTAATGGAGCCAGGTTAATCTGAGTGAACTGCCAGTTAATATCCGACGAATGAAATACATCAATTTTGAAGATGCCGACGATGCTGTTTCTGATGAATATTTCATGAAACTAGCCCTGAAGGAAGCCCAACAGGCACTTGCACAGGATGAAGTTCCGATCGGTGCGGTGATTACCTATAACGGCCGGATCATCGGCAAAGGACATAACCTTACTGAAAGGCTGGGCGATGTAACCGCCCACGCGGAAATGCAGGCCTTCACCGCCGCCGCCCATTACATTGGCGGCAAATACCTCCAGGGCTGTACCCTGTACGTCACCGTTGAACCGTGTGTCATGTGCGCAGGTGCTGCCTACTGGACGCAGATCTCCCGGATCGTGTTTGGGGCACTCGATGAAAAACGGGGATTTTCCGGATTTGGAGATGCCATCCTGCACCCCAGAACAACCATTATCGGAGGTGTTTTGGCCAATGAATGTGCCGAACTGGTCACGTCATTTTTCCGTAATAAACGGTTGAAGTAACGGGCGGCTGCGTTATCCAAAACAAAATGCCCGTTATTTTCGTTATATTTGTCTATCACTTACTCAATAATTATTAACTTTTAAAACTATATATATTATGGCTTTTGAATTACCGGCGCTACCTTACGCCACAGATGCATTGGAACCCCATATCGATAAGGAAACCATGGAAATCCACCACGGCAAACACCATCAAGCTTACGTGGATAATCTCAATAAGGCCATTGCCGGCACTGATGCGGAAAACAGCTCCATAGAGGAAATCAGCAAGAACATTTCCAAATACTCAGCTGCGGTACGCAATAACGGCGGCGGGCATTTTAACCATTCGTTGTTCTGGACCATTCTGTCGCCAAACGGCGGCGGTGCACCCTCGGGCGAACTGGCAACAGCCATCAACGAAGCTTTTGGTTCGTTTGATGAACTGAAAAAACAACTTCAGGCTGCCGGTGCCACGCGTTTCGGTTCAGGCTGGGCCTGGCTGATCGTGGATGGCAACGGAAAATTACAGGTCACGTCAACGGCAAACCAGGATAACCCGCTGTTCGATATCGCAGAAGTGAAGGGAACCCCGATTCTGGGCATTGATGTATGGGAACACGCTTATTACCTGAAGTATCAGAATAAACGCCCGGCCTACCTCGATGCGGTTTTTAACGTGATCGACTGGAATGCTGTAGCCAAGCGTTATGCGGACGCGAAATAAAGGCTGAGCGCCTTAAACATATTACAACGGACAGCGGCTATGCCATCGGCATATTAGCCGCTGTTTTTTTTGCAGTGGTGATCCGGCAAGGCAACAGCTTTTAATCCGGCGGATTGGTGAAACGCAGGACGTTGGCCCCGCAATGGATTCATATTCAAGGATACACCGGCAAAAGCGCAGGCGGATAAATTGCAGAGTCCGCCTGCTTTTGGTACCTTTGCAGCGTCTTACCCAAAAGATTATACCATGTTAAAAGGTTTTTTCCATGTCCCCGAACCCGTAAATGAACCCATACTTTCCTACGCGCCCGGATCCCGGGAGCGGAAGCTGCTGCAACAGGCACTGCAAACGGCCATGGCACAGGAAGCGGATATTCCGATGTATATCGGTGGCCGGGAAGTCCGAACGGATGACCGGGTCTCCCTTCATCCGCCACACCGTCATAAGCACCTGCTGGGCCATTACCACCGGGGCAGTAGGAAGCACATCACACAGGCGATCGACGCGGCGCTGGCCGCCAAAAGCCATTGGGAAAACCTTCCATGGGAACAGCGGGCTGCCGTATTTTTGAAGGCGGCCGATCTTATTGCCGGTCCGTTCCGCTATAAGCTGAATGCAGCAACCATGTTGGGCCAATCGAAAAATGCGTTTCAGGCCGAAATCGATTCCGCCTGCGAAATCGTCGATTTTCTGCGGTTCAACGTAAAGTACATGGCCGAGATCTATGCACAGCAGCCCCCCATTTCGCCGCGGGGTACCTGGAACCGGCTTGAGCAACGGCCGCTGGAGGGGTTCGTATTTGCCCTCACGCCGTTTAATTTCACGGCCATTGCCGGCAACCTGCCCACCTCGGCGGCATTGATGGGCAATGTGGTGGTTTGGAAACCAGCCGATACACAGATCTATTCCGCCAACGTACTGATGGAAGTTTTCCGGGAAGCCGGAATACCCGACGGCGTGATTAACCTGATTTATGTCGATGGTCCCACAGCCGGCGACGTCATCTTCCAGCATCCCGATTTTGCAGGCATACATTTTACCGGTTCCACCGGCGTGTTCCAGACCATATGGAAAACAATCGGGGAAAACATTCAGCGCTATCGGTCGTATCCGCGTATCGTGGGCGAGACCGGCGGCAAGGATTTTATTGTCGTACACCATTCCGCGGATCCAAAGGCAGCCGCCACGGCTATTGTAAGGGGCGCCTTTGAATACCAGGGGCAGAAATGCTCTGCCGCATCAAGGGTATATGCCCCCCAATCGCTGTGGCCGGCACTCAGGGAATTAATAGTCAACGATGTCCGGTCATTTAATGTCGGCCCGGTAGAGGACTTTTCCAATTTTATCAACGCGGTGATCGACGAAAAATCATTCGATAAACTCGCCGCTTACCTTGACCGGGCAAAACAGGACGCAGATGCGGAAATTATTGTTGGGGGTACCTGCGACAAAACGGAGGGGTATTACATACAACCTACCGTGATCGTGGCTAAGCGTCCGGATTACGTCACCATGTGCGAAGAACTGTTCGGCCCGATACTGACTGTTTACGTCTATGACGACGCGGACTGGGAAAACACATTGCAGTTAATCGACCAGACGTCCATTTATGCCCTGACAGGGGCCGTCATTGCGCAGGATCGCTATGCGATCGACCAGGCTACCCACGCGCTGCGCCATGCAGCCGGAAATTTCTACATCAACGATAAATGTACCGGAGCTGTTGTAGGGCAGCAGCCTTTCGGGGGTGCAAGGGGGTCAGGAACCAACGATAAAGCGGGCTCCATGATCAACCTCCTGCGCTGGGTTTCCCCGCGTACAATTAAAGAGACATTTGATCCGCCAACGGATTACCGATACCCGTTCATGGACACGGAGTAATCGGACGCCTATACCGTTAATTAGGATAAAGAAACCCCGCCGGACTGGCGGGGTTTCGTATTAAAATGAGTTCCCGGCTTTGATCCTCCGGGAACTCAGGCAAACGCATAGGGGATACTATTTGTAGGCAAATACTTCGCCCAGTCCTTCCATATCCGTAAACGTGATATTCAAGTCAACGAGTTTACCGGTTGCAATGTCTATGACCATCCCGTGAACGGCCAGGTCATTCCGTTCTTTCCACGCATTCTGGATAATGCTGGTCGTGCACAGGTTGAACACCTGCTCAGCCACATTAAGTTCAATCAGGCGGTTTACTTTATCCTCGTGCTCAGTAATGCCGTCGATTTCCTCGCGGTGCAGCCGGTAAACGTCTTTAATATGGCAAATCCAGTTGTCAATTACGCCGAATTGGCTGCGGCTCAACGAGGCTGCTACCCCGCCACAGCCGTAATGGCCCGCCACAATCACATGCTTTACCTTGAGTACGTTCACCGCATAGTCAAGTACGCTCAGCATGTTCATATCGGAATGCACCACCATGTTGGCAATGTTGCGGTGCACGAAAACCTCCCCGGGCAGCGTATTTGTAATCAGGTTGGCCGGAACGCGGCTGTCGGCACAGCCAATCCATAAAATTTCAGGGTTCTGCCCTTTGGCCAGCTGCTGGAGCTTGCCGGTCTTATCCGCTTTTACCTCTTGGATCCATATTTCGTTACCGGCTAATATCTTTTCAAAACTTGCTTTTAGTACTGGGTTCTCTAATTGTTTCTTTAACATATAATTTAATTATAACGATGATTAAAATGAATTCATTTTATGGGCTTTACGCCCGAAAACGTATGGCGTTTCCGCTGAACTTATTCTTCTTCCTGTTTGATCCGTTCTTTTTTAGGAACATTATTCTTGAGGATGGTCTGCGTAAAACGCTTGATATTTGGCACATTTTTCTTGTTTACGATGCCTACAAGTTCAATTGTTTTCCCCTTGCTTACGGCGTTCTGTTCGAAATCCTTAATTACTTCGATGACATCCTTGTCAATGAAACGGCTCTGTGAACCGTCGATAATGATCTCGTTGATCCGTTTCGGAAGACCGTAAAGCGACTTCTGTATCGACGCCTTGTTCAGAAACGATACTTCCTCTGCCAGTGTGATCGTGATTTTCGCACCATGGTCATTGACATCAATATCGTATTCAAATGCATTCGACAGGTTGTTTTTAAGGATATAAAATATACCGACTACCAGCCCAATGGCCACTCCGGTTAGCAGGTCGGTGAAAACAACAGCTAATATAGTCACAATAAATGGAATAAACTGATCCAATCCTTTATGCCACATCTGCTTGAAGATCGAACCCTTGGCCAGCTTATAGCCGGTGTGCAGCAGAATAGCTGCCAGACACGATAACGGAATCAGGTTAATGACCGTCGGGATGGCCAGTACGGCGATGAGGAGCCAGACGCTGTGTAGAATCGCACTCTGCCGCGAACGACCGCCGGCATTGACATTGGCTGAGGAGCGGACAATAACGGCTGTCATAGGCAGGCCGCCCAACAGGCCACTGGTCATGTTTCCGACGCCCTGGGCCACTAACTCACGGTTTGTCGGTGATACCCGTTTAAACGGATCGATCTTGTCGACCGCCTCCAGGCTCAGCAGGGTTTCCAGGCTGGCAATGATGGCGATCGTAAACCCGACAATCCAGACATCTTTATTGAAGAGCTGTGAAAAATCGGGGAACGTGAACAAGCCGAGGAATTCATTGAATGAGTTCACGACGGGAACAGCCACCATGTGTTCGCTTCCCACGTCGAAAGCCGTACCCGCAAATGCCTGGCCAAGTAACACGCCCACCGCCACAACGAGCAGCGGCGCAGGCACGACATTAAGTTTCTTGACTTTGGGCCAGAAGATCAGAATGGCCAGCGATACCGCACAGATAATCAGTACGCCGGGGTGAATGGCCCCCATGGCTTTCTCCAGCGCCGAAAATGTATTTTCCTGATTGAGCTGGATAAAACTTTCCTCGCCAAAGAAACTGGAATCGTATCCCACGGCATAAGGAATCTGCTTGAGGATAATCGTGATACCAATGGCGGCCAACATACCGATAATAACCGCAGATGGAAAATAATTGCCAATCATACCGGCCTTAACTATTCCCAGCACAAACTGCATTGCCCCTGCGATAAGGACGGCGAGTAGGAATGTCTCGTATGCACCAAGTTGCTGGATTGCTCCGAGCACGATGACGGTCAATCCCGCCGCCGGGCCGCTCACGCTTAATTGCGAACCGCTAAGCGAAGCGACCACGACACCACCTATAATCCCCGTTAAAATGCCGGCAAATAGGGGGGCACCAGAGGCCAATGCAATGCCCAAACATAAGGGCAGCGCCACCAAAAACACCACAATACTGGCCGGTAAATCGTATTTTAAGTCCCGCTTTGATAATTTTAAAAATGCGGACGCACGTGTACCTAACATAATAAGTAAATCTAATTGTTAAATGAATTTTACAATTCCTGCCGCACAGTACCTGCCTATAGCGGTATCATCCGGCACCGATTTCCAGGATATTAAGCCCAAAAATCCGTTCAGCGTAAAAAATTTAACAATTCGGGGGAGGGGTGGGTACCGCCGGATAAAATGCACGGATGTGCCGTTTATCGTCTGCGATAAAATTGGTGCTGTTCAGGTAGTGCAGCGGAAGATCGGCATGCGAAAAGATCAGGTCCTTTGCGTAGAATTTGGAAAACAGGTCTTTTGCCTGGTCTCCTATGCCGCCTTTGCCATTGTTATTTTCAATCTCCAGCTGCAGCACCACTTGCAGCAACGCCTGGCGATCAAAACCGTGGATAAAAATGGGAGCAGAGGAAATGACCATCTTCATGAAGAAGATGGCAAAAAACAATTTAGCGTATATTTTCCTTTTTATCCCCGTTGACATTTCCCAACAAGTTATGTAACTTTCGTCGCCAATAATACAAAAATATTAAAAAACACGTTCCATACTGTTTCTTTGTGTAAATTGTTACAAAAACATGACCCATATGCACCGTAATTATATCCTGTTACTGATGCTATTGGCGGTACAGCTTTCCCCGCTAGTTGCGCAGCAGCCGAAATGGCAGGTCGTGGGCGATAAAATCAAATCGCCCTGGGCGGCACAGGTGGACCCCGGGAACCCCCTGCCGGAATATCCGCGTCCCCAACTGGTCCGCGCACATTGGCAAAGCCTCAATGGACTTTGGGACTACCAGATCAGTCCCGGTAAGCTGGGCAGCCGGCCATCGGCATACAACGGGCAGATACTGGTACCTTACCCGGTCGAATCCGCCCTGTCCGGCGTAGGTAAACCGGTAGGTAAAACCCAGACACTTTGGTACCGCACCACCGTTACGGTGAATAAAGCCATCCGAAACCAGCGGGTCCTGCTGCATTTCGGTGCGGTGGACTGGCGTTGTGAGGTATATGTCAACGGACAAAAAGCCGGTGTCCACGAAGGTGGGTACGACCCGTTTTCTTTCGATATCACACCCCTGCTGAAAAAGGGGAATGCACCGCAGGAAATTGTGGT
>NZ_JBEBRB010000045.1:0-22729 GCF_040395035.1 Parapedobacter lycopersici | reverse complement strand
CGAAAGGACTGGGTGGCCGGACTGCGTACACACATGATGGTCTGTCTTGGCGCTGCGCTGATCATGATTGTATCGGCTTACAGCTTTTCCGATGTGCTTGATGAGCACGTTACGCTTGATCCTTCACGAATTGCCGCACAGGTTATCAGTGGAATCGGTTTCCTTGGTGCGGGTACTATCCTGTTTTTAAGGCAAGGCATTATCCGGGGCTTGACGACTGCGTCGGGATTATGGACAGTGGCTGCGATCGGATTGGCTACCGGTGGCGGAATGTATTTCGCGGCATCTGTCACCACAGCATTGGCCATTGTTATTCTATGGATGATCCAGCCATTGGAAAAGCGGATTGCCGGCCGGTTCCGGCGGTGGGAAATGCAAGTTACTGTTACCGACCGTACAGCAATTGCGGCTATTATCGATCGCGTATTCCAGTACGATAATCTGGAAACATCATTCAGTTCGATGGACCAGGCCGACGGTAACTATATGGTCACCTTTAGATTCAAAAAGCATGATAAATCGACTATTACCCGATTGGTTGCTGGCTTGCAGACTGATCAGCACGTTAAGGAAGTGGTCTGGAATGGTTAACATGAAATAGCCCATGCAGATTCAGCATGGGCTACTATAAATGAAATCCTACAGATCGCTATTTGCTGGGGTCAGTAGTGATATGATGAGTATACAGGCTGTTCAGGCTCTCTTTTAAGAAATCATTGAAATCGTCCGTAAATGTGGCATTGCAACCATTGGTAATAACGACCAGACCAAACTTTTCTGCGGGATGGAAAAACATGGCACTGTATAAACCATAGGCACTGCCGGTATGTCCAACCATGGTTTTGTCGGGAATCAGGTTGTCCATTGTCCATAACGCCAGTCCATAGTGCTCGTCATCGGAAAGCGGTGTCTGCATGGTTTGTGCGCTTTCCTTCGAAATAATCGCTGTGTTTTCGGATGTACCATAATTCATGTGCATCATCATGTAACGGGCGAGGTCAACCGCAGAAATCTTCATGCCGCCGGTGGGCGAGAATATTGGGGTGCTATAACCCATGATATAGCTGGTCATACTGTCGCTTCTGGAAGCGTAGGCTTCCGGGGAAGCCTCAAAGCGGGCTGAATCACTGTTGTAGGTATAAAGGGTTGCAAATTTCCCGTTATCCAGGGAATCCACATCATACCCCCCATACAATCCCAATGGGTCCAGTATATGGTGTTTGACATACTGATCAAACCTTTCTCCTGAAATCCGCTCCAGAATGGTGCCCGCGAGATTGAAGTTCAGGTTGCAATATTGATAGCCCGTGCCGGGCGCATAATCGTTGTAGCTACCCGACCACTCCGGGTTTTTGTCAGGATTGATGATATCGAGGGTAAAGTAGCCATTTTTATCGCTAATGCTTGATGTGTGTGACAGGATCATACGCAGGGTAATGATCGTGTCAGGGAATTTTGGATTTCGGATACGGAAACCCACAAGATCGCTGACATCATCATCGAGGGAGAGTTTACCCGCTTCGACCTGCTGCATGAGGGAAGTTGCTGTAAAAGATTTGGAAATTGAAGCAATCCGGAAAATGTCGTCATTTCGCAGAGGTGTCTTATTGGCCAGATCCTTGAAACCGAATGACTCGTTATAGATTAGTTTGTTGTCTTTTACCACAGCCACCGACATACCGACCGCTTGGTATTTGTCCATAATAGCCTGAAGATCTTCTGCAGCCGTAGGTTGTCTGTTGCAGCCTGCAAATGCCAGCCAAGCTACCAATAGTAAACTGATGTGATTAAAATGAATACGTATCATTGTTTATTTTAGTTGCTTTATGTCTTAATGGGGTGCTTAAAGAAGCACAACACCCGATGCCCGGCGGTATTGCACAGGCATCGGGTGTTCGGTTACGGCTATTTATATTGGTCGCATGGCTTTAACGCTGCGCACGCGGCAGGTTGATTGGTTCAACCAGGCCATTCAGGTTATACACAATTCGTCCGCCGCGGATAGTCATCTCTGTTTCCAGGCGTTTGTCACCAGCAATACGGCCATCACGTGCCCAAAAGCCAAAATCACCCTCGCGCAGCCGGAAAACAGCAACATCCGCTTCCGCACCGACAGAAAGGTTACCCAGCTCTTCACGATGAATAGCCTGTGCGGGGTGCCAGGTGCTGGCGACAATTACGTCTTTAAACGGCATGCCCATCGCCATGAATAGACTCATGATGTTATTCATGTTTTTCATCGCATTGTTCATGCTGGAAATGTGAATGTCCGTGCTGATTGTATTGGGATAGAAGCCGCTTTTGATCGCGGGCTGCCCTTGGGCAAAAAGAAAGCTGGATCCGCCAAAGCCCACGTCAAAAATAACTCCTTTCTTCCGCGCTTCAAAAACATAGGGTTTTAATTGATTGGTGGTTACATCCACAATGGATTCACGGCCATCCGGGCTCGTACTGCTGCTGCCGCCGAAACAATGGGTGTAAATATCTCCTGGCCGGAATTTCTCCATGAAAAGTGTTTCCAGAGATAGGTAAGGCTTTGCACTTCCGAAATCCACCATGATGGGTATACCCGCTTTTTTACCTGCCTCAATTGCCCAATCGGTGGGATCCCAGTCGTGTCCATTGAAGTGCGCTAATTTGACTCCAACGATATAGTCGGAATATTTCGCTGCCATTTCAGCTGTCTTCTGAGGGTCCATTTGCCCCTTATCCTGCTCATATTTTCCTCCGGCCATGCCTTCACCTACGATATTCAACATGGCAAGTACCCGGGTTTGGGCACGGTCAATGGTCTGCTTTTTAAATGTTTCAAAGCTTTTCCAGCCTGAACTGCCGGCATCCACCACCGTGGTAACTCCCGATGGGAAGGTATATCCGTCAGGCTGAAGGCCATTTGGTCCATTGCGGTATTGACCCTCCAGGTCCGTACCCCAGAAAAAATGGACATGAAGATCAATCAATCCAGGCGTTACATACAGGCCCTTGGCATCTACTACCTGTACAGCAGACTGCGGATCAATATTAGCTGAAACAGCGGCTATTTTTCCTTCGTCAATAGCCACATCCATAACAGCATCGATGTTATTCTTAGCGTCAATCACGTGTCCGCCCTTGATTAACACATCATATTGACCCTGGGGATTTTGCGATTTTGCATTGTTGAGCAATAAGAATGACAATGCAATTAAAAAATAATACTTTTTCATGATAAGATTTTAGTTAGTAAACGCTGTGCTTTATGTATTAGCGGATAAAGCAGTAAGCTAATATATTGTTTAATTCACGAAATTCATGAAGAAATTTATCTATGATAAATAAGTTACATCTGTTTTGATCAGGAGTATGGCCGCTTTATTGAGCGGGTTAATGGTTTCATTTTGTCAAATTATTTAGGTGCTTTATGGCGATTTGTTTATCTTAACCAACCGTTTATAAACCACTATGGCATCAAAACAATTTACCTTTCCGGTTCTGTTAATCACTTCATTGTTTTTTTTATGGGGATTCGCCCACAACCTGAACCCAATACTGATACCCCACCTGAAAAAGGCCTGCCAGCTTTCTGATTTTCAATCGGCTTTTGTTGATTCCGCTTTTTTCATTGCTTATTTCACGATGGCATTGCCGGCTGGTTATTGCATGAAGCGGTTCGGATATAAGGCCGGTATTGTGGCTGGCCTGCTATTATTTGCTATAGGCGCGTTGTTGTTTTACCCCGCGGCCAGCACCCGGGGATACCTCTTTTTTCTCATTGCGCTGTTTGTCATCGCCAGTGGCCTTACATTCCTTGAAACCGCGGCAAATCCTTATATCTCGGTGCTCGGTCCCACCGAAACGGCAACGCAGCGACTGAATTTTGCGCAGTCATTTAATGGCCTGGCGGCAACGTTGGCTCCTTTTCTCGGAGGTATGTTTATTCTTTCCGGAAAAACACTGCCACCAGCGGCGGAAGCGGCGCTGACCGAACAGCAGTTGCAGGCATATTTGCAGACCGAAGCGGATGCGGTGAAAATTCCATATTTACTGATTGGATTAATTGTGCTTTTGGTAGCCCTGGTGGTCATTCGGACCCGCCTGCCCCAGATTAATGAAACGGTTGGAACAAAGACAGCACAGACAGGTACATCATCGTTGTTTGCCAATGGCAATTTTATATTTGGGGTCGTAGCCCTGTTTTTTTACGTTGGTGCACAGGTAGGCGTGGTGAGTTTTTTCATCCGGTTTTCAGGAGCGGTAGCTGGCATAACTGAAAAAGCAGCGGCAACCCTGCTTTCCGGTGCCTTGCTAGGCTTCATGATTGGGCGGTTCGCAGGATCTTTTTTGATGCGGTTTTTTGCTCCCGCAAAGTTACTGGCCCTGTTTGCGACGCTTAATGTGTTATTTACACTGATCTCCGTAAGTGTTAATGGGTTGCTGGCAATTTATACTTTAATGGGGGTTACTTTTTTAATGTCAATTATGTTTCCCACTATATTTTCATTGGCAATCCACGGACTGGGCAGCATGACCAAGCAGGGATCGTCTATTTTGATCATGGCTATTGTAGGTGGTGCGGTGCTTCCGCTATTGATGGGCTTGATCTCTGACCGGTCTTCGATTCAGACAGCATATTTATTGCCTGCTGCCTGTTTTGCCATCGTACTGGCTTTCGCCATCCGGAATATTCGCCGGCAACGGATATCCGGAACGAAGGTAGCCGTGCGAAGTGAAACGGTTTAATAACTTAAAACGCTGGAATTATAACGATGAAACGCTATATACTTGCCCTGGACCTGCATGACGACGACGAATTGATACGTGTGTACGACAACTGGCATCGCAACGTATGGCCGGAGATTCAACGGTCGATCATTGATTCAGGTATCCGTCACATGGCCATATACCGGTTTGCAAACAGATTGTGTATGCTGATGGAAACAACGGATGACTTTACATTCGAAAAAAAGGCAGCTGCTGATGCAGCAAATGCCGTGGTGCAGGAATGGGAAGCACTGATGTGGAAGTATCAACAGCCTATACCGGGCAGTAAGTTGGGAGAAAAATGGGTGTTGATGGATAAAATTTTCGAACTTAGAGCCTTTGATGAAAATGAACGGCATGCAACATAAACAACAGTTTTTAAAGATCCACCCGCACGACAATGTGCTTGTGGCACTGCAGGATCTTCCGCCCGGGATGAACTTTGAATATGACGGACAATCTTTTCGATTGCGCTCGGGCGTTAGGGCCAAGCATAAATTTACATTCAGGTCCATATCGGCTGGTGATCCAATTTACATGTATGGCGTATTGGTAGGGCGAACCAACGCCGATTTGTCACCTGGCGAAACCATAACAACGGAAAACATTCACCATGCGTCCAGCGAATTTAGGCTGGGTGAACGGCGACTGGATTGGCGGAAGCCGGACGTGTCTGCTTTTGCGGACCGCGTTTTTATGGGCTTTCACCGGAGTAACGGTTCGGTTGGCACGGCCAATTATTGGTTGGTTATTCCGCTGGTGTTCTGCGAAAGCAGGAACGTGCAGGTTATGAAGAATGCCCTGGAAAAAAAACTGGGCTACAAAAAACGGGCGCGCGACTATGAACCGGAAGTTGAAAGACTGATTTCGCTCTACGAAAACGGTGCCACGGCGGAAGAATTGCTGGCAACTGATGTGGCCACTGGCCGGGAATCGGAACAAGGTACGCGTCTTTTCGAAAATATTGACGGAATCAAATTTCTTGACCATGAAATGGGTTGCGGCGGCACACGTATGGATGCTGATGCACTATGTGGACTGTTGGCGGGCTACATTACCCATCCCAATGTTGCTGGTGCAACGGTATTGAGCCTGGGTTGCCAGCATGCGCAGGCAGCTACCCTGCAACAGGAGATCGCGAAGCGCGATCCGAATTTCAACAAGCCGCTTTATGTTTTTGAACAGCAGCGCATGGGGACGGAGGCTAATATGATCCAAGAAGCGCTGAAACACACTTTTGCGGGCTTGGTGCAGGCTAATCAGCACGAACGCCGTCCAGCTCCGCTCAGCAAATTGTGTGTTGGCCTGGAATGTGGCGGATCGGACGGCTTTTCGGGTATATCGGCTAACCCGGCATTGGGCTATGTGTCCGATATGCTGGTGACGTTGGGCGGATCGGTCATCCTTTCCGAGTTTCCGGAACTTTGTGGTGTGGAACAAGAGCTGAGCGACAGATGCGTGGATGAAGCAACGGCTCTACGGTTTATGGAATTAATGAAAACCTATAATGCGAAAGCCGAGGCGGAGGGTTCCGGATTTTATGCCAACCCTTCTCCCGGAAACATTCGTGATGGCCTGATTACCGATGCTATTAAATCAGCAGGTGCGGCAAAAAAAGGGGGTACTTCCCCGGTTACGGCAGTGGTGGACTATCCGGAGCCGGCTAATAAGCCGGGACTGAATTTGCTGTGTACACCGGGCAATGACGTGGAAAGTACCACCGCGGAAGTAGGTGCGGGCGCCAATGTGGTTCTGTTTACCACCGGTTTGGGTACACCTACCGGAAACCCGATCGCACCGGTTATTAAACTCGCCACCAATACAGCATTGTTTGAGCGGATGCCTGATATCATCGACATCAATTGCGGAACCATTATTGAAGGGACAGAAACCATTCAGCAGACGGCACACCGTATACTTGATTTCATTATCGATGTAGCCAGCGGTACCGTCTCTCCCAAAGCCGTTCAACTGGGGCAGGATGATTTTATACCGTGGCGAAGGGGGATTTCGCTATAACTTAAGAATATGCGTAGAAAAGACGGGTTATCAAGGCAGCCAGGTTGCCGAAAATTAATAAAATATGTCAGATAGCAAATTAACAGGAAAGACAGCCGTGGTTACCGGTGGCGGAAGCGGCATAGGAAGAGCAATCTGTATGCGTTTTGCGGCGGAAGGTGCCAGCGTGCATATACTGGAACTGAATCCTGAAAGCGCTGATGCCGTAGCCCAGGAAATCCGCGATGCGGGCGGATTGGCAGCGATACATGCCTGTGATGTACGCAACCAACAGGAGGTCCTGTCGGTGATCAGGGCTATTAAACAGATAGATATCCTGGTTAATAATGCGGGAATAGCCCACGTCGGCAGCGTAGAAGACACGACAGAAGCTGACTTTGACCGGCTTTGCCAGGTTAATATCAAGGGTGCCTACAATATCCTGCACGCTGTTGTGCCTAAAATGAAGGAACAGGGTGCTGGTGTCATTCTCAACATGGCTTCAATTGCGGCACTTGTTGGACTCACCGACCGGTTTGCATATGCAACAAGCAAGGGTGCCATTGCGGCGATGACATTATCCATTGCCCGTGATTACTTGCATCATGGTATTCGGTGCAATAGCATCTCACCGGCACGGGTACATACCCCATTTGTGGATGGCTTTATCGCAAAAAACTATCCGGGTAGGGAAGCGGAGATGTTTGATATGCTGTCCAAAAGCCAGCCGATCGGACGGATGGCCAAACCTGAGGAGGTTGCGGCATTGGCGCTGTATCTCTGTTCGGATGAGGCAGGCTTTATAACTGGTAACGACTATCCGATCGATGGAGGTTTTGTAAAGCTGAATAGCTGATAGTCCTGCGTGATAATTACTTAACTATATCTATTAAATAATCATACGATGAAATTAATCCGTTACGGCAACCCCGGCCAGGAAAAAATAGGGATACACGAGAATGGTGTACATTACGATGTTTCGGCATTCGGCGGCGATTACGATGAAGCTTTTTTTGCAGATAACGGCCCTGCCCGGCTCGACGAATTTGTAAAGGCTAATATGGGTAACCTCGTTATCATTCCACAGGAAACCCGTTTAGGCAGTCCAATCGCGCGCCCCTCCAAAATCTTATGCATTGGACTTAATTACAGAGACCATGCCGAAGAAACGGGCGCTAAAATTCCAACGGAACCGATCATCTTCATGAAATCCACGACATCCCTGGCCGGTCCTTATGATGATGTGGTCATCCCTAAAGGGTCAACTAAAACCGATTGGGAAGTTGAATTCGGAATAATAATCGGAAAAAAAGCAAGTTATGTGTCCGAGCCTGAAGCTATGGATCATGTAGCAGGTTATGTGTTACATAACGATGTGTCGGAACGGGAGTTCCAGCTTGAGCGGGGCGGTACCTGGGACAAGGGCAAAGGCTGTGATACATTTGCCCCGATGGGGCCGTATTTGGTAACTAAAGACGAAATTAAGGACATCAATAATGTACGCCTCTGGTTAAGTGTCAATGGAAAGATGTATCAAGATGGTAATACG
This sequence comes from Parapedobacter lycopersici, assembly GCF_040395035.1. GTDB lineage: Bacteria > Bacteroidota > Bacteroidia > Sphingobacteriales > Sphingobacteriaceae > Parapedobacter > Parapedobacter lycopersici_A. The sequence continues at coordinate 14,442 of NZ_JBEBRB010000045.1, read as the reverse complement.
CGCAACCTGATTTTTAATGTGCCATATATCATCAGTTACGTCAGCCAGTTTATGACCTTACTGCCGGGCGATGTGATCTCTACGGGTACGCCGGCTGGAGTAGGCCTAGGCTTCAACCCGCCTATTTACCTCAAACCGGGTGATGTCGTGGAACTGGGTGCGGATGGATTGGGGACCGCCAAACAGGTCGTAACAGCCTATCCGGGCCGTTGACTCGCTGTATGATTAATTAACGCTGCGATGCAACGGATTGACGCCCACCAGCATTTCTGGGAATACCGGCCCGATCGAGACGCCTGGATCACCGACGAAATGTCGGTGATCCGGCGCGACTTTCTGCCGGCTGACCTGAAGCCGTTACTTGAAACGCAGGGTATAGCTGGTTGTGTAGCCGTGCAAGCCGACCAATCGGAATCAGAAACCCTGTTTTTACTGGATCTTGCTGCACGGCACGACTGGATTAAAGGTGTTGTCGGTTGGATTGATCTGCGTGCACCCGACATCGGGGAACGGCTGGCCTACTTCAGCCAGTATCGAAAACTTAAAGGCTTTCGGCACATCGTGCAGGATGAAGCAGATCCCCGTTTTCTATTGCGCCCGGAATGGTTAAAGGGCATTGATGCATTGGGTAGATATGGTTACACTTACGATATCCTGGTGAAACCACACCAGTTAGCGATGACCGACGAATTTATTGCACATTTCCCCCAGCAGCGATTTGTGGTCGACCACCTTGCAAAACCACCGATCAAATCAGGAGAACGAAGGGAGTGGGCAAGTGCTATGAAAACTATTGCACGGCACAGCCAGGTGTACTGCAAACTATCAGGCTTACTTACGGAAGCGGATTTAACAAGTTGGAAAACAGTAGATTTTGATTATTATATTAACCATATTATTGAAGTGTTTGGTGTCAATCGCATACTTTTTGGATCCGACTGGCCGGTATGCTTGCTGGCGGGCTCGTATCGCGATGTGACGGCGCTAATGGAGCATGCGGTTTCGCAGTTGTCACCGGCGGAACAAGCGTTAATCTGGTACACCAACGCGGTAAACTTTTATAAACTATAACCATGGATTTACATCTAAAAGACAAGGTGGTAATTGTAACCGGTGGAGCCAAGGGAATTGGTCGGGGCATTGCACTGTCGCTGGCTGCTGAAGGAGCTGTTCCGGTTATTGTGGGCCGAAATTCTACTGATAATGAAACTGTTAGAGAAGAGATCGTTGCAGCCGGTGGAGACGCGTTTTGTATAGCAGCTGAACTGACTCAACCCGACGCTTGCGAACGTGCTGTTAACGAGACACTTTCTGCCTTTGGCCGGATTGACGGCCTGGTCAATAATGCCGGGGTTAATGACGGAGTTGGGTTGGCTAACGGCGGTTATCAGGATTTTATAGACAGTCTCCATAAATCACTTGTCCATTACTACCTAATGGCACATTATGCGTTGCCGGCACTGAAAAAAAGTGGTGGGGCAATTGTCAATATCGGATCTAAAACAGCAGAAACCGGGCAGGGGAGTACTTCTGGATACGCGGCGGCAAACGGGGGTCGCAATGCACTCACCCGGGAGTGGGCGGTCGAGTTGCTTCCCCATCAGATTCGAGTAAATGCGGTTATTGTTGCCGAATGTGCCACTCCCCAATATGATACTTGGATACAGACATTGCCGAATCCTGTGGAAACGCTACGGGAAATCACGGATAGAATACCGCTGGGAAAACGCATGACGACCGCGGCTGAAATTGCCGATATGGTAGTCTTTTTGTTATCCGATCGCTCAAGCCATACGACCGGCCAGCTTATTCATGTGGATGGTGGGTACGTTCACCTGGACCGGGCTGTGTTGCCGACCCGGTAAGTGACTCCTCGACAACACCCATTTGGCTGAATTTAGCAATGCGTGACGCCACCAGTTCCTCCGGTGAGTGGCGCTGCAGGATTTTCAGGTCTGCCAACACCTGTTGTTTGACCGATTCCGCAACTTTTTTATGATCGTGGTGTGCACCGCCGAGTGGTTCGGGAATAATGCCATCAATAAGTCCGTTTTTAAGCATATCTGCTGAGGTGAGCTTGAGTGCCTCGGCCGCATTCTCTTTGTAATCCCAGCTGCGCCATAAAATCGAAGAGCAGGATTCCGGCGAAATTACCGAATACCAGGTGTGCTCGAGCATATACACTTTATCGCCAATCCCAATACCCAGGGCACCCCCAGAGGCACCTTCGCCGATGATAATGCAGATTACCGGTACTTTTAAGATAGACATTTCCAGTAAGTTACGGGCAATTGCTTCTCCCTGTCCACGTTCTTCCGCTTCAATGCCCGGGTATGCACCCATGGTGTCAATCAACGTCAGTACCGGTTTGTTAAATTTCTCAGCCAATTTCATTAACCGAAGTGCCTTGCGATAGCCCTCCGGATTGGCCATTCCAAAATTGCGGAATTGCCGCTCCTTGGTGTTTTTTCCCTTTTGATGACCGATTACCATAATGGGCTGTCCGCTAATGGAAGCGAAGCCACCAACGATGGCTTTGTCGTCTCCGACATTGCGGTCGCCATGCAACTCAATAAACTCTTCGCATATGAGGTTAATGTAATCGAATGTCTGGGGTCTGTCCGCATGACGTGACATCTGTACCTTCTGCCAGCCGGTCATGTTTTCGTAGATAGTGTGCTTGGTCTTTTCCAATTTGCTTTCCAGTTCGGATAGCGTGGCGCTCATGTCAACTTTCGTCTTTTCCGCTACTTGGTGGACCTTGTCTATCTGCATCTGCAGATCGGCAATCGGTTTTTCAAAGTCAAATGTTGTTTCCATCATATACTGCTGTTGCAAATCAAGGGCGCTAAGTTAGGGAATTGTCCGGTATTTTAAAATTTCAGGTGCATGATCCAATACAACGCCATTTCGGAGCCGTTCCGCATCACCGGTAGATACCCTAGTTAAACAGTCGTATCAATAAAGTGTTTTCAGGATGATTGGGAAGATGGCTTGGTTTTTGTATAAATTTGCAGGCTAATGGTACAATCTTATCCTAATTATTGCTTAATGATTAAAACGATTACACTATATACTTTATTGTGTTTGTGGGTGATTGGCCCGGCTGTCGCCGATACTTATCCGGAAGTACTGTTTGAAAACAGCGTACTGGATGGTAATTATGTATATAGCCAGGTTCATTATGAAGGTTCAAGCTGGGTCGAAAATGTAGCCGGTAAATTACCGATATCGGATTCTGTTTTTTTTACACCCGGGAACGCGCTTTCATTGAAATATACGACGGCCCGTGACGGTAACTGGCAGGTTACAATTTCCTTTTCCGATGTTTCCCGTTATTATCGGCCTGAACGCAATGACCGGCTCACTTTCCGCTTATTTGCCGCCTCGGGAGGCGCAATGGAAAGCTTGCCCAGATTAGCCATTATCCAGTCGGACACGTTAAGTGCTATTGATATTTCCCGTTACGTATCGGAAGACCAGCATAATGGATGGGTCAGTGTGAGCCTGCCGCTTACCTCAATCTCCGATCTCCGTACAGGCGAACCTATCCAGGGTGTCAGGTTCTCTCAGGGAAATGTAACAGCCGATGTCCAGCAACTGTATATCGACCAAATTGAATTTCTTCCGGCGCGACCTCCGCAGGTCAAGCTGGTCTCACCCGCAGTTCTGTCCTCCGCCAAAGCGTACGATCAGCATGTCGATCTTACCTGGCAGCTGCCGCTGACGCCCAGTATACGATACATAAAGATCTATCGATCGGACGACAGTAAAAATTTTGTGCCCGTTGCCATCCGGCCCATATTTGTACAAAAGTATACAGACTTTGTGCCGCAATCAAACAAGAAGTATTATTATAAAATTACCTGGATAGACTATAATTACCAGGAATCTCCGTTTTCAGGTGTGCTTGAAGCACAGACAAAAACAGCCAGCGATGACGAGCTGCTGGATTTTATTGAGGCCGCGCACCTCCATTATTTTTTAGAGCGTACAGAAGTGAACAGCGGGATGCATGCCGTTCAATTCGGTGTCGATAATGCGGCCATCTCGGTAAAAGAAACAGGCCTTAGCCTACTTGCACAGGTCGCAGGCACTTCACGTGGTTTTGTCTCCCGTGCAGCAACCCGGAGCAGGCTCCTGCGTATCCTGAATTTTCTGGAAGACGTAGAACGTTATCAGGGTGCATTCCCTGCATTTATTGATGGCCGCACCCATCGGGGAATCTTTGAGATCGACTCCGTTCCGGAAGCCGACCTATCAGCCACTGCTTCCCTGATGCAGGGATTACTTGTGGCCCAGGCGTACTTCAGCAAAGACACAAACGAAACAGATTCGCTGGTTGAACGGATTAATGCATTATGGGAAGGGGTGGAGTGGAATAAATTCACTGTTGCAGGTCAGGAGAACATATTACTTGACAAGTGGTCGCCGGTTGTGGGATTTAAACATGCAGAACCACTGGGCGGTTTTAATGAAAGTCTGGTCAGTTACGTGCTTGCATTAGCGTCGCCGCGGCATGCAATCCCACCGGAAGCCTATGAGCAGGGGCTTGGTATAGCCAGAAAGCTGGCGGATACGTCCTTCCGCCTGGAATTGGCAAATAACCACGCTTTTTCGGTAACGGCGATAGGCGACAGTACGGCCCTGCTTCCGAAATACAACGAATTTCCGTACCGCAGCGATACAACCGCATACGGATTACCGATTGCGGTGGGAAGCATTAATCGCTCGTTATTGGAAGCATATGTGCCTTTTCTGGCGTTTGATCCCCGGGGTAAGCGCGATACATTTGCCGATTATTACGCAAACCATATTAATCTGATCCAGGCGTATCGGCGGCGGGATAATGAACTGAATAACGGAAGTTTTTCACTTGATATATGGGGACTGAGACAGCCGGGCAATGAAGTTCCGGAAAACAGCCAAACAGTCATCAACCCGGCAATAGCTATCGGAAGTTACGCGTATCTGCCACAGGAAGCAATCAAGTCGGTCAGCCGGTTTTACCATATGTATGGCAAAGCGCTTTTCACCGAATATGGCTTTCGAAAATGGATCGATATTAAAGCCAACGCAGCAGCCGATGAATACGACGCAATTGATGCCGCAACAGTGATCGTAATGTTGGAAAATGGGCGTACCGGATTAATATGGGACTTATTTTCCGGTCTTCCTGCAATTAATGCCGTGGTGCAGGATCATTTTACTTCAGTGGACCGATAAATGCTAAACCGAAAACGAGGAAACGTACGGCTCCCTATATTTTTAACATTGTTTTTCCTATTTTTACATGGGAATCGTTCAGCAAAAACTTAACTAACTTATATTCATGAAACGCGTTGTATATTTCTCTTTTTTGTTGCTTTTAAGCACGGTAGTATTTTCCTGCAAAAATAAGCAGATGACGGTCAATCCGGGCGCACGGGTAAGCGTTGATGGCACAAAGGATGGCCTGGAACATGTGCAGCGTGATTTTGAAGATGCCTCCCGCACCGATAGGGGCATCCTGGTTACGTTTGATTCTGATCTCTTATTTCCGCTTAATTCATCGTACCTGACAGACCAGGCCAAGACAGAAATCGATAAACTGGTCAGTCTTTTACGGGATTATCCCGGCGCCTCCCTGATTGTCGATGGGCACACCGATGCCACGGGTACGGCGGAATATAATCAGTGGCTTTCTGAAAAGCGGGCTGAATCTGTGAAGAATTATGCCGTAGAGCGCGGCCTTGATGCAGGTAAAATCACAACCAATGGCTATGGTCAAAGTAAGCCCGTATCACCCAATAACACAAAAGAAGGCCGGCAGGAGAACCGTCGGGTGGAAGTGACTATTGTCGAGTAATCAACTATACAGATAACCGGCGGCGCCATAATTAACCCAGCGTTAATGGCGCCGCTTTTATTTTTTTTCCGTAGAATACCGCAGCCTTTTTTTCGAAATCCAACTCACTGTCGGTCGTGAAAAACTGGGTTGTACCTCCTTTAGTGCATAACTGCTCAATTTCAGGGTGCCTGTGCAGGTAATCGGCAAGACTATTTGCAACCAGTTGACCCTGTGCGAGCACCTGAATATGTGGTGGCATGTATTGTTTGATCAACGGCAATAACAGGGGGTAATGCGTGCAGGCAAGAACAACCGTGTCAATTTGTGGCGACTGTTGCAGCAGCCGTTTAATGTCCGCTTGAACAAAGTAGGCAGCTCCAGGGGAATCCAGCTCATTATTTTCGACCAGCGGCACCCAAAAGGGGCATGCCTGTTGGTAAACCGTTATGTCCGGGAAGAATTTATGGATTTCAATGGGGTACGAAGTTGATTTTACCGTGCCGGGTGTGGCGAGGATACCAACGTGTCTTGTTTTCGTATAATCACCGATGACCTCTGTTGTGGGTCGGATAACACCCAGTACTTTGCGTAAATCCGGGTACAGGGGTAAATCGACCTGCTGAATAGTACGTAATGCCTTGGCGGACGCCGTATTACAGGCCAGGACCACCAGTCGGCAATCCATAGCAAATAACTGGTCGACGCACTCCTTTGTGAATGCATAAACTGTTTCAAACGACCGGGTCCCGTAAGGTATTCTGGCATTATCACCTAAATACACGTAATCATACTGGGGTAATTTTTTTGCGATTTCCCGAAAAACCGTCAATCCACCATATCCTGAATCGAATATACCTATAGGGCCCATAGCTGTCGTTATCTGTGCTCGGTAGCCTACGAATGCTTTTGTTGGTCAACGGCTACCTATTACTTTAGCAAATATGGCTTTTCTTTATAGGTTTTCCATAGAAATTCACCAAATAATGTATTCGCCCAGGCAAACCATTTACGGGTAAATTTTCCGGGGTCATCTTTGTGAAATGACTCATGCATGAATCCGGTATCACCATGGGTGCTACGCAATACTTCGATACATGTACGAATCTCATTGTCATTGGTGGCGGTAAGGCCACGCATGGTAATGGCCATAGGCCAGATCATGTCGCGGCCGATATGCGGACCGCCAATCCCTTCAGCCGCCGTACCCTTAAAAAAGAACGGATTGCCGGCCGACCATACATAAGCGCGTGTTCGCTGGTATACCACATCATTTTGGTTCACCGCATTAAGATAGGGTAGTGACAATAGGCTTGGGATGTTAGCATCGTCCATCATCATGTAACTGCCGAAACCGTCGACCTCATAGGCATAGATGCGGCCATGCGTTGGATGATCGACGATACCGTATCTATCCACGGCTTTTTTTACCTCATCGGCAAGATCCAGCATCGCTTTGGCCAGTTCCTGCTCGCCAACTATGGTCGCCAACATCTCTGCCGATTGCCGGAGGCTCACTACAGCAAATAGGTTTGAAGGAATCAGAAAGGAAAACATTGTGGCGTCGTCGCTCGGACGAAAGGCGGAACAGATCAGGCCAACGGGATTTACCGGGTATCCATAACCATCTACCTGCAAGGTGTCCGTTCCACGGGATGTGGTACGTGCAAACTGGTAAGGGCCAAGGTCTGCTTTCCGTTGCTGTTCCCTGAACGTGTTAAGGGTGTTACGCTGCGCGGCAACCCATTCTGCATCGAATGGCGCCGTATCACCGGTGGTTTTCCAATAGCTATAGGCCAGCCGTATCGGATAACAAAGCGAATCGATCTCCCATTTCCGTTCGTGGATGCCGGGTTTCATAGCGGTATGGTCGCTTCCCCACTCGCCTACACGGGTAGGGTCATTATAAAATGCGTTGGCGTAGGGATCGATGTTGATGCATTCACTTTGTTTATTGATCAATCCGGCGATAAGCCGTTGCAGGTTGTTGTCACTGCGCATAAACGGCAGGTACGGCCATACCTGCGCGCTGCTGTCGCGGAGCCACATCGCATCGATATCCCCCGTGATGACATACGTCAACGGTTTTCCGTTTTTATCATCGAGAAAGACCGTGGTATCCAGCGTATTCGGGAAACAGTTTTCAAAGAGCCAGCCAAGTTCTTTATTGCCAGTATGACGCCGGAATTCCTGGATGGCCTTTTCGATGGTGTCACTGACAAAGCGACGCCGGCTGTTCGGTACACGTACCTCGGGAAAATCAGCAACAGGAACAGCCAAGGACGGGAACTGATTTATCATCATGCCGGCACCCAACGCCGTCGTCTGCTGGATAAATAATCTTCGATTCATGATATTGTATGTTGTTTTCGGTCTGTAATCCGGTATGCAATATGCAAAAAATATCGCTCAACTGAATATGCAAATTCGATTTAGTCAATCAATTAAGCGTGTTTGATCCGTAGCTAAACAAGACCTGCGCGTCCCGGTTGAGTCAATCGGCCATGAAATCTTCACCAACCGGCAATTAATGGCTTAATTCTTGGTTGGCAATGTTATCTTTGCTAACTGAAAAAATGTTATGATTAAACCGTTACTGTTTTTTAGCCTGCGGATCGCTCTTGTTTTTGTCATTATCGGGTGCTCGTACGTAGGGAAGGCCCAATCTACTTATCAGCCGTATTCTTATCAATTTTATCAGAAGCTCAACAGCACGCTGTATAATACCGATACCCGACTTCATACGGCACTAAAACCTATGATTATTGATGACAACCTGAAACCGCGGTACGATTCGCTGATGCAACTGGGAGTGGTCGAACGGAATTCATGGGGTGGGCGGAAGCTGTACAATGAGCACCTGGTGACGGTGGAAAATGATGAGTATACATTCTATGCCGATTTTTTACCGGACTTCCAGATCGGTCGCGATTTTGCAGGTGGCGGACAGACAACCTGGTTGAATACCCGTGGCGCCCAAGCAGGGGTAACCATTGGTGAAAACTTCTCTTTCCACGCTAATTTTTTTGAAAACCAGGCGATTTTTCCCGACTATCTAGGTGATTATGTTTTTAAAAATGCAATTACTCCAGGACAGGGGCACGGGAAAACAACCGCATCAAATCAAAAAATTAAGGATTGGATGTATGCATCAGCATCCCTGTCTTATACTGTAAACAAATACCTGAACGTTACCCTGGCATACGATAAAAATTTTATTGGTGACGGCTATCGTTCGATGCTCTTATCGGATGTGTCATCAAATTATACCGCACTGAAACTTACCGGAAAACTCGGGAACGTGCAATACATGAGTATGTGGACATACATGATCGATCCCATGCATACCCGTGCACCGGATACGCTGACACGTGCCGGTGATAACTGGAAGTGGGGAGCGTTCCAGTATCTTGACTGGAATGTAAACAACCGGTTTTCAGTCGGTTTATTCCAGTCGGTTGTCTGGGGTGCGAGAAATGCCATGGGCCGGCGCGGGTTTGATTTCAACTATTTCAATCCTGTTATTTTTATGCGGCCGATCGAACTTACCAATACTTCGTCGCCGGATAAGATGCACCTGGGCCTGAATACGAAATATAAAGTACTGCGTAACCTGACGGTATATGGCCAATTTCTTCTCGGGGAATTCACAGCGAAGGAGTTTTTCGGTGGAAAAGGCCATGTGAACAACAAATGGGGTGCGCAGATTGGCTTCAGGGGATTCGATGCGTTCGGTATCAAGGACCTGAATTTCCTCGCGGAGTATAACACCGCCCGTCCTTATACCTATGCGCATTTCGATCCGACGAGCAACTACAGCAACTACGGGCAGCCGCTTGCCCATCCCTGGGGAGCCAATTTCAGGGAACTCGTGGGAATACTGAATTATTCTTATCAGCGGTTTGATTTTTCCCTAAAGGGTACCTGGGGACAGTTTGGCACCGACGCCAATTCATCGGTCAACTTTGGCCAGGACATCTTTAAATCATACGATACACACCAACGCGTTTACGGGAATTACATTGGCCAGGGTGTGAAAAATAACCTGCTGTACACCGATGGCCAGGTGTCTTACCTGTTTAATCCGAAATACAATCTGCGTGTCGAAGCAGGGGCGGTTTACCGGCGGCATGAAGTGCCTGAGCAGGGAATACACCATCAGACCGGTATGATAACGCTGGGACTCCGTGCGACATTCCGCAATTTTTATTATGATTTTTAGGAAATTCCGATATTTTTTGGATATTGCAATGCGATGAATAAAATAGTGATTATCAATGGGCCGAACCTGAACCTGTTAGGGGTCAGGGAAACCAGCGTCTATGGCGACCGCGATTTCCAGTCTTACTTCGAAACGCTGCGTAGCCGCTACCCGGCCGTGGACCTGATGTATTTTCAGAGCAACCACGAAGGCGCTATCATTGATAAGATCCATGAGGTCGGTTTTTCCGTAGCAGGCATCGTGCTTAATGCGGGGGCGTATACCCATACTTCATTAGCGATTGCCGATGCTATTGCAGCGGTCACTGCACCGGTGGTTGAAGTGCATATATCCAATGTATATGCCCGTGAATCTTTCCGCCATCACTCGTATCTCGCAAAAAACTGCAGGGGCGTCATCTGTGGTTTTGGCCTTGATGGTTACCGGCTGGCACTTGAAAGTTTAATGGTGCAATAGCCGGTCACGCGATCCTACAACATCCCAAGACATCCGGATTGTTTTCCAATTTGCCGCACAGCTGTCCGGTCGAGCAGCGTGATGAGCAGGCTTAAGCCAGCACATCCGGCCATGACGGTAGCCATGGGTATTGCCGTTCCGTTATGAAAATAGCTGACCAGTGCGGAAGACAGCGCGCCACAGGCCATCTGTAAACTGCCCAGGAGGGCGGAAGCGCTTCCGGCTAAGCGGTTGAATGGACTGAGCGCAAGTGCGGATGTATTGGGGAATACAAATCCCTGGGCCCCGAGAAAAACAAAAATAATAGCGACCATAACAAAGAGGTTAATGGTGCCCATTACACAGCATATGGTCAGGATAATCCCGGCTGCCGATTGAACCATCAGCGCAATTCTTGCCACTTTTTCACTGCTATGGTGGTTAAGGACACGCCGGTTCAGTTGGCTGGCGGCTATCAATGCCGATGCGATCAGGGCGAATATGAATCCATATTGCTTTTCAGTAACCCCGAACAACGTGAGCATAACATAAGGCGATCCCGCCAGGTACGCATACAAACCCGAAGATGCCAGTCCGCCGGCAAAAGCGTAAGTAAAAAACTGCCGCGTCGTAAAGACCGCCCAGTACGACGTGATAATCGGCTTAGGCAGCAGTGAAATTTCCGGGTTTGGCGATTGGCTTTCGGGCAGGGAAAAACATACTACAACCAGGATCAACGCGGTAATGACAGCCAGTACGAGAAAGATCGCGTGCCATCCCCAGTGGGCAATCACGAAACTGCCGACTGACGGAGCTAATATGGGTGAAACACCGATAACCAGCATCAGCAGGGAAAAGATCTTGGCACTCTCGGCGGGCCCGAAAAAATCGCGGACCATGGCACGCGAGGCCACCATGCCCGCACAGCTTCCCAGTGCTTGTATAAACCGGAATAAAATCAAATGATCAGCTAGGTTGGTCAGGGCGCAGCCAATGGACGCACCGATGTAAATAACCAGTCCCACAATCAACGGTTTTTTGCGACCGAAGCGATCAAGCAACGGACCATAAATAAGTTGACCGGACGCGATGCCGATAAAAAAAGAGGTAAGTGATAACTGGATATGGGCTACTGACGTATTGAGGCTATTTGCAATCGATTCAAAACCGGGCAAATACATGTCAATGGAAAAAGGTCCGATAGCCGATAACAGTCCAAGTATGAAAATGGTCAAAAGCGGACGATGCTGCGCGGTTGTCATGAATAGGACAAATGTAATGCTATACCGGTGATTAACAAAAAAAATGCCACGCGGACGATTGCAGGTGCCACGTAGGTAATTAATACCCGTAACCGGCAGCCTACAGCTTGTTCATCCAGTTGTTTGCACTGGCAATTTTGAGGGCATCCACTTTACTGCTTACCTCCAGTTTTCGGTAAATATTCTTGATGTGGCTGCGTACCGTCTCCCGACTGATGTAAAGGTCAGCTGCAATTTTGGAGTAACTTTTTCCTTCAGCGATGCTTTGCAGCACTTCGGTTTCCCGTTCCGAAAGGGGCGAGTCCGGTTGCAGTTGGAAGGACTGGACAACCATACGGGCGATGGAGAGACTCATCGGCGCGCCGCCGGCGACCGCTTCATCAATGGTCTGGACGATGCTCTCAAGGTTTGAATTTTTAACTATGTATCCTCCCGCACCCGCACAAAGCGACTGGAAAACCTTTTCGCTGTCTTCCAGTACCGTAATAATAAGCACGATACAATCAGGCAGTGCCCTTTTTATCTGAGCCGTTCCGGCGATGCCACTCATTCCCGGTAATTCAATGTCCATAAGCACGATATCGGGGCGGTCGTTATCCAGATTGACGAGGGCTTCCTCGCATGTGGCGTAACGGTTAACCACCTGATATTTATTAACACTGCTCAATACCGCACTGAATCCTTCACGTATAGCGGCAATATCTTCAATAATGGTAATCCTCTTTTCCATATCCCGGTTAGTTGGACGTGTTTGTGCTGTTACCTGGACCTGCTGGTACTTCTACCTGAACCTGTGTGCCTGTCTTACCGTAAGCAATGCTAAATGTCAATCCGTTTTCGGCACTTCTTTTTCGCATATTGGCCAGCCCTGAATGCGGTGTTGAATGATCTGGTATTTTCCATTGGCCGTTATCTTTCAGCAGCACGCGAAAATGATGAGGAAAGCGCGCTACTTCAAAGACGATTTCACTTGCACCGGAATGCTTTGCGGCATTAGTCATGGCTTCCTTAAAAATGTAAATAATATGCCTGGCCAAAAAAGGGGCGATCCGCTGCTGAACATACCGACTCGCTGCGGGTATACGTGCGGAGAACGCGATATCAAATTGATTGTAATAATGCTGTCCAAAGGCTGTAAGGTAAGCCAGGACGGCCTCCATATCGTCGCTGTTATGATTGATGCTCCACAGGAAATCGCGGCTTGCCGAATAAAGGTGCTCGCTGTTCTCCATGATATTATCTATGAGCGGTTTTAAGTTTTCGTCATGGCCCGCTTTTAACCGAAGTATTCCGGCCTGCCGGGTAATGGCGGACAGGATGTTGCCGGTTTCATCGTGGAAATCGCGGGCGAGGGTCTGTCGCATTGTTAATAGCTGGCTGGTGCGTTCTTCGACGGCCTTATTAAGACTGTCAATCTGCTTCCGCTGCTGCTGCCTGATCTGCAGCTTGGCTTCGTCATACTGCTGATATACCATCCAGAAGAAAACACCGAAGAAAATGGTGATGCTGATATGGTAAACGAAAGCCACTTCGATGTGTTGGGGCACATAGGCATTTTCCAGATAGACGGCGTGGTCCAAGCTATTCAGCGCGAGAATAAAAAGAACTACTAAATTGCTGAATAGCATAATTTTACCCACCCGTCGATCTGCCCAGAAGCCAGTTAACAACAATAAGTAGAGGGTTGAAGTCTGGATTGAAAGAATACCACCGCTCTGTAAGCAGTTTCGAATGATTACCGCATAGCCGGTAAGCATTGTTACGACAAGCGGGAACATAAAACGGCCGGTAATTTTGATGTGAAACAACGTATAAATGCAGATGCCGCAAAGCACGTAATAATAACCGGCAAGCGGGGAAAACAGCAATAGGATAGAGGGAAGGATAATCAGTAATGCGGTAGCTACAACATAGGCGATAACCACGGTACACAGCTGGTCGTAAATAGCCAATTGCCTGTTCCGCAGCGCATCGGGTATGAAATAATGGTAAATGTAGGACGGTATCATGTCGTATACAGCAATAGATATATTCCTAATGCAGACAGGTAATTGCTTAGGATATTATCTATAATTAGGTAGTTGATTATGTTACTGGAAACAAAATTAGAATATAATCAGGATTATATCGTAACTATCTTCTAACTTTTTAAAAATCCCCCAAATTGGGGGATACACCGCATGAAAAGGCAGGTTAGATTTGTGTCGTTGTTTTATCAGCAGCGGATTATCTGCGAAACAGCAGTTAAATTAATTGGTAGGTACCCGACCTAAACCGTTGAAGTGCGGACGGACGTCGATATCCGGCGCCGTCCGGCTTCTTACTATTCGCAATGGTCCGACGAAATTCACGATGCCCTTGATACAACGCCAATCCATCAGCAAGCAGGTGAGCCCGCTGCATCCGGCTTTCGGTTATCGTTTCTTTTCCGGTTCGTGCTTAGCGGGTCTGAACAGCAGGTATATACCGGTTGCAATAAAGGGAAGGCTCAACAGTTGTCCCATATTGTATTTCATGCCTTCTTCAAATGCTTCCTGATTTTCCTTTACGAATTCCAGCGCAAAACGGGCACCAAATAAAGTGATCAGGAACAGCCCGAAAATATATCCTGGTTTAAGCGATGCCTTTCGGTGATAGATATTCCAAAGCAGCAAAAAGATAAGCACGTAGCAAATGGCCTCATATAGCTGTGCCGG
>NZ_JBEBRB010000044.1:0-22829 GCF_040395035.1 Parapedobacter lycopersici | reverse complement strand
TGTTGATACGAAAATGTGTCATGGAACGTCAGCTGAGATAGTTTTTGAACGTAAAATTAGAACGAATATCGGTAAAATGGTTTAATAATCATCATGCTATTTGTTTTCAGTCAGCCGTTGCGTGCCGGCCGGTACCATGCTGTTACCCCTCCTTTGGTTTTGCCCACGGACGTGATCTGCCTGCTGCCATCAAGCTGCCGCTTCAGCTCCTCCATATCAAGGGGTTCTTCCAGCACCGGCGAGTCGGGCAGCTGAAGCGGCGAAATGCTGTCGGTCTGCGTACTGTCGCGGTGGATGATGCGTGGGCTGGGACAATTGTATTGCCGGTTTATCGGCACACCGGCTTCCGGGAACGGGCCATAAGTGTATCCCAGGGCATTATCACGGTATAGCTTCTCCATGTATTTACCAAAAATAGGCAATGCTGTGCGGGAGCCTTCGCCGGTCTGGGAGTTTTTAAAATGAATGCTGCGTTCGTCGCATCCCACCCAAACACCGGTCACCAAATCTTTCGTAACCCCCATATACCAGCCATCCACATAATCGGATGAGGTGCCCGTTTTTCCGCCGATCTGATTATTGTCTTTCCATAAGTCCCATTCCCATAAGGCCTGCGAGGTGCCCTCCGGCTCTTCCATACTTCCCCGGAGCATGTAGGTCATCAACCAGGCGACTTCCTCGCTGATTACCTGGGTGTCCCGGGGTTTAAATGTGGCGACCGTGCGGCCATCCATTGCAACAATCCGGGATACCAGTATCGGATCGACGCGCCGGCCCTTATTCATAAAGGTTGCGTATGCGTTGACCATTTCAAAGACACTGACGTCATTGGAGCCCAGGCTAACCGAGGGTACGGAAGCCAGCGGGCTGGTGATGCCGCTGCGTTTGGCTGCATCCACCACCTTATCCCAGCCGACCTCTTCTGTGATCTGCGCTGTAATGGAATTTACCGATTTTCCCATGGCCCAGCGTAACGACATATCGCGGCCACTGAACACCCAGTCGGCATTTTTCGGTTCCCACACCTTTTCTTCGCCTTTCTCCGTATACGTAATCCGGACGGCCTTATCCACATATTTATCACATGGGGACATGCCCGCCTCCAGCGCGGCAAGGTAGGCAAAGGGCTTGAATGTAGAGCCTGCCTGGCGCTTTGCCTGGAATACGTGGTCGTATTGGTAATACTGGTGGTTAATCCCGCCCACCCAGACTTTTATTTCGCCATTATACGGATCCATGGACATCATTCCCGCATTCAGCATCATGGCATAATGGGCCAGCGAATCCATACTGGAATACTGCACCTCCCGGGGCCCGTCCCAAGTGAACACCTGCATGGTTTTGGGCTGGTTGAGGTAATGGAATATGCTGTCTTTATTGCCTTTATAGCGTTCATCTAACTGGCGGTAGTAGCTGGTACGCGAGGCCAGGTTTTCCAGGAAGCCATCGATTACTTCCCCGTTGGAATTGCGCCACGGAATCTCGCCCTGCCACGCGTTTTCCAGTCGACGTTGGAGGGTTTTCATCTGTTCGGCAACGGTTTCCTCGGCGTGGCGCTGCATGCGGGAATCAATGGTGGTATAGATCTTCAACCCGTCCTCGTAGATGTCATATCCATTTTCGGCGCACCATGCCTCCAGCCATTTTTCAACAGCAGCGCGCAGGTAGGAGTCTTCCCGGGCGGCTTCCTCTTCCGTACCGAAACTTAACCGAAGCGGCGTTGCCCGGGCCTCCTGATAGGCTTCGGCTGAAAGGAACCCGGCTTTCTGCATCTGGCTGAGCACGATATTGCGCCGTTCGACAGACCGATCCGGATTGCGCACCGGATTATATAATGTGGTTCCTTTAAGCATGCCGATGAGTACGGCCGCTTCCGCGGCCGTCAGTTCCGACGGCTGTTTATTGAAATAGCGCTTCGCCACCGTTTTAATGCCGTATGCGTTGTTGCTGAAGGAAACCGTATTCAGGTACATCGTGATGATGGACTCTTTGCTGTACTTGCTTTCCAGCTTATAGGCCGTCATCCATTCCTTGAATTTATTGATTACCAGTCCGATGCCGGGTATACTTCCCAGCAGTCCTTCGGCTTGGTCATACCGGGTACGGTATAGGTTTTTCGCCAGCTGCTGGGTGATGGTACTTGCCCCTCTCCGATCACCCTGCGCCGTGGACAGCAAACTGGAGAATACGGCACGGAAATCCACTCCGTGGTGCTGGAAAAACCGGATGTCCTCGGTTGCGATCAGCGCGTTGGTGACGTTGGGTGAAATACTGTCATAGGGCACCGGCGAGCGGTCTTCCTTGAAATAGCGTCCGATCAGTACACTGTCGGCCGTGTAAAGCTCCGAAGCAACGTGCTGTGCCGGCATACTGATATCGCGGGACGTGGGAGAATATCCGAACAGCCACAGGAAATTAATTTCAACGGCACAGATGAAAATAATGATAGCGTAGCCGCCGATCAGGGTATATCGTAAATACTTGTTCCGTATTTCTTTAAACATCAGGTAAAGATGAAGAATTGTTTTTGCAATGCGGCTATCAAAAATGTTAAAATTCGGCCACCAATGAGCGGTTACCCGTTTTCAAAATGCTTTTCATTTTTACCCAGTCGCTCCTCGTCCCACACGTGATCCACTTGCTGCGCTTCCGAGCGGATAGGACAATTTTTAACCCGGCAATACTTGCAGCATGCCGGTATACAGGGGTCGGCATGGATAAATAATTCGGTATTGCTGTGCAGGTTACTGTTTATCACGGCATCAATGCGCGATACCTCGTCGTGTACCTTGTTGAGATCGTAATAATTGGGTAAGGTAACATGGCAATCGATATGCAGCTCATGTCCATAACGCTGCACACGCAGGTTGTGCACATCAATCCAATCGTCTTTCCGGTGCCGTTGTAATATATTGGCTACCTTTCGCAGCAGTTTCATGTCGGATTCATCCATCAATCCGGCGATGGACCGGCGCAGGAGCTTATACCCGCTGATCAGGATATACGTACCCAGCCCCAGTGAAAGTACGATATCGATCCATGCGAATCCGGTGATATACATCAGGAACAGTCCCACCAAAAGTCCGACCGTACTATACGCATCGGTCTGCAGGTGCCTGCCGTCGGCAAGCAGTGTCAGTGAATTAAGTGATTTACTCTGGGTGACCATGTATGTACCCAGTACAAAATTAACTACCCCGGTAAACGCCAGCAGTCCCATGCCCCCGATCAGGTTGCCCACTGTTTCCGGAAAAAAAATATTATACACTGCCTTGGCCAGGATCAGCATCCCGGCGATGAAAATTAACCCGCCTTCAAGGAATACGGAGAAAAATTCCACCTTGCCGTGCCCGTACGGATGGTTCTGATCGCGCGGCCTGGCCGCCAGGTGGATGCTGTAAAAAGCAAATCCGGAGGCCACGACATTGACGATGCTTTCCATGGCATCGGTGAGGACCGCGTTGGAGTTCGTTAATAGATAGGCACCGAATTTTATCAGCATCAGCAGAATACCGGCAGCCAGTGCGAGTCGGATTATGTTTTTCTGCTTACCCAAAATAAATTTTTCTGTTTACGCAAGACAATCGTTCGAACGTTGGAAGGCAAAGATAACGAATGCCACGCACACCCACGCATAAAACAATGCGGCAACATCCGGAAAATCCGCATTTCCGACAAATAATAATTGTTGTTGGAATCGCCAACTTTGCCTAATTTTGTCCACCATGAGCACATCTTCTATTCTTTCCGATAGGATAAATAATCTGTCCGAATCGGCCACCTTAAAAATGACCAAACTTGGCCGTGAACTCGCGGAAAAAGGCGTTCACGTCATTAGCCTCAGCGTAGGGGAACCTGATTTTCACACTCCGGACCATGTAAAGGCCGCAGCCAAGCAGGCGCTGGATGAAAATTACACCCGCTATTCACCCGTACCGGGGTATCCGGATCTCCGCAAGGCTATCGTGAAGAAGCTAAAGGAAGAAAACAACCTGGACTATGATGCCTCGCAGATCGTGGTATCGACCGGGGCCAAACAATCGCTTTCCAATGCGATACTGACCCTGATCAATCCGGGCGATGAGGTCATCATCCCCACCCCCTACTGGGTATCCTATTCGGAGATGGTCACACTTGCGGAAGGCAAGTCGGTATTCATTAATACAACCATCGAAAGCGATTTTAAGATCACGCCCGAAGAGCTGGAGGCTGCGATTACACCGAAAAGCAAGCTTTTCATGTTTTCTTCGCCGTGCAACCCCACGGGCAGCGTATACAGCAAAGCGGAACTGGAAGGGCTTGTACGCGTATTTGAGAAACATCCCGACATTTATATTATTTCCGACGAGATTTATGAGCACATTAATTTCATCGGACAGCATGAGTCCATTGCGCAGTTTGATAGCATTAAAGACCGCGTAATCCTGATCAACGGTTTTTCCAAGGCATTTGCGATGACGGGCTGGCGCCTGGGCTACCTGGCAGCCAGTAAAGAAATAGCGGCAGCTAATGACAAACTGCAGGGACAAACCACCTCGGGAACCTGTTCCATTGCCCAACGGGCAGGCATTGCCGCTTATGCGCAGGGGCTGGACAGCGTATTGCAGATGAAAGACGCATTTGCACGCCGCAGGGACCTGGTGTACAACCTGCTGAAGGAAATCCCCGGCGTAAAGACGAACCTGCCGGAAGGTGCATTTTACTTTTTCCCGGACATCAGCTCGTTTTTCGGAAAAAAAGACCCGCAGGGAAATGTCATCAAAGATTCGGGTGACCTGGCGCTTTATCTCTTAAATGAGGCCCATGTGGCTACCGTGGGCGGCGACTCCTTTGGGAACAATAATTACATCCGGTTGTCCTATGCGGCATCGGACGAAAACCTGAAAGAAGCATTGCGGCGCATTAAGGAAGGCCTGGCTAAACTGAGCTAAGGAAAGAGCGACCCGCGCAGGTTTTTATATTATTATGGCGATCCGGACAATTACTTGCTTCGGATCGCCTCTACCGGGTTAAGCCGTGCAGCCATGGCTGCGGGCACGATACCCGCTACCAGTCCGATCAGGGTAGACAGCAACACCGTAAGCATAACCATCCCCAAATTCACGACTATCCCCAAACCAAAGACCAGCTTGACCAGGAAGGCAAGCAGGTAGACGATGGATAACCCCATAAATCCGCCGATTACGCACAGCGCAATGGCTTCAATGAGAAACTGGGAAAGGATAAAATAATTTTTTGCACCCAATGACTTTTGTATGCCGATGATGTGGGTACGCTCCTTCACCGACACGAACATGATGTTTGCGATGCCAAATCCCCCTACCAGGATGGAGAAGATACCGATAAATCCACCGGCCAGGTTGATTACCTTGAACATGGAATCCAGTTGCGCAGTAATCACCGTTGTTTTATTCAGCGAAAAGTCGTCCTGCTGCTGCGGGCTTAGCCGATGAATGGACCGCATGACACCCCGTAATTCGCTCTCGGTTTCTTCCAGTGAGATTGCGGGACGGGCACTCACCATAATAGCCGGACTGTAACGCCTGATATTTACGAGATTACGACCGAGATTAAGCGGAATCATCACCACGTTATCCATGGAAACGTCGAAGATCATTCCCTCCCCTTCCTTTTTGAAAACACCGATGACCGTTATCCTCCGGCCCAACACTGAAACTTCCTTGCCGATTGGATCGGCGTTGGGAAAAAGTCCTTCGGCTATGGTTGCACCGATCACGGCCACGGTACTGCCCCGGCTGGACTCGATTTCGGTAAAATACCTCCCGTCCTGTATTTCCAGGTTCCGGATGTCATACAGTTCATGCGAAGTAGCCGTAACGGTAACGCCCGACACGTTGTTGTTGAAATACTGCACGGTACGGTTTCCGATATCAATGGAAAATGAAACGGCTTCTGCGGTGGTCATCCGTTCCTTCAGCGCCTCGTAATCCCGCAGGTCCGGCTCGGGCCGGTTGACGTACTGCCACCAGGGAAAATCGGGGCCGCCGTCCCATGGCCATTTCATCACGTAGATGGTTTTGCTTCCGAGCTTCTCGACGCTGCTTTCGAGGTTTGCCCGCAAGGTGTCTACCGCGGAGAAAACGCCGATAATAATTAGGATCCCGATGGTTACACCCAGCAGGGATAACAGCGTCCGGGTACGGTTTTCACGCAGGGCGGAAAACGCGAAACCAAAACTCTCACCGATTAGCTTCAGAAACAACATGTTCTATAGACGTATGGGGTCAACAAAAGTTACATAAAAAAATGGGGCGCTGTCACCGGCTATAAAACTGCGAAACCCTCATCATATTACCAAAATAATTTCATAAATTTGCGCGCTAATTTACTTGGTATTGTCCGAAGGGAATTCCCCAGGGTATCCCTCAAAAAACGGCATACGGCATCGGACGGCCTCCTATATAACTGCATCAACAATGAAGCTATCTCAATTTAAATTCAATCTCCCCGAATCACTCATTGCAAACGAGCCCAGCGAAAGCCGGGACGAGTCGCGCTTGATGGTCCTCGACCGCAAAACCGGGAAAATAGAACACAAAATATTCAAGGATGTCCTGAATTATTTCGACGATAAAGACGTTTTGATCCTGAATAACACGAAGGTTTTTCCGGCCCGCATGTACGGCAATAAAGAGAAAACAGGGGCAACGATTGAAGTGTTTTTATTGCGTGAGCTGAATAAGGAGCTCCGCCTGTGGGATGTATTGGTAGACCCGGCCCGGAAAATACGGGTGGGTAACAAGCTTTATTTTGGCGAGGATGACCTGCTGGTTGCCGAAGTAGTGGACAACACTACCTCCCGTGGCCGTACCATCCGGTTTTTGTTTGACGGCAGCGACGAAGAATTCCGCCGGAATATCGAAATTCTGGGGGAAACCCCACTGCCGAAATACATTAAGCGTAAAGCCACCCCGGAAGATAAATTCCGTTACCAGACCATTTTTGCCAAGCACGAGGGTGCCGTGGCGGCTCCTACGGCAGGATTGCATTTCAGCCGGGAATTGATGAAGCGTTTTGAGCTTAAAGGTGTGGATTTTGCGGAAATTACGCTACACGTCGGATTGGGAACATTCCGTACAGTGGAGGTGGAAGACCTTACCAAGCATAAAATGGATTCCGAACAGTTTATCATCACACCGGAAGCGGCCAATACGGTAAACAGAGCGATAGACACAAAAAAGCGGGTATGCGCTGTCGGTACTACTTCCATGCGTGCCATTGAATCTTCGGTATCGGCCGACAGGCACCTGAAACCGGCTAACGAGTGGACGAGTAAATTCATTTATCCTCCCTATGATTTCAGTATTGCCGACAGTATGATTACCAACTTCCATACGCCGGAGTCAACATTGCTGGTTATGATTGCTGCCTTTGGTGGTTATGAGCATGTAATGCACGCGTACGAAGTAGCTGTTAAGGAGAAATACCGGTTTTACAGCTACGGGGATGCCATGCTGATTATATAAATACGGGACTGGGAATTACAGGATTTTAACTGATCCTGCATGCGCAGTGCCCGCGTTCGGAGATGACCATTCATTATGCCATAATCGTTGCGGGGGGAACGGGAAGCCGTATGGGTTCCGATGTTCCCAAGCAATTCATGCCGCTTAACGGGCTGCCGGTAATGATGCACACGTTACTGGCTTTTCAGCGGAGCAAGTGTACTCCGCACCTGGTGCTGGTGCTTCATCCATCAATGCAGGAGCAATGGCGCTTGCTTTGCAACACCCACCATTTTCAGGTACAGCATAGCCTTGTTGCGGGCGGCGAGAGCCGGTTTGAGAGCGTGAGAAACGGGCTGGAGGCGATCAGGCTGATGGGCGGAGCGGCTTCCGGAGCGCTTATCGCCGTACATGATGCCGTAAGGCCATTGATTAATCCCGATTTAATTGATTTGTTGTATGCGGAGGCTGCGCGTACCGGAAATGCGGCACTGGCAGTGCCGAGCAGCAATTCCGTCCGGATTGAACAATTGGACGGTTCAGGGACATTCTCCTACCCAAGGGAAAAAGTTCACCTGATGCAGACTCCGCAGACCTTCAGGGCAACGGATCTTTTTCAGGCTTACGAACGGCCCGAAGACAGCACCTGCACCGACGACGCTTCGGTAGTAGAAAAAACAGGCATCCCCATCACATTGGTGCCTGGGGACGCCTGCAATATCAAAATTACTTTTCCGGAGGATCTGTTGATAGCCGAACGGCTACTAACCATCCGCCGGTCAGGCAGCTCCCCGGATTACGCGCAATAGAATCGCTATTATTGCGATAACCAACAATACGTGGATGATGCCGCCGGTGTAATACCCACCAAAATAACTGATCGCCCAGGCGATAACCAGGATGACCGCAATGAAATACAATAAATTTCCCATAGCATTATAAGGTTAATGATTAATCTTCACCCTTATCAACAGGCGTATGGGAAAAATGTTTGGTGTGTGGTATTGGATTACGCGTGCAATCCGGTTAGTATCAAGCCGTCATATGCAAGGGAGATGCCGCTTGGCAATTCGCGCTGTACTTCTTCGTGCCTCCCCAGTCTGTGGCTGATGTGGGTAAAATAGGTCTGCTCGGCACCCACTTGCTGCGCAAACGCCACCGCCTCATCCAGCGTGAAATGGGAAATATGCGGGTCGCGCTGCAACGCATTGACCACGAGTATTTTTGTCCCCTTTATTTTCTCGGCTTCCGGTTCGGCAACCGTCTTGGCATCGGTGATATAAGTAAAATCCCCGATGCGGAAGCCCAGTACAGGCATCATGTAGTGCATCACTTCGATCGGCTGTATCATGGCGCCAAATAGTGGAAAGGGCGCCGTGGTAATCTGATGCAGCTCCAGTTGGGGTACCCCGGGGTATTTTTTTGCGGAAAAGGCATAATAAAACTCCCGTTCCAGGGCCTCGTGTACTTCCGTAGTACCGTAAATGTCAATTGCCCCCCCTTTTTGCCGATTAAACGCACGCACGTCATCCAGTCCGGCAACATGGTCCTTATGTGAATGAGTAAAGAGAATAGCGTCCAGCCGGGTTACCTGTTCCCGCAGCATCTGATAACGGAAATCAGGCCCGGTATCAATGACGATGTTCCGGTTGTTCAGCTCAACCAGAATGGATGAGCGTAGTCGCTTATCTTTCGGGTCGGGCGAGGTACATACGCGGCAGTCGCATGCAATTACCGGAACCCCCTGGGAAGTACCTGTCCCTAAAAATTTAACTGTCAAATTGTTAGTTTCGTTTGTTTGATGCTTCGTAAAAACTGCTTTTGTTTATCGCTGAGGGCCTCGCTTTCCGTATTTATTCCCTGTAGAAGCCCGGTTAACGCGTTTATTTTCATCTCCAGGTTAGAGAATCGGTTAACCACTACCATTTTATTGGCCTGCAGCATGCAGGCACCGGTTCTAAAGTTCCCTTTTTCATACCGCACCCGGTATCCGAGGTCGCGCAGCAGCGATTCGAGTTTATCCAGGCTATGTTGTGTATTCGGAAGCAATGGTTTATATTAAATCAATGCGGCAAATTACGATACATCTCCTAAATTCCCAAAGTGTTTTATCCACATTACCGGAATATGACACGTCGGCAAAAATCCTGTATAAAACCCAGGCCATAGGCCGTCAATTGAATATAAGCCGCGATTACGCTAAGTACAGCAATGTAGGCGCTCCGGACGCGCCATAACGCATGGAAAAAGAGAAGTACGGTATAGCCGACAAGAAGCAGATTACCAAGTCCGCACAGCGCAAGCAGCAATTGTATGCTATCCGGGCCTGCCATTGCCCGGTATAAATTCAGCACGATCAGCAGGGTCAAACACAGCACGAACAATGCAGGGAAAAAATGAACGGGTTTGAGCTCGGCGGGAAAATGCTTGTAAATATTGATCCGCGCTCTGCCAAAAAAATGCAGTTGCTTATAAAACTGCTTAAAATTGGTGCGCCGTTTATGGTATACCACCGCCTCGGGGATCAAGCCTATTTTTAACCCCGCCGAGTGGATTCGGATACTGTATTCAATATCTTCGCCCAGCCGGGTCAGTTTAAAGCCCCCCACCTGCTCCCAGGCTTTTCGAGACACGCCCATATTGAAACTCCGGGGGTGGAATACACCGATATGTTTTTTATTGCCGCGGATTCCACCTGTGGTAAAGGGCGACGTCATTGCATAACTAATGGCTTTCTGAACGGGCGTGAAGGACGCATGTGCCGCATCGGGACCGCCATAGGCGTCCAGTGGTGTTTTATTCAGAAAGGCCTTTACGTTGGACAGGTAGTCGGGCGGAATCAGGCAATCGGAATCAAATATGACAAAATAGTCGCCTGTTGCCCGCTGGAAACCGTAATTGCGGGTAAACCCCTGCCCTTCATTTGGCTTTGCGTAATAATGTATGTCCAACTGACCTTTATAGCCTTCCACGATCGCTCGCGCGTCGCGGGTGGAGCCATCTTCAATGACCAGCACCTCAAACTGTGTGTATTGTTGCTGCAGCAACGAATGCAACAGTTCATCGATTTCCTGTGGCCTGTTGTATAACGGGATGATAATGGAAAAAAACATGGATCAGGATCTGCGGTGCTTCATTTACCGGCCGGCTTATATCACTTTTTCAATCTGGTAGCTGTTGCGCTCAGACCCATTACGGGAAATCAGCTCCGCTATAAATCCGGTCAGGAACAATTGCGTGCCGATAATGATTGCAATCAGTGCGAAAAAAAACAACGGCTGGTCCGTAGCATTCCGGTATGACGTATGGTTGGATATGCTGATCAGTTTTTCTACAATCAGCCAGGCGGCGATGATAAAACCTGCGAGAAAGCTGAGCACACCCATCGTCCCGAAAAAATGCATCGGCCGCTTACCGAATTTACCAACGAAGAAAATCGACAACAGATCCAGAAATCCCTTGACGAACCTGCCGGGTCCGAATTTTGTTTTGCCGTATTTTCTTGGGTAGTGCAGCACTACCTGCTCACCAATGCGCGAAAACCCGGCCCACTTGGCGATTACCGGGATATAGCGATGCATCTCGCCGTACACCTCGATACTTTTTACCACGTCCTTTTTATAGGCTTTTAACCCGCAATTGAAATCGTGCAGGTTGTGTATGCCCGACATGCTCCGCGTAACGGAATTAAACAGTTTGGTGGGCACGGTTTTCGAAGGCGGATCGTGGCGTTTCTGCTTCCACCCGGAAACCAGGTCAAAATCCTCTTGGGTAATCCGCCGGTACAATTCGGGAATCTCATCCGGACTGTCCTGTAGGTCGGCATCCATCGTAATCACCACATCCCCCTGGGCTACCGTAAACCCGACATTGAGTGCCGCCGATTTACCGTAATTCCTACGGAACTTCACGGCGGTTATCTTTGGATTTTTCGCTTTCAGTCCCTCGATGATCATCCATGATCCGTCTGTACTGCCATCGTCGATCAGAATGATTTCATAACTGAACCGGTTGTCGTCCATCACCCGCTTAATCCAAGCCGTTAGTTCCGGCAAAGATTCAGCTTCGTTGTATAAAGGAATGACTACTGAAATATCCATAGCATGGTTACAGGAATTGTCCATCATTGCATCACGCCGGCATTAAACTTCTTCGTCGCCTTCTTCTGTTACCGGTGCAAATACCGGCCGCTCCCGCTTAAAAATAGCCGCGAAGATCAGCGCACCGACAAAATAGAAAATAGCCGCAATAGCCAGTCCTTGCACGACATCCATAAAGCCGGGATTAACCTGTTTTTCAATGCTTTTTTCCGCTTCCTCGATGATTTTATCAATCTGGTCCTGATCAGAAGATAATGTTTCCGCCATCCGCGTTGTCGCATTCAGCGAAATTTCACGCATGGTATCTGCATAGGACGGTTCGATCCATTTTGCAAATGCCGTAGTAAACAGGGTGACAACAACTACCTGAACGATGAACATGACAAAAATATTGCTCAATGCCTCCCGGAACGACCAATAGCCGCCGGCCTTTCTGCGTAAATCAAGTGTAAAGTAAATGGCAAGTCCGATGCCAATGGCCAACTGGATAAGGCCATAGGCGAAATTGCCCATTAATGACGGTGCTGCGTAATAAATCAACAAAAAAATGATAATGTTGATGGCCGCCCAGATCAATGCATTATTGATGGCGGCCCGCTTGGCGTTAGGTGCCGTTGCCTCTGCGTTTGGGTTAATTGTCATAATCTTTAGATTTAATGATTGTATTGGGTAATCAGTTTATACATGGCGGCATCAAATGCCGGGTTTTTACTGGCGTTCACATAAGCTGTCCAATCCTGTTCCGATGGATTGGGCTCGTAAAAAAATCCCATCAGGGAATAGAAAAATTCCGCCAATTCCTGGTTTTCCGGCAACTGACGCGCCGCCTTCGCAATGGCTTCATATGAACTGTCGACAAGCAACTGATTAGCGATCACCGGCTCATAAATCCGGTGTTCGTCCTGGAATTCATCTTCATCCACCAATAGAAATTCCTTGAGGTAATCGTCCAGGTACGGATCAATATCTTCATCGGCACATTCACGTAAATAAAGCAGCAGATTAAGCAACTCGGTACCCCGGTCTATTGTCTGGTCTTCAATGGCTTCCCATTCTTCCGACTCAAGATAGTCTGCTTCCAACTTATTTACGTCGGCAGCAAAAAAGTTAATCAGCAATAGGTCAAATATGGGCTCGCGTAGTGCTTCAAACCGTGGACTGTCATCAAATGCGGCATCCATGCCGATCACCTTTTCCATGTAAGGCAGATCGGCATTGAATACGGAGCTGAGCTGGGTCGAGATTACAGCCGCATCCAGCCGCTCAATTTTTGCATACGTGTGGAGGGCTGCTTCCAGCGCCTGTTGTACATGCGGGTTCATCATATCGTTATCAATTGACGGTTATTTGCAACCAAGGTGACCTTTCCAGTGAGTTCGGTTCCCAGCAGCGGACTATTTGCCGATTTGGAACGGTTGCGCTGTGAAGTAAACATCCATTTTTCCCGGGGATTAAACAACACGAAATTTGCTTCAGCCCCTTCCTCAAGTGCCGGAACGTCCAGCCCTAGGATTTTCCGCGGGTTAACCGCCAGCTTTTCGACAAGCTGATGCGGTGTAAGTCCCGCGCGCAGTGCCAACGGCAGCACGGTTTGCAAGCCGATGATTCCATAAGCCGCAATCTCATATTCTACATGCTTAAATTCTACTTCATGCGGGGTATGCTGTGAAACAATGGCATCAATGGTGCCGTCTGCCAGCCCTTCGAGCAGCGCCGTCACATCCTGTTCCGTGCGCAACGGTGGATTGACCTTGTAATTGCTATCAAAACCCGCAACCAGATCGTCTGTTAACACCAGGTGATGGGCGGCCACGTCACAGCTGACCCGGATGCCCCGCGCTTTCGCCCGACGGATAAGATCCACACCCTGTGACGTGCTTACGGTGGTGAAGTGTATTGCTGCGTCGTGATACTCGGCCAGGTACAGATCGCGGGCGATCATTAATGTCTCAGCCAGGTTGGGGTTTCCTTTCATTCCCAGGTACGTGCTGGTAATTCCTTCATTCATCTTTGCCCCGCCAGCAACGGAAGTGTCTTCTGCATACGAAAAAATCAGTCCGTCAAAACCCTTGCTATAAAGCAGCGCCCTACTCATTAAGCCGGCTTGCTGCACGGGCTTATTGCCATCGCTAAAAGCAATGGCACCGGCCAGCTTCATATCATATAGTTCTGCCAATTCCTCCCCGGCCCTTCTTTTACTGATAGTACCTATCGGATACACATCGACAGGAAGTGCTTTTGCGCGATTGACAATGAGTGCCACCTCGGCATGGCTGTCGACCGGAGGTTGGGTGTTCGGATGTACCGCGACGCCGGTGAATCCCCCCGCCAGGGCGGCCGCGCTGCCGGTAATGATGTCCTCTTTGGTTTCGAGACCCGGTTCCCCGAAGTTGGCATTTAAGTCAAAAAAACCCGGGGCGATAAACTGATCTCCAGCATCGACAACCTTTACTCCATCAACCTCAGTCGTTATTTCGGATGCTATACGGGCGATTTTACCTTTCGCTATCAAAATGTCTGCTTTCCTGTTATGAAAAGGATGACCCGGAAAGGCAACATTGACTGACTTGATAAGTAGCGTATTCATGAATGTAATAATGGGGTTGCAGATTTTCGATTAGGCAATGAAACAGACCGAATAAGCAAATAAAATAACGTGCTGAAAAAGACCGGAAAGCTGACTTTTAACGGATTTATTGCTATAAGTGCGTTCATTAAAGAACAAAAGTACAAAATCCATCGCAATGGCAAACCTTATTTTAACATTTAACGCCCGGTGCCCGGCCCTACCCGTGCGATGTGGGTTCCCCCCACTCGTAGCCACCCACCTCAAGTCCGGCCAGTCCCAAAACACGGTCAACCACCGTAGCGGCCAGCGCCTCGAAATCAGGTGGCAGGCTATAAAATGAAGGGCTTGCGGGGCAGATAATCGCGCCGGCTTCGGCAACGGCCTGCAGGTTGCGGAGGTGGATCAGGCTAAGCGGCGTTTCGCGGGGCACGAGAATCAGTTTCCGCTTTTCCTTCAGGATCACGTCGGCCGCCCGCGAGGTTAAATCGGACGAAATTCCCTGCGCAATCCGTGCGAGTGTACCCATGGAACATGGGCATATAATCATGGTATCAAACTTTGCGGATCCGGATGCAAAAGGTGCATAGAAGTCATTTCTTTCGTAAAAGGTGAATGGGTAAAGGCGGTAGCCGTCGTTTTTCAACTCGTACTGCCATACGTCTTTTGCATTGTCCGACATAACGACACCGACAGTTTCCCATTGGTCACGGATCGTCAATAGCTTATCCAACAATACCTTGGCATATATGGCACCGCTTGCGCCGGTGATGGAAACGATGATTTTTCTTGACATGATATCGGAATTTTCCCATCAAAGCTATGAAAAAGCCCGAGGGGTTGGCATAAAAAAAGTAATTGTAAGCGTCATTTCATATTTTTTTAGTTATTTCGTGTTATATAACTTAAAACAGTATCCGAAAAACCACATGAGTCTTAGTTTATTAGAAGAATATATTGAAGCGGGCAATAGTCTGGCGATTGACAATTTATTGAATGAAAATCCAAGCTTGTGCAAACAGCGAACCAGCCACGATATATCCCCGCTGCTGCTGGCGTGTTACTATAATAAACCCCAAATCATCAAAGTATTGCTCCGGCATATGGATGAGCTGACTATCCATGAAGCTGCTGCCGCAAATGAGCTGGAACAGGTACAGGCGATGATCGAAGACATGCCTGATTTACTGGACAGGGTTTCGGATCATGGATTTACGCCGCTGGGCATAGCCACTCATTTCGGGAATGAGGATATGGTGCGGTTTTTATTGACAAAAGGAGCAGACACCAATGCCTACTCGCAGAATGGCTATCAGGTGTATCCTCTTCACACGGCCATTGGTTCGGGGTTTGAAAACATTGCCAAAATGCTGATCGAAGCAGGCGCGGAAGTTAATGTGTTGCAGTCATCACGCACAACGCCGCTACACCTCGCTTCCCAAATCGGTAATATTGAACTGATTATCTTACTCCTGGAGCACGGGGCACTTGTTGAGGTCAAAAATGATATGGGTAAGACGGCTTCCGATTTAGCTGCCGAAAAAGGGTATCAGGATATCGCGGAAATTCTGAAAGCCTAGGCGTTATGGGGGCTATACGTCCCAAAGCCGGTGGCGCATACGCTTGACGTAGTTGCGGAAATCCAACACTACTCCCGCCAGGAAATAAAAGATAATCGGAAATCCGACAGCCAGAAACGAAGTGTAGATAAAAAACAAGCGAAGTTTGGATATGGATATGCCGAAACGTTCCCCGATATAGGTGCATACACCAAATGACCGCTGTTCAAAAAACAAGAGCACTCGCCTAATCATCCTTCTTATATTTAATAACGGACAGCCCAATGCTGCAATCCAGGCATTTTTTATTGTCGCAATAACAGGCTTTCAATTGTAACAGCGCCTGCGATTCCGCAGCATGCGCTGCCTGAACACCTAACGTTGAAAAACGCCTTATTATTACATTATCCTCGGCTTTTAACCGTTCCAATAATGCAATCGCCCGGTAAATATACATTTCTTTGCCAATATATTTACCATACGCAAACAAAATAACTGCCACGGCATTGATCAATAAGATTGCCATGGACTGATCACCCAGTTGCGTACTGTGCACTGCTGCCGGCACATCAAATCGGTAATGGTTCTTCCAGTAGCGGTTTACAGGTAATGCGCCAAACAAGGCGCCGGGCATTTCCCTGGTGGGGGTTTCAAGTATAGCCGGCAGCAACTGCGGCAGCCGTTGGCAAAACGCGGCAAATTGAGCGATACGCATGGAAGGGAAATTACCCGGCCTTGTACGCATGGATTTCCACGCACTTGCATCCATGGGTAAAAGTCTGTGTAACTTGCGCAGGTATGCATATTCGGCCTGCAATGCCCTTGGGTAATCATCCGTAAAACCAATCGTATCCAGCAGGCCGGCCTGACCAAAAAACAGCGCTTCAATAGCCGTAGGACGATGACGGTACCTGACGACCAGATTGAACGGCACCGCATACGCAAGCTGTTCAAATGCCGGCGCATTTACCTTAAAGCCGAAACTCCGTGCCATCCATAGGTAACACGTGTCCTCCCAGCTCCCGCGCTGCTGTGCCAGCAATTGATATACCGCAGCAACCCGGTGCTCAAAGCGTTCCACGAGTAGCCTCGATAACCAGGAAGTCAGTTGGAAGGACGAAACACGATGAATATGTTTCTCACAGGGAATCCAGTGCATATGCGCCATCATTTCACGGTATTTCGGAAGAATATGTGCGGGGATCAATGGTTTCAGCTCCAGTGTTTCCGGAATTGTTCCGTCGGCTCGGGTAATCGTCTTGTCATGCTCATACACCACATGCAAAATGACATTATTATACGCCTGATCCCAATGGTGCCGATGTAATTCCCATTCGGAAGTACGCCAATGAATCTCTACGTTTCCCGACCATTCCGTCATACCTATCCGGATTCTGGCCGAGTGAAAATCTGCACCGGCATCGGTATTATGCGTGCCGGTATCCAGGACGTCGAGGTTATTTCCCGACACCGAGGCCATACCCCGGACACGGTATAGCCGGTATTTCCATATAAAATGCAACAGGTTTTCAGGCAAGGTCACGCCTAAAGTTACCTATTATTATGCTATCACACAAGAAAACCAGACTAATAATAATCGAACCAGGTAACGACTTCGCTATGCTGAAGTCTGGATTTCAATTGGTTATCAAAATCGCGCACCACTTTACCGTTCTCCATCTGAATCAGGCGCGTGCCATAATGGAGCGCTTCGTTGATGTTGTGGGTTACCAGCAAAGCCGTCAGGTTGTTTTCCCGGATAATGCGATCGGCAATTTCCATTACCTCTCTCGCGGAACGGGGGTCCAGTGCGGCCGTCGGCTCGTCAAGCAGCAGCACATCCACGCCGGTCATCACCGTCATCAACAATGTAATTGCCTGGCGTTGGCCGCCGCTTAGGGTACCCATAACCTGTGTCAGTTTATCCTCCAGGCCCATACCCAGTGTGGCAAGCCTCTCGGCAACGCTGGTTTTAAAGTGGCGATCCACTCCGTGCTTCATCCACTTGGGGGATTTCCGCAGGGCTGCCATGCGGAAATTATCCAGAATACTCAGCGAAGCGGCAGTTCCTGTCAGCGGATTCTGGAAGACGCGTGCAACCCACCTACTCCGCCTGTAATCCGGCAGACGCTGTATCTCCTCGCCCTTCAGCAAAATCTTTCCGCTGTCTGGATAAATACTACCCGCTATCAGGTTCAGGAGCGTACTCTTACCCGACCCATTGGCGCCGACAATAACGGTGTAACTGCCCGCATCGAGCTGAAGCGTTACGCCATCCGCGGCCATTACCTCTGTGGCTTTACCCCTGTCAAATGTTTTGGATATGTGTTGAAGCTGTAACATCGCGCGGCAATTAACGCTTACTTAACTGAATGACCGTACTTCCAACGCGGGGCAATGCCACGATCAACAGGACCAGCAATGACGTGGTCAGTTTTAACATGCTGGCATCCACGCCTGCACCAAGTGCAACGGCCAGCATCAATTGGAATAGGATAACACCCAGTAACACACAGCCGAGCATCAGGGGAATCGCGCGTATTTTCAGCAGGTTGATCAGCGTATCTCCGATGATCACTGCACCCAATCCGCTGATTACGATACCTATCCCCATATTAATATCAGTAAATCCCTGGAACTGCGCGATTAAACAACCGCTGAGTGCCACCAGGGCATTGGATATTGCTAGTCCATAAACTTTCATCCGGGCGGTATTCACTCCCTGCGCACGGACCATGCTCTCACTATCGCCCGTAGCCCGCATGGCAATGCCAAAATCACTTTGAAGCATGAAACTCATCGCGAAAAACAGGACGGCTGATAAAACGATTAAAACAGCCAGCGTATTCTGGTCGGTGACAGCGAATACTGAAAACCAACTGAATATGGTTGAATGAGACAACAGTGGCATATTTGACCGCCCAAGCAGGGTGAGGTTAACGGAATATAGGGCGGTCATCACCAGTATACCGGCCAGCAGCGCGTTGATCCGCAGCCGGGTATGAATAAAAGCAGTACAGCAACCGGCAAGCGCACCGCCGAGCATAGAAAGTATCAATGTGGCTGGCAATCCGTATCCTTTGGATAAGCAGACCGCCGTTATTACGGCACCAAGGGTATAACTTCCGTCGGTCGTGATATCGGGAATATTAAAAATCTTCATCGAAAGAAATAGTCCCATCACTAACGGGCCAAAGCATAGCGCTTGAATAATAGCAGCAATATAAAAATCCATTATACAATCATATGGATTATCATTTATTATAAAAAATTTCCAGCCGGTCGCTCCCGATAGCCTGTACGGTTCGGGGTTTGCGGTGCAGTACCGGTGCCTCGATTCCCTCACCCCAGCTATCGGCCCCGCTAAACACCCGGGCTTCATCCCATAATCCGGCCGCAATAAAAAGATCGAGCGTCTTACGCCCTCCTTCCACAATCAGTGACTGCACATCCATCAGGTAAAGCTGGTATAATACTTTCTGCGGCAGGTACCAGTCCATATCTTCTACGGCAATGTATTTAATATTTTCCTCCCAGTCGGTTTTTGAATCGTTGAACACAATGGTTTCCGCGGCACCGTCCTTTACCCGTGCAGTAGCCGGTACGGTAAGCTGTCTGTCCAGTATAACGCGTTTGGGGTTTCGTCCCTCCCATTCCCTTACGGTCAATTGTGGGTCGTCGGCATGTACCGTTCGGGCGCCTACCAATACCGCGTCCTCTTCACTACGCCAGCGATGCACCAGTTGACGTGCTTCCATGCCGGTAATCCATCGCTGCGAGCCATCTGCAGGTGCCAAGTAACCGTCGGCCGTTTGTGCCCATTTCAGAATGACATAAGGACGTTGCTCCCTGATACGGGTAATAAACCGCCTGTTGAGCCAAAGCGCTTCATCGGCAAGCACCCCTTCCACAACTTCAATGCCCGCCTCCTGCAAGATTTGGATTCCTTTTCCATTTACCGCGGCAAAAGGGTCCCGGCAGCCAACGACAACCCGCCCAACCTGTTGCTGCACCAGCAGTCCGGCGCATGGGGGTGTCTTGCCGTAATGCGCACAGGGTTCCAGACTGACATACATTGTTGACTCCCGAAAGATGTGTGCAGCGGCATCGCCGTACTTTTCCTTAACGTCTTCGATTACCAGTGCTTCAGCGTGCGGGCCACCATATATGCGATGGTAGTTTTCGGCAATAATTTTTCCGTCGTGTACCAGTAGTGCTCCGACCATTGGATTGGGACTTACTGAACCTGCACCAAGCTGGGCCAGTTCCAGGCAACGTCGCATATATAATTCGTGCTCCTGCATGGTACAAACTTAGCTAAAATTGCGATGAATTATACCTCATTTACGGGCACATGTGTATGTTTGCATACATGGATCGTATAGCAACCGTTGAACAGCAATTTATAAATGAGCTGAAAGATTTATATGAAGCTGATGAAATCAGGCAAATCTATTTCATGCTCCTGGAAACCCGGTTTGGCTGGTCCAGATCCGAATACTTGCGCAGGAAATCGGATGTATTGGATAACGCAACCTTTATTTGGTTAAGCGACAGGCTACAGGCTTTACTGACTGCAAAACCTATCCAATATGTACTGGGGCATGCCTGGTTCAGGGGAATGGAGCTGTTGGTTAACGAATCAGTATTGATACCGCGTCCGGAGACCGAAGAGCTGGTTGAACGGATTATCCAAACCTGCGGGGTGACTGGTCGCCTACCGCACCGCATCATTGATATCGGCACGGGAAGCGGTTGCATCGCCATCGCCTTAAAACTGGCATTTCCCGAGGCGGCATGCTACGCTTTGGATATTTCCGCCGACGCACTACATGTTGCCCGGCAGAATGCCGCCCGGCAATCGGCAGAAATTTCGTTTATAAATGCCGATATACTGGAATGGGACACCATTTTTGAGGCAACGCAGTTATTTGATATTGTGGTGAGTAACCCGCCATACATCACGATGGCAGAACGGGGGGATATGCACCGGAACGTAGCCGCCCACGAACCTGGACTGGCGCTTTTTGTTGAAGACAGTACGCCGTTGTTATTTTATGAGCACATTGCGGCGTTTGCGAGGAAGCACTTGACGACTGCGGGACACCTGTATTTTGAGATCAACCGCCGCTATGGCGAAGAAGTATGTGAGCTGCTGGAAAAAAAAGGATTTGCGGGTGTAACACTATATTCGGATATTCACGGAGCAGACCGTATTGTACGGGCAGCAAATAAACCATAACTCCGAAAGATGACAAGATCCTGTGTGGGCCACCTGTTACTTGCAGCGGCAATAGCGACGACATCGTGTGACCGGCCGAAGCAGGTCGACCTGATTGTGTATAATGCCCTGGTATATACCGTTGACAGTGCCTTCTCAACGGCCGAAGCATTCGCCGTACAGAACGGTCGTTTTATCGCTGTCGGCACCTCTACTGAAATTCAGGCGAATTATAAAGCTACGGAAACTATAGATGCACACGGCAAGCCTATTTACCCGGGCTTTTATGATGCACATGCGCATTTCACGGGTTTCGCCCAGACATTCGGTCAGGCCGACCTAACAGGAGCCAAATCGTTTGAAGAGGTCGTCGACCGCCTGAAGGCCTTCCGAACCGAATACCCAAACACAACCTGGATACGGGGACGGGGATGGGATCAGAACCTTTGGGCAAGCAAGGCCTTTCCCGACAGGAAAAAGCTAGACGAAGTTTTTCCGAATATCCCGGTGTATCTGGTGCGGATTGATGGACATGCGGCAATAGCCAATGGACGCGCGCTTAAGCTGGCAGGCATCCAATCGCCGATGACCGTCGCCGGAGGCATTATTGAAGTGAAAAACAGCCGGCTTACGGGAATGCTTGTTGATAATGCTATGGGGCTCGTAGCTTCGAAAATCCCCGAATATACGGCTTCGGATCTTACCCAAATGCTCCATCAGGCAGAGGCAGCGTGTTTCGCTGTAGGATTGACCACAGTGAGCGATGCAGGACTTAATCAGCGGAATATCGAGCTACTTGACAGCCTTTACCTTACTGGGACACTGCATATCCGCAACCATGCAATGGCCGGCCTTTCTGAAAAAAATCTACGGCATTACCTAGCTAAGGGGCCGTATGTCAGCGAACGGTTTACGGTCCGGACGTTTAAACTGTTTGCCGATGGCGCACTCGGCTCGCGCGGGGCCTGTTTACTTGAACCGTATACCGATGTCCCTACCTCAGGTTTTCTATTATCCAGCATTGCAGCTATTGATTCGGCAATAGCCCGGGTAGCAGCGAGTGATTTTCAACTGGCTACCCATGCGATCGGCGACTCAGCCAACCGACTGATTCTGAATACATATGGCAAATATCTGCAAGGCAAAAATAATCGACGCTGGAGTATAGAACATGCACAGGTTATTGCTCCCCAGGATTTCGAAAAATTCGAAACTTATAACATCATTCCCTCGGTGCAGCCCACCCACGCGACTTCAGATATGTACTGGGCAACGGACCGCCTGGGCCCTGAACGTATTAAAGGGGCCTACGCTTATCAGCAGTTGCTCAGTAAAACCGGATTACTTGCGCTGGGAAGTGATTTTCCAGTGGAACACATTAACCCGTTATATGGCTTTCATGCCGCGATCGCCCGGGTAGACCAAAACGGATATCCCAATGGCGGTTTCCAGCCGGAAAATGCCATCAGTCGTGAAGCCGCTTTGCGCGGCATGACCTCTTGGGCGGCGTACGCCAAGTTCGAAGAAGATAAACGTGGTAGCATTGAAGTGGGAAAAAAAGCGGATTTCGTCATGTTAGCAACGGACATTATGACTGCACCGGAAGAATCATTACGGGGTATCGATGTATTACGCACTGCCATTAACGGCGAAACGGTGTATCGCAGGGATTGACATAATTAATGCCGGAGCCTTGATAAAGTGCAGAAAAACGGACCGCTTTGGTTTATCAAAACGCTACGCACTGAAATAAAACCGGTTAATGTCGAACTGAAAATTATCTGAAATTTATTTTGGACGATACATTCGATAATCCTATCTTTGCACCACTTTCCAAAACAGGAAAGTACCCGTATAAACGGACGATTCCGTAGCTCAGCTGGTAGAGCAATACACTTTTAATGTATGGGTCCTGGG
>NZ_JBEBRB010000043.1:0-22871 GCF_040395035.1 Parapedobacter lycopersici | reverse complement strand
CATCCGTAGGCTCCGTGGACAGTATCAGGGCGGTGCTCGAAATTATTAAAAAATCCCAAGCTGCTAATGAGCGGCCGGTGGTTGTGCTTTCTGCCATGGGCGGAATAACCAACTTACTGACCAAACTTGCGGAGGAGGCTGCAGAAGGTATTGATTTTACAGCGGGCCTATCCGAAATGGAAGCGCGGCACTTTGCGGTGGTAAAGCAATTGATTGCCGTAAAACACCAAAATCCGGTATTTACCAAGCTGAAACTGTACTTGAACGAACTGGAGGATCTGTTGCAAAGTATTCTCAGTCTCCGCGAACTCAGTCCGCAGAGCCGCGACCTGATTTTAAGTTACGGAGAACGATCATCGGCCTTTCTGGTCAGTAAAATTGCCGAACAGTATTTCCCGGAGGCCTGCTTCGTGGACGCGACGGAATTAATCTATACGGATAGCCATTTCGGAAGCGCACAGGTAAACCAGCCGCTTTCGGAACAGCGGATCCGGTCGTTTGTTTCCGAAAATAGCGATCGGCTGCTTTTTGTCACTGGTTTCATCGCGTCCAATGAAAAGGGCAGGGTGACCACCCTGGGCCGGGGCGGCAGTGACTATACTGCGGCCATCATCGGTGCTGCGTTAGCGGCTGAATCCATTGAAATATGGACGGATGTGGACGGCATGCTTACCGCCGATCCACGGATCGTAAAGAAGGCTTTTTCCCTGCCGCTGCTTTCGTATACTGAAGCCATGGAACTTTCCTATTTCGGCGCAAAGGTAATTTATCCTCCTACGATGATTCCGGCATTTTTAAAGAAAATCCCCATAGTAATCCGGAATACATTCAATCCCGATTTTGCGGGGACAGCAATCCAGCATGAAAGCGGTGTGACCGAATTACCCATAAAGGGTATCTCGTCGATTTCCGATATCAGCATAATTAACCTGAGCGGTGGGGGTATGATTGGCAAGGCGGGATTCAGCGGCAGGTTGTTTACGTTGCTGGCCAGAGAGCAGATTAATGTCGTGCTTATTACCCAGTCATCGTCGGAACATAGCATCACGTTTGCTGTCCATCCGGGAGAAGCACTGCGCGCGAAACGGCTCATCGAAAATGAATTTGAACTGGAATTGCAGGCCAACAAGTTGCTTGAGCCCGAAATTGAAAATCAGTTGTCTGTATTGGCGATCGTGGGTGAAAACATGAAACAGACCCCCGGCATGGCAGGCAAGCTTTTCCATGCGTTGGGCCGGAACGGTATCAATGTACGGGCGATTGCACAGGGGTCTTCGGAATACAATATCTCCGTAATCATCGCGAAGGCCGATCTTTCCAAGGCGCTGAATGCGGTTCACGACGCGTTCTTCGCCCAGCTCAACAAAACGCTCCACGTATTTAATGTCGGCACGGGTAATATCGGTTCCACGCTATTTAAGCAAATACAATCCCAACACGACTTCCTGCTGAATCACAACGATATCGAGATTAAAGTGGTGGGCATCAGCAATTCCCGGAAAATGCTATTCAATAGCGAGGGAATTGCGCTGGAAACGTGGGAAGAACAGCTCGCGGAATCCGGGGAGCAGGCTGACCTGCCGGCTTTTGTGGAGCGGATGAAACGCATGAACCTCCCGAACTGCGTGTTTATTGATAATACAGCCAGTGAATTGCCCATACCGCATTATGAGTCAATATTTAATGCTAATATCTCGATTGTTACCTGCAATAAAATTGCCAACTCCGGTAAGTATAGCCAATATAAGCAGCTAAAAGACGCCGCCCGCAGGCATGGTGTGGATTTCTTTTACGAAACCAATGTGGGGGCGGGGCTGCCGATCGTACGGGTACAGAAAGACCTGATGTTGAGCGGCGACCGTATTACACGTATTGAGGCCATTCTTTCGGGCACCATATCGTATATTTTCAATAATTTTACCGGAGATGCTTCTTTCCACGATGTGGTTAAGGCAGCGCAGGAAAAAGGATATACCGAGCCTGACCCAAGGGAAGATCTGCGCGGAACGGACTTTATGCGTAAAATGCTTATCCTGGCGCGGGATGCCGGCTATCCCTTGGAGGCAGCAGATGTGGATCTCGGCGGAATTTTGCCGGAAGCCTGTCTTCAGGCAGCTTCGGTCGCTGATTTTTACCGGGAATTGAAAGCTGCTGATGCGCATTTTAATGCACTCAAAGACCAGGCGCAGCGCGAAAACAAAGTCCTTCGCTATATCGGAAAAATGGAAGAGGGGAAAGTCGCCATTGCCCTGGAAATGGTGGGAGAAGACCATCCGTTTTTTACCTTGTCGGGAAGCGACAATATCATTTCATTTACCACGGAACGTTATAAGGAGCGACCCTTAGTCGTAAAAGGACCGGGGGCAGGTGCTGAGGTTACTGCAGCAGGTGTATTTGCCGACCTGGTTAACGTAGGGGCGTGATACAACCGTTATCGTATACCCAATGACTAAAATAATAAATACAACCGAAGAAAAGATGGCAGGAACTGATTCCGGAGAAAAAGAACTGGTGCATGTATTTGCCCCCGCTACGGTAGCTAATATCGTTTGCGGTTTTGACGTGCTTGGATTTGCATTGGACGAACCCGGCGACGAGGTCATTATGCGTCGGGTAGACCAACCAGGGGTACAACTCATCCAGGTTACCGGCGATGAAGGCAGATTACCCCGTGAGACAGGAAAAAATACCGTTAGCGCCTGTGTCCAGATGCTGCTGAAGTACATTGGACGGGAAGACGTAGGCGTAACGATTGAATTACACAAACACATGCCGATCGGCAGTGGCCTGGGATCCAGCGCCGCCAGCACCGTTGCAGGGCTTTTTGCTATCAATGCATTGCTGGGTAATCCGTTAACCCGTATGGAGCTGTTACCCTTCGCAATTCAGGGCGAAGCGCTTGCCTGCGGCCATGGACATGCAGACAACGTGGCACCGGGCCTGCTGGGAGGCATTACGCTCATCAAAGGATATGAACCGTTGGATGTGGTAGCGATTCCCGCACCGCCGGCATTACACGCTGCTGTCGTATTTCCCCATGTGGATGTGCCGACCCGTGATGCCCGTCAGATGATCCGGTCAAAAGTGGCATTAAAAGACGCAGTAATACAGTGGGGTAATATTGCAGGCCTGGTTGCCGGATTGTTTACGAACGATTATGATTTGATCGGCCGTAGCATGCAAGACGTGCTGATCGAACCTACGCGGGCGATTTTAATACCGGAATTCTATGAGATGCGCGGACTGGCGCTCGATAGCGGTGCGTTGGGATTTGGTATTTCGGGTTCAGGCCCATCCGTATTTGCCTTCGCGCAAAGCAGGGAAACAGCCGGTGATATTGTCCGGGTTATTCAATCGCATTTAACGCAGCACGGGATTGAGAGCAACGGCTATGTGTCCGGAATCAATGCCAACGGGCCGAGGGAGCTTTAGTCGGGTAATTTGTTATACGTAAAATAAATATGGAATTATACAGTACCAATAACCGAGACCTCCGCGTTTCCTTCCAGGAGGCGGTATTTAATAGCTTGCCGGCCGATAAAGGCCTATATATGCCGACGGAAATTCCGCAGCTAAGCGGGCATTTCATTGCAAACCTGCAACAATATTCGTTACCTGAAATTGCCTTTGAGGTAGCCCGGAAATTAATCGGTAATGCCATACCCGAAGCTGATTTAAAGGGCATCATAGACGAGGCGATAAACTTCGATGCCCCGGTGAAACTGCTGAACAGTGAAATTGCCGTATTGGAACTCTTCCATGGCCCCTCGCTGGCATTTAAGGATTTTGGTGCCCGTTTTATGAGCCGTGTAATGGCCTATTTCTCCGCCAATGACGGACAGACGCTGGACGTGCTGGTAGCCACCTCGGGTGATACCGGGGGAGCTGTCGCCCTGGGATTTCTGGGGGTCCCAGGTACGCGGGTTACGATTCTCTATCCCAAAGGCAAGGTAAGCCAGGTTCAGGAACTTCAGCTTACCACCAACGGACAGAATATACGTGCCGTGGAAGTAGACGGTACGTTTGACGACTGCCAGGCACTGGTTAAAGAGGCTTTCAACGATAAGGACCTGAACGAACGGTTTAATCTTACATCGGCTAATTCCATTAACATTGCCCGGTTGATCCCACAGACGTTTTATTACTTTTACGCCTATGCCCAGCTGAAATCGCAGGGTATAAGCGAAGTGGTGTTTTCGGTGCCCAGTGGGAATTTTGGAAATATCGGTGCCGGGGTACTGGCTTATAAGATGGGACTGCCGGTACGGCAGTTTATTGCCGCAACGAACGTGAATGATACCGTGCCGCGGTTTCTTCGGAGTGGTAGCTATGAGCCGCGCCCTTCTGTGCAGACATTGGCCAATGCCATGGATGTTGGCAATCCAAGCAACTGGGTACGTATTATGGACCTGTTTGGCGGAGACATTGAACAGGTACGGCAACAGGTTACCACCTATACCTATACCGATGCCGAGACGCAACAGGCGATCCAGACATTGTTTGAACAATATGGCTATGTTGCCTGCCCGCACACTGCCATCGCGTGGCTGGCCGCAACAGCCTATCGCGAACAGCATCCCGGGTCATATGCTACTGTCTTCCTATCCACAGCCCATCCGTGCAAATTCCCGGAAGTATTTGCTCCTGAAGTGGCCGGGCAGATTGTTATTCCCCAACAGGTAAAAGCATTGGAAGGCGGAAAGAAAGCGATTACCTCGTTGGGTGTCGATTTTGATGGATTCAAGCAATACCTGCTCGACAACGGAACGGTTTAGTTTAATTCAATCGGAACGGCATCCAGACGTCCGCATCTCGGCCAAAAATGAAATACAGGGGGTTGATAATCTCGGCTAAAATCTCGGCATCATCGGCAATCCCTGCACCCGGTTGTCGCAGGTACTGGCTGTGATGCACCAGGTAAATATTATTTTGCTTTACGGCATTTGTATCGGCCCAATAGCGCGTAGCCAATGCCGTCGGCAGCTCGTTTAATAAATCCGGTACTGGCCGATTGTTGATCAAAACAACAATGTCCGGATTAAAATGATCCTGATCCCAGTTGGTGTAACTGACCCCGCCGGCGATATCGATCAGGCCATCGAGGTATGCTCCCTGGGCCAGCATCACGGGTGAGATCTCCTGTAGGCAAAGCACGGTCGGCCGTTGTTCTCTGGGAATAAACTTCAGTTTATGGCGGATGATGTTGATCCGTTCCTCCAGGCCTTCAGCCAGGTGATCAGCTGCGTCCCCGGCTTCGAGTACCTTTCCGACGGTCCGGATCGCGGTATAAACTTCTTCAGGTGTTGTTGCATCCATTAGCTGGTCGTATTTCGCTGTTTCTTCAAGCAGCGAAATACATGCTTGATCAAG
Source organism: Parapedobacter lycopersici (assembly GCF_040395035.1). GTDB lineage: Bacteria > Bacteroidota > Bacteroidia > Sphingobacteriales > Sphingobacteriaceae > Parapedobacter > Parapedobacter lycopersici_A. The sequence continues at coordinate 17,501 of NZ_JBEBRB010000043.1, read as the reverse complement.
CGTCAGTGCTTCCAGTATGCTATGCAGGGATAAGCGTGCCTTTTGCATGGACGCAAAGGTAATGAAGTTAAGCGAAAAAGCCCCATCGGGTGCTTACCAGAACAACACACGGAATACATTTATTTCGGGTAACGAAATAAAAGAAGCATTCAGTTGGATGCGTTGTTCGATAAGTTCGCTTCCTGCAATTCCCGCCATAATCAATAAAGCAGCAAAAAAAGGAAGGGTAACCAGCAAAAAGGGAGATACATTGCCAATAAACTTTTTCATATCATATGCAAATTAAAGGTATGCCGTCACGTTTTCCAAATAAACATGACAAAGAAACGGATACTGGTTTCTGATGTAAAATCTTTTAGACCAATAGGCAGATTTTGTAGACTAATCCGTTGCTTTCCATTCGTCCGCCCGAATATCCGGTTGGCCGACACCTGCAGCCCGTTTGTCTATTGACCTAGGGGATATTGCGGCTGAGTGATATATTTGCAGTATATGCGCACGAACAAGGCCGCCCTAACTCATATCTTGATCTGGTTTTTCCTGATGCTCGTTTTGTTCTTTGTGAATGCAAGAGGACAAAATAAGGAAACGGCAGTTATTGTGTTCCTGTTCGGTGCCTTGAATATCGCCGTCTTTTATTTCCAGTATTTTTTGGTTAATCCGCTTTTTGTAGCGGACAGCAAATACGGACGGACAATCGCCTACATGGCGGCGGCGCTGATCGTCTCGGTCGCTATTAAATATGCACTTGCCCTGCAATACGAATCATTCATTCTCCGGTATGGTGATAATCATGACAAAGTCTTTACCCCCGTGCAGTACATCGTCGCGGCGGCAATCACCAGCCTATTCTTTATGATGTTAAGTACCGCGGTATATGTAATTATCGATAATTTCGTGCAGCGCCAGCACCGTAAAAACCTGGAAAATGAAAAACTCAATGCCGAACTGGCCTTTTTGAAATCACAGATTAACCCGCATTTTCTTTTTAATTCATTAAATAACATTTACTCGCTTGCGTACCAGAAATCCGATAAAGCACCCGAAGCAATTTTAAAGCTGTCCGAAATTATGCGGTACATGCTGTATGAAAGCAACGAGGATACCGTTCTCCTGGCAGCGGAAATCAATTACCTGTATAATTACATTGAATTACAGAAACTCCGGTTTAAGGAGAAAATATATGTTGCACTGGAAGTCGATGTTGATGACGCCGAGAATCACCGTATCATGCCCCTGCTGTTGATTTCCTTTTTGGAAAATGCATTTAAGCACGGGGTATCCACGGATGCGGAGAAGCCGATACGTATCGGGATCAGAGTGGCCGATGGACGGCTGCATTTTAAAGCCGGGAACGCCAAAAATCACTTGAACAAAGATCAAACGCGCGGCGTGGGGCTTCATAATCTGAAACGTAGGCTGCAACTGGGTTATCCCGACCGGCACACGATTCATATCGTCGAATCAGAAGATTACTATAGTAGTGAACTATTCCTATATTTATAGGACAAAAAAAGGAACCATGATCAGATGCATTGCCATTGACGACGAGCCGCTCGCGCTGGATATCATTGCCGACTACGTGGCCAAGATACCCGAGCTGTCGCTGGTTGCGAGTACCACCAACGCGATTGAAGCGTTGCCGCTGATACAGAACGGCGAAGTTGATCTCGTATTTCTGGACGTGCAGATGCCGGAGCTGACGGGTATCCAGCTGCTTAAGATCATCAATGGTCGATGTGATGTTATCCTGACAACCGCGTATCCGCAATATGCATTGGACGGGTACGAGTTGAACGTACTGGATTACCTATTGAAACCCATCGCATTTGACCGGTTTTACCGGTCAGTACAAAAGGCATTACATAACAGCCGGATAGTAAAGGCGCCGGAAACCCAGGTACCGCCAGTTCAGCACAGTGATGCAGTAGACTTTATTTTTGTTAAAACGGAGCATAAAATACAGCGGGTAGATTTGGATGATATCCTGTATATCGAGGGCCTGAAAGACTACATTTCCATTTATACGGCGGATGAGCGGATTGTCACATTACAGAACATGAAAAAAATGGAAGAAATCCTGCCGGCCAACCGCTTTATCCGCGTCCACCGTTCCTATATCGTTGCCCTGGATAAAATTGGAAGTATTGAGCGCGGGCGTATCTTTATGGGCGATAAAATTATCCCTGTCGGGGACACTTACCGGGACGCCTTTTTCAGGCATATTGGGGATAAGCACAGCTAACGTGTTTTGTGTCCGATCAGCAGTTGACCTTCGTAGTTTAACCGGCGTGGTTCATTTCCACTCATCGGGGAAAGATCACCATTAAGCTGATCCAGTACCAACCGCCAGCGGAACCGGGCTGAGGTGGCCTGGATTTGCAGCAGCTCCGGCGGGCATATGAAGTTCCGGTCGCCACTCGCTGCGGTATCCGGCATTAATGCCCCCGCTTTCACTTGCTGATAAAGGCTATCGGCAAGCGCTCCCAGATCAAATAACACACTGTCGCCGCCCACCGTTGCCCGGATTTTTCTTGTTTCGTCTATGATATGCACGTCCATAATCAGCTGCTGCAGGCGCACGGTGGTTTCACCGGGTTGATACGAAGTGATGCGGTAGCTGTAATCAAAATCCGACACGGATACCACCCCGGGAACAGCATGGCTGAAGTAATAGTAAGCGCCTTGCAGTGTTCCCCATTCAGGAGTGATTCCCAGCAAGGCAAACGCGGTATCGGTTTTATGGGTCTGTAGGGTGTATCGGTGTTCATTTACTGTTTCCCGTAGCTGGGCGTCCACCGCGGCCATATCGGTGTCGGTAAACGGCTGCAGTGCATCGAGGCCATGTGCACGTACAAGGTAGTTGATAATTGCCGTGCGTTCCACGGCGTCTGCAGTATCCGCTGCTGCATACCGCTTTGTCAACCGGTATTGCTGCGAACGCTCGGCAATGCTGCTCGCGCTCTGTGGCCCGAATGTTCCAAGTAGTGCGATCACGCATAAGCTCAGGGGAATCATGCGGATTTTTGGGTATTCCGACACGAGAAAATAGGTGGTAATGCCGGTTAGCCATATCCCGAGCGCAATGAGAATGTAGCGTTCCTCGGTTACCCCGTAATTTGCCACGCGTTTATAGATAGCCAGTGCCAGGAGCAGGATAAGCGGGATGAGCGTGATGTAAAAAAAACGCGTAAACAGTTGTACCCAGCGGCTTTTTTCACGGTCTTTAAGCGGCCAGACCAGGAGGAGTGCCAGCGTGCCAAAAACAGCATAACCTAAAATTAAACTGGCTACCACGCCTTTCGGCAGCTGCCAGCTCACGAGTATATTAAGCTCATAAATAAACAGGATGGCCAGGTAGACGGTCATCAATGGAATTAAAACATATTGCGCGAATATCCTGAGCCCTTTCGGGTAGTCCTGCTCATGGGCCGCCTGTTGCTGTGCCTGCGGTATGCCGGCAAGAAAAAAAAGGGTGTTGAAACCAATAATAATAAGGACAAAAAGCTGTTGATAAAGGTTGGAAGGAATCGAAAGATTAAACAGCTCCTGTATGCCATAAATCGCCAATGCGATGCCCGCGTATAAGGTTGCCGAGTAAAGCAGGGCAGTAAAAAAACGCAGAAACAGTGTTTTGTTGAACGTCCAGAACCGAAAGTCGTCATATTGTACAAAAAAAGGAGCAAAAGCCACCAGCTGGTGGCACGCAAAAATCAATAACCCAAAGCGGATGATATCGGTTTCGTAATAGCCTGGATCCAGTACGGCATATAATGCACCACAGCAGGCCAGCACCACAACCCGTAATACCCATTTACGCATGTTGCTGTATCCCTGTGATTCGGCTAACAAATCAACAGAGAGCCCTGATGTAAATAGGAGATTGCAGCTGACAAGCAGGGTCCAGAGCCTATTTTCCATTCCCTTATCCGTCACGTATTCACCCATGAGCAAATATGCCAGCACGGTTGCCCCAAGTGCGGCGATGGTGACCATCGGAAACCGTTTAAATACCCTAGTGGTATTTTCCAGCAGCTGGTTGAATGCAGGCAGTTTCATTGAATAGTTGTCATTGTGCAAATAAATGTACGGATATTCTGCCAATACGGTGCCATACCGTTGCTGCCGGCATCGGATTGATAAACAAGTTATTTGATTTTTTCGGCAATTCCGGTAGCTTTGATGCCGGCACTGCCCTTACCCAGTTACCGGGAGTATGCTTCATTTTCTGATACTACAACAAAAAACTATGGCACGTATTTTTTCATTTTTTCTCGTTCTACTGTCAGGCATTGCACTGGCACAAAATGATGTGGTAACCGATGCAGAATCCAGCGAATATAACCTAAATAAGCCGGAACGTGTCGAATGGTTCCGGAACACGGGCTCGGGATTATTCATCCATTTCAGCATGGATTCCCAACTCGGGATCGTAATCAGCCATGCGCTGGTCGGTGCCTCAAAAGACTTTGAAGACCGCTATTTTAATGAGCTGTACAAAACGTTTAACCCCTATCGTTTCGATCCCGAAGAGCTGGTGACATTGGCCAAACTCGCGGGGATGAAATATATCGTGTTTACCACGAAACATCATTCCGGATTTTGCATGTGGGATACGAAGACAACCGAATTTAAGATTACCAATACCCGGTACCAAAAAGATATCCTCCGGGAATATGTAGACGCCACCCGTGCAGCGGGTCTGGGTGTGGGATTTTATTTTTCACCGGAAGACTTCTGGTTTTTAAAGCAGCATAATATCCCGATCGACCGCCCCGTTCAGCCGCTGTCGCCCGAATTGGCTAAGGCCTATGACGATTATACGCGGCAGCAGTGTGAGGAGCTGATGACCAATTATGGAAAAATAGATGTTTTATTTATCGATGGCGACCCCAAAGCGGTGGTCAAAGAAACCAGCTGGCGACTGCAGCCGGATATCCTCATCACGCGGGGTGCGATGAAAACACCTGAGCAGGTACTCCCCGGTGCCCAAATCGATGAGCCGTGGCTGTCGTGCATTACCATGGGTACCGCCTGGCAGTACCAGCCTACGAACGAGCGTTATAAATCGGGCGGCCAGCTGCTGCAATTGCTCATTGAAGCACGCGCCAAAGGGGGATCTCTGCTGCTTAACGTAGGACCCAAACCCAATGGTGAACTGCCCATCGAACAGGAAAACCGGCTCCGTGAAATGGCCGCCTGGGATTTTATCAATCACGAAAGCATGGACAGCGTGCGCAGCTGGGTGGTCAGCCATGAACAGGATATATGGTTCACATCAAAGGATAACCGGAATACACTCTATGCAATTGTAACAAATGCGCAGGATTGGCGTGAAGGTACACGGAAATCGTTCACACTGCAGTCCGTTAAAGCAACGCCAAACACCCGCGTAAGCGTGCTTGGGCAAAACAGCCGGATCATCGAATACCGCGACGACGATATTAGCTGCCGCTACACACAAACGGCAGAAGGATTGGAGGTCTCCGTCGTTAAGGCGCAGCGTATTTACGACGATCATCGCTGGCCGAATCCCGTAGTGATCAAGCTGGAGCATATCGAACCGACTATTGCCCGGGCAGTCAAAGTGGAAACATTAGGCAGTGAACCTGCACAAGCCGGTGTCACGCTACACGGTGTAATCCATGATTACGACGGCAAGGTGCAGAAAGCCTATTTTTATGTCCGCCCGTTTGCCGGTCAGGTTGAAACTCTTTATGTAAGCCCATGGAAAAAGACAGCAGAAGCAACGGTTGATAAATCGGGTAATTTCAGTGTAACCAGTTCCGAATTGCAACCCGGTCAACGTTATGAATACAAAGCCGTAGCCATACAGTCGGGCCTGTCCGTGGAAGCCGACAGTAAAGTTTATCAGCGTCGGCAGCGATAATCCGGCGGGCAACTTTCTTGTTGTTTCAACCCATCGCTGCCAATGAGAAGACAATCAATGCCTGCAGATTAGTGTATTTCCGCAGGTTTTAAGTTTATTGTCAGGAAAATCCGGGAATGTGCCATATCGCGCCCGTTATTTTTGGCGAATCGTGTAATAATAGAGGTTCCACGCATCCGAATTGGCTTCAACAATATCTAATAACCCGTCGTTGTTCAAATCCCCGGCTTCCACATGATAGGTGTCGTCTTTTAGGTCTTCCCGCAGGTGCTGCATAGTGAATGTACCATCTCCATTTCCGATAAACACACGATTGACGGCTTCCACATTCCCTTCCACAATATCCAATATGCCATCCCGATTGAAATCACCCGCCGCGATTGAGTTGGTGGTTGCTGAGTCTCCAAATTCATCAAAATTGGCATATGTTAAGTTTTTGTCTCCGTAATAAATTCGGTTAGGTGCGCCTAGATAACCAGCTATCACATCTGGAAACCCATCGGTGTTGATGTCGGCTATGGTAATGGAGCGGCAATCTATTTCTTCATTGCCAAAGCCGATAATTTTTGCAAACTCCCCATGGCCGTTGTTTATGAAGATTTTATTTTTGCCTCCCCGCTCCGCAGTGACCACATCAGGATACCCGTCCCCGTTAAGGTCGACAGCGACCGCCTGTATGGTTTCGGCGCCTTGATCTCCAAAGTAAACACACTCACGATATATCCCGTTTCCATCATTGAGCCATATTTCATTTTGTGTTTTCCTGTTGGATATAATCAAATCGGGGTGCCCGTCATTGTTTAGGTCGGCTATTTCAACGTGGCGTGATGGAGATGCCTGTCCAAACTTTTGCTGCTTTTCAAAGGACATCGTGGTATCACCGAAATAAATCATGTTCGGAATCTTATCGTTTGCTAAGACGATATCCAAATAGCCGTCACCGTTTAAATCAGCTGCCTTTATACAGTATGATGCCTGAAGCAGGCTCCCCAATGGCTGTCCTGATTTAAAATTACCTGTACCATCATTAAAATAGATATAGCTTTGCTCAGCCCAATGTCTTCCGTTAGCGACCAATGCATCAAGATCCCCATCATGGTCAATGTCCGTCAAGGTAATCCATGCCGTTCTATTCGAAGAGGTACCGATGGATAACGCTCCATCGCCGTTTACAAAATCAATTTTTTGGCAGAAGCTGCTGAAATAGGTAAGCAATAGGATGTTTAGTGTTAGTAACTGCTTGAGCATTTTATCAAATTGGTTGTTAAAGATATAAAATATCTGCCTGTTATTTAAACCAAGTTACTGAATGACAGAAACGGTTTAATATGGTCACCCATCCCGCGGATTAGCCAATAAAAAAGCCAGCAACAGCTGGCTTGAAGAGTCGGGATGACAGGATTCGAACCTGCGGCCTCTTCGTCCCGAACGAAGCGCGCTACCGGGCTGCGCTACATCCCGAAATTTTAAAAAGTGTACAAAAATACAAATCGTCGGCAGTTTTGAAAATAGCAGGCCGTAATTTTCTGTAAAGATTAACGATATCCGGAACGAACTGGATAATCGGTCTTTTCCAGCCGTACACCCATTTATTTTCTTCCGTGGTTTTGGCCGCAGCGCCTTCATAATTACATACCGTTACCACGGATGGGGTAATCCGATATTATTTGTATGTAAAAGTCGAGTATCGGAAAAAAAGCAGTCGTAGTTTTGTGTAACTAAAAGAGAAATTAATGCTAAAGGAACTAAATCAGGTGATCGATTATATCGAAGATCATTTAACCGATGAAAACCTGTCCCTTGAACTAATTGCGGAACATGCCGGCGTATCCGACTATCATTTCAGAAAGGTGTTTTTCTACCTTTCCGGGCTAACACTGAGTGAATACATTAAGTACAGAAAGCTGTCGGAGGCGTATCAGGATTTGTTAAATGGGGAGAAGGTAACAGACATTGCCTTTAAATATGGTTATGAGTCCATTGAAGGTTTTGCCCGGGCATTTAAAAAATGGAGCGGTATGCTACCCTCCGAAGTAATCAAAAACAACGTAAATAAATCATTTCCCAAGCTTTCATTTATCATTACAGTCAAAGGAGGAAACACCATGGAATTTCGGATTGAAGACAAACCCGCATTTAATTTCGTCGGCGTAAGTAAACGCGTGCCGATGCAATTCGAGGGAATTAATAATGAGATAGTCCAACTTGCCAAAGGCATAACAGCCGAACAAAAGGACGCAATGCATGCCCTTCAAAATATACCCCCGCATGAAATTGTCAATGTTTCTTACGATGCGGATATGCGCTTCCAAAAAGAAGAGGGGGGGCTAACCCACTTGATAGGCGTATTAACGACCGAAAATCATATTGGCAACGGATTGGAAAAAATACCGGTGGAAGCCTGCTCCTGGGCAGTATTTCCAAATGAAGGTGTCTTCCCCGCTACCTTGCAGCAGACCATGGCAAAGGTGTATTCCGAATGGCTTCCCGCAGCCGATTACGAACTGGTTGATGCGCCCGTTTTTTCGTTTACGAAAATGGACCAACAGGTAGCAGGTTACGCTTATTGCGAAGTGTGGATCCCTGTCCGGAAAAAATAAGAACGTTGCCGACAGTGGTTCAGCCGGGATTATTCATCTACGATGACTTCATAGGTTAACGAAGAGAGATCAGCTGTTTTGCCGGGAGAAAGATCAATAATAACCGATTCTGAACTCACGGCATCTTTCAGTAGATCATCGGGCATCCCGCGCAGCGTATGATAAAGTGTGCCGTCGGTAGTCTTTACGGTCCACCGGATATCAAAAAAAACAGTTGTGCTTCCCTCATAGTCACGTCCGGAAACGTTCTTCACGTCATATCCGACATAAACATCCCCACCATAATAATCATCCTGTGTCGGATCGATGTTGACAATCTCAAAATCGGCGGGTTTAAACAGGGGGGTGCCGTCATCGGGGGTGGTGTCATCCTTGCCACAGCCAGCAACGGCTATCAAACAAACAACTAACCAGGGTGCGATTTTTTTCGTCTTCATTTTCTTATTATTTAATTTGCCTTTGAAAGGAAATCAATTCCTTAGTACACAAAGGTATCGGCAGTCTCTTTAAGCGTCAATACCGATCTTTAGGTAAAAAAAACTACCGATAATTAGGGTAGTTCTATTTTTTTCAAAGCACGCCTGATTTGCCTAACTTTACCTATATTGCCTGTGCAATTCCACCGGGTAAACCAGATAAAGGATGAATAAGTTAATGCACCGCGACGCACTATATAAAGGGTTATTGCCCCTGATACTTTGCCTTGCCCTCACTGTTTCGTTGGCTGGCCACGTGAGCGGTGCAGAACAAATGGGGGCCGGCTTTCAGGTGCGGGGCTTTCACCTCGACCTCCGCGTGCAGGTCATGAAAATGCCGGCGTTACGGGCGTTTGCACATCAGCTCAGCGAAAACGGAATCAATACGCTGATTATGGAATGGGAAGCCTCCTATCCCTACCAGCAGCATCAGGTGATCTCCAACAGGTATGCGTACAGCCGCGAGGAGGTAAAATCGTTTGTCGCTTATTGCGACTCATTGGGGATTGACGTGATACCGCTGCAACAGAGCTTTGGGCACGTGGAGTACATCCTCCGGCATTACCGATACCGCGATCTCCGGGAAGACCAGAAGGACTTTTCACAGGTAAATCCACTGAAAGAGGATTTGTGTAAAGCCCTGTTCACCGATCTCTACCGCGACCTGATCGAAACCCATACATCTGATTATATCCACATTGGCGGGGATGAAACCTACCTGTTGGGGCATTCGAAGGAATCACAGGAGAAAATTGCCAGGGTAGGCCGGGGGCGACTGTATGGTGACTACCTGAAAATGCTGTGTGAACTGGTGGTTTCCCTGGGTAAGCGCCCCATTGTCTGGGCCGACATTGCACTGAAATATCCCGATGCCTTCCGCGACCTGCCGAAGGAAACGGTGTTTGTGGACTGGAATTACGGCTGGCCATTAGACCGGTTCGGCGACCACCGGCAGCTCGTTGAAAGCGGCTATGAAGTCTGGGGAGCGCCGTCGATCCGCAGTCACCCCGACAATTATTTTCTGGCCGATTGGAATAAGCACTTCTTAAATATTCAGTCGTTTGTCCCCCAGGCAAGGGAGCTGGGATACAAGGGCATCGTAATGACCTCCTGGTCTACCTCGGGTATATACTCTCCGGTCTTTGAATCGTCTTCGGATATCATCGACCTGCCCGCCATCCGGCGTGTCTATCCGCTTACCGGATTCAATTTGTTGGTGGCGGCTTATTTTGAAAGCCTCCGGTCTGCAGATGCGTTGGATATTAATAAATTTGTCCATACCTATACCCGGGAGACTTATGGATTTGATGACGCCGCGGCGGATGTCTTTTGGCGGGCATTGACTATGACGCCCTACGAAGTTACACAGGGACGTGTAAGTCACCCCGGAATGACGGTGTCGGCGTTACGGGATAGCGCCATGCTCGCGTCAAACCTGTTCAGGCAGCTGAAGCCGTCAAAAAACCAGGATGAGTTTGCACATTACCTGCTGATGAGTGACATCCGGACATTTTACCTTGAGTGTATGGCGGTAGAATACCAGCTGAACCTGCCCGACCTTGGTGGTGCCACACCCGGCGAACTGGCTGATCGCCTGCGCCGGCTCCATCCGGAGGAACTGGATAAGCGGTTTATCGATCTGCAAAAACATGCGTTTTATCTTTCAGAACTTAATCTCGAAAATGAGTTGCGGAATGCACGCTTAAAATCGCTGCTGGCAAAATTGGAAAAAGTAACGGATTAGCTATTGAGGTATTAGTATGTTCAGCAAATCAGGATTTTGGCTATTTCTCCTCGGGATGGGCATATGCGTATCCTGCAGGACGGTTAAGGATGCAAGCATCCGCGAATCGCTCTACCGAAGCAACTGCAATCAGCGAAATGTATACGATTACACCAAGGACGAACTTCCAGTACCGCTGCATGAACAGGAAATCTCCGGTGCGCTTTCCGGGCGATTTAGTCATAACACATTGAATATTGCGAATGCAATAGGTATTCTGCAGCTGATGGAGCGCTATGCGGAATTGAAATCCCGGAAAGACAATCATACGGTTGCCAACCGGCTTGAAATCCTGGAGATCAAACAGGAAATGGACAACCGCGTCAATACCATGTCCATCGAAATTTCGGCGGTATCCTCGGAGATGGATTGCGAGGAGGAACGCACCAGTCAGGTTGCTAATTACCTCTCCGGTATACAGGATGAACGGGAGTCAAAATTGACGAAAGGCGCCATCGTCGTCGGGGCGCTCGGCGCCATATTGACAGGAGGTGTCATTCCGGATGACCGAACGAGTAATATCGTGGGCGTCACATCAGGGGTAGGCGAGGCCAGCCTGGGCCTGATGATGCTCTTTAACAAAGAATCAGTCACCTTCCAGCATCAGCGGAATGCCCTGAAAGACGTATGGTACGGTACGGAGGTCTCTACCATTTTCCCCCCGGCAATTTGGTACTACTTGAATTATCACGACCCCGAAAGCGCCGACCAAAAATCCCTGCGTCAGCAGATTATCGAAAAATGGACTTCACTCGGCCAGATTGAAACGGATGCCGATGACTCCCTTGTCGAATTGTATTTCGGGGAAGGCGGCGTATATTCAAGTGAAGAACTAAATAACCGGGCGGATATGTACGACCAGCTGGAGTCGAACATCAACCTCATGAAACAGGACCTGAATGCGCTTGCTTTTGCACTCGGTAAAATCTGATCCTTCCCCTGTCGCTTTTTTCGGGTAAAACGAGTGCCCCCGGGCAGTAAAAACAGCATCCATTGTTCCATACGCATGGTCGTTGTGGCCTTTTGCTGACAGAGCCGGTTTATAGGCTGCCTATTGACTTAAAACCCACACTAATCTTGTTTTTTAGGCGTATTTTTGCCGTCCCTTTAGTACGAATCATGATAAAGAAAACCGTATTTACTGCTTATGAAGCACTTTTGATCACCATGCTTACCATCCTGCAATTTTGTATTGTCCTGGATTTTGCAGTGATGGCGCCTCTGGGGGCCCAGCTGATGCGGGAGTTACAGATTTCATCGAGGGAGTTCAGCATATTGGTTTCTTCCTATGCATTCAGCGCGGGTATTTCCGGTATTTTATTAAGCGGGATAGCCGATAAGTTTGACCGCAAAAAGATGCTGATTGTTATTTTAGTCGGATTTATTGTAGGGACATTTCTTTGCGGAATAGCCCCGGGCTATCATTTCCTTATCGTAGCGAGAATTGTGGCCGGGTTTTTTGGAGGTGTTTTATCTGCTATTTCGTTTGCCATCATTACGGATGTTTTTGCATTTGAGGTAAGGGGCAGGGTGATGAGTTTTGTGCAGATGGCATTTGCGGGCAGCCAGGTGCTTGGCATCCCGATCGGTCTGTATTTTGCAAGTACCGTAGGCTGGCATGTTCCTTTTTACATTATCGTGGGTATTGCCATTATTGCGTTACTCATTATCCTGAAATACATACGGCCTGTTAACAATCACCTGAATAACGGAGATAACCCCGGTGTCCTGAAAAGGTTCTCCAGCATCTTAACGAACCGGAATTATTTAGCCGCTTTTGCTACCACATTCTTCCTGGCAACAGGCGGGTTCCTGATCATGCCTTTTGCCAGTCCCTTTCTGGTAAATAATATCGGAATAGATGAAATAGACCTGACCCTTATATTTTTTGTGACGGGCTTAGCGACACTGGTTTTTTCACCCATTTTTGGTTGGATGAGCGATAAGTACGGAAAATTCAATTTATTTGCCCTTGGCAGTACACTGGCCAGTGTAATGATCTATTTATTTACGCAGCTGGAAACAGCCTCCTTGGGCTATGTGATCCTGATTAATACCATACTGGCTGTTTTTGTCTCCTCAAGAATAATCACGTCATCTGCATTATTGACGGCAATTCCTGCAAAAGAGGAGCGGGGCGCATTTATGAACATTAATTCTTCCATTCAGCAACTGTCCGGGGGTGTGGCTACGTATTTAGGTGGTATGATGCTGATTCAAAATGACATGGGTGGATTCGAGAACTTTGAGACCCTGGGTTGGGCTACCATAGCGGCAATGGCGTTAAGCATCGTATTGATGTTTAATATTCATCAGATCGTGCAGAAGAAGCTGAAGCGGCAGACGGCTTAAGAACGGAGTCCAAGGCTCAAAAGCGCTCCCGATAATCCTTCGCAAAATCTTCAATAGTCCGGGCCGGACGGCCCAATATTTCGTTTACGCTTGTTGAAACACGCTCCGTGGGACCTCCGGCTTTTTGATAAGCTGCCAGTGCAAGGTACGAGTCGATCATCTCGGTATTGATCCCCTGCTTCTCCATACGGTCGCGCATCTCCTCCATAGACAGCGATTGATACACGACTTCCCTGCCTGTTGCTTTTGAAATTGCCTGGGCAAGTGATTCATACCCTACCGCAACGTCGCCCGTAAGTACATATTTTTGGCCCGCGTGTTTTTCCGGATGCAGCAATGCCTCGGCCGCAACGGCCGCAATATCGCGGGCGTCGATAAAGGGTACCTTGCCTGCTCCAATCGCCGCATAAATCGCGCCTGCTGACCTGACCGTGTCAGCTACTTCTCCAAGCCAGTTCTGCATAAATACATGGGGCCGCAATATGGTCCACGACATGCCGGATTTTTCCAGTGCCTGCTCCGCCAACCAATGTTCGTGCGCCAGGGGCGACTGCGTGTGGGGGGAGGCGCCGAGCGCGGATAGTTTGACCACGTGTTTTATGCCAAGTCTTTCCGCAGCGTGGATCATCGCGATCTGCGTCCGGCCAAAGCCTGGTCCATTATCCGTTAATATAAATAGACGGTCAGTTCCAGCCAGCACTGCGTCCAGTACACGCCCGTCGCTCACATCGGCCTGCAACCACGTGACACCGGGAAGCGGTCGCGCGCGATCGAAATTTCTTAAAACAGCCCGCACGGAGCTTTTTGCGGCTGATAACAGATTTATCAGCTCATGGCCAATATTGCCTGTACTGCCGCTGACGGTAATGATCGCTTTTGACATAATTAGCATGTTTAAAATCCAATTGCAATAAGGTAGTGCTAATTATACAAATATCGTTATTTGGTTGTATTCAGCGTGGTGGAAGGGCTACCTATTACAAACAAAAAAATCGCAATAAACTCATTGTTAAGTTTATTGCGATTTAAAACACTGTCGGGATGGCGGGATTCGAACCCACGACCTCCAGCACCCCATGCTGGCGCGATACCTGGCTACGCTACATCCCGAAACATAAAAACAGCCGAAGCTGCGACTTTATCGGGGTGCAAATATAAAAATCGTTTGCCGCTTATACAAACAAATAATGCCGGGGGTATAAGGACATGTGTCATCGAGCAAATGCACCGCCAATCACGTCAGGGAAACAGTGACTGTAAAAATAATACCGGTAAATTCCCGTTTTATTTATTCGGTTACGGGAAGTTTTCTTTATCCGGCTGATTATTTTAGTTTTGTGCTGCAGTAATGGGAGCCGGGGGAATAGGGAAAACTTCCATACACATGAGATAACAGCTAAGAGAGGTTGCCGGCTTATGCAGGTGAAAAAATGGTTTATTTACTGGGTTTTTAATATCGCATGCTGGTCTGTCTGCTGCGCGTGCCTGGTGGGCTGCAGCAACGCCGGCGGAGGCGGGGAAGAGGCCGATCCGCGGAAACCGGATCTAGGTACGATCGTAGGAATTAATTTTTATGAGGTCAGGCGCGCCTTTGATTCGGGCCTGGCTTATGATACCATTGGTTTTGTACAGGAACCGGAATGGCACGTGAAGTTCACCCATAAAGATTCGGTACAGATCTACGTGCCCGGCAGTGATTCATCTTTCAATTTTGCAATTACCCACGACCATGATTCCTTCTTCCATTTTGCGCGGGAGAGCTGGAAGGTGGTCGACCTGCACCCCGACAGCATCATGCTCCAGCGACTGAGCCTGCGCCACCTGACCGTTGATAAAATAAGGTCCAATGTGTATATGCGGTTTTACTCGGATGCCTATATCCGGGAAAAACTGAAAACGACCGTGTCGGAACTGCGTAAACCCCGGCGCCAGGATACCCTGTTTGTGCAAACCCAGATCGCTAAGGCCAACCGGAATCCCGGAAATCCGGATAGCGCGTTTGCATCCAAACATTTTGCCCGGCTGGTCAGTAACAGTCCAATACTGGAAATCAGCCGGCAGGAGGTGGATACCGTTGAACAGATGGGCCGTTCATTAGCATACGGGTACCTTTATCCCGAATACGATATCGAAATCAATAAAGCCTATAAGGATTTTTACTATACATTCTCGGCGGTGGTGGATGCACAGGGTAAACTGCATCTCGGCGATTTTTTTGTGATGCCGGAATTTAAGGAATCCCGGGAAAAGGTACTTACGGGAATTGTAGAGGTGTATCTACAGCACCTGCTGGATGTAACGCCGGCGAGCACACTGGGCATCCCGCACGCCAGCGTAATTTACCTCCGGGTGCGGGGGCGAACGGGTACCGGAGAACAAACAAAAAATGCCGGAATCCGTTCATTGAATAAACAGGATTCCCGCGGGTTACAGCGAAAAAATACTTGAGTTATGTTCGATAAACTATTTGAAGCCCGTCAAAAGGCAGAAGAGATAAAAAAACGGCTTGACCAGATTACCGTGGTCGGCGAGGCCGAAGGGGGGCGCATTAAGGTGACCGCGACGGCCAATAAGGAAGTCACCCAAATTACAATAGACACCGCCTATTTTGACGGAGCCGATAAAGAGGAACTGGAAGAATTACTTGCTGTGGCAGTTAACCAGGCGATGCGCCAGGCTGATAATGTGAGCCAGGCTGAAATGCAGGCCGCTACCAAGGATATGCTCGGCGGGTTTGGTGGAATGTTCGGCCAGTAGCCTGCCTGCCGCGCCCGGAATAAAAGTCCGGGAATGCGATTGGGATACCTGGTCTTTACCCTCGGGCTACGCCGGCTGCCGAAGGTTTGCCGATTGTTGAAGATTAATACATACACAAAATGAAAGCTATTTATTACGGGCACTCCAGTGTCATGCTTGAATTGGGCGACAGCAGGGTGCTATTCGATCCGTTTATTACCCCCAACCCCCAGGCCAGTGGAGTTGACATCCATGGGCTGCAGCCTGACTATATCCTGTTGAGCCATGCGCATGAAGACCATGTGGCCGATGTGGCGGCGATACAGAAAAGCAGCCAGGCAACTGTCATGGCCGTGGTGGAAACTGCCATGTGGGTGAGCCGGCAGGATATCCCCGAGTCACACATTATCCAATTCAATTTCGGGGGCACGGTACAGACTGATTTCGGAAGTGTTAAAATGGTCTATGCCCTTCATACCAATGGTACGCCGGACGGCCAATACGGTGGTGTTCCCGCAGGCTATGTGCTTTCCAGCGGCGGCAGGAAAATTTACTTTGCCGGAGATACCGCCTTAACGCTCGAAATGAAGCTACTGGAACCCATGGGAATCGACTGGGCCTTTTTGCCCATTGGCGGACACTTTACGATGGACGTAACAGACGCGATTACAGCGGCAAAATTTATTGGCTGTAAAAAGATCATCGGCATACATTATAACACATTCCCGCCCATTGCCATCGACACCGCAGCGGCCATACAGCAGTTTGCAGATGCCGGCCTCCAGCTGCACCTGCCGGGTATCGGCGAGGCAGTGGCGCTTTAACACTGTCGGGTTACCGGCAGCGTTATTCCGATAGCCGGCTAATGTGGAATTGGACCAGGTCGTCTATCGGAGAGCGGATAATCCGGCCCAGTTGCATGTTGTACTGGTGTACCTTTTCTTCGAGGACGTTCCGGAAATTGTATCCGACCGACCCGATGCAATTGAATGAGTAATCCTGATAATTTGGGTATTTCGTAACCAGGTTTCGGAAAAAGTCGTCAAATGCGCCTTCCACGATGCCGCGGGAGTAAGCCATGTCAACGGTCACCTCGTAAACGAATTTGCTGAAGCTTGCGCAGAAACGGTTAGCCAGCGGTTTCGTATAAACGGCATCCATTACGTCGTCAGGCGTTAACTTAAACGTATCCCAGAAAACCTCCCGCACGGTTTCGGGCATTAAGCCGCGGATGTAATCGGTCAGCAGCTTTTTGCCAATATAACAGCCGCTGCCCTCATCGCCGAGGATATAGGCCGCGGAATCGATCTTGTGGATAATATCTTCCCCGTCATACAGACAGGTATTGGTGCCGGTGCCTAAAATGGCCGCAAAGCCAGCCTTATTAGCCAGGAGTGCCCGGGCCGCCGCCAGCAGGTCGTGGCTTACAAAGACCTTGGATTGGCTGAATACCTGCTTAAGCGCATCTTCCACGATATTTGCCTTTTCTTCGTTATGCACCCCCGCACCGTAATAGTTGACATCGGTGATCCGATCAAAGGGCATGTCTTGCGGCAATCCCTTTTTCAGGGAATTCACAATATAGGTACTGTCCACAAAAAAGGGATTATAGCCCTCGGTATTGAAATAAACCTTTTTTCCAGCATCATCCAGCAAACACCAAT
>NZ_JBEBRB010000042.1:0-23001 GCF_040395035.1 Parapedobacter lycopersici | reverse complement strand
GGTATAGGTTAAACAGAATGCCCGCTACCGGAAAAAGTGAGAAATTAAATTTAAAACCCATGACGCTGAGTACGACCCATGTCAACCAAAAAATAATGATCAGTAATTTGTGCGCTATAATTTCGGTTATTGACAGTTGGCGCCATACCGCAATCAGCTCCGGTTCCCCATAATAAACCCATAACGCCGCGATGACTAATCCTAACGAAATCAGGTATTTGCCGTTAATATAGGGTACCCTGAATTTAGATTGCCTGGAAATCCCCGAATGATCCATATAAAGCACACCTGCACATACCAGAATAAAAGCAAAAAAAGTACCTACACTGGTTAGGTCGACAAAGAAATCCATTTTAAAAAACAGCGCAGGTACAGCCACAATGACACCGGTAACAATAGTTGCAAACGAGGGCGTTTTATATTTCGGATGGATAGTGGAAAAACGCTTCCAAAGGAGGCCATCGCGACTCATAGTCATCCAGATACGGGGTTGTGCAAGTTGAAAAACCAACAATGCGCTGGTGATCGCTACAACCGAGGTTACTGAAACAATACCGGCCATATAATCCATGCCTACGTATTCAAACACATAAGCCAGCGGGTCCTTTACATTTAATTCCGTATAATGAACCATTCCTGTCAGTACCAGTGTAATTAAAATGTATAATACCGCACAGATCAACAGGCAAAGAATCATCGCCCGCGGCAGATCCCGTTGGGGGTTCCTGCATTCTTCCGCCGTTGTTGATATCGAGTCAAATCCGATAAAAGCAAAGAAAACGGCCGCGACACCACTCATAATGCCGTCAACGCCATTCGGCGCGAATGGCACCCAGTTTTCCGGCTTTACAAAGAAAATCCCACCGAATACAACCAATAAAATAACACCGATTTTCACGGCAACCATGATATTACTCGCTGTCCTTGATTCCTTGATGCCAATGTACACCAGCCAGGTAACCAAGAAGGTGATGAGGCCCGCCGGTAAATCAAAAATAATCGGAATATCCCCTATCCGCGGGGCATCCATGTATGCAGTCGCGGCCGCCTGATCTACTTTGGAAAGCGACGCCATACCGCCGACTGCTAATTTAGCATGTGCTTCAATGGCGTAGGCCGGGGCCATGGTAAGCCATCTTGGGATTACGATACCGAAGCCTTCCAACATACTTACAAAGTATTGCGACCACGAAATAGCCACTACCATGTTTGAAACCGCGTACTCCAAAATAAGCGCCCAGCCGATAATCCAGGCAAACAACTCCCCGAAAGCAACATACGCATAAGTATAAGCGCTACCCGAAACAGGTACGGTACTGGCAAATTGTGCATAAGAAAGTGCGGTAAATACACAGGCTACCGCTACAAACACAAATAAAAGCGATACCGCAGGCCCGCCGTTGTAACTGGCAAGACCGATGGTGCTGAAGATACCGGCTCCTACGATGGCTGCAATCCCAAGCGACACCAGATCACGTACGCCCAGTACTTTGGCCAGCCCACCGTGTGGGCCGGAAGGTGTACCCGCCAGAAGCTGATCGATCTGTTTTTTTTGGAAAAGTCTGTTTGCCATATACGGATAACAAATTGGTTTAGCCCACTATTAACCGGTCAAACTTATAAAAAAAACCCGACGGAGCAGCCAATTTTCGGCAAGGAGGAAAAGAAGTTATGGCAATAATGGCCCGATCTCATCAAATATAAGGTTAAAGTTCCCGGTCATTTTTTTTGCGTAGTCCCTCAAGCTTGCCGTAATCTGCTTTTTTTGGTCTGCCGTAATAACTACTTGCCACAGTCGCCTGCAAATGTTGATCAGCGCGAAGGTAATCTGCTCAAACTCCCGGTAACTGCCCACATACCGCGCTCGTATAAAGCTGTCGAAATAAGTAAAGAAGAACGCCGTATCAGGTATGTCACATATTTTCAGAAACCGGGCTACCGTATCCCGATCGGCCGCAGTTAGGTATGCATAAAAATCGTTTTCATTCACCAGCCCATTCTCAAGCAGCAGGTGGTCTAAAAGTAATTCAAGGGCGATATGCGATAAAAACGACGGCCGTATCGCGGTCGTTTCCACTGCGGGTGCTAGCAGCAGTTTCAACTCATGGGTGTTTTCATAAAAAAAAGGCGCATTGTGAAAAAGCCGATCCGTTTCGATATGCCGCATCCACCCCTGATACAGGCTATTCAATTTGGGGTTATTACCCAGTTTGGTTTCGTATTTATGTGCCTGTATGTTAACTTCTTTAGCTGCATTTTTTACTAAATCGGGCAATATACTGCCCAGCACCAACTCAGGGTTGTGGCTATATCGTTCAAAATAATAGTGCGAAAGGAAATTCATGCAGCCCGTTTTAGCTTAACGTGCACTTATTGTGCCAATGTCACCTGTCGATATTCCTCCCTGCTTCAAAGGCCTATTATGCATCATCTGATACCAAGATAACAATTTCAACGCATAAATTTACGCATAATCTACTATCTTTGCGGTCGTTTTACGGGAGTCATCCGAAAGCTTAAAACAGGGAATTACCATGAATTTTGTAGACGAATTACGTTGGCGGGGTATGTTGCAGGATATCATACCGGGTACTGAAGAATTACTGAATAAAGGACCGGTTTCAGGTTATATCGGCTTTGATCCGACGGCAGATTCACTGCATGTGGGGCACCTGACCCAAATCATGACCCTGATTCATTTCCAGCGTGCAGGGCACAACCCTATCGCGTTGGTTGGCGGTGCCACCGGCATGATCGGCGACCCATCTTTCAAATCCGCAGAACGGAACCTGCTTGATGAAGCAACGTTGCAGCACAATGTAAACTGCCTCGAAAAACAACTGCGGCAGTTCCTGAATTTTGGCGAAGGACCGAATCCCGCAAAAATGGTCAACAACTACGACTGGTTCAAAGAATTTAAGTTTCTGGATTTTATCCGCGATGTCGGAAAACTGATTACGGTGAATTACATGATGGCAAAAGATTCTGTCAAAAGTCGACTGGCAAATGAAAACGGCCTGTCTTTCACTGAATTTTCGTATCAATTGATCCAAGGCTACGATTTCTACCACCTTTGGAAGCACCACAATTGCTTGATACAAATGGGTGGATCAGACCAATGGGGGAACATTGTAACGGGAACCGAATTTATTCGCCGACAGGATGGCGGTACCGCTTACGGCATTACTACACAGCTGATCAAAAAGGCGGACGGCAATAAGTTTGGAAAAACCGAAAGTGGGGCGGTCTGGTTAGATCGTACAAAAACCTCACCATATCGGTTTTACCAGTTCTGGCTCAATGCAAGCGACGACGATGCGAAAAACTGGATTAAGATATTCACACTGAAATCCCGGGAAGAAATCGATTCGATTATTGCCGAGCACGATACAGCACCGCATTTACGTATTGTACAAAAGGCCCTGGCCAGTGACATCACAGTCCGGACACATGGTGAACAGGACTACGAAACCGCCGTTAAAACCTCGGAATTTCTATTTGGCAGCGGTTCCCTGGAGTTCCTCTACGGAATGGACCACGCCGGTGTACTTGACGTATTTGACGGTATCCCGCAGTTCGAGATTGACAAAACTCAGTTTGATGCCGGCATTAATGTATTGGATCTGTTGGCGCAATCATCGGCTGTTTTCCCCTCCAAGGGCGAAGCACGTAAAATGATACAGGGCGGTGGCGTTTCTGTTAACCGGGAAAAAGTTGGTAATCCGGAACAGGTGTATACAGCAACGAACCTGGTGAACGGCCGTTACTTGGTTGTGCAACGGGGAAAGAAAAACTATTTCCTGCTAACTGCAGTATAAGCGGTATTGACAAGCTATTTATCAAAAAAACCGCTCCCGGGCGGGAGCGGTATCCATCCACCGGTTGGCGGATGGACTTCAATCAACCTAAATTTATGGAGAATCTTAAACTACCATGATCAGTGAGTAATTACCTCATGGCCAAAAGCCAGCGATTCATCACCCTCGCTTTCAAATAAGCCTTTAACCCATATCGTGTAAATCTTGTTGTTTTCCGGGGTAAAATCGAACGTATGAACGACGTCAGTACTGCCGTGTTCCAGGATATTAAACGTGTGGGCGGTACCGGCTTCTATCGGAAAAAATTCGACAACATCCTTAAATTCCATATCGGTGGCAACCGCAACGTCCTCCCCCTCTTCCACAATATCCAGTGATGGTGCATCCGGGCTCAGTTGAATAAACCGGATTTTCGCATTCCCCTCACCCGGAGCGGACGGATCGTCTTCCGTCACCATGATTTCCAGCTCGTCATAGCCTACTACATACAGGGTATAAAAAGTACCGGGAACAAAATTTACCGTGGTATAAGCCAAAGGCGGGGTGTCCGCATTACGCTGGGGGTCAAATACACGGACCAATCGACTACCCGGATAAGCATTCTTGTAAGGCAGCACATCGGTATATGCAAATTCTTCGCCCCAATAGCGGTCGTTCAGCTGGTTGTTGTCCAACCCGATATCAAGTCCTTCCGAACCTGGTACGGCATTCAGCGCGGCAGTAGCGGAAATTTGACTCGGTCCGGTATCGTCCTTCAGACAGCTGCCAAACGCGATCACCACGCCTAGCAGCAGCATGGCCAGCGAAAGACGGTTACGTTTTCCTGTTTTTCTAAATTGTATCTTTTTCATCATTATATTCTCTTTAATAACTAACCATATGTTGTATATCTGCAAACAACTTTTTAAACCGGATGTTTTGATAAAACGCGTCCCACAGATAAAACGCTACAGTCGGAAAAAAACCGATCAAACAGCATACAGCCGGCCACAATCATTTTATCTGTAAAAAATCGTAAGTTTGTCTCAAACATAACGTGTCCGCTAAATGTCTGGAAAAGGGAACTCATTCAGAAAAAACACACCATACGATACCGGAAGCAAGTCGTCCGAACGAAAAAAACCCGAGCGTAGGCGTAATTCCGGCACAGCTTCAGGAAAGACCGTAGGCGCAAAAATTGTCAAAATTACCGGCCTGTTTTTACTGGCCATGTCGGTTTATTTCCTCATTGCCTTTATTTCCTACTTATTTACCTGGCAGGAAGACCAAAGTTACATCTCCGCAACCAACGGAAGCTGGGACACCCTGTTTAAAACCCGGGAAGAGCTGGAGCTTGCCGGTGTTGAGCAGCCTGTTGTGGAAAACTGGATGGGAAAATTCGGCGCATTGCTTGCCCATCAGTTTATTTATAAGTGGTTTGGCGTTGCCTCATTTATTTTTGTGGGCATCTTTTTTGTCATAGGATATCGCCTGTTGCTGAAAGTACGGATTATTTCCATTTGGAAAACCCTGGTCTACTCCTTATGTGCCTTAATATTTATCTCGGTAACGCTCGCCTATATTCATGGTTTTGCCAGCAATTACCCGCACTTTCTGGAAGGTGAGTTCGGGTTTTGGACCAATCGGTTATTGCAGGCACAAATTGGTGTGGCCGGCGTAGGCGGTTTGCTTATTTTCATTATACTCACGGTACTGATTATCGCATTTAACCTGGATTTTAAGCTACCTGCCCGACAACCGAAAACGACAAGTCCGACACCGGAAACAGCGTCTGCCACACGCGAAGAAAACCGTTACCTGGAAGAATCGGAATACCGGATCGACCCGGTCGAATTCAGCCTCAATAAGATGAAGGACGAGGCACCGGTAGAACCGCCTGTACCAGCAGCCACGGAATCCGGGCAACAGCCGGAAAAACGTCCGGAAACACCTGATTTCACGGTAGCGGCTGCGACTGAAAAGCCCGAACCCAAAAAAGAAACCCTGGCACCCGCACTTACGGTTTCAGCCATAAAGGAAGAGAAAAGCATTACCACAGCAGACGAGTTAGTTGAGAAGGTAGGACAGTACGACCCCAAACTGGATCTCTCGGGGTATCAATACCCAACGCTCGACCTCCTTCGTGATTATGGCTCCGGAAAAATTACGGTCAATAACCATGAACTGGAAGCCAACAAAGATAAAATTGTCGAAACGCTGGGCAATTATAATATCGAAATTGCCAAAATCAAAGCAACCATCGGTCCTACCGTTACGCTGTATGAAATTATTCCGAAGCCGGGGGTACGTATTTCCAAAATCAAGAACCTGGAGGATGATATTGCACTGAGCCTTGCCGCATTGGGTATCCGGATCATTGCGCCCATGCCGGGCAAAGGTACTATCGGCATTGAAGTGCCGAACAGTCATCCGGAAATGGTATCCATGCGGTCTGTACTGGCTACAGAAAAATTCCAGCATACCGACATGGACCTGCCCATTGCGCTGGGAAGAACCATTTCCAATGAAGTCTTTATCGCCGATTTAGCGAAGATGCCACACTTGTTGGTAGCCGGTGCTACCGGGCAAGGTAAATCCGTGGGTATCAACGCAATTCTTACCTCTTTACTGTACAAAAAACATCCTGCGGAACTTAAATTTGTACTGGTGGATCCCAAAAAGGTGGAACTTTCGTTATTCAAAAAAGTAGAACGGCACTTTTTAGCCAAACTGCCCGGCGAAGAAGATGCCATCATTACCGATACCAAAAAGGTAATTAATACCCTCAATTCACTGTGTATCGAAATGGATAGCCGTTACGACCTCCTGAAAAACGGACAGGTCCGTAACCTCAAGGAGTACAACGCCAAATTCGTTAACAGACGCCTGAACCCCGAGGAAGGCCACCGTTATCTCCCCTTCATCGTATTGATTGTTGATGAATTCGCCGATCTGATGATGACTGCAGGCAAGGAGGTGGAAACGCCCATCGCCCGCCTGGCCCAATTAGCGCGTGCAGTCGGCATTCACCTGGTGATTGCCACCCAGCGCCCGTCCGTGAATATCATTACCGGCACTATCAAAGCCAACTTCCCTGCCCGGCTTGCCTTCCGGGTACTCTCTAAAGTGGATTCGCGAACTATTCTCGACTCAGGGGGCGCCGACCAGCTGATCGGTCGCGGGGATATGCTGTTGGCTACGGGAAGTGACCTGATCCGGATACAGTGTGCTTTTGTGGATACGCCCGAGGTTGAAGAAATTTCTGAATTCATTGGCAGCCAGCGAGGTTACCCTTCCGCACTGCTCCTCCCTGAATATATCGACGAAAACGGTGAAGGCGGAGCCGGAGACTTCGACATGAGCGACCGCGACCCCATGTTTGAGGATGCCGCGCGCCTTATCGTGCTCCACCAGCAGGGATCGACGTCACTTATCCAGCGTAAATTAAAGCTGGGGTACAATCGGGCCGGCCGGATCATCGACCAACTGGAGGCCGCCGGTATCGTAGGTCCGTTTGAGGGCAGCAAGGCCCGTGAAGTGCTATTCCCTGACGAATATTCATTGGAACAGTTTTTGGATGGGTTAAAGAAAGATGCGTAAGATAGCCATGAGAGAAGCGAAACGATTTGGACTGTTCATCCTGTTTTTATTTGTTGCTGTAACCGGTGTTTACGCACAAACGGATGCAGCGGCAAAAACATTGCTCGACAAAATGAGCAACACCTATAAGGGTTATAAAGCGGTTCAGGCTAATTTTACTGTCACTGCCCGGCAGTCGCCGCAGGCCGCCGCCGATTATTCGGAATCGGGGGTCATCCTGATCCAACCCTCGAGCGGAAAATACCACATTACCATGGATAGCCAGGAGCTGATCAGCGATGGCAAAACACTGTGGACGGTACTTAAAGACGTAAATGAAGTTCAGGTTACCGATGTGGACAATAGTGCCACGGCCATTTCACCGGTCAATATTTTCTCATTTTACAGCAGTGGGTACAAATACGTATCGTCCGCGGATGAACGCGCTGGAAATACAGCATTGCATGTAATTGAACTTTCACCGGAAAATACGCAATCGCCATACTACAAAATCAAGCTGCGGATCAACCAATCCACGAACCTGCTCCACGATGTTACAGTTTTTGACAAGAATGGTATGCGATATACCTATGCCATTAAGGGCACAAAAGCGAATCCGGCGGTGCCGGCAGGCCAGTTTACCTTTCAGCAGAGCCAATATCCGGGGGTAGAAATTGTAGATCTTCGCTAGTCGAGGTATACACTCAGCCTCTATCCGGCGATAGGAATTGCTGTCACAGCTATAATTTATGATCTTCTTCCTGAGCATCCGATGTAGCATCGGCTAACAGCGCTTTGCTACGCTCTCGGTGCAGCCCCGGGTGCTCGACAATCTCTTTTACCGAGATCAGCTTGTACACATAACTGCCGGTTTCCCGGTTTAGTTTCAGTTTAAAATAGTTATCTTCCCGTTGGCGGCTGATTGCACGCTGCAGATTACCCTCGCCGATATTGTAGGCGGCCGCAACCAATGTCCAGCTATTGAAGACGCGATACAACGATTTCAGGTATTTTGCAGCGGCCACCGTGGATTTTTCAATGTGTTGGCGTTCATCAACTTCATTATCGACTCGGAGGCCAAAAGCCCGGGCGGTGCTGGGCATAAACTGCCAATAACCCGACGCGCCACGATGCGATGTCGTGCCATGTGCGAGATTACTTTCCACCAGGGGAATGTACTTAAAATCCTCAGGGACGCCATACCGGCGTAAAACGGCAGCCACCTTTGGCAAATCAGATTGCGCTTTATGATGCAACAGTTTCGACCATTGTTTCCTGGAATAAGCCTTGAGATAACGCATCATTTTCTGTTCAATTTGCTTGTCACCTAAAGGCAGGTTCTCATCCGCAAAATTCAATGATGCAAAATAGGGGGAGTTTCGGACTTGATTAATATCATCCAGCCAAAAATCGCTGTATGATAGGGTGTCCTGTTGTAAAACGGCCTGTTCTTCGCTGACTGCTGAGTTATATGAATATAAATTAGACAGTAACACCAGCCCTAAAACCGCACTACAACAGAGCAGTTGTTTTTTTATCATGCATTACCTTTCTGTAATAGACCGCCCGGTCAAAAAATGGGGGGAATTATTACTTGATCCAAAAGTTGGTCGCAAATGTAAAAATTATCTCACTATCTTACAAACACTTAGTGAACAACGACTTGACTTTTAACAAAATTTAACGTACCTTTTCTGGTTATTTTTTTGTAAAAAACAAGGTCACTCACCGTTAAACGCATATTTTTAGCTACCTTTGCGGTTCACATTTTTCTACGGTAAAAATCATGCCATTAAGTAACAAACGGAACAGTCGCGACGACAAATCCAGAAAAAAAGGTAGACCGGCAACCCCTTCCGCTCCCAGCGGCTATAAATCCAGGGGCCAGGACACACAGGCAAATAACAGGAATCAACCGGGACGGAAGTCCGGCCCTTATAAAGGCCGCTCCGGCGAGTCCGGACGCCCCTACAGCGACGGCCCACGGAAAACCTGGGAAAATGATGAGCCATCGAACAGATCAGATCGTAAGCCCGCACCTTATAAGGGCCGATCGTCCGGACCGGGGCGTCCTTATAGCCGGGACTCGCGAAATACGCATGAAAATGACAGCACCCAGCACCGTGCTTACCGTGAAAAACGGACCGATAGCCGCCATGGCTCCGACGCAACTAAGCCGGTATATGAACGGCGTCGGGGAACATCCCGGAAGCCATTCCAACGGGAACCTGAAAATAACGGGCTGGTCCGCCTCAACCGGTACATTGCCAATGCAGGAATCTGTTCCCGGCGCAAGGCAGATGAATTGATCGAGGCAGGCGTCATCCGGGTAAACGGCGAAGTAGTTACCGCGTTTGGCACCAAGGTCGATCCGGCGAAAGACGATATCCGGTATAATGGCGAACGCCTGCAACGTGAAAAAATGGTATATGTGCTACTAAATAAGCCAAAAGACTACATTACTACCACTGATGACCCACAGGAACGACGTACTGTTATGCAACTGGTTGCCAAAGCCACCCGTGAACGCATCTACCCTGTAGGACGGCTGGACCGCAACACGACCGGGTTGCTGCTGCTGACCAACGATGGGAACCTTTCCGAGAAACTTTCCCATCCACGGAATAATGTCAGCAAGATTTACCAGGTGGAGCTCCATAAAAACCTGACGCAGGGTGATCTTAATAAAATTGCGTTTGGTGTGGAGCTGGAAGATGGTTTTGTCAAACCCGATGCAATCAGCTACGTCCAGGGTGGAAGCAAACGGGAAATCGGTGTCCAGATCCATAGTGGAAAAAACCGTATTGTACGCCGTATATTTGAATCTCTCGGCTACGATGTCGTAAAGCTCGACCGGGTAGTCTATGCCAATCTGACCAAGAAAGACCTGCCCCGTGGCCGCTGGCGTTTCCTGGAAGAAAAAGAAATTATCCAGCTTAAGCATTTCATCAAATAGCAGCCAAGCATGCTATACTCAATACTTACGACGAAAAACCATTAAGCATGACAGACCCGAAGACGTTAACAGCCGTTGCCGAATTTCACCGTACGTTCCAGCACCCCATATTGGCCCAACCTGCCATTCCCGACGAAAAACGATGCAACCTGCGTGTTTCCCTTATCTCCGAAGAGCTGAAAGAGCTGGAGGAGGCCATTGCCAACCGGGACATTATCGAAATAGCCGATGCCCTTTGTGACATTCAGTACGTACTTTCCGGTGCCGTTCTGGAGTTTGGTCTCGCCGATAAATTCGCCGCATTATTCGACGAAGTCCAACGGTCGAACATGAGCAAGGCCTGCAAAACCATACAGGAAGCGGAAGCTACCATGGAACATTATAAGGCAAAGGGCGTGGAATCATATTACAAGGAAGTTGATGGATTATTCTTGGTATTCCGTACCGAAGACAACAAAACATTGAAATCAGTTGCCTATTCGCCGGCCGATCTGAAACAGGTGCTGGAAGGTTAAACCATACGTGACACGTTATTCCGGGGTATACTGGCTTCCCTGGTAAGCACCCCTGCGTTCTAATTCTTTGTCAATATAGGTCTGAATAGCTGATTTTCCCTTGCCCCAATTCGGTGCAATCAGTAGCTCCTGATCCGCTAAGCCAAACAGGCGCTGGATGACGATATCGGGCCTAAGCAATGGAATAAACGCACAAAGAAAGTCGGTATAGTCCGCTAAGCTGAATACCGGAAAAGGATTACGTTTATACTGTACCCCCATAATGGATCCCTCGACAACATGCAAGTGATGAAGTTTCACAAACTTAATCTGCGGGAACCGGTTTATCTCATCGGCGTAGCGCAGCATCATTTCCCTTGTTTCCCAGGGAAATCCGAAAATGGTATGCACACAGATGTCAAGCGGGCTATTGACAACCAGCCCGAGGGCTGACTCCAGTTCCTCGTGGCTGCATCCCCGATTGATGCGCTCCAGTGTATCGTTATAAATCGACTCCATACCCATCTCCAGGTCCACATCATACCGATC
This sequence comes from Parapedobacter lycopersici, assembly GCF_040395035.1. GTDB lineage: Bacteria > Bacteroidota > Bacteroidia > Sphingobacteriales > Sphingobacteriaceae > Parapedobacter > Parapedobacter lycopersici_A. The sequence goes on along the minus strand of NZ_JBEBRB010000042.1, from coordinate 11,626 downwards.
AGTGTAACTTTCAAGCAGCGCCACCTTTTCAAAGTCGATGCAATCCGGCCGGGTGCCAACGGATAAGCCCACCACGTTTTCCGGAGCGACACTCAACGCTTCGTCATACAATGCCTTGAGGTAGTGGGCCGGCGCATACGTGTTGGTATTGGGCTGGAAGTAAATCACGAATTTCTCCGCACCGTAACCATTTACCGCGCGCTGGATTCCTTCCTCCACCTGCTGGCGGATCGTGGGTAATGTACGGGCAGATTCGGGTGTGAACGAATCCACGTTGCAGTAGGAACAGCCTCCATACCCCTTGCTGCCATCACGATTCGGGCATGTAAAATTACCATCCACGATAATCTTGAATACCCGTTTACCGTCGTATTTAGCACGCAGGTAGGCGCCGTAATGATTGTACGGCTTTTGTCCGATATCCAGCAGGGTACCCATAACGATTGCAAAGATACGATTTAGCCGTTAGCTTTCAGTGGTCAGGATTCAGCGGAAACAAAAAAACCGCCGGGCATCTTCCTATGCCCGGCGGTTTGGTTCATTTTATCCGGATCGGTCTGCCGGTCACTGAACACCGGCTATCGATCACAATCCACTGATTAATCCTCTTCTTTGGAAGCCAGCAGCTGATCGTATTCCTCCTGGGAGCCTACGATAATCCGTTCGTAATCGCGCAGACCGGTTCCCGAAGGAATCAGGTGTCCAACAATCACGTTCTCTTTCAGTCCCAACAGGTTGTCACGTTTACCTGCGATTGCCGCCTCATTCAGTACTTTGGTTGTTTCCTGGAAGGAAGCTGCCGAAATGAATGATTTGGTACCCAATGAAGCGCGGGTAATTCCCTGCAGCAATGGGCTGGACGTAGCAGGAATGGCATCCCTAACATCCACTAATTTCAGGTCGCGGCGTTTCAGACTGGAATTCACATCCCGCAATTTACGCAACGAAACAATCTGGCCGGGTTTCAGTTCATTGGAATCCCCTGCGTCCACCACTACTTTCTTATCGTAAATACTGTCGTTCTCCTCCATGAAATCCCACCGGTTAACCGCCTCTTTTTCGAGGAAGCGCGTATCGCCCGGATCGGCAATTTCGACCTTCTGCATCATCTGATGCACAATGGTTTCAAAGTGCTTATCATTGATTTTTACCCCTTGCAGACGGTACACTTCCTGAATACCATTGACCAGGTACTCCTGTACTGCCGACGGGCCTTTAATCGCCAGGATGTCTGCCGGAGAAATCGACCCGTCTGACAACGGCATACCGGCTTTCACAAAGTCATTATCCTGTACCAGGATGTGCTTGGAAAGCGGCACCAGGTACTTCTTGATCTGTCCGTCGCGCGACTCGATGGATATCTCGCGGTTACCGCGTTTCACACCACCAAGCGTCACCACGCCATCGATCTCGGTTACCACTGCCGGGTTAGACGGGTTACGGGCCTCAAACAGTTCGGTCACCCGTGGCAGACCGCCCGTAATATCCCGCGTTTTACCAGTAGAACGAGGTATCTTGGCCAAAATCACCCCTTCTTTCACATCCACCTGGTCGCTCACAGAAACGTGGGCACCAACCGGGATGTTGTATGTGCGGATAACCGCGCCTTTTTTGTCCAGGATCTTAATGGCCGGGTTTTTCGTTTTATCCCGGGTATCGATGATTACCTTTTCACGGTGTCCGGTTTGTTCATCGGATTCCTCGCGGAAGGTAACACCTTCGATAATCGATTCAAATTCCACTTTTCCGGCAAATTCGGAAATGATTACCGCATTATAAGGGTCCCATGAGCAGATACGCTGCCCGGCGGTTACCTTATCCCCCGCATTGACATACAGGTATGATCCGTAGGGGATGTTATTGGTCATGATTACCTTATTGGTTTCCGGGTCAAGGATACGGAGTTCGCCAGAACGGCCAATCACCACCTGATCCGGTCCTTCCTCACCTTCGTGCGGTACCGAACGAATATTTTCCAGTTCAACAACACCGTCAAATTTTGCCAGAATCTGGGATTCCGCCGCAATGTTTGATGCCGTACCACCCACGTGGAACGTACGCAGTGTAAGCTGTGTACCCGGTTCACCGATGGACTGCGCAGCAATCACACCAACAGCCTCGCCCTTTTGCACCCGTTTGCCGGTTGCCAGGTTACGGCCATAGCAGAGCGCACACACCCCACGCTTACTTTCACACGTCAATACCGAGCGGATTTCAAGCCCTTCTACCGCCGAATTTTCAATTTTCGCCGCAATCTGTTCATCGATATCCTGATCTGCCGCTACCAGCAGTTCACCCGAAATCGGATCGTATACATCGTGTAGTGATACACGGCCGAGTATCCGGTCGTATAATGGCTCAATAACATCTTCGTTATCCTTCAGGGCAGTCGTATAGACACCCCGCAGGCCGCCGCAATCCTCGTCTACTACAATCATATCCTGGGCCACATCATGCAACCGCCGGGTCAGGTAACCCGCGTCGGCTGTTTTCAGCGCCGTATCCGCAAGACCCTTACGGGCACCGTGTGTCGAAATGAAGTATTCCAGTACCGAAAGTCCTTCCTTAAAGTTCGACAGGATCGGGTTCTCGATAATCTCACCTCCGGAAGAGCCGGATTTCTGCGGTTTAGCCATCAGGCCCCGCATACCGCATAACTGGCGGATCTGCTCCTTGGAACCCCGGGCACCTGAATCCAGCATCATATAAACCGAATTGAAGCCCTGGTTATCCGTAGAAAGGATCTCCATCACATTAGCCGTCAACCGGCTGTTAATGCGCGTCCAGATATCGATAATCTGGTTGTAACGCTCATTATTTGTAATGAAGCCCATGTTATAGTTGTTCGTCACTTCCTCTACTTCGCGGGTAGCCTGGTCGATCAGGTCAGATTTGGCATCCGGAATATTGAGATCCTGCAGGTTGAACGAGAGCCCACCCCTAAATGCCATCTGGAACCCGAGCTCCTTAATGTCATCCAGGAACTGTGCCGCACGTGCCATACCCATGGTTTTTACCACAGATCCGATAATATCACGAAGCGACTTCTTGGTAAGCAGTTCATTTACGTAACCGATTTCCTCGGGAACGACCTGGTTAAACAGTACACGGCCAACAGTCGTTTCGATAATCCGTTCCTCCAACGTACCAGCTGGATTGCGGACAACCGTTTTTACTTTAATAAACGCGTGCAGATCAACCTGCTTCTCGTTATAGGCAATGATCACCTCTTCAGCGGAGTAAAAGACCATGTCCTGTCCCTTAACCACGCGGCTTTCATCTGTTTTCCGGCCCTTGGTCATGTAATAAAGACCCAATACCATGTCCTGCGAAGGAACCGTAATCGGGGTTCCGTTAGCCGGGTTCAGGATATTATGTGAAGCCAGCATCAGGATCTGTGCTTCCAGAATCGCAGCGTTGCCCAGCGGCAGGTGCACCGCCATCTGGTCACCGTCAAAGTCGGCGTTGAACGCCGTACACACCAACGGATGCAGTTGGATGGCCTTCCCTTCCACCAATGTGGGCTGAAATGCCTGGATACCCAAACGGTGCAGCGTTGGTGCCCGGTTAAGCAGCACAGGGTGTCCTTTCAATACATTTTCGAGGATATCCCATACTACTGGATCCTTACGATCTACAATTTTCTTGGCCGATTTTACGGTTTTCACAATACCGCGTTCAATCATCTTGCGAATGATAAACGGCTTATACAGTTCGGCTGCCATATCTTTCGGCAGTCCGCATTCGTGCAGCTTCAGGTTCGGCCCGACAACAATGACCGAGCGAGCCGAGTAATCCACCCGTTTACCCAACAGGTTCTGGCGGAAACGGCCCTGCTTGCCCTTCAGGATATCGGACAACGATTTCAATGCCCGGTTACCTTCTGTTTTCACGGCATTTACCTTACGCGAGTTATCGAATAGGGAGTCAACCGCTTCCTGCAACATCCGCTTTTCGTTCCGGAGAATAACCTCCGGCGCCTTGATTTCCATCAGGCGTTTCAAGCGGTTATTCCGGATAATCACCCGGCGATACAGGTCGTTCAGGTCGGACGTCGCGAAACGTCCGCCTTCCAACGGCACCAATGGGCGCAGTTCAGGCGGAATAATAGGAACAATCTTAACGATCATCCATTCCGGACGGTTCTCGATACGGTCTTTTGACCCGCGGAACGCTTCTACTACCTGCAGCCGTTTCAGTGCCTCGTTTTTCCGCTGCTGCGAAGTTTCGTTGGCTGCTTGGTGGCGCAGGTCATAGGAAAGCTGATCCAGATCCAGGCGCTTCAGCAATTCTTCCAGTGCTTCCGCACCCATCTTGGCGATGAATTTCTGCGGATCGGTATCGTCCAGGAACTGATTTTCCTTCGGCAGGGTATCCAGGATGTCCAGGTATTCCTCTTCCGTCAGGAAGTCCATGTAATTAATGCCATCCTCTTCCTTAACACCCGCCTGGATCACCACATACCGTTCGTAGTAAATGATCATATCAAGCTTCTTGGTAGGCAAGCCCAGCAAGTAGCCGATTTTGTTGGGAAGGGAACGGAAGTACCAGATGTGTGCCACAGGAACCACGAGGCTGATATGCCCCATGCGTTCACGGCGCACCTTCTTTTCGGTTACTTCCACCCCGCAACGGTCACACACAATTCCCTTGTAACGGATACGCTTGTATTTACCGCAATGGCATTCGTAGTCCTTTACCGGACCGAAAATACGTTCGCAGAACAAGCCGTCACGTTCCGGTTTGTACGTCCGGTAGTTGATCGTCTCCGGTTTTACCACCTCGCCGCTTGAGCGTTCCAGAATGGTTTCCGGAGAAGCCAGGCTAATGGTAATCGAGGTGAAGTTGCTTTTTATTTTATTATCCTTTTTGTAAGACATACTTTCGTTTCTAAAAGTTAAAGCGCTAAGCTTGATTAATCCAGCGTGATATCCAATCCTAAACCACGCAACTCATGAACGAGTACGTTGAAGGATTCCGGCACAGACGGCGTTGGTAGGTTATTGCCTTTGACGATCGCTTCATACGTTTTCGCCCGGCCCACCACGTCGTCCGATTTAACGGTGAGGATCTCCTGAAGAATATTGGACGCACCAAACGCTTCCAGTGCCCACACTTCCATCTCACCAAACCGCTGACCACCAAACTGTGCTTTACCGCCGAGTGGCTGCTGGGTAATAAGCGAGTACGGACCAATGGAACGTGCGTGCATCTTATCGTCCACCATGTGGCCTAATTTCAGCATGTAGATGACACCTACCGTTGTCGGCTGGTCAAAACGCTCACCGGTCAATCCATTGTACAGGTACGTACGGCCTGATGCAGGAAGTTCGGCCTTAGCCACCCAACCTTCCACCTCTTCCGTCGAGGCGCCGTCAAAAATCGGCGTCGCAAATTTGACACCCAATTTCTGTCCGGCCCAGCCCAATACCGTTTCATAGATCTGGCCCAGGTTCATCCGCGAAGGCACACCCAATGGGTTCAGTACGATATCAACCGGCGTACCATCTTCCAGGAACGGCATATCTTCATCCCGCACAATACGTGCAACGATACCCTTGTTTCCGTGGCGGCCTGCCATTTTATCACCTACCTTCAGTTTCCGTTTTTTAGCGATGAACACCTTGGCCATCTGCACGATGCCCGACGGCAGCTCATCCCCTACGCTAATGGCGAATTTATCCCGCTTATAAGCGCCCAGCTCCTCATTTAACTTGATGTTGTAGAAGTGAAGTGTCTGCTTGATCAGCTCATTCTTTTCGTCGTCAGTTGTCCAGCCCGTAGGATTTACATTCGTATAATCCAGATCGGTCAGGATCTTCTGGGTAAACTTGGCACCCTTAGCTACCAACAGCTCCTTGTACACATTGAAAACACCCTGTGAAGTTTTACCGTTCACAATCGCAAACAGTTTATCAATCAGTTTATCCTTCAATACTTTCAGGGCCTTCGCATGTTGTGCATCCAGCTGGTCAAGTACCCGTTTTTCTTCCTCTTTACCCACTTTCTTGGCCCGTGAGAACAGCTTCGTATCAATGACAACACCATTGATCGAAGGCGGCGTTTTCAATGAAGCATCCTTTACGTCGCCGGCCTTGTCGCCGAAGATCGCGCGGAGCAGCTTCTCTTCCGGTGAAGGATCCGATTCCCCTTTCGGCGTAATTTTACCGATCAGGATGTCACCCTCACGTACCTCCGCACCAATGCGGATGATGCCTTTCTCATCCAGGTCTTTCGTTGCCTCTTCCGATACGTTCGGGATATCCGCCGTTAATTCCTCTTCACCCCGTTTGGTATCACGTACCTCGAGTTCAAATTCCTCGATGTGCAGCGAAGTAAAGATATCCTGGCTGACCACCCGCTCCGAGATCACGATAGCATCCTCAAAGTTAAACCCTTGCCATGGCATAAAGGCCACTTTCAGGTTGCGTCCGAGTGCCAGTTCACCATCCTGGGTTGCATAGCCTTCACAAAGCACCTGTCCTTTTTCCACCTTTTGCCCGGTTTTGACAATGGGCTTCAGGTTGATGCAGGTACTCTGGTTGGTTTTCTTGAACTTAATCAGTTTATATGTTTTTACGTCATCGTCAAACGACACCAATCGGTCGTCGTCTGTCCGGTCGTAACGGATCTTGATCTCCTCAGCGTCTACATATTCCACGACACCACTGCCTTCGGCATTGATCAGCGTACGTGAATCGCGTGCCACGCGTCCTTCCAATCCAGTTCCCACAACCGGAGCCTCAGGCCGCAATAACGGTACGGCTTGCCGCTGCATGTTGGAGCCCATGAGCGCCCGGTTCGCATCATCGTGTTCCAGGAACGGAATCAGCGAAGCAGCAATGGAAGTAATCTGGTTCGGCGCAATGTCCATCAGATCCAGTTTTTCCGGCTCGATAACAGGGAAGTCGCCTTCATACCGGGCTTTTACCTTCGGCGTAACGAAGTTACCCTTATCATCGTATTCCGCATTAGCCTGAGCGATGGTTTTACCATCTTCATCTTCGGCAGATAGGTAGATCACCGGTTCTTCCACGACTACCCTTCCGTCTTCTACTTTACGGTAGGGCGTCTCAATGAATCCCAGGTTATTGATTTTCGCATGTACACAAAGCGAGGAAATCAACCCGATGTTCGGGCCTTCCGGCGTTTCAATGGTACATAAGCGGCCATAGTGGGTATAGTGCACGTCACGCACCTCAAACCCCGCCCGTTCACGCGACAAACCGCCGGGCCCTAAAGCCGACAAACGGCGCTTGTGGGTAATTTCCGCCAGCGGGTTGGTCTGATCCATGAACTGTGACAGCTGGTTGGTACCAAAAAAGGAATTGATCACAGACGAAAGCGTCCGGGCATTGATCAGGTCCGTAGGTGTGAACACCTCGTTGTCGCGGATATTCATCCGTTCGCGGATCGTCCGCGCCATACGCGACAGCCCTACGCCAAACTGCGTATACAGCTGCTCGCCCACGGTGCGTACGCGCCGGTTGGACAAGTGGTCGATATCGTCGACCTCCGCCTTGGAGTTGATCAGGTTGATCAGGTACTTCACGATGGCGATGATATCCTCGCGGGTAAGCACCTTAGTGTCGTCCGGCGTATCTAACTGCAGCTTGCGGTTAATCCGGTAACGGCCCACGTCGCCCAGGTCGTAACGTTTGTCGGAAAAGAACAGGCGCTCGATGATGCCGCGTGCGGTTTCCTCATCGGGTGGTTCAGCATTACGCAACTGGCGGTAAATGTGCTCAACAGCCTCTTTTTCCGAGTTCGATGTATCTTTCTGTAACGTATTGTATATAATGGAATAATCCGCGTTGTTGGACGCATCTTCCTTCGTCAGGATGATGGATTTCACGCCGGCATCGATGATCAGGTCGATGTGGTCGTCTTCCAATACCGTTTCGCGTTCCAATACGACCTCGTTCCGGTCGATTGACACCACCTCACCCGTATCTTCATCCACGAAATCCTCAATCCATTTTTTAAGCACCCGTGCCGCAAGCCTGCGGCCTACATATTTTTTGAGCCCGGACTTGCTCACTTTCACTTCATCAGCCAGTTCAAACAATTCCAGGATGTCCTTGTCCGAATCGTAACCGATGGCCCGTAAAAGCGTAGTTACCGGGAATTTTTTCTTACGGTCGATGTACGCGTACATGACGTTGTTCACATCAGTCGCGAATTCAATCCATGATCCCTTAAACGGAATAACCCGTGCCGAATACAACTTCGTACCGTTCGTGTGGCGGCTCTGTCCAAAGAATACGCCCGGTGAGCGGTGCAGCTGGGATACAATAACGCGTTCAGCGCCATTGATGACAAAAGTTCCTTTCGGGGTCATGTAGGGGATAGTCCCCAGGTAAACGTCCTGCACGATGGTTTCAAAATCCTCATGTTCTTCGTCGTTACAGGACAGGCGGAGTTTCGCCTTGAGCGGGACACTGTAGGTCAGGCCACGTTCGATACACTCCTGAATATCGTAGCGCGGCGGATCAATAAAATAATCCAGAAACTCAAGCACAAAGATGTTCCGTGAATCAGAAATGGGAAAATTTTCTGAAAATACCTTGAACAGCCCTTCCTGGTGGCGGTTGTCTGAAGTTGTTTCAAGCTGAAAAAACTCCCTGAAAGATTGCAATTGCACATCCAGAAAATCGGGGTAGTCGATCACCTTTTTACTGCTTGCAAAATTCACTCTTTCGTTTTGAATACTTTTGTTTGCCAAGGGAATAAGAATTTAGTTTAATTTAAACTGTGCACACGATGCCGTTTTCTGCCTTAGGGGCCCATGTACGGCATAAACATGGTATGATAGGGGAAATATCATAAATAGGAATAGACTCTGACGAAATACACGTCAGAGTCTAACCCGTTCAGGTATGTTGTATGACCTAATTTATTTGATCTCAACAACAGCTCCTGCTTCTTCAAGTTGTTTTTTCAAAGCTTCTGCTTCGTCTTTTGCAACACCGGCTTTCAATTCTTTAGGTGCGCCGTCAACTAAGTCTTTCGCTTCTTTCAGGCCAAGTCCTGTCAGGTCTTTCACCAGCTTTACAACAGCCAATTTCTGGCCACCGGCTTCTTTCAGGATGACATCAAAGGAAGTCTTTTCCTCAGCAGCAGCAGGTGCATCACCACCTGCAGCCGGACCAGCAACAGCAACAGCTGCAGCAGCAGGCTCAATGCCATACTCATCTTTCAGGATTTGAGCTAACTCGTTAACTTCTTTTACTGTCAAGTTTACCAACTGCTCAGCAAACGCTTTTAAATCTGCCATTTTATTTTAATTTTTTGAATTACGTTTTATAAAAATTTTAATTAATCACGCGGAATTTTTCCGTTGGGAGCCTCCGCTTAGCCCCGCTCCTGTAAAGTTTTAACCAATCCGGCCAGGGTGTTACCACCGGACTGCAGTCCGGAGATGACATTCTTGGCAGGCGACTGCAACAATCCAATGATGTCGCCGATCAATTCGTTCTTCGATTTCAGTCTGCTCAACGCATCAATCTGGTTGTCTCCAATGAAGACCGCCGCATCAATGTATGCGCCCTTCAGTACCGGCTTATCGCCTTCTTTACGAAGTTCCTTGATCAACTTGGCCGGTGCATTTCCCGTTTCTGAAAACAGCATTGTAGACGAGCCCTTCAGTACGTCGAGCAATTCTTCTGAATCCACTCCAGCCTCTGCAAGCGCTTTTCTGATCAGCGTGTTTTTTACCACCTGCATCGCAATGCCTCTATCGTAGCATTTGCGGCGGATGCCATTCACGGTAGCCACCGTCAAATCAGCAGTATCAGCAATGTAAAAATTACCGTAAGATTTAATCTGCTCGGCTAAAGCTTTAACAATTTCTTGTTTCTCTTCTCTTTTCATGATTAAATACCTGCTACTGATTTACTCTCTATTTGGATTCCCGGGCTCATGGTAGAAGAAAGGTAAATGCTCTTGAAATACGTTCCCTTTGCAGCCGAAGGCTTCAACCGGGAGATCGTTTGCAATACCTCCAAGGCATTCTCATAGATCTTCTCGGGAGCGAAAGAAACTTTACCGACTGATGTATGGATGATACCTGTTTTGTCTACCTTGAAATCAATCTTACCGCCTTTAACGTCGGTTACTGCCTTGCCGATATCGGTCGTTACCGTGCCGGTTTTCGGATTTGGCATCAGGTTACGCGGACCGAGAATACGGCCCAATTTACCTACTTTTGCCATCACGCTGGGCATGGTAATAATGATATCAATGTCGGTCCATCCACCCTCGATTTTGCTGATATAGTCGTCCAGTCCCACATGGTCTGCACCCGCTGCTTTTGCTTCCTCCTCCTTGTCGGGAGTACAAAGCACCAGTACGCGAACGGTCTTGCCTGTACCATGCGGTAATGTTGCGATACCGCGTACCATTTGGTTCGCTTTACGGGGATCTACGCCGAGGCGTACATCGATATCCACCGAAGCGTCAAATTTGGTATTGGTAATATCCTTCACCAGGGCTGCTGCCTCTTGTAAAGTATATGCTTTGCCAACTTCAATCTTGGATAGTGCCGCTTTCTGATTTTTTGTTAATCTTGCCACTTTCTTAAATTGATTTCGTTAAATTAATTGTTCCAGGGCGCGTTACCGCTCACCGTGATGCCCATGCTGCGTGCCGTTCCGGCAACCATGCGCATGGCAGACTCCACCGTGAACGCGTTCAAATCCGGCATTTTATCCTTCGCGATGGTCTCCACCTGTTCCCAGGTTACCGACCCCACTTTTTTCCGGTTAGGTTCACCGGAACCACCCTTTAACCCTGAAGCCTCAACTAACTGGATTGCAACAGGAGGGGTTTTAATGATAAAATCGAAAGATTTGTCGCTATATACCGTGATAACAACAGGCAATACTTTGCCGGGTTTATCCTGGGTACGTGCATTGAACTGCTTGCAGAACTCCATGATATTCACCCCTTTCGCACCCAAAGCAGGTCCGACTGGAGGAGATGGATTTGCAGCGCCGCCCTTCACTTGTAATTTTACTAACGCACTGACTTCTTTTGCCATTTTACGATGTTGAATTAATTAATAAATGTTTGTTAGTAAGGTGGAAGCATTATAACGTAACATTTAGATTTTGAAGCGCTTTTGTGTAAATTGCAAATGCACCCCAAAAGGAGTGCAAAGGTACAAATATTTTTCTAATCACAAAGCATTATGAAAAATATAGGCGAATTTTCTCAATCCGCCTGCGACTATTCTTTCTCCACCTGGATATAGTTCAGCTCCAACGGGGTTTTACGGCCGAACACTTTTACCATGACTTTCAATTTCTTTTTCTCTTCGTTCACCTCTTCGATCTCTCCGGTGAATCCATTGAACGGCCCGTCGTTAACCTTAACCAATTCACCCACATAGAAAGGCACATTCATCAGTTCGCCCTGCTCTGACATTTCATCTACTTTGCCGAGAATACGGTTGATCTCGGCCGGGCGCAATGGAATCGGTGTTCCGGCTTTATCGCCCAGAAACCCGACAACACTATTGATATTTTTGATTACGTGCTCCAGCTCACCATCCAATGCTGCTTCCAACAACACATATCCCGGATAAAAATTACGCTCTTTCGCTACCTTCTTCCCATCACGCATC
>NZ_JBEBRB010000041.1:0-23365 GCF_040395035.1 Parapedobacter lycopersici | reverse complement strand
TATCGGACAAATCAAGTATATCCAGCACTTCGCGGATCCGGCCGATGTCTATACGAGCACCGGCGAACCCCTGGGCAATCTGCAGGTTTTCCTTTACCGTCAGGCTTTTGACTAAGTGGGCGTCCTGAAAAATCAAGCCGATGCGCTGTCCCCTGAAATGATCAAGCTGTTTGGTAGAAAGTTGATAGATGTCCTGATTAGCAATGGTAACCTGCCCACTGGTCGGTTTGAGCAGACCGCTTAATATGTGCAGGAGGGTTGTTTTTCCACTGCCGGAATCACCCAATATCAGTGTATGCTGTCCTCGCGGAATTTCCAGATCGGCAAAATGCAAAGATACCCCCAAAGTATATTGATAAGTCAGTTCCTGGAGCCGTACCACCGTGTCCGTAGCTGATTCAAGCATAATCGTATGCATTCGGTCTTAATAGGTCCGCAAGTTAAACCATTCCGATGACATTAGCATTGATCAAATGCAACTTTATTGATATTAAGGAAGGCGAAGGGTACCATTTTGGCCGGTCAACGATCACCATACCTTTCAGGGTATTTACATTAACCTAACATTAAATTCATTAAAACTTGATTTTATATGAACGTTGGCTTTATACTAAATAAATTTCTTTGTGGAAGAAAAATAACGGAATTCAAACCATTAAAAATGAAAGTCATGAAAAAACTTTTTTTACCATTCCTGGCAGTAGCTGCACTGGGGTTTGCTGCGGGTTGTAGTGATGACGATCCGGTTACGCCGGGTCCCGGTCCCGATCCCGAAGCAGAGGTAATTACCAAAAGTGGTATTCTTGAAGGAGACGAAACCTGGACTGCGGATAAAATTTATGTATTAGACGGAAAAGTGGTAGTTGATGACGGTATTACGTTGACGATTGAACCGGGTACGCTTATCAAAGCTGAAACCGGCGATTTGGATCAGGCGTCTGCGCTGATCGTGGATCCAGGAGGGCGCCTGCTCGCCGAAGGCACCGCTGAGGCACCAATTATCTTCACTTCTGTTGATGACGATATTAAGCCGGGCGAAACAGAAAGCTCGCTGGAACTTGCTGATGCCGGAAAATGGGGTGGTGTTATTATTTTAGGTAATGCGCCAATCTCGGTAAGTGCGGCCAGCGGAACAGCATTAATCGAAGGTATTCCCGATAATCTGTCATACGGAACATACGGCGGTACCGACGCTGTAGACGAGTTTGCTCCCGGTGAAGGTGGAAGCAAGTTAGACTATATTTCCATCCGTTTCAGTGGCGTTGCTTTAGCAGCTGACTCTGAAATCCAAGGTTTAACCTTAGGGGGCGTGGGTTCAGCTACCAGCATCAAGAACATTGAAATTTATTCAAATCTGGATGACGGTGTTGAATTTTTCGGCGGTACTGTCAGCGTGGAAAACCTGTTGATCTACGGTCAGCAGGACGACGGCATTGATATAGACCAAGCTTACTCAGGAACTATTTCCAATGCGTTTGTAATTCAGACCGAGGAATCGGGAAGCGCCTTCGAAATCGATGGCCCTGAAGGCAGTATGGAAAATTCGTTCACGTTACGCAACATTACGGTAGATGCTGGCAATTTTGATGGAAAGTTACTGGCTGATTTCCGTAGCCGGGCGATGGGTACGTTGGAAAACATCTACATGTTCAACATCAATGCAGCCGGATCGAGCGTGAATATTGCTGATAACGCAACAGCAGCAAATTATAACAGCGGCAAAATCATCTTTGATTCATGGGAAATTGCCGTGCCTGCCGGAAAAACAGTTGCTGACCTGTTCACAACGTTGGACAGTGGCGGTAACCCGATAACAACACCAGTATCCAACGAGGCATTCGTTGATAACGTAACTGCCGTAGAAGAAGGAATGGTTGGTGCAGACCTTTCAGTATTTGGCTGGACGTACACGAAATCGCAGGGTGCGTTTTAATTTAATAAGCTAAACTTATACATGTCCATCTTCCATAAACCAAACGGGAGATGGACATTTTTATACCAAATCTAACAAACTTAATAGGTAAAACTGTGATGAATAGGGGTTTTTATATTTTACTCGGTGCACTGTTTTCTATGCCATTTTTCCTGTTTGCCCAGGAAGGTGGCCGTGTAACTGGAACGGTGTTGGAGGAAAGTTCCAGCTCGCCGTTAGCGGGTGTAAGTGTACAGGTGGTCGGTGGCAACGGAGCTACAAGTACGGACTTTGAGGGGGATTACACCTTGGGGCTTGGCCCAGGTACCTACACGCTGCGGTTTTCGTCCGTAGGCTATGATGTAAAGGAAATCAGTGAGGTAACGGTTGAATCGGGCCGGGCTGTCGAGATCGATATTGCGCTGTCTCCATCGGCCGGCGAACTCGCGGAAGTCGTAGTGAGCGTGTCCGCCCGCCGCAACACCGAAATATCGTTGCTAAATATGCAACGCAATGCAAGTGTAGTAATGGACGGCTTGTCTTCCCAGAGCATTCAACGTACAGGGGCTAGTACAATTGCCTCTGCGGTGCGTTCTGTGCCCGGTGTATCGGTACAGGAGGGGAAATACGTATATGTGCGTGGTTTGGGCGACCGCTATAGTAAATCCATTTTGAATGGTATGGATATACCCGGTTTGGACCCAGATAAGAACACGGTACAAATGGATATTTTTCCGACCAATATCCTCGAAAATATCGTGGTAGTTAAGTCGGGCGCCGCGGAGCTCCCGGCCGACTTTACCGGCGGTGTTGTGGATATTGTCACCAAGGACATTCCTGCACAAAAACAATTGGGCGTTTCACTGTCTGCCGGCTATAATCCGGACATGCATTTTAAAAATAACTATGTGGGATATCAGGGCGGTGCTACCGATTTTTTGGGATTTGATAACGGCGATCGGGCAATCCCCATTAACCCTTCATTAAATATTCCCAGTCCAACAGGATCCAACAATGCATCGTTACCCGGTATCACCCGTTCATTTAACCCATTAATGGGTGCTTCACGCCGCAACAGCATGCCTGACTTGAGTTTGGGTGTGGATTTCAGCAATCAGTATGCCGTAGGTGCCAATAAGCTGGGGGTGATTGCCGCATTAAACTATAAAAATACAACAACCTTTTATCAGGGCTTCGAAAATGGGCTCTATTGGCGGGCACTTCAAACGGATTCTGATGCGGAACTCCGGCCGGACCGCACCATGTTGGGTGACCTTGGCGGACAAAATGTGTTGCTGTCGGGCCTGCTTGGTCTCAATTACAAAACTACACTGTCCAAATATGCCCTGAACCTATTGCATATTCAGAATGGTGAAACCCGGGCTGCAATCTACGATCAGGTAAATCGCATATCCAATGTCAACCAGGTATTCAAACATAACCTGGATTACAGTGAACGGTCCGTATCCAACATCCTGCTTAGCGGGAAGCACAGTAATGAAGACGCTACATTCTTGACCGAATGGAAGGTGTCACCTTCCCTGGCCCGGGTTCACGATAAGGACGTGCGCTCTACCACCTTTGTCCGGGAGGGATCTAATTACCGGATTTCGACGGATGCCGGTGTGCCGACCCGTATCTGGCGGAACTTACAGGAAGTAAATGCCGTGGGAAAAGTGGATTTTACTAAAAAACTGTCACTGTTTAATCGGGATGCCTCGTTAAAATTCGGCGGTTTATACAGCTATAAACAACGGGATTATTCCATTAATTTTTATTCCATTTATTCGAGGGCGTTTAATAGTTCAGGCTTAAATGGCGATCCGAATGCTATTCTGCTTCCGGAAAATATCTGGACACCTGAAACTAATTCCGGTTTTTATGTCCGGAGTACCTTCCAGCCCACCAACACCTACGACGCAACGCAACATACCGGAGCGCTTTATGTTTCCAGTGAATTCAAGCCCTGGGAAAGACTCCGTGCCATTGTCGGAATCCGTGCGGAACAGTATACGACGTTCTTTACGGGTGAAAATGTCAGCGGTGACCGGTACGATAACGAACAGACACTCAATAGGCTTGACCTGTTTCCTTCGGCCAACCTGATTTATAGTCTGACATCCGGCAGTAACCTGCGATTATCATATTCCCGTACGACAGCCCGGCCGTCGTTCAAAGAACTCTCCGTTGTGCAGATCTATGATCCCCTTACCGATACCCGGTTCTTGGGAAACCTGGACCTGGTGCCAACATACATTGATAATGTGGATCTTCGATATGAACTGTTTGGTGACGAATCCCAACTGTTTGCCGTCAGTGGGTTTTACAAATACTTCCGGAATCCGATTGAGTTTCAGGTGTCTTCAGATGCCGCACCAAATAATTTCATTTCGAGAAATGCACCCTATGCGAATGTCTATGGAATTGAGGTAGAAGCCCGTAAAAACTTCGGGTTTATCGCTGAGTCGCTCAGCGATCTGAGCCTTAACGTGAATGTTTCCGTGGTCAATTCGATTATAGAGATGGGTAAGGATGAATATGAGTCCCGGTTGTTTTTTGCCCGTGAGGGAGAGGAGATCAAGAACACCCGGCCGTTGCAGGGGCAGTCGCCTTACCTAATCAATGCCGGTTTGAATTATAACAACGTCGAGAACGGTGTGGAAGCCGGACTGTTCTACAATGTACAGGGCAGAACATTGGAGGTTATCGGCTTCTCCAGAAATGCAGATGTATATGCACAGCCCTTTAATAGCCTTAATTTTAATTTTACCAAGAAACTCGGGCCGGCAAAAAAGAGTGCCATCAATCTGAAAGTTGAAAATATTCTCGATGCCGAACGGCAAAGTCTATACGAAGCATTTAATGCCGGTGACCAAATTTATCAACTGAGACGCCCAGGACGGAATTTCAGCATCGGTTATAGTTTTAATTTTTAACGGAACGCCTCAGCATAAAGATAATATCGTAAAACCTCCTTAACATCTTGATAATAATAATGTCCTACTATTGCAGGGTATTAAGAAACAAAGATTTTTGATAATAGTTTATCATTTGTTAGGTTTGGTTAAATGTAAAAGCCCTGCTGTGAAGCACGGCTTTTTTTATTGATTATTAATGGAAAAACCATTATGTTTGGGTAACCAATTTTTCTAAAATTATGGAAATCAAAACATCAACTAAGTTCGTTGCCGAATTGGTTGGCACCTTTGGTCTGGTGCTATTCGGTTGCGGTGCCGCCGCGGTGGCGGGGGTAGACACCCTTGCGGGACTTTCCGGATTGGGATTGCTGGGCATTGCACTTGCTTTTGGCGTTTCGGTGGTGGTATTTGCCTACGCCATTGGCGGCATAACCGGGTGCCACATCAATCCGGCGATCACGATTGCCATGCTGGTAAGCGGCAAAATTTCGATCGGCGACGCAGTGGCTTACATCGTTGCCCAGTTTATCGGCGCGTTACTTGGTGCATTTGTACTGCAACAGATTCTCAGTGGGCAGCTGGCCGGATTTACCCCGGGGGAGTGGGCATTCGGCGCAAACGGCTGGGGAGCAGGTTACCAGAATGAATACGGTACCGGCGCTGCTTTTCTTACGGAAGCCGTGCTTACCTTTTTATTCCTGTTTGTCATTTTCGGAACTACTTCAAAATGGGGTAACAGCACCATGGCCGGACTGGCCATCGGCTTTACGCTGGCGCTGATCCACCTGGTGGCTATTCCAATTACCGGAACATCCGTTAATCCGGCCCGTAGTTTCGGTCCGGCCGTACTCGCCGGGGGAAAAGCGCTGAGCCAACTGTGGCTATTTATGGTAGCCCCCATAGTCGGCGGAATCGTTGCGGCTGTCGTATGGCGGTTGCTGGAAAAGAAAGAATAACATGCAGAGTCAGCGGTACAGCACAGCTACGTTGTTGTGCCGCTGACTCAACCTTAAAATGCGCGAATTAAATTGCCCATTTCACACCTAAACTCATCCATCTTCCGGGCATAGGGACGGCTCCGGCTTCTATATAGGTAATATCAAACAAATTCTGTGCATCCAGGTAAATGCCCAGTGGCTTGAACTGATATGCGAGCCGCACATCGCCCAGGAAATAACTCCGGTAACTGATCCGCTGGTTGAAACGGCCGGCTAACGTGGCCGAAAAGTGACTGATCCCAACAGTCAGGTTGGCGATTGCCTGATGACGCAGGCTTTCGATGGCATACTTGGAAAGCGCCCCCGTATTATTACTACCATCAAATGTCGGTGACAGCCACGTGTAGGAACCTCCGGCCATTACGTTTACCCGCGCATCATGAAGTACCCGGTAATTGCCGGAAAACGTAACACCGCGTGTGCGGTTATGCTGAAAATTATAGGGCTGCCAGGGCTCCGCAGCTGATTCACGTACCCAATCAATAAAATCGTTTACGTTCCGATAAAAGTAAGTCGCCTGCGCGGTGAGCCGCTCATGCCGGTATTTAATGCCTCCCTCGGCATACCACGAGCGCTCGGATTGTAACAGGGGGTTGCCGATATTACCAGGTCGCTGATCAAGATAAAGATCGGTAAAGGATGGAATGCGCTGGCCGGTACCGGTGTGGGCGACGATTTTCCACTGCCGGCTGAGTTGGTACCCCAGGTCAATACCGGGAAACACCTGCCATCCATAGTCGGAGTTATAATTGGCATAGACACCGGCGTTGAGCAGCAGGTTGCGGATCCGCTCGGTTTTGAACTCGGCATATAAACCGTAATTGTTCCGATCATGATTGCCGATATTGGAACTCCGGATTATTTCCCGTCGCATTTCCGCGCCCACGCCGACAGCGCCGACAGCGGTGTGCCAAGTGCCGTTAATTTCGGTATTGACGGCATGGCCATGGTGCTGGCTTCTTGCACGGCTCAGGTCGTTGCGAAAATAACGATAATCATCATAAGCATAGCGGTAGCTCACGCGTGGCGACAACGAAAACCGCTCGGTTACCTGGGCTTGGTAGCCAATCGCGGCTAACGCTGTCTGGACGATCTCCTGCGATTCCCTGTCACCTGGCGCCGCGTAAAACCCATTGGCACCAAAATTATTGTATACATACCCGCCCATAAGGGTCAGCGCGTCGGTGGCATTGGTCCGGATATTGCCTTGGTAATAGGCTTTGTGATTACGGAACGCCGTATTATAACGGTATCCGTTACCCGACTCATGACCACCATAAAGAGAATGCTGTTGCTGGTCAGTAGCATAGGTTCCGCCAAGCTGCACACCCCTGCCGTTGAAAAGCGCGCCGTTACCGGCTGTGTCCCGCTGGAATCCGGTGCCAGCGTAGGCATGCGCGGATAATTCTGGCTGCTGCGGTTTGCGGGTGACAATATTGATCGCCCCGTTGAGACTGTTGATGCCATAAATGCGTGCAGCCGGCCCACGGATAATTTCAATACGTTCAATGGCATCAGTGGGTATCGGAAGGTTAAGTCCGTTGTGTGCTGTTTGGGCATCGAGCACCTTAATGCCGTTGAGCAGAATGAGCGTCTGCTCAAATGTTCCCCCATCAACGCTTACGTCTGCCTGTGTACCGAAAGGACCGCGCTGCCGAAGGTCAACCCCGCCGATATGACTGAGTAGCTCATTGATAGACCGGGTGGGCAAGGCATCAATCTGCTTTCGGTCAATCACCTGGATATTGCGGTTTTGCTGGGTGAAAGGTATCTGTAGCCGGTTTTCGGAAATGACAACTTCCTGTAAGGATATGGAATCGGCATTTTTCAACGACGTAACAAACCTTTCTGACGAATCACGCTGCGCATATGCTGGCTGCGTATATAACAGATAGACGGGAAGGAAAGCCAAGAAAACCGCAATAACGACACTTCTTTTTTCTAAAAATAACTTCATGTTTCAAATTTTCACAAAAGTCGTATCTTGCCGGTATATCGTGATAGGCCAGTTTTCATTTTATGGGTAGTCCGGTTTTAGTGCCATACCAGCGTTTTATATCTGTGGATCGTGACTCGTCCACACCTGTTTACCTCCAGGTAGCGCATCAGTTGATCGACGCGATTCAACAAGGTTACCTTGTTGACGGGTTAAAACTACCCGGTACACGGCGGATGGCTAAGCTATTGGGTATGCACCGCAATACGGTAGTTGCCAGCTATGCAGAGCTGGAAACGCAGGGATGGATTACGGTGCGCCCGAACAGCGGTGCCCTCATACGGAATAAGAAACCCGACAAACCTAAAAGGCTCCATCCGCCGGGGGGTAGGGAAAGTTCGGCTTATCCGGCACAGACGGGATTCCCCTACCGGACATGGACGTTATTGGACAATCCGTTAGGCCAGGGAAATGCAAATTATAATTTCGATGACGGTTTGCCGGATCCCCGACTCTCCCATACCGACTACCTGTCCAGGTTGTTGCATACGAATATGAAACGCCGGGGAAACCGTGCCAAGCTGGGCTACAATCAGCGCGGAACAAGTAATTATTATCAAGAGAATCTGACGAATTTTCTAAATCTCACCCGCGGACTTCGTATATCAACAAATAACTTGCTCGTAACCAGGAGTCTGGAGTTGGGGGTGTATATCGTAGCTGAGACACTGCTTACCCCTGGTGATATCGTGGTGGTGGCTGAACTCAGCTATTTTGCGACCAATATGATTTTTCAGCGCGCTGGCGCGACTATACTGACCGTTCCGATCGACGAGGAAGGCGTAGATGTGGATGCGGTTGAAACACTGTTCAAACGGAATCGATTCCGCATGCTTTACCTCACGCCCCATCATCATTATCCAACTACCGTAACCCTGAGTGCCGAGCGGAGGGAAGCGCTGCTCGATCTTTCGATGAAATATGGGTTCATCATTTTGGAAGATGATTACGATTATGATTTCCATTATGACGGAAGTCCATTGCTGCCAATGGTGAGTGCAGACACCGGTGGTATGGTGGTGTATGTGGGGGCATTCGGTAAATCGCTGGCATCGGGATTCCGGTCGGGTTTTATTGTAGCGCCGGCGGGGTTGATCCGGGAGATGGATAAACTGCTGGGCATATTGGATCGTTATGGCGATGTACTCACCGAACTGGCGTTAGGGGAACTAATAGCCGATGGCGAAATTCACCGCTATCTGAGAAAATCCATTCAGCTGTATCGGGAACGGCGCAATCGGACGGTGCAAATGCTAGCCATGAAGCTGGGAGATCGCGTGGATTTTGCCATACCTGACGGCGGTTTAGCCATTTGGACAAAATGGCCCCATAGCACAAATCTCATGCAGTTACAGCAGCAATGTTTGAAAAATGATCTTTACCTGCCCCGGCATCTGTTATACCAGTCGAATGTACATTGCGGTATCCGATTGGGATTTGGAAGCCTGTCTCCCACAGAGCTGGAAAAGGCAATAGCAATTTTAGCCGCTGTCGCACAATAGCACGTTACCGACTGATTAATGCATTTAATGCCATTCTTCGCGGCCCAGCATTTTCGACCGGAGGGTTGTAGCTGCGGTATCCGTTTCCGTTGGCAGCGCTGGTAAATCATGGATGTCGGGTTGTCCGGCATCAATCCAAGCGGAATACCAGAAGCTACCTGTACGTATGATGGCATCCCGCATGCGGTCTTCGACCATACCAGACAGCGCGTCGTGGTAATGCCTTGAATAGGCTTCGGAGTAGGTACGCATCAATACGCCGTTACGGGTCACATAACCATATTTCCAATCCGACTGGAATTGTTGGTGAAGCCGCGCTTCGATGGCCAGTACCGAATCAACCAATAGAAAGCTTTCCTCAACAATCCGCAAGGTTTCTGCTGCCGGCGATGCCACATAGTGCGCACGGCCGACAAGAAAATCGTATTCCTCCGTAAAAAGCTCCGGCAGTCTGCTCTCCCAGAACGCGTGAATGCCAACCTGATTGGTCTGCTGCCCGTTGTAGTTGCTTGTGGTATGTAACGGTACATGGGCGTCGGCAATATAGTGTCCGATGTCGGCCGAATAACGTAAAATCCGCAAATGATTCTTTTCGCTATATGCACGTACCAGGCGGTAATAAGTACGGCTAATCTGCCAGGGCAGTATGCCGGAGGCAAAGAGGCGTTGTTCCGTAAACCGGTTCACAGCGGCTGTCCAGTGTACGGGTATGCTGTCAAACGGCCGGTCTCCGTACTGGTCCACATCGATGAAATGCCGCGCCGCTTCCAGGGTATCTACGTAACGGCGTTTGTCCGCATCTACCGCGTGTTCGGTGATATAGTTCAGGTGATTCTTGTAGAATCCGGAAACATCGGCCGGCAAGGTGAAGACAGCCATCCGGTTGATCAGCTTATGTGCATGAAAACCCCAGGCGGAAAGTAATAGCACAGCCATCAATAAGAAAACATGCAGGAATAGGCGGTTCATTCCATGAAAATAGGGGTTTTCGTCCATGATAACAAATTCTTCATGTGTTTTTAATGATTAGGTAACCGCCAATGCCGTCCTTGCGGCTTTATAGTTTGATCTGTAACACAATAAAACAGGACACGATGGGATATTTAGTCACGTTGCTTCATCGGTTGGGAAGCCGTTTTATGCTCCGTTTTCTGCGGTCGGCCTTCAGGCACTGAAAGGATTTTAATTTACAGCTGCTTTTTTAACTTTAGATTGCTAAGTTTGAAGTGCATAAGAGCCTGTTTAAATTTGTATGGTTAAATTTTTTATAGGTTATTTTTGAGCGAAACGAGGCGGGTTTCGCAGGAATAGCCGGAAGCCTATTCCGAGAAAACCCAACGAGGTTGCAGCCAAAAGGAATCATGAAAAAAACAATGAGATAAATTTTAAACAGGCTCTAAGTTTGTGTCGGCTCTTGTTACTATCTGATCGATGAAAATTCTATATGCGGTACAGGGTACCGGTAATGGCCACTTAAGCAGAGCAATGGATGTCGTGCCCTGCCTGCAACGGCGTGCTACGGTGGATGTGCTGGTAAGCGGCATACAGGCAGACCTGCAGCTTCCGTTTCCGGTGAAGTACCGGATGCATGGTCTAAGTTTTATTTTTGGGAAATCCGGAGGGGTCGACCTCTGGAAAACGTTCATGAGTTCTACTGTTCGCCGACTGGTGCAGGAAGTCAACTCCCTGCCGATTGCGGACTACGATCTTGTTATCAACGATTTCGAGCCGATATCCGCGTGGGCCTGCCACATCAAAGACAAACCGTGTGTTGGCTTAAGCCACCAGGCAGCCGCACTTGATCCGCAGTCGCCGAAACCCAAGGATGCGGATGTAATGGGCAAGCTGATCATGCGCAATTACGCACCTACTTCCATCAGTTACGGGTTCCATTTCAAGGCTTATAATCAACGGATATTCACGCCCGTAATCCGCCAGCAGGTGCGTCAGCTCGATGTGCATGACCGTGAGCATTATACGGTTTATCTCCCCGCCTACGATGATGCGCGATTGATTAAGCACCTGATGCGGTTCCCCGATATCCACTGGCAAGTGTTTTCCAAGCATAACCGGAAACCGTTTACGCTGCGCAACGTACATGTTCAACCCATTGCCAATGAGGCATTCATTAAAAGCATGGCCGACGCTGCGGGTGTGCTGTGCGGAGCTGGATTTGAAACACCTGCGGAATCGCTGTTTTTGCAGAAGAAATTACTGGTTGTGCCGATGAAAAACCAATATGAACAGCACCTCAATGCCGCGGCACTGGAACAGCTGGGTGTGCCAGTTATCAAGAACCTCAAACCAAAAAATGACGTCGCTATTGAAACCTGGTTGAACAGTGGAGTGACTGCTCGGGTAGACTACCCCGATTGTACGCAGGCGATTGTTGATAAATTGCTGGATACACATGCAATAACCCCTCTGTTATCAAATGGTTAGCAGCGATTTCGGTGCCGATTTCCAGTGGGGGGTATCTTCCGCAGCGTTTCAGATCGAAGGCGCCTGCACTACAGACGGCCGGAGCCCGTCCATCTGGGACACCTTCACCGCGCGAAAGGGAAAAATAAAGAACGGTGACCATGCCCGTACGGCGTGTGATTTTTACCAGCGGTACGCCGGCGATATTGACCTGATCCAGGAAATGAATATCCCGAATTTCCGGTTTTCATTATCGTGGCCCCGTATAATGCCACAGGGCACTGGAAAAGTGAATCAGCCGGGCATTGATTTCTATAACCGGGTGATCGATGCCTGCTTAGCACGCGGCATAACTCCTTGGATCACCCTTTACCATTGGGACCTCCCGCAGGGATTACAGGACCGCGGCGGATGGACTAACCGCGATGTCGTCGGTTGGCTGGAAGACTATGCGGCCTGTGCGGCAACAAGATTCGGTGATCGGGTGCGGCATTGGATGGTACTCAATGAACCGGCGGTGTTTACCGGGGCCGGTTACTTTTTCGGGGTGCATGCTCCTGGACTTACCGGACTGCGGAATTTCTTTCCCGCAGCCCATCACGCCACGCTGGCCATGGGCAGGATAGGCCGGGTGCTCCGTTCGGCACTGCCGCAGGCAATGGTCGGTACTACTTTTTCCTGCTCCAGCGTGCATCCCCTGCGCAATCGGGAACGGGATATACAAGCGGCCATAAGAGCCGATGCGTTGATTAACCGGATGTTTATCGAACCCATCCTTGGATTGGGGTATCCGGTGGCCGATCTTAAAGCCTTGCAGGGGATCGAGGCGTATATGCAGCCTAACGATGAAAAGGAGCTGCCGTTTACCTTTGACTTTATTGGCCTTCAGAATTATACCCGGGAGGTCGTGCGGCATGCGTGGATCGTGCCCTACCTGCGCGCCCGGCTGGTACCCCCCCGGAACCGCGGCATTGCATTGACTACCCAAATGGGGTGGGAAGTATATCCGCAGGCTATTTACGAAATGATCAGCAAATTCAGCGCCTATACCAATGTTCCGCGTATCTACATTACGGAGAACGGTGCAGCATTTCCCGACGAGGTGGCGGACGGACGTGTCCACGATCCATTGCGGCAGCAATACCTGGAAGCCAACCTGGCGCAGGTGCTCCGTGCCAGACAGGAGGGCCTGAACGTACATGGCTATTTCGCATGGACGCTTACCGATAATTTTGAATGGGCCGAGGGCTATTTCCCGCGGTTCGGCCTGGTACACGTAAATGCGGAAACACAACAGCGTATTATCAAGGATTCCGGTCGGTGGTATGCCGGATTCCTTCGTTCGTAAGACACCGGTTCCTCACCAATTTCCGGAAAAAAAGTCTTTGAATGAAAGATTTTGTAGCTTTGCGTTCCGTTGAATCCGTACACATGAAATCAGAAGAGTCAGTTATATCGAAGGAAGTTTCCCCAACCATATATGCAGTATTGTTTGCGCTGAGTTTTTCCCATTTGCTCAACGATACCATCCAGTCCCTGATTCCATCCATTTATCCGCTTGTCAAGGATTCATTCCGGTTAAGCTTTTCCCAGATCGGGTTGATCACGTTGGTATTCCAGCTGTCGTCATCGCTCTTGCAGCCGGTCGTTGGGGTGCTGACCGACCGGAGACCGTACCCTTATGCGCTGCCACTGGGCATGGGGTTCAGCCTCATCGGGTTGATCCTGCTGGCGTTTGCGCCGAGCTTTGCATGGCTATTGGTGTCTGTTGCAATGGTAGGCGTGGGGTCTTCCGTGTTTCACCCGGAAGCATCCCGTATGGCGTATGTTGCCTCAGGCGGCCGCAGGGGTTTCGCTCAGTCGCTTTTTCAGGTAGGGGGAAACGCCGGCAGTGCCATCGGTCCGCTGCTGGCCGCTGCATTGATCGCCCCATTCGGGCAGTTTAATGTGGCCTGGTTCTCCATTGCTGCATTAGTGGCAATCATTATTCTTTACCGCATCGGAAAATGGTATAAACCCAAATCCATCCGTAACTATATCCTGCGCAAGAATAAGGTCGAAGTGGTGATACAGCAGACACTGCCCCGCCGAACAGTCGTCCTGTCCATTGCCGTGCTGCTGATCTTGATTTTTTCCAAGTATTTTTATTTCGCCAGCCTCACCAGCTATTATACATTTTACTTGATCGATAAATTCGGCGTATCTGTACAGGAGTCCCAGGTGTACCTGTTTATCTTCCTTTTCGCCGTAGCGGCGGGAACAATGATTGGCGGGCCACTGGGCGACCGCATCGGGCGCAAATACGTGATCTGGCTTTCCATCCTGGGCGCCTCCCCGTTTACCCTGGCGCTACCTTATGCCAGCCTATTGTGGACGGTGGTGCTCTCGTTCGTCATCGGCGTGATCATTGCCTCGGCATTTTCGGCTATTCTGGTATACGCACAGGAATTACTGCCTGGTAATGTCGGGATGGTCTCGGGGTTGTTTTTCGGGTTTGCGTTCGGTATGGGCGGTATCGGTTCTGCCGTTCTTGGCCAGATTGCCGACACAAAAGGAATTGACTATGTATATCATATCTGCGCATTTTTACCGCTTATTGGGATAACGGCTGCATTTTTGCCGGATTTAAATAAAAGACACGTCCAAAAATAAAGGCAGTGTGTATATTTGACACGGTAAATAAGCCGTATAAACAGAAATTAACATGAGATTTAGCAGTATCGTTATTGCCTTTGCGGCACTTTTAAATGTTGGCGTGGCCGTTGCGCAGCAAGCCGCCAAGACCCCGTTAACAAATCATGCGGATTCGGTAGCCTATGCCTTTGGGGTGTCAATCGGTGAGGACCTGAAACGTACCGGAATCAAAGAGGTGAATACCGAAGTGATGGCCGAAGCGGTCGCCGCGGCACTTGCCGGCGAGGAAACCGGTTTTGATGCTGACCTAATACGCGAGCTGATTGTTCGCACGGTTACGGAAGCCAAGGAACAGCTGGATGGCCGGCTTAAAGGAGAAGCGGATGCATTCATGGAAAGCAATGGAAGGCGCGAAGGCGTAAAGACGACGGCATCCGGACTGCAATATGAAGTGGTCCGGGAAGGAGCGGGAGAAAAGCCGACACCCGCGGACACCGTGACCGTACATTACCGCGGCGAGCTGAGTGACGGTAAGGTCTTTGATAGCTCCTATGACCGCGGTGAACCGGTAACGTTTGAACTGGGGCGGGTTATCGCGGGCTGGCAGGAGGGCCTGCAACTGATGACGGCGGGAGCGCATTATCGCATTTACGTACCTTATGAATTGGCATACGGCGAACAGGGGGCCGGACCGGATATTCCGCCATTCAGCCCGCTGATCTTTGATATTGAATTGATCACTGTAAAAAAAGGTGCCGCGGAGGCACCTGCTATTGCGGAACCCATAAATGAACCAGCTCGGTAAATCGGATTTATATATCAGTCCGGTAGCATTCGGATGCATGTCTTTGGGAGAAAACCAGAAGGCAAACACCGATATGCTACTGAAAGCGGCCGATCACGGCATTAACTTTTTTGACACAGCCGACCTTTATCAGAAGGGACTTAACGAGGCCTATGTCGGGGAGGCACTGAAACCCATCCGCAAGCAGGTGGTTATCGCAACCAAGGCGGGTAACCAATGGCGGGCAGATGGCAGTGTCTGGGACTGGAATCCAAGTAAAGACTATATCCTGAAATGTGCCGAACAAAGTCTTAAGCGACTTAAAACGGACTATATTGATCTTTACCAGCTGCACGGTGGCACGATTGACGATCCGATCGATGAAACCATTGAAGCCTTTGAGCAGCTTAAGCAACAGGGAAAAATCCGCTGGTATGGCATTTCCTCCATCCGGCCGAATGTAATCCGGGAGTATATCGAACGTGCTAATATCGTCAGCGTGATGATGCAGTACAGCCTGCTGGATCACCGGCCTGAGGAATCAGTGCTGGATCTGCTCGGAGCACATCAGATCAGCGTGATTTCCCGCGGGGCTATTGCCCAGGGATTACTGACAGGAAAAACAGCAGTCAGTTACTTGCAATATACCGAAAGTGAGGTCGCACGGGCAGCAAAAGCGGTAGCGGGCATAGCACGCGAAATTGGCGTTTCAAGTCTGGATGTTGCCCTGCGCTATATATGGAGCCATCCGGCAGTGGCAACCGCCGCGCTTGGCATCCGGACACCTGCTCAGCTCGACGAAGCCATTGACGCAGGGAAAACAGCCCGGGGATTGACGGAAATACAGCGGCAACGGCTGCGCGGATCGGTACGGGATTTTCATTATGAGCTACACCGGTAATCTTCCAACGAATCAATGTTGTAATTAAATCAGTATAAACCATGAAACATTACCTAACAAAAAAAATCGGCGCCCTCGTGCTGTTTGCACTGGTGGCGGCATTGCCGGTATCCCATGTAAAAGGCCAATCCTATCCCGAGAAAAAATTAGGCTGGAGCCTTTCGGCGCAGACGTATACGTTTAAGGAGTTTACCTTTTTTGAAGCGGTGGATAAGGCTAAAAGCGCCGGCCTGCAATCCGTTGAGGCTTATAACGGCCAGGAACTCGGCGGCGGAATAGCGGGTAAATTTGATTATAAAATGGATGCTGCTACGCAAAAGGCTATCTTAAAGGAATTGCGGAAGAAAGGCGTGAAACTGGTTGCTTTTGGCGTGGTTAACGGAAATACCGAAGCGGAATGGAAACAGCTGTTTGCCTTTGCCGATGCCATGGGTATCCAGACCATCAATTCCGAACCCAAGGAGGAATTCCTGCCGCTGGTAGGACAGCTCGCCACCCGATATAAGATAAAAGTAGGTATCCACAATCACCCCAACCCGACACCGTACTGGAATCCGTCAATTGTGTTGGCCGCTGTGGCAACTGCGAATAGCGATTACGTTGGTGCCTGCGCCGATATCGGGCACTGGGTGCGGTCCGGACTGGATCCGGTAGCGTGCCTGAAACAACTGGAAGGCCATGTGAAGAGCGTACACTTTAAGGACCTGGAGGCAAAGTCGCCTGAAACCCACGACGTACACTGGGGAACCGGGGTCAGCAATGTAGCGGGGGTTATCGCTGAGCTGAAACGCCAGGGTTTCAAGGGTAATATCTCCGCTGAGTACGAATATAACTGGGAAAATAATACCGAAGACGTTGCTCAAAGCGTAAAAAACTTCCGACAGATTCTGACCGCAGGAAGTTTGTAGCCGAAAATCATCCTATTGATCCAGCCTCCCCACCCGCCATGTTTTTAACCGGCAGGTCGGGGAGGCTGTTTTTGCCTTTACCTACTTGATTGTCAGAGATATTTTGACTATACTTGTTGTTGACTAACAAGTAAACCTATTTATGCGCCATCGAACAACTGGCCTGATATTACTTGCATTATGCATTACCGTACATGTTTATTCCCAACAGAAGCCACAGTATACGCAGTACCTGTTCAATAGCTTTTTGATCAATCCGGCAGTGGCGGGCATTGAGCGGTATGTCGATGTAAAGGCAGGGGTGCGAAGCCAATGGCAGGAGGTAGAAGGAGCGCCACAGACGCTATACCTGTCGGGAAATATGCCGATTGGAAACAACCATATCCAGGACGGGGCCAATTCGTTTCCCGAAGGGGGGTACAACCCCTACAGTCGCGGGTATTCCCACCGTTACCGGGCTTCGGAGCCGCATCACGGGTTGGGGGTAATCCTGCAATATGATCGTGCTGGACAGTTCCGACGCACCGATGCACAACTGGGTTATGCTTACCATTTACGGATAGCGGAAACGATTAATCTCTCCGCCGGAATCAATGGGGGAATTTCCCAGGTGCGGTTCGATGCAAGTGGGGTAACAACGGAAACACCAGGCGACCCCATTCTTGGACAGTATGCGGAGAGCCGGATTTCACCCGACCTCGGAGTCGGTCTTTGGCTATATGGCGCCCGGTTTTTTCTTGGGCTGTCGGCGCTGCAGCTGGTGGGTAATCCGCTGGCGCTGTCCGGGAGCGCGGTGAGCCGGGATGCACCGGCGCAGCAGTTCTATCTGATGGCGGGCTACAAGATACATCTGGGAGATGACATGGCGGTGGTGCCCTCGGTATTGTTCAAGTCGCTTGCGGGATTGCCTATGGTAGGTGACTACAACGTAAAACTGGCATTTCGTGACCGGCTGTGGGTAGGTGGCGGTTACCGCAATCATGAGTCATTTTCGGCAATGGCGGGGTTCAATATCAGCTCATTGCTGAACTTGAGCTATTCCTATGATTTCAATACGGGACCGATACGTACACTGGCGCATGGCAGCCACGAGATCGTATTGGGACTATTGCTAAACAACCGCTTTAAAGTGTATTGTCCGCAGATCTTGTTTTGAACACCATGAGAAACACCTCCATATTCTGTTTCCGGACGCTGGCCCTGCTGGCCGGTTTGCTGATGGGTTGCCTGTTATCCGTGTATGCAGCGGACTTTATCGTAACCAATAATGCCGATAGCGGGCCCGGCACACTTCGGGATGCACTGTTGCGGGCGTCGGCTAACGGGACAAGCGAACAGGACCGGATTTTATTCAATTTGCCCGGCGGATCGTTGGAGGCCCGGACGATCCTGCTGGATAGTGAATTGCCGGATGTCACGTCGAATGTAATCATCGACGGTACCTCGCAGCCGGGTGATCCATTCGGTGCCAGCGACGCCAAAGTACGGATTGCGCCCCGTATTGGCGTCTACACCAATGATAATGCAGGGGCGCTAAGTGTTGTGAACGCCGATCATGTTGAGATTTACGGGCTCTACATCACCGGGTTTCACACGTTGTACGGCCAGGAATCCAATAACGCTTCTTATTACGCCATCCAGGTGACAAGGGGCAGCGCGATAATCATCGGAAAACCGGGAATGGGCAACGTGTTCGACGACAACTCTGTCCACATCAATATTCAGCAGGGTCAAACAGGTACACCGACGGGCGTTACCGTGCAGTCCAATTGGATCGGCATAAATACCAATGGCGATGAAAACCGGGGGAATTCGGAAACGATGGCCTTGCGCATCACCGGGTCGGACGTGTTGTTTGGCGGCGCGTCGCCAGACCAGGGCAACCGGGTAGGTGCCGGTACACGTTTCCAGCTGAACGGTTTCTCCGTGGAAAATAACGAATTCCGGTCCGGTGCCCAGCTTAACAACAGCGAATCGGGCGTGTTCCGGGATAACCAGTTATATGATGATTTTCTTCAGCTGGATAACAGTTACCAGGATATCGGCATATATGGCAATCAAAATATCGGTTGGCTGGAAATCAAGACCAATGTGCCGCCGGACCAGGTATTCGTGGAGATCGGTACGGATGAGGCCGCAGACGTTAATACTTTTACCCACGACGGCGCAGGGATTACCGGTGTGGCAGCGGTGCGTAAAAACAGTTTCGACTGTGTCTACTATCCATTCTGGACTCAGGCGACATATCCGACCATCGAAGTGCTGGAAAATAGCCCTAGTGTATTCGGGGGTGTCGCTTCCCCGAATGCCGAGATTTACATCTACGACGACGATACGGATTGCGAAATTACAAGTCCGGTCACGTTCTTCAGAAAAACCACGGCAGATGCCAACGGCAATTGGGAGATCCGCGGCGATTTTTCCGACCGCCGCTTTACCGCCAATGCCGTGGTAGGCAATCAATCATCTGCTTATACACAGGTGGGCTTCGAGAATAAATACGCCGAACACCGCGATAACTTTATACTGACTCACCCGGACTGCGAAGGGGACAACGGGGCTATCGAAGTAATCAATTACATTAATACGTTGCAGATCGAATGGTATGATGAAGAAGGAAGGCTTTTACAAAGCGGCCCCGAACCTAGAATCGAAGGCCTTGGCCCGGGTAAATATACCTGTATATTGCGTAATGGAAACAGTTCGATGACTTTTGAAAATTATGAATTGCACCTGCCGGAGTGGCGGTTCTATACTGAAGATATACGGGTAATTGCCGCCGAATGCGGAGCGCCGGTTGGTCGCGTCGAAAACCTCCGGGTAGTCTCAACTTACTATCAGGTTGCAACCGGAAATCATGAGATTATCAGACTGCAATGGTTTGATGAATCGAACAATCCGATAGGACCGTCCGGAACGGGGGGGACATTACCCTTGCGCGACGTGCCGCCGGGAACGTATTTTCTCCGGGCGTATATCTCCGAAAATTGTTATGGCGAGTATGAAGTAACCATTGAAGGGCCACGGGCCGATCTGTCGGCCATGCAGGTGGAGCACGTTACCTGCGATGGTCCGGGACAGATCACCGGTATCAGCCTCTCCGGTATGGAAGGACTGGAGGTCCTTTGGCTGGATGAACGGGGAACAGAGGTGGGTGAGGGGTCAGACCTGCACGATATTACCAATGGCGGAACATACCGGCTAGCGCTTGTGGGTGATACCGATTGCGACACGATTTGGGCGGCATTCGTTGATGTCCAGGAAATCGGCATACCGCAGTTCGACGAGCAGTCGCTGGAGATCATTCCTGTAAGCTGTGATGGGGTTACCTTGGGTAGCATCACCGGCCTGGTGGTCGAGGGGGCTATTAGCTACGAATGGCAGGACGAAACCGGACAAGTGGTGGGCAATGCCCTTGAATTAACGGATGTGCCGGTAGGCCGTTATCGCCTGTTGGTTACTGCTGATGAGGAGTGCATGGCGCTTTCCGATTGGTATCTGGTAGCACAGGAAGAAGTGGTATTTCCTGAATATGCGGTTTCAACGGAACAGCCTTCCTGTATCGGGAACGATGGTGTGCTGGAGATCGACTGGGGGAATGAAACAGTACGACCGGCTGCATGGCGTTGGCTGGACAGCAACGGCACGGAGGTAGGCAGTGGCCAACGGGTGGAAGGATTGGTGCCGGGTATTTACCGGCTGATGTTGATCAACGAAGCGGGCTGTGAGGTCCCTGACCCGCGGGAATTCCGACTGGAAGAAGCTGTCCCGCTGACGCTCAATACGACGGCCATGTATGTACAAGACGTCGCCCGTGATTCCAACAGTGGCGCAATCGGTGGGATAGCGGTTGTCGGCGGCACAGCACCATATACTTACAGTTGGTATAATGCTGCCGGCGAGCTGGTAGGCAATGAAGCGGAATTGTCGGGTATACCCGCGGATGTATACGTGCTCGAAGTGGTGGATGCCCGCGCGTGCCGCAGCCTTACGGAACCGATTACCGTAAATACCTTCAACGGCGACGACCTGGGTATTCCAAATACTTTCAGTCCGAATGGTGATGGCTATAACGATACCTGGTTTCCCGCAGGGCTCGAACGTTATACCCGTGCCCTTGTCCGGGTGTTTGACCGGCAGGGGCAGTTGGTATATGAAGGA
This sequence comes from Parapedobacter lycopersici, assembly GCF_040395035.1. GTDB lineage: Bacteria > Bacteroidota > Bacteroidia > Sphingobacteriales > Sphingobacteriaceae > Parapedobacter > Parapedobacter lycopersici_A. Next base: position 2,230 of record NZ_JBEBRB010000041.1, on the reverse strand, counting down.
AGGAGCACGGATGCACCGTTTAACGGACAATACCGGGGTACCAACCTGCCGGTCGGCGCTTATTACTTCTTAATTGATCTGGGAAATGAATACCCTGCACTGAAAGGCAGTCTCAACCTGCTGCGGTAATCGGGTGACTACTGAAGACTAATGCTTTCCGTAGTGGATTTTTAAAACCCGCTCCACATCTTCCGGATTGTCAATGCCAATGGTTTCATGGGTTGTTTCCGCGGTCTGGATCGGGTATCCGTTTTCCAGCCAGCGCAATTGCTCGAGCATTTCCGTACCCTCCAGCGAGGATACAGGCAGCGCGGTAAGCTGTGCGAGTATGTTGGTCCGGAAGCCATAAATCCCGATGTGTTTGAAATAGCTGTGGGATTGCAGCCAGTCTTCCGGCGGCACGCCGCGCTGGAACGGAATGGCCTGCCGGCTGAAATAAAGCGCCCGGCCGTTCGCATCAACCACTACCTTCGGGGAATTGGTGTTGAATAACTCTTCACTTGTCGTGATTTTTTTAATCAGGGTAGCAATCTGTACGCCGGGTTTGGTTAAGCAGCTGACCAGCAGGTCAAGCTGATCGGGATGGATGAACGGTTCATCCCCCTGAATATTGACCGCCAGGTCGAACCCCTTGTGGGCCGCCACCACCTCGGCACAACGGTCTGTCCCGCTCTGGTGTGCGGCTGCGGTCATCATCACGCGACCGCCGAATGCCTTTACGTGGTCAAAAATGCGACTGTCGTCCGTTGCCACAACGACCTCATCGAGCGCCCTGCTTAGCCGTGCCTGCTCATAGACCCGCCGGATCATGCTCTTACCGGCAATATCAACCAGCGGCTTCCCCGGAAAACGGGAAGATGCATAACGGGCGGGAATGATACCGATGATAGCAGACATGGTAATAGGGGATAAGGGATCAGAATAAACCGAACAGCTCGGCTTCTACTTTTTGAAGCACGTAGCCCATGTCTTCCGGTTTGTTGGCAAAATCAAGCTTGTCCTTGTCTAAGATTAGCAACTTGCCGGACGCATAATTCGTGATCCATTTTTCATATTTTGCATTGAGCTTGGATAAGTAGTCGAGGCGGATATTCGCCTCGTATTCCCTTCCGCGCGTCTGGATGTTATCCACCAGCGTCGGTACCGAAGCCCGGAGATAAATCAGCAGGTCGGGTGGTTTAATATATGAAACGATGCTTTCAAAAATACCGCTGTAATTCTCGAAATCGCGGGCGCTCATCAATCCCATATCGTATAAGTTCTCCGCGAAAATATACGCATCCTCATAAATGGTCCGATCCTGGATGATGTTGATGTCTTTCTGCTGCAGCTGTACAATATGGCGGAACCGGCTGTTGAGGAAATAAATCTGCAGGTTGAATGCCCAGCGCTTCATGTCGCTGTAAAAATCCTCCAGGTACGGATTGTCGTCCACTGCCTCAAACTGGGGTTCCCACTTCAGGTGGTTGGCCAACAGTTGGGTAAGCGTGGTTTTCCCCGCACCGATATTTCCTACAATGGCAATATGCATGTTAAAACTTCCTGAATCCAATGATTTCGCGTACTTCTGCCAGGGTCTTCCGGGCGCTTTCCCGCGCCTTTTCATTTCCCATACGGATTACATTGCTAATATAGTCGTTATCGTTTGAAATTTCATGGATGCGTGTGCGAACCGGTTCGGTAGCGGCAATCATATCCGCTGCCAGCTGTTTCTTCAGGTCGCCATAGCGGATGGTACAGTTATTATACTGTTCATTAAAATGCTGCACGGTGTCCGGACTCGAAACCACGGCCATCAGGTCGAACAGGTTCTGGATGGCGTCGGCTTTCGGCTGGTTCGGCTCCGTAGGGCCACTGTCGGTAACCGCGCGCATCACTTTTTTCCGGATCACTTCGGGGGAGTCGGAGAGGTATACCGCATTGGCTTCGCCTTCGGATTTACCCATTTTGCCCTTGCCGTCCAGTCCCGGTATTTTAACCAGTTTGCTGCTGAAAGAAAAGGCGTAAGGTTCCGCAAAGTATTCCGTCTTATACAACCGGTTAAAGCGGTTGGCAAACGTCCGCGACATTTCCAGGTGTTGCTCCTGATCCTTGCCAACAGGAACTTTGGTTGCCCGGTGGAGCAGGATATCCGCGGCCATCAGCACGGGGTAGGTCAGCAATCCTGCATTTACATTATCGGGGTTTGCGCGCACCTTGTCTTTGAATGACGCGGCACGTTCCAGTTCGC
>NZ_JBEBRB010000040.1:0-24159 GCF_040395035.1 Parapedobacter lycopersici | reverse complement strand
GTATTGCATGGGATCACATGGTCGTAGATGTTGCCACTACGTTTCATCCCCGCTTGGGGATTTCTCCACAAATGGGTATCAGTTATGCGTTTTAGGAACTATAGCTGCATCGTGCTGGGCGGTCTGTTGCTGACGTGTTCATTATACGGGCAAACGGACAATGCGGCGCTCATTGAGCGCCTGGGTGAATTTTATGCCGAAGACAGGGATGAGAACTTTGATTTTACGGAATTGGCCGAACGGCTGGAATTTTATCGACAGCATCCGATCGACCTGAACCGGACCGATGGATCGGAACTGCGCGAGCTCCTGTTTGTGCCTGAGTTGTTCATCGGTAACCTGCTGGCCCACCGGCATGCATCGGGCAGGCTGGTTTCCGCGTATGAATTACAGGCGATTGAAGGGATGGACCTGGAGCTGCTGCGGATGCTTATTCCCTTTGTGGAAGTGAATACCCCCGGTTCACTATCTGAAGTTCGTGCCCGGGAGCTGCTATCGGAAGGTGCGCATGACCTGATGGTCAGGTATGGACGTATATTGCAAAGGCAGCGGGGCTATGGCATCCGCGATACCACGCGCTCGCGCTACCTGGGTTCGCCGGATCGCGTGTTTGTCCGGTACCGCTATCATTTTGACCGGGACCTGCGGGTAGCGGTAAATATGAAAAAGGATGCCGGGGAACGTTTTTTTTCCGGTGCACAGCGCCAAGGGTTTGACTTTTATTCCGGAAGTGTATATATGCGCAACCAGGGGCGTATCCGGGACCTGGTGATCGGCGATTATGCGCTGCAGTTCGGCCAGGGACTGGCTATGTGGTCGGGACTCGGATTCGGGAAAGGGGCTACGCTGCAGCAGGTAGCCAAGCAGGGCACCGGGCTTCGCCCGTATACATCATCCAACGAGGTGCTGTTTTTGCGTGGGGCCGCTGCAACCATTGCCCTGAAGCCCAACCTGTCGGCTACCCCTTTTGTTTCGTGGCGTAAACTGGATGGCTCCATGGAGCACGCTGCTGACAGTACGCAGCTCGTTGGTTCCCTCGGTCAGACCGGCCTGCACCGAACGCCCTCGGAAGCTGCAAACCGGAACGCACTCCAACAATGGGTATACGGGCTCAATATCCAGTATGCGCGCCGCCGGTTTACGCTTGGTGCAACGGCGTTCCGCACGGAATTCGATGCTTCGATCAAGCCGCGTCCGCGGTTGTATACACGGTATGCATTCCGGGGCCGTTCGCTATGGAATGCTAGTTTGTATTACAGCGGCACGGTTCGCAATGTGTATTTTTTCGGTGAGGCGGCTCATCACATCGGCCGGGGTTTCGCCTTCCTTAATGGCGCGATGCTGAACTTGCATCACCGCCTTTCACTGGTGTTGCTCCATCGGGATTTTCACCGGGAGTATCACTCTTTTTATAACCAGGCATTTGCCGCAGGAAGTACCGCAGTTAATGAACGGGGGTTTTATTCGGGTTTGGCTTATCAGCTTGGTCGGCGCGTGCAATGGGTGGGTTATGTGGATGTATTTCGTTTTCCCTGGCTTCGTTACCGGGTAAATGCGCCGTCAGGCGGGATAGACATGTTGACGCAGTTTACCTACGAATGGTACAAGCGGGCAAAGGCAAGCATTCGTTATCGGTATCGCCGCAAGGCTGAAAATGCTGCGTTGGACCTGCCGGAAAGCCGGGTGGTTGACGTCAACCGGCAGCAGTTGCGGATCGACGGGCAATATGCACTCGACGACCGCTGGCGTATGCGCAGCCGGATGGAATTTTCACATTACCGGAAGGAGGGGACCCCAACGGAAATGGGCTGGCTGTGGTACCACGATGTGATTTATAAACCGATGGCCTCGAGGTTCAGCGGCAATGTACGGGTGGCCATGTTCGGTACGCCAAGCTATCAGTCCAGAATCTATGCTTTTGAAAACAATGTGCTGTACGCATATTCGTTCCCCGTATACCATAACCGCGGCATGCGCACCTATGCCAATGTAAGGTATCGGTTGCGACGGAAGATAGACCTTTGGTTACGTTACGCCACATTTATCTACTGGGGAGTGGATGAGGTAGGAACCGGACTAAATGCAAGTACAGGGAATCAGCGTTCGGAGCTGACCGTCCAGTTACGGATTCAACTTGATTAGTTTATTTTTTTTCTACGCCCTGTATTGAAATTGCTTGAACATGCCAGCCCAGTGTATGGACAGTAAAAGCCACATAAGGGTGGTATTGAGAAACGATGACTTAAATTATTTTTGTTCCATTTCCTTTGATGATTTAAGAAATAATCATAATCTTGAGGCAGACCATTATTTCCATGAGAAGATGCCATCCCTATCTGTCGCATGGATTGAGATTCCAATTTGGCAATAAAATAATAACTAATATGATGAGCACGACTAAAAACAAAGACATTTCCAGACTTGATTTTCTGAGAACCTCGGGGTTTATGGCGGCCGGATTGGCGTTTCTCCCGGGATTTATCAGTTGCGGATCGGGCAGTGACCTTAAAAAATACCAACTTGTTATCCGTGCCGGCGCCGACCCGGTAGAAAAGGAAGCAGCAGAACGGTTGCAGCATTACCTGTCGGAAATCTCCGGCGCTGCTATCCCGGTTGTGGAAGAAAGTGGATTTCAGGGTACCCATGCCATTTACCTCGGGCAAACCGATTACGCAAAAACCCAAGGGGTAAACACTGACCAGTTAGCGGATGGCGGATACAGTTATAAACCGGTGGGAAATCATATCGTTATCGCCGGTGGCGCGAAAAAAGGGCTGCTTTATGGGGTTTATGATTTGTTAGAGGCCGTGGGCTTCCGGATGTATTCACCTGAATATACGTATATACCGAAAAACGATGCTGCTGCATTTCCGGGACAAGAAAGGGTTGTTGCGCCGAAAGTAACCTATCGGACAACATCGTACAGCCGGATGGGCGACCAGCAGCTTTCCGATTGGCATAAGGTTTCTTCACGGGACGACTGGGGATTGTTTGTGCATACGTTTAACACCTTGTTGTCGCCGGAAGAATATGGTAGAACACATCCGGAGTATTTTTCACTGATCAACGGGACGCGGCTCCCGGGGACCCAGCTCTGTCTCTCCAACGCGAAAGTCGTGGAAATTGTAGTGGCTAACCTGAAAAAGAAAATCGCCGAAAATCCGGAAGCGACTTATTGGTCAGTAAGCCAGAATGATAACGACCAGTATTGCCAGTGCGCTGCCTGTACCGCGCTGAATAAGAAATACGGGGATGTACCCAGTGGTTCGATGGTTTATTTCGTCAATGAGGTAGCAAAACAGGTGCCGGACAAGATCATATCCACGTTGGCGTACTGGTATACCCGGAAGGCGCCGAAAAATATCAAACCGGAACCGAATGTCAATATTATGCTCTGCAATATTGAAAGCAAACGGCAGGCACCTGTCTATGAAACGGACCCGGCATTTTCCAATGACCTGAAAGACTGGGCCAGCCTTACAAACGATATTCTAATCTGGGATTACAATATCCAGTTTACGAATTTCTTTGCGCCTTTCCCCAACCTTTTTACCATTAAGCCGAATATCAAGTTTTACACCGACCATAGCGTGAACGCCCTGTATATGCAGGCAAATAATGAGGCTGCGGCTGAAATGGCATTGCTCCGGGGTTACCTGATTTACAAATTGATGTGGGATCCGGATGCCGATGACCAGGCAATCATAGACGAATTTGTAAACGGTTATTACGGCGCTGCCGGACCGTATATCCGGCAATACATTGATGCCCTGCATCAGGCCCTTACGGAAAGCGGTATGCAGCTGGATATTTTCGGCGACCCCATTGATGCGAAAGAAGCCTTTTTATCGGCCGAAAAAATGGCGAAGTATAAGGAACTATTTGACCAGGCCGAAAATGCGGTGAAGAACGACCCCGAACTGCTGCAACGGGTACGTGTGGCACGGTTACCAATCATGTACGCGGAAATTCAGATCGGGCGGACGGAGATTGATACGCCGCGCAGCATGTACAGGCATGCCGATGACGGAACCATTACTGCCAAACCGGAAATGAAAGCGCTGGTGGAACAATTTGTGGCAGGCTGCAAGAAAGAAGAGGTAGCGCTTGTACGGGAGCGGGCCGGCACCCCCGATCATTTCCTTGAATCTTACAACCGGATTTTCAAGAATATGGAGGAAACAGGTACTGTAAAATCGTTTGGCAAAAAAGTGATTCCTATCACGCAGCCGAGCAGTAAATCGAAAGGTGTAGAAGCGTTAACCGACGGTATTTTTGCATCCTATGAATCCTGGCAGAAAGCAGATGCCAACTGGATATCCTACGAAGGCGTGCACATGGATTTTGTGCTGGACCTGGGTGAGGTGATGCCGGTCAATTCCATCAATATGGATTTTCTTAATCCACAGGCTCAGCCGGATTGGCACCTGATGGCGCTTCCAAAATACGTGACTTATGCACTATCTGCCGATGGCACAACATACGGCAGCCCCATTCGGATTGACAACCCGCATAACCCCAACCCGTTTGAAAATCCGGACATCAGCAAGGTTTCTATTCAATCGTTCCGGGCCGATACGAACGGAAAAGCCCGTTACATTAAGGTGCACGCGGAAAACCTGCTGAAGATGCCCTCGTGGCATATACGCGCGGGTAACCCGGTCAGCATTTTCACTGATGAGATCGTAGTAAAATAACATGTCTCGCCGGGAGAATATTCCACCGAATATTCCCCGGCGACCTGTGATGGTAACCAAGCGCTCACGACTATATCCGCGCTGTGGTCCCCGGTCTATCGATTTGCATTTTTCCTTTTTTTGGTTAAGTTTGCATAAGCCTGTTGAAATAACGGGCCGAACCAATTAACCAATTTTTTCCAAAATGGTCACGAAGCATTTTCCGGAGCCTGACCTCGTACAGCACTTATTAACAGGTGATGAGTGGGCGTTCCGTAATGTGTTTGACCGTTTCCACCCTAAAATTTATCGGTTTGTTTTCAGCTTTCTTAAAGATAAGGAACGGAGCGAAGAGATTGTCCAGGATACGTTTCTGAATTTTTGGATGCACCGGGAAGACCTCAGACCGGACATGCCGATCGCCCCGTTCCTGTTTACCATTGCGAGGCGTATGCTGGTGGATGCCTGGCGGAAAGCGGCGTCATCGGAAAACTTCCGGCGACGGCTGATTGCAAGAATGGAATCGGAGTTGAACAATGATGTGGAAGAAAAGCTGTTTGCTGCTGAGCTGGAACGCATCACCCAGGATGCCCTGAAAAAACTAAACGAACAACAACAAAAGGTGTTTGCATTAAGTCGATATGAAGGACTGTCTTATGAAGAAATTGCCGAACAGCTGCACATCTCCAAGAACACCGTAAAATACCATCTGATGAATGCATTAAAGGTGTTGCGGGCACACTTCAGTGAACACGGCATTCTCTATCTGTATTTTCTGTATTTCATCGTTTAAAAGAAATTCCGACTACCCATCCGCTCCGTTCGTACGTATTCTCCTATATAACCAGTTCATGGGCTCAGTCCCATAACCTTGAATGCTTCGACATGGATACGAATAAGCTGAGACAGCTGTTGGCCGATTATGTGGCAGAAACGATCAGTAAGCCCGATTTGATTATGTTGCTGGATTACGTGGCAGCAAAGGAAAACGGTGTACAGCTGGATCAGCTGATGGATGAAGCATTGCTTGACCTGGCGCCGGATCCGGAAACAGCTGTTGACTCAGCGGCATTATACCAACGCATAATCAGCCATTCGCAGTTTAATCAGCAGCCGATATTCAAAAAAAGAAGGTACTGGCAGTGGGTGGGTACCGCCGCCGCGGTCCTCGTGGTTGCGGGTGTCTTTTTTTGGAATGTTGGGGGATCCCGCTACCCGGAAACGGGTTCATTACAGGGGAACAACCGGGCGCCCGTTCTGCGGACGATCACAACCGCACCTTCGGATATTCCGGTGTTGCGGCTGGCTGATGGCCGTGTAATCAATCTCGATAGCGTGGCCGGTGGTGTATTGGCATTGGAAGATGGCATGCAGATTACGTTGGAAGGCAATCAGCTGCATTATGAAGGCGGAGATACGAAAGATGCCGATGGGAAAACACTGAAGAATACGATCATAACACCCAAAGGCCGCCAATATCAGGTCATTCTCCCCGATGGCAGCAAAATGTGGCTGAATGCAGCGACGACACTGACTTATCCGGTTCAGTTTGATCGTGAAAAACGCGTGGTTGAAATTAGTGGAGAGGCCTATTTTGAGGTGCAGAAGGCAGCGAATTGGCCGTTTATTGTAAAGACAAAAACACAACAAGTGGAGGTACTGGGCACGCATTTCAATGTAAGTGCCTATGATGGGGATCAAAAAGCAAAAACGACATTGGTAGAAGGAAGTGTGAAAGTCTCGTTGGTGCGCCCGGGAAGCGGAGTCCCTGCGCATGAACCGTCAACTGTATTGAAGCCCGGTCAGCAGGCAACCACCTATTTAAATAAGGAGGCCATCAATGTAGATGCGATAGATCCTTATGAAGCAGTATCATGGAAAGAAAACCTGTTTGTATTCAATAATGAGGAGATCAGCGAAATCATGAAGAAAGTGAGCCGCTGGTACGATGTGGAAGTTATTTACCAGGACGGCATGGCTGGTAAGCGGATCGGCGGTACTATTCCGCGGTTTGCGCAAATAAATGAACTCATGGACGCGCTGATGGCCACGGGCCTGCTGCGTTATAAAATGGAAGGAGGTAGGGTCGTCATTATGGAATAACCGTTCACATCGGCGGCTGAATAAAAAACCGGAAGCGGGGGAACGCTTCCGGAAGATTATCCAAGCCCTTAGGCCGAATTCAGTTTATCAAAATGTATAGCTAACGATTTTAATAAACCTGTATGATGCAAAAGTATAAAAAAATTGCCGTAAACCACTATGGCAATGCACTAACCAATTTTATTAACTCGCCAATAATTATGCGATTGTTTTTCATATTGCTGATTGTCGGCATGCACGTAAGCGTATTTGCCATTGCGCAAAAAATTACGCTTGACGAGCAAAACGTCTCATTAACGGAGGTGATTAAGGAAATTAAACGGCAAAGCGGCTATAATTTTCTGTATGACGCCGGCGCATTGCTTAATGCACCGAACGTCAGTATCCACGTGGCTGGCGTGACGGTAACCGAGGCGCTCGATCAATGCCTGAAAGGACTGCCTCTTGGATATGTAATCCGCGACAATAGCGTAATCATTTCCAAAAAGGTGCCTACCAAGGGACCTGTAACGCCCCCGCAACAACAAGAAGTAAGCGGTCGGGTGACGAACCAGCAGGGTGATCCGCTTCAGGGGGTCAGCATCCGGGTCCGGGGAGCCAACCAGGGCACTACTACCAATGCGGATGGGCGGTACTCGCTGAGTGTTGCCCAAAACAGTACGCTTGTTTTTACTTATATCGGTTACCTGGAACGGCAAATCGCCATCGGGTCGCAACGGACCGTCAACATCAGCCTGGAGGAAGACCAGCAGGCGCTCAGCGAAGTGGTGGTAACTGCGTTGGGTATCAAAAGGGAGGCAAAAAGTCTGGGCTATTCCACTGCCACTGCCGCTCCTGAGGAAGTAACCGTGAACCGTACCTCGAATTTTATGAATGCCCTACAGGGAAAAATGGCAGGTGTGAACATTACATCCATGGGTTCGGGAACGGCGGGAACAAGTAAGATACGGATTCGTGGCCAGTCGTCTTTCGGCGGAAATAATTCACCGTTGATTGTGGTCAATGGGGTGCCGATAGACAACACCAATTTCGGTGCGCGGGGCGATGTGAGTGAACGCGGCAGTAACCGTACATCGGACAGTGGCGACGGCCTGAGCAGCATCAACCCCGACGACATTGAGAGCATGACCGTGCTGAAGGGAGCGGCAGCTTCTGCGCTGTACGGCTCGCGGGCTAAGGATGGAGTGATCATGATTACTACAAAGAGCCGGAATGCCGGAGGAGGTATCGGACTGGAATACAACACCAACTTCACGCACGATACACCACTGGATTATACCGATTACCAGTATGATTACGGCCAGGGAGAAAACGGGGTACGTCCCACGGCACCGAACCCCACCTCGGGTCAATGGAGTTTTGGGGAACGGTTTGAACCTGGAATGACACAGATTCTGTTTGATGGCGTTGAAGTGCCGTATGTCCCGCAACGGGATCAGATTACCAATTATTACCGGAGTGGCTTTAACTTCACCAACAGCGTAACCCTCTCTTCTGGAGGTGAATTCGGGGGTTTTAACCTTTCGATTTCCAACATGAACAGCAACGCCATTCTACCTGGATCGGACTATGACCGGAAAACGGTGAACCTGGGTTTTACCCATACATTTGCCGATAAACTGACCGTTTCCGGCAATATCAATTACTCCAACGAACGGCGCCATAACCCGCCGAATATTGCTGAACAGGACTACAGCCCGGTAGTCATTTACAACCTGGCCAATTCCATGCCGCTGGATCTGTTGAAACAGTACGCCACCGACGAAAACGGGAATGAATACCTGTGGTCAAGATTTACCAACCGGACCAATCCGTATTTTGCATTAACGCGTTTCGATAACATCGATCGTGACCGCATCTTTGGCAACATCACCGCGCGCTATAATTTTACCGACTGGCTTTACCTGCAGGGGCGTGTGGGACAGGATTATTATGCACGGGATCAGGAATATAACTTGCCTACGGGCAGCCAGCGGCAGGCACCTGCTCCTCCGGGATTTGTTAACGGTGAATACGTGCAGGATGTTCGCCATTTCAGGGAGATTAACGCAGACATCCTGGTCAATGCGACGCGTACCTTCGGTGATTTTGGTGTTAACCTGACACTGGGGGGTAACCAGATGTACCGCAAATTGACCAACAATAATGTATTGGTGGATGATTTTTATACACGTGGGCTTTATACGCTGGGTAATGGCCGGCAGCTTAGTCCGATCTACAGCATTACTGAAAGACAGGTGAACTCGGTATATGGCGCCGCTGAGGTTTCGTATCGGGAATTTTTATACTTGAACGGTACCTTGCGGAACGATTGGTTTTCTACCCTGTCACCCGAGAACAGAAGCATCAGCTACCCGTCCGTCACGGCCAGTTTCGTTTTTTCCCAGGCCTTGCGTGAATCACTGCCGGATTGGATTTCTTTTGGGAAGCTGCGCGCGGCATATGCCGAAGTTGGGAGCGATACCGATGTACAGCCCTATTCCAATAACCTCTTTTATTTCATTAACCCGTTACAGTTCGCCGGTCCTGATGGTTCCGCGCGGACGTTGGCCAACATCAATGGTACGGTCGTCCCAAACCCCAATCTCCGTCCCATGCGGGTCACCGAAAAAGAAGTGGGCATTGAAATGCAGTTTTTCGCCAACCGGCTGGGCTTTGAGTTAACGGGATACGATAAGCTATCGTCCGACCAGATTTTGCAGGCACAGATTTCAGACGCCTCAGGGTATATTAACCAGCTGGTGAATGTCGGCCAAAGCCGGAACCGTGGATTGGAAATGCTGGTTACGGGCACGCCGGTAGCAAGGGAAAATTTTGAATGGAACGCCAGTTTTAATGCAGCTTATAACGTGACCAACGTGCTGAATCTAGGGAAGGATGTGAGCGATGATATGATCACTGTTGGTACCGGTGAGTTTACCGGCGAGCTCCGGCAGGTAGTTGGACAGGCCATGGGGCAGTTGTATGGTTTTGGATACTTGAGGGACGATCAGGGCCGGCAGGTTTTTGACAGCGGAAACGGACGTCCGCTGCGCACACCCTCACAAATCGCCTTTGGCAGCGCACTACCGCTTTGGGTGGGCGGGATCAACAACGGCTTTAGGTACAAAGACCTGACTTTTTCTTTCCTGATTGATTTTAAGCTGGGGCATAAGATGATATCGGGGACGAATTTCAATGCCTGGCGGCACGGCCTGCATAAAGGAACACTGCCGGGGAGGGAAGAAAACGTAGTGGTAGGCAATGGGGTTAATGAGGACGGACAACCCAATACCACTGCTTCGGGATTACAGGCATTTTATGAAACGGTGCGAAGCCAGAACATCGCCGAGCAATTTGTATACAATGCTGGTCTTTGGCAGCTAAGACAGGTAACGCTTGGTTATGATTTTTCAAAACTGCTGAACCAGGTGCGGTTTATAGAGGGCCTTAGGTTGAGTGTCGTTGTGAATAATGTGGCCGTTTTGAAAAAATGGGTGCCTAATATCCATCCGGATCAATTCGGATTTCCATCCGATAACCTGGTGGGTCTGGAGGCAACCGGACTGCCCATCACCCGGAGTGTGGGATTCAATCTGAATGTGAAATTCTAATGAATCGCCGCAGCTAATTTTTCAACACTTAAGTATCGATAACATGAAAAGGATTAACACATATATATTAGGCGGTATGCTCTCCTTGGCCGTATGCGTTTCGTGCGACAGCGGGTTTGACGAGATGAATATCAATCCCATCGCCCTTACCGATGTGGAACCGGTATTCCAGCTAAACAGTGCGATTGTTTCCAGCGCACCGACATACGGTAACCTGAGTTATGAGACAACGATCGTCAAGCAGATGATTACGCCGTTCAGTGGTGTCGGCGCCGCGGCCAATTTCAATCAGGATAATCGGAATGTAGCTGCCGGAAACTGGGAGAACGGTTACCGTAACCTGATCAAAAACCTAGTCGACGTCATCAACCGTACCCAGGACGACCCTGCCCAGGCCAACTTATACCATATTGCGAGGATATGGAGGGCATTTGCCTTTATGGTATTAACCGATACGTATGGGGATATTCCCTATTTCGGTGCAGGGCAGGGCTACCTGGAGAATGTGTCGAACCCGGTATATGACGCGCAGGAAGCCATTTATGCCGACTTGCTGAATGAGCTGGAAGGGGCCTCGTCTGCGCTGGACCCCGCGGGCCAGCCGGTGCCAGGCGAAGTGCTCTATGGAGGCGACATCACAAAATGGAAGCGTTTGGGGAATTCGCTGCTGCTGCGGGCCGCCATGCGGCTTTCCAAGGTAGACCCCGGTAAAGCTGCTGACTATGCCGCCCGGGCCGTTGCCGGGGGGGTAATGGAGTCCAATGACGATAACGCCATAATCCGCCACAACGCCAATTTCAACAATCCCATTGGCAGTCAGTTGAATGGTGGCCAGTCGGCCTTCTATTACCTTACCGAGGATTTTGTGGATTACCTTAAAATGAATGACGATCCGCGGCTTACGTCCATTGCTGTCCGTTACATCGGTGCCACCAGCGGAGCCGACCAAACGGAGGGATTGGCAGACCGCTCGGTTGACGTACAGATTGGAATGCCTCAGGGATATGATAACACCACCGTATCGGAGGCTGTGGCGGCAAGTGGACTGGCCAGCCTGTGGGACTATAGCCAGCTGGACCGTACGCGAATGGCTGACCCGCAAGCACCGAGCTTTTTGGTAACGCATGCACAGACCCGGCTGCTGCTTGCTGAAGCCGCTGTACGGGGCTGGATTTCGGATGATGCAGCAGCCTTATATGCCGATGGTGTTCGGGCGCATATGCAGCAATTGGCTGCATACGGTGGCGGTACCGCAATCGGTGAAGATGCGATTACCACTTATCTGGCAGCTCATCCGCTGGATGCGGGCGCCGCCCTGGAGCAGATCAATACAGAATACTGGGTAGCGTCCTTTTTAAATGGTCCGGAAGCATTTGCCAATTTTCGCCGAAGCGGCTATCCGGAACTAACGCCTAATCCTTATCCAGGCAGCGACCTGCAATCGGAAAATTTTATACGCCGTATTACCTACCCCGATTCGGAATTAAATGTAAACCAGGAAAACGTACAACAGGCAATTACACGGCAGGGGCCCGATCTGTTGGATACACGTGTCTGGTGGGATATTCCCTAACGGACGATAATTCGGTGATCTCATTGATGCCACTAACAGCAAGAACAAAAAAAATATGAAAAACTTAAAAACAAGACTTAAACAGGGCGAAACACTCACCGGTTGTTGGCTGAATCTGGGGAGTTCGGTCACCGCTGAAATTGTAGGCCTTTCCGGATTTGACTGGGTACTGATTGACCTCGAACACGGTGCCGGAGAAAGCAAAGATCTGCTGTTTCAGCTGCAGGCGCTGACCCACACACCGGCAGCTGCTGTGGTGCGTGTGGAGAGCTTTGAACGGCAGCGGCTGCACCGGGTGCTCGACCTGGGTGCTGAAGGCATTATGTGCCCACGGATAAATAATGTGGCAGAAGCCCAAGCCGTTGTCGATGGGTTGTTTTATCCACCCGAAGGAGTCCGTGGCGTAGCTAAAATGGTACGTGCCACTAATTTTGGCACGCGCTTCTCCGAATATCGGGAAACAGCCAAAGACAACCTGCTGGGTATCGTCCAGATTGAAACACCCGGCGCCCTTGACTGCCTCGACGGCATTGCTGCTCTGGAGGGGGTAGACGTGCTTTTTATCGGACCAGCAGACCTGTCCATGGCGCTTGGCATTTTCGGACAGTTTGACCATCCCACCTTCAAAGACGCCATTAGGGACACGGTAAATGCCGCTAAAAAAGCAGGTAAAGCCACGGGAATCCTGCTGTTCGACCCTGCCGACTTTCCCACTTATCACGAAATGGGCATCCAGTTAATTGCCTGTGGTGCGGATGCGACATTCGTAGCCCAGGGTGCCCGCCAGACGGCTGACAAGCTAAATTCATTTATTTCCAAACCCTTAAATCGAACATGATGAGCATCACCCAATTGATAGCCGATCCCATATTTATCCTGCTCATCGGCATGTTTATCGTGGTGGGCGGGATTATCGGAATGAAGCTCCATCCTTTTTTGGCATTGCTGCTGGGCGCTTTCGTGGTTGCCTGGATGACGCCCGCGGCGGCGATTGAACAGTTCGGATTGGATAAGGGATTGCCCGCAGATGCTGCACTGCAACTGTCGGAGCGCAGCATTGGCGAGCGGATTGCAGTGGAATTTGGTAATACGTGCGGCAAAATCGGTATCCTGATTGCGATGGCTGCCATTATCGGCAAATGCATGCTGGATAGTGGTGCTGCCGAAAAGATTGTACGTTCCATGCTGCGTATGACCGGTATTGAGCGTGCACCAATTGGATTCCTGATCAGCAGTTTTTTCATTGGAATACCGGTATTCTTCGATACGGTTATTTTTCTGATGATGCCGCTGGCGAAAACCATGTCGATGCGGATCGGGAAAAATTACCTGTTGCTGGTGTTGGCCATCCTTGCCGGCGCTGTGATGGCCAATTCGCTGGTACCCCCTGCTCCCGGACCGCTCTTTCTGGTCGGGGAGATGCAGATTCCCATTGGCCTGATGATGATTGCCGGGGCACTTCTGGGAATCGTTACCAGCGCTTCAGGTTACCTGTTTGCCACCTGGGCTAACCGCAGGTGGACGATTCCCGTCCGGGATTCGCTGGATGCCCGTTTGGAAGATATCCGGAGCAACGCGGAAAAGGACGATAAACAACTTCCTTCATTGGGCTGGTCACTGTTGCCGGTACTAATTCCGCTGGTATTCATCTGTGCACATACGTTCGTGCATTCGTTATTGCCGGCTGAAACTATTGCGGAACCGTCTGCCGTGCTTTCGGCCACCATCTCACTGATTAATTTCCTTGGTGACAAGAATATTGCACTGATTGCCGGTGGACTGGTGGCACTGATCCTGCTGGTGAAGCAGAAGAGGGAAAGTAAAGAAGGCATGACGGCCTTCGTGCAGGCGGCACTGATGAGCGGTGGTGGGATTATCCTGATTACCTCCGCAGGCGGCGCTTTCGGTAGTATGCTTCAATATACTGGCATCAGCTCCACCATCGTGGAAATGACCCGCGGTTACCAGATGGCGCTGATCCCGCTGGCGTTCTTTATCGCCGCGGTAGTCCGTACGGCACAGGGTTCGGCCACGGTTGCACTTATTACGGCATCCGGCATCCTGTCTGGTATGGCTAATACCGGTCACCTCGAATACCACCACCTCTACCTGGGCCTGGCCATCGGCTGTGGCGCCAAGTTGGTTCCCTGGATGAACGATGCCGGCTTCTGGATTGTGTGCAAGATGAGTAATCTCACGGAGCAGGAGGCGTTGAAAACCTTCATGCCGATGAGCATTATCATGGGGGTAACCGGGTTGATCGTTATCCTCGTTGCCGCGCAGCTGATGCCGCTGATCTGATTTAGTTAACTGAATATTTACCATAAATAATGAAACGATGAAAAGAAGAAAATTTGTCATAACCGCCGGTACCATGGGCGCTGCCGTATTAGGCGGTGCTGTAGGCACAGCGGCAGTGAGCTGCAATACACCTGTAGCCGAAAATACCGCGGCAGCAAAAAAGAAGGTACTGATGAAGGTAGGCTGCCAGTCGGGGGGGACCACCATCGAGAACCTCGAGTTTAAAGCCCGGCATGGTGTGTACAATATTGATGGCGGGATGCCCAAAGTGATCGATGGCGTAGGATGGGATCTCGAAGATTCCATGGCTAAGCGTGAAGCATGTGAAAAGTACGGCATTAGCCTGGATGCTTATCACTTGCCGCTCACTTCTGCAGGGATCGATCGGGTGCTGTACCCCAATATTATGCTGGGAAAGAGTCCCGAACGGGACCGGGAAATCGAAATCATCCAGCAGATGATCGAGGTGGCCGGGAAGACCGGTGTCAAATTGTTAAACTACAATACTACGATACTTCCGGTATTACGTACGGGCAGGACAGTCGATCCTAAACGGGGCAATGCTTCATATAGTACCTGGAATTACGATGAGGCAGTCAAAAACAATGATCCGAAGACCGTCGCCGGCGATGTTTCCATTGACGATATGTTTGAACGGATTGCTTATTTTCTTGATCGGGTGCTGCCTGTGGCAGAAGAATACAAGGTGAAGCTGGGAAATCACATCGCGGATCCGCCGACCCACCCCGGTTATCGGGGGATTACCCGGTGGAACAGTCCAGACGTGTTTGAGGGCATTAAGCGGTTTGCGCAGCTCTCCGACAGCGAATACCACGGGTTTAATTTTTGTATCGGTTCCATTGCAGAGGGGCTCAAGGATCCGAAAACCGAAATTTTACCGATTATCAAATGGGTGGGCGAACGGAATCAAATATTCAATATTCACCTGCGGAACATCAAAGGAGGGTGGGACAATTTTCAGGAAGTCTATCCCGATAATGGCGACATGGATTTTTTCCAGGTAATCCGTGCGTTGCGCGATGTAGGTTTTGATGGCATGGTGATGCCTGATCATGTTCCGGTACACGCCGCTGAGGGGAGCAATGCCCAGGCATTTGCTTTTTGTTACGGTTATATCAAGGGGCTTTTACAGGCCGTATCGGATGAAGTTTAAAATATTTTATGGAAGTTTGCTGTACCGGTCCGGATGCATCCGGACCGGTACGCATCATGAATGGTATTAATATGGAAAAAATAGGTTTCATTGGCTTAGGTATCATGGGGAAACCCATGGCACACAATCTAATAAAGGCTGGTTATCCCCTTGCGGTCCTCAAACAGAGCAAGGCCGCAAAAGAATTAGCGACGGCAGGGGCTCAGCTGTTTGATAGCTATGCGGCAATTGCGCGGCACAGCGATGTGCTGATTACGATGCTTCCCGACTCGCCGCAGGTAGAGGAGGTGGTTCTCGGTGAAAACGGGGTGCTGGAAGGTATTGCCGCCGGGGCACTTTTTATTGATATGTCCACTATTGCTCCAGCCGTGGCCATCAGATTATACGAAGCATTGCGCCAGAAGGGGGTCGCGGCGTTGGATGCGCCGGTATCGGGCGGACAGGTGGGGGCGGAGGCCGGTTCATTGTCGGTGATGGCAGGGGGGGATGATCATGCATTTTCCCGAGCGTTGCCGATATTGCAGGCGATGGGCAAAAATATTGTACATGTGGGGCAACGGGGTGCCGGTCAAACGGCCAAAGCATGCAATCAATTGGTGGTGGGCATGACGATCCAGGCAGTTGCTGAGGCATTCACACTGGCCAGAAAAGCAGGAGTAGACCTGAAGAAGCTACGTGAATCGCTACTCGGCGGATTTGCGCAAAGCAGGATACTGGACCTTCACGGAAACCGGATTATCGAGCGTAATTTCACTCCGGGGTTCCGGTTAAATCTGCATCGAAAAGACATGAATATTGTATTGCAGTCGGGAAAGGAGCTTGCAGTACCGCTTTCAGGCGCTGCCCAGGTAGCGGCTCAAATGGATGCGGCTATCGCGTTGGGTAAGGGCGATTCGGATCACAGCGTGCTGGCCCAGCTGCTGGAACATCTTTCGGGAATGGAATAACCAAAGAATAGCTTCACCCATGCATATTCTCGTTGCACCCAATGCCTTTAAGCATGCGCTCGACGCACCTGACGTGGCTGCCAGTATACAAAAGGGCCTAGCTGCCAGTCGGCTTTCCTGTACCGCCGAATGCTTTCCGATTGGCGACGGGGGCAACGGTACCGGTAGGTTAATTATCGAAAGATGCACGGGGACATTTATCCATGCCAAGGTAAAAGATCCGCTGGGCAGGCTTGTTTCCGCTTCTTTTGGGTTGATTGAAAACGGACAGACAGCTGTAATCGAGATGGCGGACGCTTCGGGTTTGCATCTGTTGACACCGGAGACACTGGATCCGCTGCATGCCAATTCCTACGGTAGCGGCGAATTGGTTCGCGCGGCGTTGGATAAGGGCGTAACACATGTCGTCATCGGCATGGGCGGATCGGCTACAGTGGATGGCGGTAGTGGCCTATTGGCGGCATTGGGCATGCGGTTTTTGGACCGCCGGGGACAGCTTATTCTGGACCTTCCCGCCGGATTGAAACGATTGCACGCAATTGACCGATCCATGGTCGACAAACGTTTAAAAAATTGCCGGATTACCATACTCTGCGACGTGCTGAATCCACTGCTTGGTGAAAATGGCGCGGCCCGCATTTTTGGTCCCCAGAAAGGCGCCGACCCGGAGATGGTCGAACAACTGGAAGATATACTCCGGCATTATGCCGGGGTGATTTTTTCGGAAACAGGGAGTAATCTTGCCGACCTGCGTTCCGGTGGGGTTGCCGGCGGTGCAAGTGCGGGATTAAAAGGCCTGTTAGGAGCGACATTGGCCAATGGTATCGATTATTTTCTGGACCTGACCCGGTTTGACGAGTCGCTCGCAAAAAGTGACCTGGTGATTACGGCGGAAGGAAGTATCGATACACAGACATTGGAAGGAAAGGGACCATTTGGTGTAGCCAGCAGGGCTAAGGCCCGTAATATTCCGGTGATCGGACTGGCTGGTAAGGTGCCCGTTGAAAATCATCCCGCCCTGAAGCGATATTTTGATGTGTTGCTCGCTATCGGCAATGGCCCTGTTCCGTTGGAGGAAGCGCTGAGTAGCACTTCCCAAAACCTGGTGCGTACAGCCACACAGCTCGGTGATTTAATTGCATCATTTGGGCGCCCATAGATCCAGCTATCCTTTTTTATTGCCGCTGGTACGGCTGCCGGATTACCGGACTGCATTTAGCGGATCATAATGTATTTTTTTGATGAATTTATCATTGCTGTTGCTTTTTGATAAAAGTTATCTTTAATATTGAACATTAAAATCAAAAAGCTAATGATAAACATCAAAAAAATAGTGGTATTGGACGGGTATGGCCTGAATCCGGGCGACCTCGATTGGAGTGTACTGGAGAAATACGGCCAGCTGACCGTTTTCGACCGGACGAATGAAGCGGAAATTGTGGAGCGCGCAGCCGATGCCGACGTAATTCTTACCAATAAAGTACCTATAAGGTCTACCATTTTGGCACAATTGCCCAAACTTACTTATATCGGTGTACTCGCCACGGGTTATAATATTATTGATATTGACGAAGCAAAAAAACGGGGAATTGTTGTAACCAATGTACCTGGGTACAGCACCTCATCGGTTGTTCAGCTGACATTTGCATTGTTGCTGGAACTTTGCCACCGTGTCCAGCGGCATAGCGACAGCGTAATGGAAGGAAAATGGTCACGCTCCCCCGATTTCTGTTTCTGGGATTATCCATTGGTAGAGCTGATGGATAAGACCATGGGAATCATTGGATTTGGGGATATTGGGCAGAAAGTAGCCGATGTAGCATCCGCATTTGGTATGAACATCATCGGCCACAGCCGCACCCAAACCGACCAATCCCATCGCGGAAACTTCCAATGGGGTACACTGGATGAGCTGCTGACCCAATCAGACGTTGTCAGTATTCATTGCCCGCTTACCCCGCAGACGGCCGGATTGATTAATAAGAATACCCTGGCTAAGATGAAAGAAACTGCGTTTCTGGTGAATACATCGAGAGGGCCGCTTATCGTGGAAGAGGACTTGGCCACAGCGCTGAATGAAGGACGCATAGCCGGAGCTGGACTGGATGTGCTGTCAACTGAACCTCCACCGGCTGAAAATCCCCTCTTTACGGCTAAAAATTGCCTGATCACCCCGCATATTGCCTGGGCGACAAAAGAGGCAAGAGTACGCTTAATGAACAGTGTTGTTAATAATCTGACGGCTTTCTTGGACGGTGCGCCGGAGAATGTCGTAAACCGATAAGAAAAAATAAGAACAGCTGATTGGAATTTCCCTATCTTCGTGCCCTAACTATAATGAACTAAATTATTTACGGCAAGCGTGCTTGAAAAGAAACAAACAGGGTGGACCAACATCAGTTAGTGCTTCAAGTCAGAAATGGAGATGAAAAGGCGTTTAAGTCGATTTTTGACTTATTTAACAAACGCCTTCTTTATTTAGCTACGGAAATAGTTTCGGATACGGCTGTTGCGGAAGACATTGTGCAGGAAGCTTTTGTGAAATTGTGGTGCCGCAGGGAACGCTTCGCCGATCTTTCATCCATTAAGGCATTCCTCTACCTGTGTGTTAAAAACTCGTGCCGTAACGCCTACAAACATACCAAGGTCGTTGATAAATACATCTCCCGGCAGGAAAATCCGATTGAAGAGCAGGTAGTCGAATCAAAAATTATTGAGGCAGAGGTTTTCAATGGCCTGTACCACGCCATTGAAAAGCTGCCTAATGGTTGTAAGGATGTAATTTACCTCGGGTATTTTGCGGAAATGAGTAATCAGGAAGTGGCGGATGCCCTGGATGTTTCGATTAATACAGTGAAAACACAGAAACTACGTGCGCTGCGCAGCTTACGTGTTTTTTTAAAGAATTTATCGCCCGGCCTTTTCCTCCTGATAACGGAAATATTCCATCGGTAATGTAACCCTGATCGGCAAATTGATTGTTATACTGAAGCGGCATGATAAAAGACGACCATATAGATTTTAAAATCGCGGCGTTGATCGATAAATACCTCCGAAATGACATTCAGGAGGAGGAGCTGCTTGTATTGGAAAAATGGAGGGAAGCAAATCATACGCACGCTCAATTGTGGGAAAGGTTAACGAACGTAGACTATGCCGGCAATCAACTACAGCAATGGCCGGATGATAGCCGGTCGGATGCCCTGTGGTTACACGTGCAGCGCGCAACAACAGGCAAACAGCGGAGATTACCTTTAAAACGTATTTTTGCATACGCCGCTGCATTAGCGGTATTTGCGATGGCGGGACTATCCGTTTACTATGGTGTTTTTCAACAGGCGGATCCGCTGTCAGCAGCGCACCGGGAACCGTCGGAAACCGCCCCGCAGCAAATGACTGTTCCGGAAATTCTTGTCCCGCCGGCCGCCGCCAACGAGATTACCCTGATTATGGGTGATGGAAAAACCGTTGCGCTGGGAGACAATCCGGATTTATTGCATGAGCAGGATGGCACGCAGATAACGGAAACCGGCAGTGGACTTGCCTATGCAACAGAAAAGCGGTCTGCGCAGCTGCCCGCCGTGATGAATACCGTAATAACTCCCGTGGCACGGACCTATCATTTAACCTTAGCTGATGGAACGCGAGTATGGCTGAACGCGGTCTCCGCAATCCGGTATCCGACGGCGTTTGATGGCGAGGAACGGCGGGTGACATTAAAAGGGGAAGCGTATTTTGAAGTGGCACACGACCGGGATAAACCTTTTATCGTCGTTACGGAACAATCACAGATCAAGGTATTGGGTACCCGTTTCAACGTCAAGTCCTATCCGGAAGACAAAACCGACCGTACCGCTTTACTGGACGGCTCATTACGGGTCTCCTCCCGCCAGGGTACACAGTCGACCCTACTGCAACCCGGTTATGAAGCAGTGGTAACAAGTGAAGCAGCTATGGTTGTAAATAAGGCCGATGCCCGGAAGGTACTCGCCTGGAAGGACGGGCTTTTCATTTTTGAAAATGAATCACTTGCATCCCTGATGCACGAATTGGCAACATGGTACGGCATAAAGGCGCATTTTGCCGACAATGAGGTGAAAAACTATCATTTTACCGGTCGGCTGCAGCGTTATACGGATATCCAGTTCCTGCTGGATGTTATTGCCGAAACTTCAAAAGTGCAGTTTACTCTGCGAAACGGTATCTTATCGATCGATAAAATACATCAATAACCGGTTCATACAACTGGTACTGGATTGCCTATGTGCCCTTGTTAAAAAAACAGGGGCGTTTTTTTCTTTCCTGTCACCCGTTTAATCCCTCCTGTTGTTTCTATTCCATAATCGGGAGAAACTCCTGTAACTAACACTTATAAATTGACATTATGATAAAAAATCAGTACACCTGTTTTCTTCAGGGCAAGGTTATGCGTAGCTGGGTGCTTGTGCTCGCCGCAATGCTGCTGGCGACTAATCTCGTTGCCCGATCCCAGCATCGACTGACCGTAACGCTAAAAAATGAAAAACTCGTCAAGCTATTCCAGATCATTCAGCAGGAAACGAGCTATCAGTTCATTTACAATAATGAGGATCTGGGAAAGGCGCCGCTCATCAATGTCCATGCGGTGGACCGGACCGTTGAAGAGCTATTGACGGAATGTTTTAAGTACACCCCTTTACAGTACCGGATCCGGGATAATACCATTATCGTTTTTAAGCCTGCTGTTCCGAAACAGCAGGAAATTACGGGCAGGGTGACCGATGCACAAGGGAACCCGCTGCCGGGTGTAACGGTATCCGTAAAGGGTACTACGGCAGCCACCACCACAAATGAGGAAGGAACATACCGGATCGCCGTCAGCCAGCCGGATGCAGCCCTGGTTTTTACCATTATTGGGTATGAGACGCGGGAATTGGCAGTTGGTACTGCCGCTGTTGTCAATGCCACGCTTCAGGAAGCGGTAAGCGACCTGGATGAGGTAGTGGTGATCGGCTATGGTACGCAGCGCCGCAGTGAAATCACCGGAGCAATTTCTTCCATTAGCGGTGAAGAAATTAACCGCGTTACGGCCGGGGGCTTTCAGGAAGCGCTGCAGGGAAAAATTGCCGGCGTCAATATCACCCCCACCAGTGGACAGCCGGGGGGAGCGCTGGATATGAATATCCGGGGGGTCACTACCTTCGGGAATGGGAATCCGCTTTTCGTGATTGACGGAATCCCGGTATTGACCGAGGGTTCAAGCCGGAATTTTAATCCGCTTGCTTCGCTGAATCCGGAGAATATCGAATCCATGCAAATACTGAAAGACGCTTCCGCATCGGCTATTTATGGCGCCCGAGCTGCGAACGGTGTCGTGATCATCACCACTAACCGGGGAAAAGCCGGTGCCACGCGGGTGCAATTTAAAGCGACTGCGGGGTTTTCTGACGTGACTAAATTCCTGCCGCTGATGAACTCGGCACAATACATTGATTATGCTACGGAAGCCTACCAGAATGCAGGGAGAACGATCCCCGTTTCACTGGTGGAGCCCCTGAAATCAAAAAACCTCCAGACAAATACTGACTGGCAGGAAGAAGGATTCAAACGGGCGGCGAGCCAGAATTATTGGCTAAGTATCTCCGGGGGTAACGAATCGTCCAACTACTCTTTCTCGCTGGGTTACCTCGGCCAGGACGGCACATTGCCCAACAGTGGCTATGAGCGCTATTCTGCACGTATCAACTCCGATTTTAAGATCGGAAAACGTGTACGGGTGGGTGAAACCGTAGAGCTAAGCCGGAATAAGTGGACCGGTACATTTAACCAGGCTTCTTATACCATCCGTCAGCTGCTGCAGCAGTCACCTACGGTGCCTGTGTACGACCCCGATGCCCTCGGAGGTTATGACGGGCCCCGATTGGAATATTCGCCGGTAGGCCGGCAGAACACCATCGGCACGCTGGCGTTAACCGACAGCCGGAATTCCGACAACAAAGTGATGGGGAACACATACGTTGAGGTGGACATCCTGCCGGGATTGACCAACCGGTTTTCCGCAGGTGGCGAGATGACATTCAATAACATATTTCAATTCATACCGACCTACCAGATGGGGGACCGGGTGAATAACATGGCCATATTAAATGAAGACAACGGTTCCAACAGCTCCTACATTATTGAAAACGTACTGACCTATAAGAAGACCTTCAACGAAGTACATGACCTCACCGTGGTAGCTGGTTTATCACAGCAGAAATCATGGATTAAGAATATTGGCGTTGAGGTACGTGATTTCCCCAATAATGACCTGCGCACCATTGGCGCTTCGTTTGAAAACAGGGATATCAGCGGTGAAGAAACCGGCTGGGCACTTCGCTCCCAACTGGGAAGGGTCAGCTATTCGTATAAACAACGCTATAACCTGATGGCTACCGTACGCCGTGACGGGTCATCCCGGTTTGGAAAGAACAACCGCTACGGTGTATTTCCCTCGGTATCGGGTAGCTGGATCGTGAAGCGCGAAAATTTCCTGGAAAATGTAAACGCCATCTCCGGATTAACGCTCCGGGCCAGCCACGGCCAGGTGGGGAGCCAGGAGATCAGTAACTTCGCACAATATGCCATGGTGCAGCGGGCTGTGAATTACGTATTTGGCATCGATCAGTCTTTATCCTCGGGCTCAGCTTACCTGGGCATGGGTAACCCAAACCTGAAATGGGAGGTGACTACCCAGACCAATATCGGCCTGGATGCCGGATTTCTCGATAATAGGCTTTCCCTGGTGATGGATTACTACATCAAAAATACCGATGATATCCTGTTGCAGCTTCCGGTACCCACCACATCGGGGATCCGACGGAACGCGGGGGCATTTGTCAACGCGGGATCGTTGCAGAATAAGGGTTTTGAGCTGACGGCGACCTACCGGGATCGGATTAACGATTTTGAATACGCATTATCCGGCAATTTCGCTACCAATAAGAACCGGATCACCAGCCTTAATGCGGGTAAACCCATTATTGCCCAGCTGAACAGCGGTAAACAATCGGCCCTTACTATTACACAGGAAGGTGGAGAAGTAGGTGCATTTTACGGCTATATCATGGAAGGGATTTTCCAGGACTGGGACGAAGTGAATGGTCATGCCAGCCAGTCGGGTTCGGCTCCCGGAGATATCAAATACCGCGACTTGGATGGAAATAACGTGATTGATGCCAACGACCAGACCACAATCGGCAGCCCGTTCCCCAACTTTACCTATGGCTTTAACTTTAACTTTCTATACAAAGCCTTTGATCTGTCCATCGCCCTGAATGGAAAGCAGGGACACCAGTTGTATAATTTGATCTGGTCCGACCTGAATGAGGGTGAAGGGGATAACAATGCCACCACCGAGATGCTGAACCGGTGGTCGGTAGCCAATCCGAACACCGGTATTCCACGGGCGGTAACCGGAAACCCAGGGCAGAACACGCGCCCCTCCACCCGGTTCCTTGAGGACGGATCATTCCTGCGTATACAGAATGTGCAGCTGGGATATGACCTGAAAGATGCTTTGAAACGGTGGAATGCATCGCTTCGGATTTATGTCGCTGCCAATAACCTGGCTACCTTCACCAATTACAAAGGATATAATCCCGAAATCGGGTTATTGACCGAGGGCAGCCGAAGCTCACTGACCCGGGGAATTGACTTCGGGATGTATCCTATCCCGCGGACCTTCGAGGCTGGGCTTCAACTTGGATTTTAACTGATTTGCGATAACAAAAGATACTTATCATGAAAACGAATATAATTGCCGGAGTCGCGT
>NZ_JBEBRB010000039.1:0-24417 GCF_040395035.1 Parapedobacter lycopersici | reverse complement strand
CTAATTTATCCGTGAGGGAATCCTGTGGTATGGCTTCAATTGATTTTAATAATGCCTCGGACTTAATGGCAAATGACGCACCATCCAGACCTTTTTGTTTGCCACTGATGATACCGATCACATTTCCCCGGCTATCCAATACCGGTCCGCCACTGTTTCCCGGGTTAACAGGGATGGATATTTGGTACGCAGTGGTATCGCCCGCATAGCCGGTTTGTGAACTCAGGTATCCCTGTCCATAAACCATGTCGTCTCTGGGAAATCCAACAGTAAAGACGTCTTCCCCGACATCCGACACGGTCGCTTTGAATGTATACGGCATGCTTTTCAGGGGTTTAAACGCACTATCGCCGATATGTAGGAGCGCCAGGTCATTGGCCGGATCAATATAAATCACCTCGGCCCTGAATGCATCCCCTTTGCTGTTCTGAAGGTGAACGGAATCGGCATCCTTTACCACGTGGTAATTGGTCACAACATACCCATTGGTCGAAACGATAAATCCCGTCGCTCCAAAATGACTTTTTGATTCATCGCCCCGTCGTTGACCGCTATTGATGCTGTTGATCACCGCATTCTGTGCATTTACATTTTTCTTCACCGTATTCATGTCCCGCCGCAGTGCGCTATAGTTCGATGTGGTGGTTTCAATGGTCTTGTAATAGCCGGACAACCACAAGGTAGAGAACACGGCAATGATGGCCACACTAGCTGCTACCAGTGAATTAATCTTGAACCTATTCCATAAGGTGGTAATAATGGTTGTCTGTTTGGCTTCCTGCGGCCCGCCGGCAGCATATTTATCGGCGATAGCCGCCAATTCCTGTTTTAACGCTTTCCGGTTAGCGTGTGCCTGCAACTGTTCCAGAAACAATTGGTGCGTTGTTAGCTGCGTTGCCTTGTCAGGATGCGCCATGCAATACGCCTCGAAAGCAGTCCGCTCTGCCGCATCCAACTCTTTTCTCAGGTATTTATCCGCAAGAAATATAAATTCCTGCTCACTCATACTGTTCATCTTCCCCTATTTATTGTTTTCTGTAAAATATAGCTTCTTTAGCCGTTGCAGGCATTTATACTTTTGATTTTTGGCATTGTCGGCGTTGGTATAGCCGAACCGCTCACAAATTTCCTGCATCGACTGGCCCAATATGTAAAAATCATGAATAATGCTCCGACAGGGTTCACCCAGTTTATCCAGCGCCTCTTCCATCAGCGACATCTGCTGATCTTTTTCCTCATGTACCGCCAGGTCGTCTTCCACCGATATTGTATCTTCATAATCGCGCACATCCTGAAACATTCTTCCCTGATCACCCAACTGTTTTAACCATAGCCGCCGGCAGACTGCATAGAGGTAGGTCTTCAACTTGCTGTTCAATTCAAAACCGCCTTGCTTAACCCGGTCATACAATACGATAACGGCTTCCTGAAAGATATCCTTTGCCTCATCCGATGTCCCGCTATTCTGGGTAACCATGTGCAGTACCATTGGAAAATAATCCCGATATAATGCCTCCAGGGTGCCTGCATCTCCCGAAGCAATCCCCGCGATCGTTTCCCGGTCTGCTTCCAATGCTGTGGATGTATGCAACTTACTCACCTGTTAATACGCTAAATCTCCAATTGTAACCCATGCAGCGGTTCTTTCGGGTACCGAACCCGCTTTATGCTGTGCATGCCATCAAACCTACTATATTTTTTTTGATTTTAAAACCAGGTTTCCAACAAGCGGCTTTCCGATCTGAATCCCTATCTTAGCCCAAAATTAATCACAGGCATGCAACAGACGGTCGAATTACAGCAGCGGATTGCCGAAGCATTATCCAACATCCACATCCCCGAAAAACCGGAGAACCTGTACGACCCGATTCGGTACATGCTGCAAATCGGCGGTAAACGTATCCGGCCATTGCTCACATTAATGGCGGCCGACCTGTTCTCGATACCCGATAGCGACCGGGCGGTGCCGGCTGCACTTGCCATCGAACTGTTTCATAACTTCAGTCTGGTTCATGATGATATTATGGACGCGGCCCCGCTCCGGCGGGGGAAACCGACCATTCATCAACAATGGGATAGCAGCGTGGCGATCCTGTCCGGCGACCGGCTGCTGATTATGGCGTATGATCAGCTGGCCCGCTGTGGGGGGGACAGGCTGGCGGCGTTGGTCAGCACATTCAATACCATGGCTACAGCAGTTTGTGAAGGCCAGCAGCTGGACATGGATTTTGAGCAGCGGAAACAAGTCGGCCTCGCAGAGTATATCCATATGATTACGCTGAAAACATCCGTTCTACTGGGAGCGGCGCTGAAAATGGGTGCCATCGTCAGCTACGCGACCGAAACGGATGCCCGGCTTATTTACGAATTCGGCATTCATTTGGGCATTGCATTCCAGCTGCAGGACGATCTACTTGATGTATACGGCAACCCCCGGCAATTTGGCAAAAAGCCCGGCGGCGATATACTGGCAAACAAAAAGACCTATTTATTGGTCACGGCTTTTGAAGCTGCTGATGCCGAGACACGGGTCGAACTGACCAGCTTATTTACTGCCAAAGACCCGGTGCCGGAAAATAAAATTGATGCGGTAAAAGCCATTTACGACCGGCTGCAAATCCAGCAATTAGTCGAGGCCGCCAAACAAAATTACATCGACAAGGCATTCAGCGCCCTGGATAACATTGCGGTTGATGAAGCCCGTAAGACCCCCTTGCGGACACTGGCTCAAAATTTGCTTCACCGAGAAGCGTAGCTATTTGTTGCAGGAAAATCCAGTCGGACACAGGGATCAGTCTGCGCAATTACAAATTTATTGTTAACTTGTGCTTTTGGCACACCCAAATTAATCAAGAACTTCATTGTTTTCAGATATGGATGCATTAAAGATCACCACGTTCCAGGCATACCTATTTTGGGAAAACATCGATAAAAACCTAAGCAATCTTTCGCTCAGGCTATCGGCAATCCGCGAAAAGACGGACCTCATCATTTTGCCGGAAATGTTCAATACCGGTTTTACGATGAATGTGGAGAAATGCGCCGAAAAACCGGACGGCCAAACGATGCATTGGATGATGGAAACGGCGCATAAATATAGCTGCGTGGTCGCCGGGAGCCTCATCATTGAAGAAGATGGGAAGTATTATAACCGGTTCATCTGGATGAATCAGGATGGCAGCTATGTAAAATACGACAAACGGCATCTCTTTGGCATGGCTGGGGAAAATGAAAAATTCACACCGGGCAATAAGCGGGTTATTGTAGAGCTTCACGGTTGGAAGATATGCCCCATGATTTGCTATGACCTCCGGTTCCCGGTTTGGTCACGCAACCTGGGTGGCGCATATGATGTCTTGCTATACGTGGCCAGCTGGCCGGATAGGCGGTCCGCCCACTGGCGGAGCCTCATTCCGGCAAGAGCAATAGAAAACCAGGCCTTCGTCATTGGCGTAAACCGCGTGGGGCACGATGGCAACGAAGTGTATTACTCCGGCGGCTCCATGTGCATCTCGCCGATTGGGGATGTGGTATATTATAAACCGGAATACGAGGACTTGTATACCTTCTCCATTTACCGGAAAGACATTGAGGATACCCGCGCGAGCCTGCCGTTTTTAAAAGATATCGATGATTTTAAATTGGATATTTGAGCAGCGACCCTGCTCCATTATTGATACGGCCGCTCCAAAATTGCCGATTGAATGATGGCATCCCGCAGGTCAAATGCATATCCTTCATCTGCTTTTCCCGTATGCGCAGCGTCTGTCACATGCAGCCGCTCGGGCACACGCTTGCCGGAATGGCTCCGCACCCGGCGCATTTTCGCTGTGTCGATATTACCCGTATACGCATCAAAAGCTGCGGAGGGGGTAGCGGACGTTTCATCCGGTTGCCACGCAGGTGTACGCAGGTCACGATCGCCCGCCTGCTGTTTACCGGCAGCCCTGCCGGGTTGTGCGGATCTGCCTACGGCAGCTTCGTCCGTGCCTGGCCGCGGCCGGCCCTGCGCCGGATTTCTTTTGCGCGCCTTTTCCTGCTCTTTCTGAAAATTCGCATACGCCTGAAGGCCAAAAAAGGCCAGTGCAATCAGGATCGGGAGAATCGTTTCCATTTGTTAAAGTTAAAAAAATATCCGGAAAAAAGCATCCGATACATGTCGGAAGTCTACTCGCTTATCCGCATCTTTGTAACAGGTAGTTGTTCCATACGTCTAATCCACGTAACCGCTGCTCATGAGTAATCAACGCATATTATTTCAGCAACTATTTGACGACAATTCCAAGCGGGTATACCACCTCTGCTACGGCTATACCGGCGACAGCGATGCGGCCAATGATCTGATGCAGGAAACCTTCATCAAGGTCTGGCAGCACCTCGACACCTTCCGTAACCAGTCGCAACTCTCCACGTGGATATACCGTATTGCGGTAAACACCTGTCTTTCCTACCTGCGCACAGCGAAGCGCCGCGCCACCGATGAACTGAACGATCACATCATTGAAAATCATACCGAAGAACCGTCGGAAAAGCAAGAACAAGTGGCGTTATTGTATCAATCCATTGCGCAGCTGGAAGAAAATGAACGCATTATCATTACCATGGTACTTGATGAAATCCCCTACCCGGAGATTGCGGAGATTTCGGGAATTTCCGAAGGGAACCTGCGGGTCAAAATACACCGGATAAAACATAAGCTAACAGAAATATACAATAGAAATGAAAGGGTTTGAAGATTTACAACAGCTTTGGCACCGGCAAACACCGGAACCAAACGTTAGCTTTGACACGATATTAAAGCGGATCAAAGAAAGCAAGAGCGAGCTGGCGAAAAAGCTCTTCTGGCAAAGCGTGATAGTTGCAGCCGCTATCATCGTACTCCTGTCGGTCTGGGTAGCCGTTTCGTTTTCTACCTGGACCACCTACCTCGCGCTGGCACTGACCATGGGCTGTATCTGTTATTTCTTTGTCAACCAGTTAGCCGATTATCGTCGGATCAGCAGCAGCCATTCCCTTTTATCCAAACCGCAGGAGTATATCGCTTACCTACAGGCATTCAAGCAAAAACGCAACCGTTTCAATACCCGGAATTACATGGCATATGAAATCGTATTGGCCGTCGCCTTTGGACTTTATGCCGTTGAAATGTATTTCTCCGTGCCCTTCTGGGCCTTTATCACCTTTCTGCTGGTTGTAGTCTGCTGGTTCCTGATCTGTCATTTCGTTTTCATGAAACAATACATCAAACAGGAAAATGCACGCATCCAGGAAATGATTGACAACCTCGGACGCATTAATAAACAGTTCCACGAATCCTGACCATGGCCAATAAGCATTTTTGGCACAATCCTTGTAGTTGCATATACAACTTTACAACAATGAGCGATTCTATTTTTCAAGCTAAAGAATTTTACGACTTTCTTACCGGGAAAGCATATACGGCTATTTCCCGGCGACTGCATAAGAATTTCCGCGAAGCAGGCATCGACATCACTAGTGAACAATGGAGTATCCTATACAGCCTGTGGGAAGAAGAAGGGCTTACCCAACAGGAGCTTGCCACACGGACATTCCGTGAAAAGACAGCCATTACACGGCTTATTAATAACCTTGAGCGCAGTCAGCTCGTCATACGTGTCGTGGATAAGGCCGATCGTCGAACAAACCTGATCTATCTGACGAAGGCGGGTCGCAGTCTGAGGGAAAAATGCCTGGCACAAGCAAACAAAACCTTGGCAGAGGCGTTAATTCATGTCAAAGACGACCATGTCCGCATTGCCAAGGACACCTTAAAAACAGTTTACGAAAACTTATCTTGATTTTCTATAATAGTTGATTATACAACAACATACATTTTATCATGTCAACACATTGGATTAAAAGATACCTCATCGCCGGAATCACCTGTATCGCCGGCGGTCAGGTCTTCGCCCAGCAGGCACCCAGCCTGGCCGAACTGGCAGCGAAAGCAGTTGCTAAAAGCTATGAGCTAAGCAACATGCGACTTGCTATTCAATCCGAGCAGGAAACCCGCAAATCGATCAGCGAAGTTTACCTGCCTCACCTGGAAGCCGGCGCAAAATACGCTTACCTCAACAGTAACCTATTAGCCGACATACCATCGACCACGCTACCCATATTGAATATTCCTGTGTTTGAAGGCGATTCCGAATTCTCGACGCGGGGCAACCTGTGGACGGCCGACCTAACGGCCAGTGTCGTATTGTTCAGTGGCACAAAGGCGCCCAAACTTGGAAAGGCACTTGATCATAAAATAGAGGCACAGGAGCGCCTGATCGAGAAACAGCGGCAGGAAATTATCGACAAGGTAAGCACGGCCTATGATCAGCTTATTTTGCTCAGACAGGTGCAGCTGCTGCTTACCGAAAGTGAAAAAAGGCTCCAGATTGAGAAAAAGACAGCCGAAAAAGCTTTTGGTTATGGCCTTATCACGTCATATGAGCTCAATAAAGTGGATGTGGCCCAGGCGACACTGACTGCTAAGCTGCAGGAGTATACAGGTAAGCACCGTCTATTGTTGCAGCAGCTGCATCAGCTGACCAGTGTTTCGATTGAGGAACTGGAATTAATTGACCGGGAACTCCAGCCCTTTCCGATCGATGGGTCGGCCACCGGCATTGGAAACCGGCCCGAAATAGCTGCGCTGAACGCGGCTATTGAGGCCAGCAAGTACCGCGTCGCCGCAGAAAAAACTCACTGGATCCCCAAGGTTCAGGCCTTGGCGCGGGTAGGGTATTATGGGTTAACGGATACCCGTATGACAACGCCCTACCAAAACCCGGTAACCGGTCGTGAAATTGATTTCAGGCTGAACAGACTACAGGCATTCCCAAGCTACACCGTGGGTATCGGGATGAAATGGGATATTTTCGACGGTTTTAAAGGAAGAAGAGAGGTAAATAAGGCGCGCATCGAAGTCCAAAAAGCGGAAAACAACCGGGCACATGCGGAGGAAATGCTGACCTTAAACCTGGAAAAAGCCCGCACCGAATATCAGTTGACCCTTAAACAGGTCGCCGCAGGTGAAACCCGCTGGAATATTGCACAAAAAGCATTGGCACTCGCCCAGAAAGAATATAAAACCGGCCTCATTAAGCTCGCGGAGCGCATCAGTGCTGAAACGGATCATCAACAGGCTGCACTCGATTATTACCAGGCCGTATTCAATCAGCGCAGGGCTGCATATCAACTATTAATGGCTACGGGTGATCTCACCCTCGAACACATAAACTAATCGTTACCCTTAAAAACAATTTACCATGAAAACCAATTTATATATGCGCATTGCTGCGGCGATCATTTCAGTAGCAATCGTATCCTGTGGAGCACCTGCTTCAAGCAACAAGGAAGGTAAGGTTAAACGGGAAAGCATCAGTGTTACCACGAAAATTCCCGGCAGGATCAATGCGCTTCTGGTCCAGGAGGGCGAACTGGTAAACAAGGGCGATACCCTTGCAGTTCTTGATATTCCGGAAGTGGATGCCAAAATTGCCCAGGCGCAGGGTGCTGTCCGGTCGGCGGTTGCCCAATACGAAATGGCGGAGCGTGGGGCCACGGCTAATCAACTGAAACAATTGCAGGCCAAGCATGATGCCCTCAAAGAGCAGTTTGAGTTTGCCCAGAAATCCTTTCGCCGTGTAGAAGCCATGTTCACCGATTCACTTGTGTCACCTCAGACATACGACGAGGCTTCTGCGAAGTATCAGGGCGCGCATGCCCAGTATCAGGCGGTCGTTGCCGAACTTGACGAGGCAAAGTCGGGTGTGCGCCGCGAAAACAGGCTCATGGCGCTCGGGCAGCAGGAGCGGGCCAGCGGGGCGCTGCGTGAAGCCGAAGTTGCCGCTAACGAACGCTATATCATCGCACCGGCCGACATGACCATCGAAACCATTGCATTGCACGTAGGCGAACTTGCTACACCAGGCTACGCGCTGTTCAATGGCTATCTGCCGGGCAGCACGTGGTTCAGGTTTACCCTTCCGGAAAACGAGATCGGTGCCGTTCAGCAGGGTCAGGACGTGGATATCTATATCCCTTACCTCCGTGAGCATACCAAGGGAACAGTTACCCTGATTAGGCAATTGACCAAATATGCCAACGTCACCACGGCCTATCCGGAATATGAAATGGAGCAGGCCGTTTACGAAATCAAGGTTGTTCCACAGCGGCAGGAAATCGCCCAGAAACTACTTAACAACGCGACGGTCACGCTCAACTAATGCTTCATGAAAACGTTTATCAACTTAATTAAGCGGGAATTCCGCCTGTTCTGGAGCAATTCAGTACTTCGCCTGCTGTTCATCGGGGCGCCCCTATTATATGGTATCCTGTTCGGTTACGTGTATAAAAAGGGGAAGGTAACCGACCTTAACATTATCGTGGTAGATGAGGATAATACGCCGCTCAGTAATCGCCTTATTGACATGCTCAACGATACAGAAGTGTTGAATGTAATTACGGTGAAACCCCAAGGCAGCGGACTGAAAAAGGCAATGATTGCTTATGACGGGCAAGCGCTTGTATCCATTCCCGACCGGTTCGAAGCCGATGTACTGCAAAACCGTTCGCCTGAGATCAATGTCGACATTAATCTGGCCAACATCCTTACCGCCAATTACGCTTCCCGTGCCATACAGGTCGTTTTAGGGACGTTAAATGCGGGCATGGAAATGGAAGCCCTGAAAAAGAAAGGTACCCCTGAATTTGCCGCCATCGATAAATACGAAGCGTTCAAGACGAATTATGTCCGGCTGTACAATCGCTCATCCAACTACATGAGTTTTCTGTGGCCCGGTATGCTGGCCACGATCGTCCAGCAGGTACTTCTGCTGGCACTCGCGTTAAGTTTTGCACAGGAATATGAACGGAGCACCTTTAAGACTGAGCTATTGGCTCAAACCCGGTCGCCCCTGCAGGCCATACTGGTCAAGTGCATTCCCTATTGGCTGATGATTATCCCGATCTGGTTGTTTTTTTTAGTGCTTCAGCATTGGTTCAGGGTCCCGCTTGCGCCGGAACAAACCGCAACCAACCTGCTTCTCGCTGCGCTTTTTGTCGCCTCCGCTTCGTTGCTGGGTATTTTGGTAAGTATCCTGATTCCCAACCAGCTTAAAGCAACCGAAATTCTGATGGTTGTGGCCACACCTAGTTTCGTTGTCAGTGGCTTTACATGGCCCCTGAGCCAAATGCCCCGCTGGATCGCCTATATTGCTGATGTGATCCCATTGACGCACTTCCTGCAGGGCTACCGAATTCTACTTACCCAGCAGGGTACGCTCGCAGACATTCAACGGCCGCTGCTTGCACTAGCAATTTTAACCGCCGTTTTCGGTAGCTGTGCATATGTTGCCCTTCGAATAAAAATAAAACGTGCACTGAAGGCCAATTGACATTCTGTAAAATTACCATTACATTTGGTAATTATGAATCTAAAACTGCGGCTCCAACTATCCGCTATGATGTTCCTGGAATATTTTATCAAGGGTGCCTGGTTTGTCACGCTGGGCACGTACTTGTTAAAAAACCTGCAGGCCGACGGACTTGAATTGGCCCAGGTATTTTCCACCCAATCCCTCGGCGCCGTGGCGGCTCCCTTTTTTATTGGCTTTATCGCAGACCGGTATCTCAACGCGGAACGGGTACTGGCTGTCCTACATCTGCTCGGGGCATGTTTATTGACCGGCATGTACCTAGCCGACAGTGTTTCTTCATTCTATCCCTATGTGTTGGCCTATTTCATCGCGTACATGTCGTCGCTGGCGCTCGCCAATTCCATCGCATTCCGTCACATCCAGGATACCAAACGCTATTTTCCGGGCATCCGGGTATGGGGAACCGTTGGCTGGATAACCGCGGGCTCAGCCATCAGCCTGGTTTTCCACTGGGATAATGCGGCATCGGTCGATGCCGGTGCGCTGCGCAATACGTTTCTGCTAGCGTCGGTTTGCTCCCTATTGTTAGCGACACTGAGTTTTCTGCTGCCTAAAACGCCCCCCCTGTTGCGGAAGGGCGACACCCGATTCACCGTAGCCAAAGCGCTGGGTTTAGAAGCCCTTGTTTTGTTGAAAAACCGGGGATTTCTGGTGTTCTTTGTTACGGCGATTGTCATCTGCATCCCGATGTCCTTTTATTATCAGAACGCAAACCCCTACCTGGTTCACGTAGGACTAAGCAACCCTACCGCGAAAATGGCGTTGGGTCAGCTATCGGAGGCCTTGTGCCTGCTAGCCATTCCTTTTCTGTTTGCCAAATTGGGCTATAAGCGGATGATCCTCGTGGGGATTGCCGCTTGGACCATCCGCTACCTGCTCTTTGCGTATGGCAATCATCCCGATTTAGCTGCCATGCTGATTGTCGCCATTATCCTGCATGGGGTCTGTTATGATTTCATGTTTGTAGTTGGACAAATTTACACAGACACCATCGCGGGCGCGAAATACCGTTCTTCAGCCCAGGGACTGGTGACTGTGGCTATGTATGGTATTGGGATGCTGCTGGGATTCTGGGCTGCGGGTGGCACTTCGGATTACCTGGAGGTGCATTTCAGTGACAATGACTATTGGAAATTCCTTTGGATCACGCCTGCTGCGATGGCTTTTTGTTGCCTGCTGTTGTTTGCTTTCTTTTTCCGGGAGCAGAAAACAGCAACGGAAGACCGTCATTAATCACGACCGTCCAATCTGTCTGCTCAGTGCATCATACAGCTCAACCCAATCGGGATGACCCTGTAACAACTGCAGGTGCTTGTCCATTGTCTGTACATCCTGCCGGACAGCGGGTCCTGTTTGCACTTCTTTTGGTTTGTGTTGCATCACTTTTTCGGCCGTTTCACGGATAAGGGGGCGTATAAGGTCAAAGCCAAGCTGATGCTCATTGAGCAGATCGTCTGCAATGGAATAACAATAATTGGTAAAATTACAGGCAAATACCGCAGCAGCGTGCAATGCAAGTCGTTGTTCCGAATTACATAAAAACACCCGGCCGGATAATAGGCCTGCCAACCGGCTGAGGCTTTCCAAGGTTTCGGCATCCGACGCTTCGATGGCCAAGGGAACGTGCCCGAAATCAACATACTTTTTCTTCGAAAACGTCTGTACCGGGTATAGTACGCCGTAACGCCGGGCGCGCCCATGAAGAACCGCCATTTCCACGCTGCCTGCCGTGTGCAGCACGATGCCGTTCAATGTAGGGGGGAGTTGCGAAAGTACCGCCTCCAGCGCATCGTCTTTCACCGCGGTAAGATAGACATCTGCGGTTGTGTCAATATCGCTAAGCTGAGTGATTGCCGGAGCAGCCCATGTGTCGGCCAATGCCTGGGCATGCGCAGAAGTCCGGCTATATACCTGTATAATCCGGCATCCGGCTTCCACAAAAGCGCTGCTGAAATGGGAAGCGACATTACCACTGCCGATCACCACAATGTTCATGCGGTTTCCAATGGTTTAATTTCCTTATTCCTACGGAAAATAGACAGCAGAAATCCAATTGTCATGATCACCGTTCCGCACCAAAAGAAGTTGATATATGGAAACTTGATGGCTTTAAAGACAATCCATTTCTTTTCCGGAAGTGGTTTTTGGTACACCATCAACTCCAGTTTATCCTTGTCAGGCATGATGTTGCTGAACCGGAAACGCAGTCCCTGGTCGCTGACATCTTTGCTGAAATCGTAGGTTGATCCATCCTTAATCAGGAATATTGGTTCCACCTGGTATTTCTCGCCGTCTGCTGCATAAACTTCCAGGTTAAGCCCAACGACCACATCATTTTCCCCTTTGGGGATATTTTCCACTGTCGCATCACGGTTAATTCCGGCAACCACAATATAGCCATTCCGGTACCGCAGGGTATCTCCGATGTTGGTTTCGTATACAGCAGGCTCTTCGTACGCATCCAGTCCTTCCCGCTCGTTGGAACCCTGGGCCAGCATATGTGTTTCAGACATAGCCGCTGTAATCAGGGTATACACATCATGCGTAAGGTAGTGCCGCGTATCCGGTGTGCCGATAAGTCCCCCCATCGAGGGGTTGTTCTGCGCGAAAGGTCGTAGCTGAAAACGGTCGACCACGCGTCCTGTTTCATCGTCGATCTCTTCGTAATTGATCTTGTAGTAAACGTTGGGCGGGGCAATGCTATCGCCCACATAAGTTATTCGGTAATTACCCATCTGCACCGGCTCATTTTCTGTCAGGAAAAGGTTCTCGCCCGGTTTTTCCACTTGGTCAAAGCCGGCCACAGCAATATAGCCGCTGCTGTTGAGCGAAATAACCTCGTTGGTAGCTGCGGCGACAAGGGCACCGATCAGCAGCAGGCCAAACCCGATGTGGGCAATGGACGAGCCGGCCAGTTTCCATTTACCCCGAATCGCTTCACCCAGTATCTGGCCATTGGCGACAATAGCGTAAGTTGCGGCAAACACCATGAGGATATACATGAAATTGGTGTATACTTTGGTTACATACACCAAAACGGCTGTCAGCACCAGTGCCCCGATCAATGAAGCAAGTGCTGCAATATAAAATTTGCGGACGTCCATCCGCCGGTATTTCATAAACTGGGTGAATGCCGAGAGAATACCGACAACCACTGCAAAGCCTGCCTGCCATTTATTATAATGCTGCACCGGATCGACGGGCGGCGCTACGCTGGTTCCAAACACGGCATTAAAAACGGGAATGGATGTCGAAGCGATGATCTGGACACAGGCCACTGTAAGTACGAGCGCACCGATAAACAGCCAGAACTCACGTGAATAAATCTCTTCTTCCTTTTTAGTTGACGGCATGTACTTTTTATGTACCACCAACATACCAACCATGATGCCCAGAAAAATAATATTGAATGCGATCAACTGCCAGAACAGGCCGAGGTCGGTAAACGAGTGTACCGATGTTTCACCTAAAATGCCACTGCGGGTCAGGTATGAGGCGTAGATCACCAGTACAAAACTCACCATAACCAAAAACGTAGCCGTAAAATAGGAATGTCCGGAGTTTTTATAAGCAACCATGACGTGCACGGCGGCGATCAGCGTAAACCAGGGAATGATAGATGCGTTTTCAACCGGATCCCAGGCCCAGAACCCCCCGAAGTTAAGTGCTTCGTAAGCCCAGAACGATCCCATGATAATACCGGCACCCAGCACCATTACGGCAAACAGCGCCCACGGCAGGCCCGGCCCGATCCATTCCTTATACCGCTTCTGCCACAGTCCGGCCACCGCGTAAGCAAATGGAACGATCATGGAAGCGAAGCCGAGGAAAAGTGTCGGTGGGTGAATCACCATCCAGTAATTCTGAAGCAGCGGATTCAGTCCACGGCCATCAGTAATCATACTAAGGTAATTGGGATCCGAAAATATAGGGGCCTGCATGGCCTCCCGCAACAGAATGAACGGTGAGCTCCCTACCCGTTCACCGAGAATCACAATGCCAATAAGCATAGAGCCCAGTACCAGTTGACACAACATCACGACGGCCATTACCGGGCTTTCCCAGCTTTTGGCGCGGAATACCAATACGACGCCGAGTACAACCTGCCAGAACATCCACAGCCAGAAGCTCCCTTCCTGTCCTTCCCAGAAGCTGGAAATGATGTAATGCGTGGGCAGCGACTTTGAAGAGTGCGACCATGCATAATGGTATTCAAACTGGTGATTATAAATAATATAAAACAAACTGGAGCCAATGCCCACGACGGCTATCGCGTTTAACCAGAAAGAAAGGCGGGCAATGCGGAACCAGGATCGGTCCGCCTTGTTCACAGCGGCAAAATAATAGCTAATAGCGGCCAGTAATGCAGATCCAAAAGAAAGGATAACGAAAAACTGCCCAATCTGACCCGGCAGGAGGTTTTCACCTACGTAGTTGATGTCCATTTACGTATTTAAATCAATTAACGGCTGGCGCTTCCACAAACCCCAACGTCTGTGCGGTTGACACTTCTGTAACTTCCACTTCATTCTCCTGATATTTGGATGGGCACTTCATGAGTATTTTGCTGGCGTGGAATTCATTCCCCACCATTTTCCCCGTTAGTACGATTTGCTCCGAACGCTCAATATCCTGCGGTTTAGCGCCCCGGAATACAACCTTGCATTCCGTGCTGTCGTTATCATACATATAAAAAGAA
This sequence comes from Parapedobacter lycopersici, assembly GCF_040395035.1. GTDB lineage: Bacteria > Bacteroidota > Bacteroidia > Sphingobacteriales > Sphingobacteriaceae > Parapedobacter > Parapedobacter lycopersici_A. The sequence goes on along the minus strand of NZ_JBEBRB010000039.1, from coordinate 10,266 downwards.
AAATGATTGGCATCTTCAGTAGGCTCATAATGAAGCGCCTTCTCTTTGTTGAGTACGCCTACCACATATAGCTCCGTCTGCTCCTCCTTAGCCTCTGTAAACGTCGAGTAGGTACTCGAATCCGTATACATTACAATAATCATCGCAATCGCCAGGGCGATAATAATGATCCCGATTACCGAACTTTTCTTCATGTCATTATTCCTCAATGGATTAAACCCGATTGCAAAATTACGAATTGAAACACGAAGCTACGAATATTGCAATCTATTGCTATTTTTTAGAATCGTTCTAAACAGCTAGCCGTCCGCTGGCACTTTCCGCCCCGCACCAAGCCTCAAGTTTCAAGTACCGGGGTCGTTGTTTATGCCTTTGCCTGATCGCTGATCAGCCAAAAAATCATTATGTTTGCATAAATCCCTTGCCTAACCATGTTTGTGCCCAAAAGACGCACCATACCGATTGTTGCCACCCTTTTGCTGTGGTTTATGACTGTTTACGGGCAGCGGCTTCCCCGCATGGAGTGGGGATTCCAGAACGACAACGACCTGTATTTACTGAACAAACAGGACCAATATTATACCAATGGCATTTTACTATCGGTGCGCAAAGCCGCAGACAGCATGGCGCTTTCTCCACGCGAGCTAAACCGGATATGGGGGATTTCCGGCGGGCAAAAGCTATACACCGCCTATACCGGACAGATCCACGAAATCGAAGAAGTTGACCGTCCCATTACCGCGTATCTTTTTCTCGGGATCAACCGCACGCACTATTATGTCAATGAGTCGATGTTAGCCCTGTCGGTAGAATTGGGCACCATCGGCAGCCGCGCGTTGGGAAAGGAGGCGCAGGAAAGCGTTCACAAAGCATTTAATTTATATGAGATATCCGGCTGGGAATACCAGCTGAAAAGTGCTTTCGGTGTGGATCTTGGCGCGGAATACGCTAAACGGTTATACCGCAATACCCGCCGCTGGTTCGATATTACCGCACATGCCGCGGGCAAACTGGGTTTCAATCACACCCATATGGCAGTTGCACCGATCTTCCGGATCGGCCGGCTAAATCCCCTGCATGCAACAGCCTATTTTTCAAGTCGTCTACAAGCACATCCTACCCATATCGCCAACGAGCTTTTTCTTTACTTCAAGCCCCAGGTAAGCTGGGTGGCTTACGACGCGACCATTCAGGGGGGCTTGCTCCGGGAAGATAAAGGTCCGGTAACGTTTCATCCCGCTCGCTGGGTGCTTGCTAATCACGTCGGCCTTATCTACGCCCGGCGGGCGTTTACCTGCAGCCTTCAATATGTATTCAGTTCAAAAGAATCGCCCAGTATGTTTTTCAGACACCGCTATGGTTCACTGGGCATAAGTTACCGGTATTAAGCTCCGACCACAGACCGTCACTCCCAGTCTTTCCGCCGGTTTATTTTCCGCAGTGCTTGTTTACGCTTGGTTTCCAGCCGCGCCTGCACGGATGCCTTTGATGGTTTAGTTGCCTTACGTGGCTTTATTGGCTGAAGGGCCGACTTCAGCAATGTCTCTAGCTTCTTTAGTGCGATTTCCTTATTTTCCAGCTGGCTCCGGGCTTCTTGGCTATTTACCTGCACGGCCCCATCGGCATGCAGCCTGTTTTGCAGCCGGGTCTTTATCCGTGCTTTCTCCTCGTCGGAAAAGATATCCGCAGCATCCACGTCAAACGATAGGGTAACCCTGGTTTCCACTTTGTTGACATGCTGTCCGCCACTGCCGCCGCTGCGGGAGGTCCGGAATCGGACATAGGGCATTAACGATCCGGAATCAATCTGCTTATTCATCTATTGTCGTATCGGGAGGGCGCTTCCATCCAAAACGGCCGACCAGCATTGCGGCTACCGTATCTCCGGTTGCGTTCAGGAGCGTTGCCATGGGATCAACCAGCGTGCCAATGATCATCACCGCCGGGATTGCTTCGGTAGGCAGCCCGTAAACCGAAATCATCAGCATTTCCCCGATGTAGCCTCCATTCGGAATACCACCCGCTACAATGCTCACCAGGATGGTAATCCCCACCGCCGTGAGCAAGGTTACCGGCTCGAAAAAATCACGGCCGATCAACACGAACGCAACATAGATCTTCACCACGCTTGAAATCGCCGAACCATCTTTATGCAAGGTCATGCCCAGCGGGATCACAACATTGGCTACCGGAACCGGTATTCCCATTTTCGGAGCCGCAGCTAGGTTTACCGGCATGGTAGCTATACTGCTGCATGTACTGATCGCTGTGGCCGTGGGCAACACATTATTTTTCCAGTATCGGGATATCCCCTGCCGCCCATTCGCCACGTAAGCGTATATACTGAAGAAAACGACGAAATAAAAAAGGCCAAACGCATAATATAACCCCAATGGCTTGGCATAAAATCCGAAAAGCTCAGGACCGATGGTTCCCACCTGATAGGCAAAATAAGCACCTAATCCGATTGGGGCGGCCTTCATAATCAGCAGGAGCAGTTGTTTCATGACTTCATTTCCGGAAGCGAGAAAGGCCCTGAAGGGCGCCCCTGCCTCGCCCGACCGCATTGCGGCAATGCCCACCAGGAACGAGAAAATCACAAATGCCAGCATGTTCTGCCTCGACAGGAGCTGCGAAAACTCACCAACGGTAAGAAACCGGACGATACGGTCGGCCCAGGTATCATTCGGATCCCCGCCCAACAGTCCATCGGACACTTCCCCCGTAGTACGGACCGCATCCACAGGGAAGAACCACAGCACCACCATGGTGAGCACCGCCGAAATGATCACCGTCGATAGAAAAACGCCGATCATAGTGGTCACAATTCGTCCCAGCTGTTGCGAGGCATCGATATTGGCCAATGCCGACGCGATAGCAAAAAAAAGCAACGGAATAACTGCGGCAAACAACAGGTTCAGGAAAACATCCCCCAATGGCTTCAGCCAACCGACGATTCCGGGCATAAACACGCCAACAACACTACCCACAACGATGCCGAGCAATAAAAGGAGGATGCTGCTGTAGTTGCTTAAGAACGTTGAAGGTTGTCTTTCCATAATCCAGTCACTAAAGTAATGGATTTTATTTTAAGTTGCGGAACATTCCTAAAAACTGCGGGTTGATTTTCGCGAACAGCAATTAATTCGCGTAAGTTTGCACGAATGATGGAATTCGTTATTACAGCCGATGGCTCCAAAACCCTGTACCACCCCGGGATCGGTGAACATTACCATTCCCGCCACGGTGCCGTACAGGAAAGCCGGCATGTATTTGTTGGTATGGGACTGGAACATTGTGTCGCGCAGTCGCCGGCTGATTCGCTGGCCATATTGGAAGTGGGTTTTGGTACCGGACTTAATTTTTTACTCAGCGCAACCCACTGTACGAAACATGGCCGTCGTTTAAATTACACCGGTATCGAGGCGTTTCCGTTACCACTGGATACACTGAAGGAAACCGGCTATGATGCATACGTCGCACCGGCGCTATGGAATGCCTTCTTAGCCCATTATGAGGAAAGTCTGGAATTCCCGCAGCAAGTCGATGCCGGCAACCGGCTTCAGGTTGCCCCGGTTGATATCGCCCAGTTCACTTCCGGCCATGCATACGACATCCTTTACTTCGATGCCTTCGCCGCGGTGCACCAGCCGGAAATGTGGTCGGCAGAAACATTAAAGCATATTTGTCATTTTTTGAAACCGGGCGGCATCTTCGTCACCTATGCCATTACCGGTCAGCTGAAGCGCACAATGAAAGCGTTGGGTTTTACGGTTGAAAAAATTCCCGGTGCACCGGGAAAACGGGAAATGTTGCGAGCCATCAAAACCCCATAGGTTTTTGCAAACATGCGTTTGACATAACCTATGAGGTGGCGGGTCTGCGGTATATCACGGACCGATTAATGTTCGTGTGTCCCGTCCGGTCCATGCGAATGGCCGTGCGACAATTCATCCGGGGTAGCTTCCCGCACGGACAGCACTTCAATCGCAAAATGCAGGTTGTGTCCGGCCATGGGATGATTGAGGTCGACCACCACAACTTCCGGGGAAACCTCGGTAACCTTGCCACGGAATTGGTTGCCCTGATTATCCTGCAGGGGCAATATCTGGCCAACGGCCGGTATACCCGCCTCGTCAAACATATTAACCGGCAGGGAGGTAATCGCTTGTTCGTTAACCTCACCATAAGCATCCGCAGCCGCCAGTTCAAAATCTATGGTATCCCCCGCCTTCAGTCCGGCAATGTTTTCCTCAAATTTTGGCAGCATCATTCCCACCCCAAATAAAAAATCCAACGGATTATCTTTCCCCGCCTCTTCCACAAAGGTCTTTTCTCCGTTCTCCACCGTATGGAGTTTGTACGTTAATGTCACTACGTTGTTGGGTGCTATAGTCATTTGTTTTGATTTATGGATGTGCACACATCCGGTTATAGAATTAATTCCAATAGTTCATCCGTGGTTGCCACGGGGAGGCTACATGTTTTATTTTTACATACATAGGCCCGTGTAACATCGCTTATTCGCCCTGCCAACAACGGAAGGGTACCTTTTGTTCCGCCCAAAATGACTTTATTGGGTACATATCGTTCATCCACTGCCCTGCGGAAAGTCTTCCAATCAGGACCGGTCAGTGCCACTTCCCGCAAGGGATAAACCAGTTCCAGCAGCTGGATAGCCCAGTTAGAATAGGCCGATCCATACCGCTCAATCTGGGGTGTCACATTTGCCAGCAGCTGTTCGCCGATGGCCGTATACCGCTGCTCATCCAACAATAGTCCCAAGCGATGCAGTTGACGGACAATAGTTGAATTAGCCGACGGGATCACGTTATCCATAATTTCATACTTCCGTGCAATGAGCGGCTCGGCTTCTGACGCGGTATAGTAAAATGCGGCGGCTCCATCGTCATAAAACTGCGCAATGGCAATGTCCATCAGGCGTCTGGCTTCCTGAAGCCACTGCTCATCAAACGTCGCCTCATATAAGGCAATAAACGCTTCTATACAGCATGCGTGGTCATCCAGAAATCCAATAATCATTCTTCCATTTGCTGCCGGTTGATGCAATAATTTCCCCTCAGCAGTGTACAGTTGACGACGTATAAAGTCAGCATTTCTCAACGCGGCATTCAGGTAATCCACAACATCAAACACGCGGTAAGCGTCCACATACCCTTTGAGCATCAAGGCATTCCATGCCGTCAGCAGCTTATTATCCAACCCTGGACGAACCCGCTTATTCCGGTAATCAAGTAATTTCGCCTTTACTTCCGCCAGGTAAGTCTCCCATTCCACAGGCGTAAAACCGGCCGCTTCGGCGAGTTGATCGGCCGTCACATCCGTTTTTAGCACATTGGTGTGTTCTTCAGCCCAGTTACCTTCCTCCGTCAGGTTAAAATACCGAACAAATAATTCGGCATCCTCGCCCAGGATTTCCGTTATCTCGGCAAGATCAAACGTGTAAAATTTACCTTCCACCCCTTCGCTGTCGGCATCCAATGCGCAATAAAACCCGCCCTCGGGGCTGGTCATCTCCCGGCTAATCCAGTCCAACGTTTCCGTTACTACCCGCCGGTACTGCACGACCGGGCGATGCTGCCACGCTTCAGCATACAGGCTTACCAGCTGGGCATTGTCGTATAGCATTTTTTCAAAATGCGGGATATGCCAGTGACTGTCAACGGAATAACGCGCAAAACCACCTCCGATATGATCGTATATCCCCCCTGAAGCGATCTTCTGCAGGGTCAGGTGCACCTGTGCCACCACGGCGGCGTCACCCGCCAGCACGCCATAGCGAAGCAGAAATAACCAGTTATTTGGCAGCGGAAATTTCGGTGCACGGTTATAACCGCCTGCTTCATGGTCAAACTGCCGCTTCCAGGGGGTAACGATCGCTTCCAGCTGCGGTACGGTATAGGTTTCCGGAATCCGGTTGACCGGTAGCTGTTCACTCTGCCGGATGCCGGCGGTCAGGCGGTCGGCATAGTCCAATGCGACTTCCGGTGTTTCCCGCCACATATCCGCCAATTGCAGCAATACATTTTTCCAGTCGGCCGGACGGAAGTAGGTGCCTCCATAGATCGGCCGACCGTCGGGCAGGCAGATGCAGTTGAGTGGCCACCCGCCCTGATTGGTCATCAGCTGCACCGCGATCATATAGATCTGATCGATATCGGGCCGCTCTTCCCGGTCTACTTTAATGGAAACAAAATAGCGATTCATCAATTCGGCCACCCCGGCATCCTCAAAACTCTCCCGCTCCATAACGTGGCACCAATGGCAGGCCGAGTAGCCGATGCTGACAATTAGGAGTTTGTTGGCCGATTTTGCGGCTTCCAACGCTTCCCTTCCCCAGGGGTACCAGTCCACCGGATTATGTTGATGCTGCCGGAGATAGGGCGACGTTTCGTGTTGGAGTCTATTGAGCATGAATGGGTAAAGGTAAGGTTTTAGGAATAAGGATCAAAGGCACTGCATCGGAGGCGCAGTGCTGCCCAGGACAGGCGGCATTATCCCTTGGGCGAGTTAAACCAAACCAGCCGTCCCAATCCACCGCTGACGAAAGCCCAGTCCTGTATATCTTCAAACACGATGTGCGCAATGCCACAGGTTGGGATGTTGGCTATGTTTTCGTCGGCCAATGAGTTGGCCAACAGCGTGACGCCCGGATTGTGGCCGAAAAGTGCCACACGATCATACCGGTTATCTACCTCATTGATAATGTCCAGTAAAGTAGCTGGCAGCGCTTCATAGACACGCGGATCAATGCGGATATCGCGGACCGCCGTATGCAGGTGTTCCGCAAAAATCTGGGCCGTGGTCAACGCCCGCTTCGCCGGGCTGCTGACCAGCAGTTGCGGCCGTCCACCGCGCTGGATAAGCCGTTGTGCCATTTCCGGAGCATTGTCAAATCCGCGGGCATTAAGCGGACGGTCAACGTCGCTCACTTCAAAACTCCAGTCTGATTTGGCGTGCCGGATAATGAATAAATGCTTGGACATGATCACATTTGCTCTTTCCTCTCATTCGGCAATAATCATGCCCACATCCTTGTCGATTGGCGGTTTAAGAGCTGTGACACGATTTAGGAGCATCATCCGCCAGCTTATCTTCACACCGGCTAAATCACCGTCCAAATAATGTACAATCCGGCATGCAATGCCTTATTGGTCCCGTTATACTGTACTACAGTGCCACGGAGCCCCTTACCGAATTCCTGATAGTTGCAAACCACTCCGAATATCGTTATGTTTGTCCCGTAAAACAAAGCACGGGGTGCCGTTTAACGGCTGAGATAATACCCGATAACCTGATTTGGATAATGCCAACGTAGGGATGCATACGACTAAACTGATTTTTTCCATGCCCCCTTCGTACCTACTCCAATCGGTTGCTGATCGCAGAAGAACATGGAAATACAACACAAAAATGCTGAATTAATTCCTCGTAGCCAGCAAAATTGGCAGGGGCGGCCGGAATGGTTTTTTAACCGGGAACATACCGATACGTACGAGCAATGGTACGAGGGGCGCTACAAGCGTGCGGAAGTATGGCAAAAGAAAGTGATGGAGCAGCTGGTTGCGGGAGATGGGCGAATAAAGACCCTGCTTGAATTTGGTTGTGGGACCGGCCGTTTTACGCGCTGGTGGAAAGAAATTGGCATAAAAGCCTCCGGCGGAGATATTTCGCCGCTGATGCTTTCGCAGGCGATTCACCTGTTCGATGGTGATCTGGTTATGGCCGACTCGCATGCAATGCCCTTTAAGGACCATACCTTTGATGCACTGGCATTCATCACCACTTTCGAGTACTACAAAGACCCGGTTAAGGTGATCCGCGAAGCTGCACGTGTAGGCAAATATGGAATTGCCATGGGGATGATGAACCGCAATTCGACTAAAGTCGTCCGCCGCCGGGTACAGCAGCTGTTCGGTAAAAACCCCTTTTATATTACTGCCACGTTTTACACGCCGAAAACACTGCAGGATATTATCCATAAGGCACTTGTGGGCAGGGAATACACAATAACCTGGAGCTGCACCGGATTACCTTCCTGGTTTCCCGTGCAGCAATGGGGGATACCCTTCGGTGATTTTTTCGGATTATATGTACAATTCAACGATGTGCAGTAACAGCAGGGCTACCACCACCGGAAAATTAACAGGCATCAATTTCGACAACTGGGTCAGTGGGCGCTGCGGGTCTCCGCGGCGCGAAGTCCGTATCGGGCCGCGGTTCGGCGTAGATGTTTCCATAGTGGATTTACCCGGTGATATGGTGCTGGCACAGACCAGCGATCCACTTTCATTGATCCCTTCTTTGGGGCTGCAGGAGTCGGCTTGGTTATCGGTACACCTGATGGCCAACGACATGGCCACCACCGGCCACGCACCTCAGTACGGCCAATTTGTACTCAATCTCCCTCCGTCGCTGTCGACAGCTGATTTTAAAGCATATTGGGGCTATATTGATCGGTATTGTACCGACATCGGCGTAGCGATAACCGGCGGGCATACCGGATTCATTGCCGGACAGGAATCCACCATTGCCGGTGGCGGTACGCTGACGGCTGTATTACCCAAAGCAACTACACGTGTGTCCAGCATGGCTCGTGTGGGCGATACCCTGCTCGTTACCAAATACTGTGGAATATCCTCGGCTGCGATACTCGCAATGAGCTTTCCACATACAGTAAAAGATAGGTGCGGTGTGGAAATCCACAGGGAAGCCTGCAATGCTTTTTACCAAACATCATCGTTGCGCGATGCGCTCGCTGCGGTTAACACCGGGGAGGATGGGCAAGCGGTTTCTGCGATGCATGATGTAACGGAGGGCGGTGTACTTGGTGCCCTCCATGAACTGGCGGTTGCTTCCGGAAATGGCGCTATCGTATACCATTCGCAACTACCCGTTGCCCCGGCACAAACTGAAGTCTGTGCGGTATTCGACCTTGACCCTTATTCGTGCATTGGTGCAGGCGCTATGATTATCGCATGCCGACCGGCCGCTGCGGGCTCCATAATCGCCCGCTTGTCAGCGGACAGGATACCCTGTGTCGAAGTGGGTAGGTTATGTGCGTCGACTGAAGGCATTCAACTGGAAAAAGACGGCGCGCGCATACCGTTTACTCGTAGCCAGTCAGATCCGTATTGGGCCGCTTTTTTTAATGCGCATCAAACCGGACTGAAATGAAAAAAGCACTTAAAGACGGTGTATACCTGGTTATTGATCCCGCTATGGAACGAAGACTCCTAGTTGAAAAATTACGGCAGGTGCCTTTCGGAAACCTGGCTGCCGTACAATTGTGGGATAACTTCGGTCCCGATGGAGTAGATGACACATTGATTGCCGTTGTGGCCGCGCTGTGCCGTCCCCACGGTGTTCCATTACTGATAAACAATCATTGGGAATATACCCGTTACACTGGTGTCGACGGCGTACATTTCGACGAAATCCCGACTGATTTCAACGCTGTTCAGTTGCAAATGTGTCCCACCGCTATCGTAGGGATTACCTGTAATAACGATTTAACCGTAGTGCGATGGGCATCAGCACATCACCTAGACTACATTTCGTTTTGTTCCATGTTTCCATCTGCAACGGCCAACAGTTGCGATCGCGTCACATTTGAAACGGTGAAAGAAGCCCGTTCCCTAACTACTTTACCGCTGTTCCTCTCCGGCGGGATAACACCCGATAATATAGAAAAGTTAAATGAACTGGATTATTCAGGCGTAGCAGTCGTGTCCGGTATTTTATCGGCAGCTCAGCCTGCAGAATCGCTTAGGGCCTACCACCAAAAACTAAATAGAAGATGAGATTACAAACCATTGAAAAACTTTGCTGCCCTTTTGACCGGACCGACCTCGAACTAACGGTTACCAGCCGTGATATCGAAGATCGGGTTATTGCCGGCTTCCTTATCTGTTCCACCTGCGAGCGTCTCTACCCCATCGTGAAGGGTGTACCGATCATGAACCCCGACGAATACCGCGAGTTCAGTCTGGAGCAACCGTTGGTGCGCCAATGGGAAGCGTGGCTCAACGGGCGCTCGTTTACCAACTTCCGTCTCACCAGCGAAATAACGCCAGAGACTCCCGGTCTTTCAAAATAACGAATGCCTCAGGCTGCGGTCGGCCGTTTAGCCTTCCGTTTCTTTTTGCGTTTTTTCGCTGCATTCGCCGTAGCGGCCGTGGGCTTTTGCGGCTGGGCATAGGATATTTCAGCGGCTACCGGAAAGGGGTGGTCCGTTACCTGGTC
>NZ_JBEBRB010000038.1:0-24829 GCF_040395035.1 Parapedobacter lycopersici | reverse complement strand
TGAAGCTGGAACTGATGATCCCTTTAATGGGGCTGTAAAAAGTATAGGATGAGATGCCCGAGCGAGCCGGACCCGAATGCTCCGGCAGATCATACGGTGCGCCGGATTCAATCAACTCGCGGAGCGCCAGCTCGTCTTCCGACGGCGGTACGCTTTTAGACTCGGGGATTTCTGCCGGTTCATTCCCCGCGTCTGATTCCTGATCTGGATGTTCAACTGTTTCACCAACACGGCCGCTGATGACGGCCTGCAGGTTATCCAAATACAAATCGTTGGCAAGCGCGATCTGCTCCAGCGAATCGATACGGGAATAGGCCTCCAATAACTGGCTACGCTCGTATCCGCTCAGTGAAGAACCAATCACGTATTCCCGTAAAGAAGTGGAACGGATGAGAATAATGGTGAGGATGACCAGTACGGCGGTTGCCGACAACAGCCCCGTTATCCAATACCAGAGTTTGCCACTGAATGACGCTTTTTCCTCGAATGTTTCTTCGTGGAGTACGACAAGCTTATAGCGCTGATGGAGTGCCTGGGAGAGTTTGTTGCGGTGTTTAGCCAACTTGATAAAATAAATGATATTTTTGCATGCGTATCCCTGCAAAGATATTCATTTTATATGTGACGAAAATGGTTAAGTTTTGTTAAATCTCCGTGAGTTTTAATGCGGTAATTGATAAGATGTGCCATTATCGCTATATTGTGGCGATAGGCTTCGTCGGTATGAATTTGTGATGAAATTAAGAACGTTATATTGAAAGACTATATTTTCTCCATGTCGTATAAACGGGTGGCTGTGGCGATTGTTGCGGTTTGGTCGTGCATGGGATGTGCAGGAAAGCGGGAACCTCAATACGATATGATGGAGAACCTTACGGCAAGGTACAACATCGTATACCATAGCCGGAAAATCATCAACGATGTGATGTACGACAATGCCGCTGCCTACGTGGAAAATTACGAACAGCGGTTGCCGGTTTTCATTGAACCCACAGACATTACCGCTGCATCCAATAGCCCGTTGATGGATTCGGTTATCGGTAAAGCACTCACCATCATCAATAAAAAAAGCAAAAGCAAGTACATCAGCGAAGCATATCTGCTTACCGGCCAGGCAAATTACCTCAAGGGGAATTATTACAACGCGGCGGAGTTTTTCAGTTACACTGCCGGCACATTTACCGACATGCCGGAATACCGGCAGGCGGCGTTGGTATGGAAGGCACGCGCGCTGATGCAACTTGGCAACCTTACGGAAAGCGGTAATGTACTGGATACCGTATTTACGGCATTGGAATCGGATCCGAATTCCATGGGATTGGCCTTTGCGACGCAGGCAAAATATTATTTACTTGTCCAGGACGAAGCGTCGGCGATTACCATGTTGCTGCAGGCTCTTGAGCACACGAAGGATAAGTCCACCCGGTTGCGCTGGCATTTTCTACTCGGCCAGCTGCTCGAGAGCGAGGGGCGGCCGGAGGAAGCTTATTCGCATTATAGCCGGGTTGTGAATAGCAATGCCTCTTATGAGATGGCATTTCACGCGGGGCTCAACCGTATTTTCCTGCCCGGAACAGTAAATACTACAACCGGCGATCGGATCAGGCTATTGCAACGCATGATCCGTGATGGAAAAAATAAAGAATACAGGGATCAGATCTACTATCAGATTGCTGAAATGTATTATGCTGACGGTGACTGGGCGACGGCGTTGGTAAATTATGAACAGGCGTTGCGGCAGCAGGGTGATAACCAATACCAGACGACGCGTACTTACCTTCGGCTTGCCGATCATTATTTTGACCAGGCGCAATACCCAATAGCGAAATTATATTACGATAGCGTGGGCATGTATCTTCCGATGGATTTTCCAGATGCCGGTCCGGTGCAACGTAAAGTCGCAAATCTTGATGAGTTGATTACCCAGCTGGAGGTAGTGAGCCACCAGGATAGCCTGTTTTTTCTTGCTGGGCTTTCCGAAGCACAGCGTCACGCACAGCTGGATAGCCTGGCCATCGTCCGGTATGTTGAAATCCAGGACGGGCGCCAAGCTAAAAATAAAAAGCAACAGCAGAACATAGTCCGTTCGCCGTTTGAAGAAGCCTTGTTCAGTCCGGGTACCACATATACCGATAATCGGTTTTACTTCAATAATCCGGATGCCATAGGCATGGGCACGACCGAATTTAAGCGCCGGTGGGGTAACCGTCCATTACAGGATAACTGGCGGTTCAGCGATATGACGGCCGGGGGAATAACCGACAACTCGGAAACAGGGGAATTGGCTGTGAACGGATCGGCAATTGATTCCGTGGTTGTGGACAGTGCGGCCTGGGTACAGCAATTCCGGGATAGTTACCTGAACGAACTACCGGATACAGAAGCAAAGCGGGCGGCAGCCAACAATCAAATACATACCGCCCTGCTTCGTGTAGGCGAATTGTACCGGGACGAACTGCTGGATAATAAGGGTGCAATTGACACGTATGAAGATCTGCTGAACCGATATCCGGAAACGAAGGATGCCGCCATGATCTATTACAACCTCTATCTGTTGTACAATGGTATCGACCAAGCCCGCGCCGCAGCATATAAGCAGAAATTATTGACCCAGTTTCCGGATGCCCTGTATAGCCGAATTCTCCTTGATCCAATGTATCTTGCTAAACTTCAATCGCAAAAGCAACTGCTTGACCAGGAATACGAAGAGGCGTATGCGGCTTATACCCGCCAGCAATTTCAGGAAGTTATCCAGCTGGTAGACAGTATTTCGGGGCAGGTACAGGAGCCGCAGCCTACCCTGGTACAGCTGGCCTATTTGCGCGCACTCGCGCTGGGCAGAACGTCGGGAATTGATACACTTGAAAAGGCATTCCGGGAATTGGTTGATGTATTTCCCAACGACAGCCTAATCAGCCCACTAGTTCATCAGCATTTAGCATATATTGCTGAAAACGGTCCGGCATTAGCTGAAAGAAAGTATGCATTACAAGGTATCGATGAAAGCAGGCTGCGCTTTATCGATGAGCCCACCATCACTCCCTGGCCCCAGTTGATTATTAATCATGGACCGGAGCGGCCGGTCCCGCGGCGAAACCTAGCGGTGTCGACTGCAGGCCAAACCGGAATCGGCGGACGGATGACCCTGGCAAATGGGGGTACGCTTACCCGTCAGCAGCTCGCCCGGGAAGCCCAGATTACCGACGACGGGGAAAACGCATATCGCGATTTGGAGTTATTGCCTGATTCGGCAGTTTATTATTTCGTTATTAATGTCATGAATGAGCGGGTAAACCTGGCACCGTCACGCTATGGTATCGGACAGTTCAACCGCACCCGGTATACTGGTCGGAATATCATGCACCAGCTTAAGCCGGTGAATGACGAAAATCAGCTTGTTTATGTCGGGCCGTTCCTCAATTATGAGGAAGCAAAGACCTACGAAGTACGGATTATGCCATTGCTTCCAGACATCATGAAAATACCGGCGACGCTATATAATACCTTTTTGATTACGGAAGATAATTTTGGCACGTTATCTGATTTTGACAAAATAGACGATTACTATACCAGCTATCACGAACAGGAATAGAAACGGAAGTGCGTAATGGATGTGGGACGGCACCCTGCATCCGAGGATTATTAATCACTTAGAATGAAGCAACAGGCAAAGAAAAATACATTAACCAAGGAAGACATCAGCCGTTACACCCGCAATTTCTGGAAATTATTGATTGGGGTTATTCTGCTGGGATTCTTATTTATTTTCAGCGTGGGTTTGGGACTGTTTGGCCAATTACCGACATTCCGCGATCTGGAAAATCCGAAAAGTAACCTGGCTTCGGAGGTTATTTCCGAGGATGGCGCAGTACTGGGTACTTATTTTGTGCAGAACCGGTCCAACGTACGGTATAATGAATTGTCCCCCAACCTGGTCCAGGCACTCATTGCGACAGAGGACAAACGTTTTTATCGTCATTCGGGAATTGACTACCGGCGTACATTCAGCATTATCTTTTATAACCTGATCGGGAAGCGACAGGGCGCAAGTACCATCACCCAGCAGCTGGCACTGAACCTGTTTTCCGAAGGACGCGCCCGGAATACGGTGAAACGGGTGATCCAGAAATTTCAGGAATGGATTACAGCCGTACGCTTGGAGCGCAATTATACCAAGGAAGAAATTATCACCATGTATTTCAATACGGTCGATTTTGGTGCCTATAACACGTTTGGCATTAAATCGGCTGCCCGGACATACTTCAATACCACGCCCGATAAACTGAATGTTACCCAGGCGGCTATTTTAGTTGGGATGCTGAAGGGCCCCGGTATATACTCCCCGGTCCGGTATCCGCAGAATGCGATCAGGCGACGCAATGTCGTCATTGAAAACATGCGCAGGGAAGGATTTATAACCCGTGAAGAATCGCAGCGCCTGCAAAAGGAGCCCCTGGTGCTGGATATGCGGATTTCGAATTATGGTGATGGTCCGGCACCCTACTTCCGGGCGGTGCTGAAGCGGGATATCCAACAGGAATTTAATAAACTGTCTATCACGAAGGCCGACGGCACACCGTATGACCTTGACCGCGACGGGTTGAAGATTTATACGACAATCAATTCGAAAATGCAGCGTTACGCAGAGGAAGCACAAAAAGAATGGATGACTGAACTGCAGACGGATTTTGACCGGCAATGGCGTAATGTTGATCCGTTCCGAGGCGACAAAGCGTCGCTGCTGGAAACCGGAATGAAACGGTCTGATCGATACCGTATGTTGAAACAGGCTGGTAAATCGGCGGCGGAAATAGAGAAGGACTTTAACACCCCGGTACCGATGACTGTCTTTACGTGGCAAGGGGACCGGGATACGATAATGACGCCGATGGATTCTATTCGGTACAATAAATTAATCCTGCGCAATTCCATCATGTCCATGGAACCGCATACGGGTTACGTGCGTGCCTGGGTAGGCGGTATCAGCTTTGAACATTACAAGTACGATCAGGTTAAGATGGGGACGCGGCAGGTTGGTTCAACGGCAAAGCCATTTACATATGCGGTAGCTATAGATAACGGCTTTTCACCGTGTTTTCAGGTGCCTAACGTTCCGTTGACTATCGGAAGCGGTGCCAATGCATGGTCGCCGCGTGGCGAATCGGTGGGAAGTCCCATTACCCTGCGCAGGGCGCTGGCCAACTCACAGAACTTTGCCACGGCATACATGATCAATGAAGTTGGCGCCCGGGCGGTTGCTACCCTAACCAAGCGGATGGGCATTACCTCTGAAGTACCCGAATATCCTTCCATTGCGCTGGGCGCCTATGAAGCATCGATCTATGATATGGTGGGTGCATATTCGGCTTTTGTAAACCACGGCGTATGGATCGAGCCAATCTACATTCTGCGTATCGAAGATAAGAATGGGATGCCCATTTATGAGAAGGCGCCTAAAGTAACCAAGGTACTTAACAGCGAAAGCGCTTATATTATGGTGGATATGCTGAAGAGTGTGGTAGATGGCGGATCGGGAGGGCGTTTGCGCTGGCGGTATAACCTGACTCCGCCCATGGGTGGAAAAACCGGAACAACGAACGACAACTCGGATGCCTGGTTTATTGGGGTAACACCCGAGTTGGTAAGCGGTGTATGGACAGGGGCGGAAGACCGTGGCATCAGTTTCCACTCGATGGCCGCAGGCCAGGGGGCACAGGCGGCGCTGCCGATTTTCGGGCTGTATATGCAAAAAATATACGCTGATACGACCCTTCACTATTCCAAGGAAGATTTCCCATTGCCGGAAGGAGGACTTACGCGTGAATTGGATTGCAACCAGTATCAGCAGTTTTATGGTGAACCGAGCGATCAGCAGCTGGATGACCGGCTTGGGTTTTGAGTTTTGGTGATGGATGGTCCGTGACTGGGTATAAGTGACCGACCACCGACCATCGGCTACCGACCACTGAATATGACGAAGTTTGATTACCGCAAGGCACTTGAAGAAATTCCACATCGCCCCGGAGTGTACCAGTACTGGGATGCCCAGGGCGCGTTAATCTATATCGGTAAAGCAAAAGACCTGCGAAACCGGGTTAGTTCTTATTTTGTCAAGAACAGCCAGCTTAACGGCAAAACGCGCGTACTGGTCCGCCGGATTAACCGCATTACCTTCACTATTGTTGATACCGAAATTGACGCATGGCTCCTCGAAAACAGCCTGATTAAGAAGCATCAGCCCCGGTATAATGTCATGCTGAAAGATGACAAAACTTATCCCTGGATTGTCATTAAAAACGAGCGTTTCCCCCGGATATTCCCCACACGGAAGATGATCAAGGACGGCTCCCGGTATTTTGGGCCTTATGCCTCTGTGGGGATGATGCACGCGGTTATGGACACCATCCGGGAACTTTACCCGCTGCGTACCTGTAATCTTGCGCTTACTCCCGAAAACATTAATAAAGGAAAGTTTAAGGTATGCTTGGAATACCAGATCGGCAACTGTAAGGGACCCTGCGAGGGATACCAAAGTGAAGCCGACTACGAGAAAAATCTGGAAGACATCCGTGACATATTAAATGGAAAAATCGGTGTGGTAATCCGCCGGCTAAAAGAACAATTGGATGCAGCAGTATCCGAGCTGAATTTTGAGTATGCGCATCAATTGAAAAACAAGCTGGATTTACTGGGACGCTACCAGAGTAAATCAACTGTCGTCACTTCATCCATCACCAATGTGGATGTTTTCAGCATTGCGTCGGAGCAGAATTATGCTTTTGTCAATTATCTTAAGGTGATGAACGGCGTTATCATTCAAACGCAGACGGTGGAGATGAAAAAGCGGCTGGACGAAAGCGATGAGGAATTGCTAAGCCTGGCCATACCGGAAATCCGCAGTCGCTTCGGAAGCACGTCGCGCGAGATTATCGTACCGTTTGATATTGATATTGAGGCCAGTGAATTCCGCTTCACCGTCCCGAAACTGGGTGAAAAGAAGAAACTACTCGAACTCTCACAGAAGAACGTATTTTATTTTAAAAAAGAACGGCTTAATCAATACGAGAAGCTCAACCCTGAACTGCGGACCGAGCGGATACTGACACAGATGCAGCACGACCTACGGATGAATGTGCTTCCGCGGCATATCGAATGCTTTGACAATTCCAACTTTCAGGGGAAATATCCGGTTTCAGCTATTGTGGTATTCAGGGACGCGAAACCCTGCAAAAAAGACTACCGTCACTTTAACGTGAAAACCGTTGAAGGCCCAAATGATTTTGCGACCATGGAAGAAGCAGTGCATCGCCGGTATCGGCGGCTATTGGACGAAGGGCAATCGCTCCCACAGCTGATCGTTATCGATGGGGGCAAGGGGCAGCTTTCCGCTGCGCTGAAAAGCCTGAAGCTGTTGGGAATCGATAAGCAGTTGACCGTCATCGGCATCGCCAAGCGGCTGGAAGAAATTTATTATCCGGGCGACCAATATCCCCTGTACCTGGACAAAAAATCGGAAACCCTGAAAATTATTCAGCACCTGCGCGACGAAGCACATCGTTTTGGTATCACATTCCACCGCAATCAACGGAGCAGAAAGACCTTCCAGACCGAATTGGAGAACATTCCCGGCATTGGCAAAACATCCGCGGAAAAGCTGCTGAAGCACTTCAAGTCGGTGAAGAAAATCAGGGCGGCTACACCTGAACAACTCAGGGATATACTCACCGAGAAACAGGTTCAGTCTGTCACAACCTACTTTTCAGAAGCCCCCTCCGGCGATTGATCAACAACCCGTCGCTCAGGGGCGTAACTCCAAGATATCGGATATAATCGAATAATACGGATTATCCCCGAACGTTGCTGACCTGTCCGGTATGCCGCTGCCTTTAAATGCTTCAAGCACCCACTGATTTTCCGCTGCCGGATTATGGCCGAGCTGCTCCAGTAATGTATTCAATTGTTGCTGCTGGCCAGCCTGCTGCAGCGCCATCAACCCCAGTAGGTTGGCAAAAGCAGACCGCCTGGAGTTGTCGAGTGTATAGGAAATTACCCGTTGGTTTAATGCATGGGCTTCCTTGGTGCGTTTCAGTTTGGTTAGGCAATACGCTGTGAGATAATCCTGAAAACGGCCGTCCGGATCATATGGTTTGCCCACACCCAGGTGCTCTGGCCACTCCCGGGACTTTTCCAGCAGCCCGATAGCCGGCTTGTAATTGCCGGCTTTGATCAGGGTCAGCGCCTGCATCAGCAATGCCTGCTCATATACAACCCGTCCCTGACTGGCCCCCTCGTAGGGTAATACATGAATCTGGTCCAAAATGGCGGAACTCTCCTTCGGTTTTCCGGCAAGCAGCAACTGTCGTGCATACCAAAGGCCAACGGAATAATCGTCCCGGAAATCATGCCATGCGCGGTCGGCAATAGCCAATGCTTCCACATGATTTCCCATCCGGTGATAATAATCAATCATCCATGTCCTTACACGCCGGTCCTCAGGTGCGAAATGATAGGCGCGGAGTATATCCTTTTCCGCCATTTCAGACCCCGCATGCAGAAGCGCAGCGCGGGTGAGGTAAAAAGGTGTATAATCCGGTTCGTTTCCACAGGCTTTCAACTGTTGTTCGGCGTCTTCCATGCGACCGATGGCCTGGTAATTGAGTGCCAGGTAGTAGTTGAACTTCCAGTGCGGGCGCTGCTTGGCTGCCCATTCCAGTGCTTCCAGTGTTTCCAGGCGATAGGGAAACACAAAATCGGGAGGGGCCGAAGTGACGGCTTGCAAACGGGCGGCATCCTGTGTAATGTAGGCTTCCCACAGTGCAATAAGGGGATGCTCAGGAGCACGCGTAATAATCTCCATGGCCTCTTCCTTCGCGCCCAGACTGAGGTAAGTGAGTGCGGTTTCGAGATGCGTTTGCCAGGCAAACTCATTTTGGATAACCGATGAGAAGGATTCATACGTTGCGTCGCCGTTCCGGTATTTCTCATAACGTGCAAAATGATTCAGCGGATCCGCATCAAACAATTGCGTTAAGTTCGCGGCAGCATCGGAAGCCCTGCCCAGCTGCCGTAATGCCAACGCCTTGGCTTGTAGCGCAAATACATGATGATTGTTATAAGTTAGGGCATTGTCCGCGTAGTGCAGTGCCAACTCCGGTTGGCGCTGCTGCAGGTAAATGGCGGCCATACGCGCAAAAGCGTCGCTCCGGTACTGGACCGAACGTGAGGCCCAGCCAAAGCAGTCCAGTGCATTGATCCAGTCTTTTTTGGCTACATAGGCGATGCCTGCGTGAAAATTAGCCGACGGGTGGTACGTGTCTTCACGAAGTACCCGGTTGGCGTAGTAGAGGGTGGAGTCATAGCGCCCATTGCGGTATTGCATTGCCGCCAATTCCGTCAGCGCATCCAGGTGATACGGGTCCAGTTCGATACTTTTTGTAAAGTACTGTTTAGCCTGTTCGTAATCACGGAATTCCTTGGATTCCACGCCCTCCTGGTAATACTGGGAGGCAGTGGTGAGGGAACGGACCGGCGAGGCCGATGCGGTTGGCCGTTTTAAGGTATCCAGTTCAGCGGGACCGTACCTGAGGTTCATTGCCGTGGCGGAAACCGCCCACTTACGGCCGGCCGGCACATTTACCGTGGCGGTATAAACCTCCATCGGCTGAAGCCGGATGGTTTCCGAAAATAAGGTGTCGGTACCGACCCGCAATACGACGGGCGATTCCGTGACAGCCAGCGCATTTATTGAGATGCGGACTTTTCCATCTGCCTCCGCTGCGTGCAGGATGCCAGAAGGTGATACGGCGGACAAGCCTCCTGTTTCCTTTACAGGAAACCATAATTCACGCCATTGGTCCGTTGCACCGGGGGAGAAGCCAAGCTGCGTAATTGGGGTTTTAATGCGGGATGGAGAATATTGGTTGTAGCCTCTGCCGGCCTGGAATTCCATATACTGGCCGTCATTGTCGGTAAGCAGGTCTTCCCAAATGCCCCCGTTTCTGGATAACGCCCAAAGCCACAGTTTCTTCCCGGGCATCTCATCATGCAGCGACCAATGACCAAAGCCAAAATCCGAATCGTGATAATAACCACCCATAAAATCGTTATATGTCCCGGCAATATGGAAAGATTTATGCGATCCAAAATCGTTATTGGCATACCAGGAAAGGTCTCTTCCCAGCGAATCCACGGGCCAGGGGAACGCCGTGCCATTATGTTCATATTCCATGTTGCCCGGATAGAAAAACTGCAGGTCGTCGGAAACCCGCGCAGCGCCGGTCATCCAGTTATAATACGACTGGACCAATGGTGTGGGGTTGTACCAGGTAGCATTGGTTTCGAACCATGCTTTATCCGCAGGTAGCCGTATTTCTACCCGCCAGTGAGTCCGTGAAGGTAAGTCCATGGCGCCAACGACGCAACTTACGCTGCCATCCGCGTTCTGCCTCGTGATGTAGTCGACCGGCGTAGCGGTAGACGGTGTATGGCCAATGTAACCGAAATTAAATTCAATACCTCCGGATGTCCACGGACCGCGCTGTGCGACATTCCGGAATTTCATCACTTCATTCTTATATAGGAATTCCTTGCCCGTTGATTTTTCAATCGCACCCCATACCTTGCCGCCCGCTTCGGGTAGCACATACACTTCGATATAGTCATTTTCCAGTTTGACTACTTTCCAGTCGCGGTCGACCCCTTCCACGCTGTAACCATCAAATCCGTGATACGGATATATTTTTTTCTTGCTCTCTTCCGTCAGAAACGGGACTGGGTTAGGATCATCAAAAGGATAGGTTTTGATCGAACGTATTTCTTCGGTAATCCGGCTTTGCTGGGCGTGCAGCAGTCCAATGGGCGTAAATGCACAGCAAGCACAGGCCAATGCGTAAATAAATCGTTTCATATCAATTAAAATAAAAGAGCCATTACCTGCGCTCCACGGACAGATCCCGGTCGGTTCGGTATACGACAGGCTCGGGATTGGCGTTGGGCTGGAATGGATCATAATAATAAATTCCGTGTTGTCTGTATAGGGCTATATGCTCCTTCAGGAGCAGGCTAAAAGGTTCAAACGCTTTTTTTTCGTCCGGTGTCCACGCGATCTCGGCCAGGGCCGCAATGCGGGGGAATAACAGAAAATCAAGCCGCTGCGCGTTAGGTATGGGTTCCGACCAGACGTTAGCCTGCACGCCCAGAATTAGGTCGCGCTCGGCAGCTGTCGAAGTTAGGCCATCGACTTCATAGGTGTATACTGCCTCCAATGGATTAAAGGCCCCATCCCACCTGCGGCCGAATCGGTGGGTGCTGTCCTGTACAAAATCAAAGTATAGCGGAAGGCGTGGGCAGATGATGGTTTGGTACCCGTTTGCCCATGCTGTTTTTAACTGTGCCGGCTTATCCTGCCGCCACCAGAAAATGATGGTGTTGTCGGTGGGCAGGCCTGCATCGGCCATCTCGTCCCATGCCAGCAGCTTCGCGTTGAGCCGGTATACGGAGTCGGCCATCCGCTTCATGAAATAGCGCTCCACATCCTGGTTCGTTTTCAGTCCCTCCCGGGTCATCAGGCGTTGGATTGCAGCATCCGATTGCCAGGCAGCGCTCCCGAAACTGACTTCGTCGCCGCCGAGGTGAAGCAACTGCGACGGAAAAAGACTGTTGGTTTCCCGGAGGATGTCCGTAAGGTACGTATAGGTCGCTTCTTTACCGGGATTGAACGTAAAATGCGGGTGTGCCTCCGTACCGCCGCCGCTGTACTCCGGATACGCCCGGTTGGCAGCGGTTGCATGCCCCGGCATATCTATTTCGGGAATAACAACAATATTCCGCTCCGCGGCGTATGCGACGATCTCGTGGATGTCCTCCTGGGTATAATATGCCGCCGGTGCGGTACCGTCGGTAAAGCTGCCGATGCCGCCGATGAGCGTAAGCAGCGGATATTGCTTGATTTCCAATCGCCAGGCAGGTTCATCCGTCAGGTGCCAATGAAAACGGTTGAGTTTATAGTACGCCATCCAGTCGAGAATCGACTTGACTTTTGCCTTTCCGAAAAAATGACGCGATTCGTCCAGCATTAATCCCCGCCAGGCATACCGCGGGTTATCCGCGAGTTCCCAGGCTGGAATTTTCAGTGCAGCGGCGGACGCCGTTTCTCCCTGGGCCAGCTGTAGCAGGCTGACGATACCGTAGCGTAAACCAGCCAGTGTGCCTGCCGCAACGCGTATGCTTCTGGCCGTGACTTGCAGGGTGTAGGCTTCTGCTCCCTTTACGGACGGGTCGATTTCGATGCGTATGGCTGGCTGACTTCCTTCGCCGGAATGAATAGCTAACGGTATCGTCATAAGGCGGAGCATTTCCCTTTGTAGAAAATGGGCCGCAGACACTGCCTCCGGATTCTCCGCAACGATCGGCGTATGTTTATCCAGGGAGAAATATCCCGTGTGCCTTTCGGCATGGGCAGGCTGGGGGATAATAGGACAACGTTCCTGTGCCCGCACCGCACCCACTGCGATACAGTAAATTAAGCCGATAAAAAGATAGCGTCGCATGTGTAAAGGAATCGATTAGCGATCAATTATACACACTGAAAGTCGGTTTTGCAACAGTTTCCGCTATGCAAACGGTTGTGTAATTTTAGCAGGGGTCAGTTATCCAGGTTGTTGGTTAATTCGTATAACGTGCTGGGTATCTGTTCAATTAACTGAGTTGGCAGGATGACAGCCTGCCTGTCAGCCCTGAGCCGGTCTCCCGCGGCGCCATGGGTATAACACGCCAGTATAGCGGCTTCCACAGGCGTATACCGTTGCGCAAGAAACGCAACCAGCATGCCGGTCAGTACGTCGCCCATTCCACCGGTAGCCATGGCCGCATTGCCAGTGGGGTTGATGAGTACATGGCCTTCAGGCGTTACGATGAAAGTGTACCGGTTTTTCAGTATAATAATCAGCCGGTACCGGGCTGCTTTTTCTTTGGCCGTCTGCACCCGGCTCCACCAGTCGGTATGGCGACCGAACAGCCGGTCGAACTCCTTCATATGGGGTGTCAGGATACATCCTTCCGGCAGCCTGTCCAGCAATGCCGGTTGTTCGCTTAGCCAATTCAGTGCATCCGCATCCAGTACCAATGGCTTCGCTGGATAGTCTACGACTTCTGCCAGTTGGGTAGCCCGGTTTCCCAGTCCCGGTCCGATACCGACCGCATCCGCAGCCTCCCATTGGTCGCGTAGCGCCGAATCAGCGCTATACATGACCTCGGGGTATCGGGTATTCAACGCTGCCAGTCCACGCACAGGAATACATGCGGTGGTTCGCCCGGCTCCGCTGAACAGACACCCCCCGCAGCTCAATAACGCGGCACCCATATGCATTTCACTGCCGGCGACAATCAGTGCGTGTCCATAGGTGCCCTTATGTGTAAATGGCTTCCGTGGCCGGTAAATTCGCCGGACATCCGCTGCTTCAATTAATTTAAAGCCGGTGGGTAGCTGCTCAATGAACGTTTCATCTAATCCGATATCGGCTACATGAAAACGATGCATTGCCCGGGCTGATTCGGGGAAAAAGAAACTGATTTTCGGACGTTGAAAGGTAACGACATCATGGGCAAAAACAGTTTCTTCCGTATCGGGTATAACACCGTCTGCACGCATACCGGTAGGGACGTCTATCGCGATAACCCGTTGCTGACTTTGATTGATATGCCGGGCAAGCCGCAGCCAGTCGCCCGCGAGGGGTTTATTCAACCCCGAACCCAGCAGGGCATCAACGATCACGTCCTGCGTGATGGGCGGTAATCCATCTCCCGGTAGCCATTCCGTAACCGGAATAGGCGTTTGACGCAACCGGTGGAGGTTCATGGCGAAATCGTCACTTTCACGCGAAGAAAAACGGGCTACCCACACATGCAGGGAGTCATACCCGGCGACCTGCAGCAGCCGCGCCGCCGCAAGGCCGTCACCGCCATTATTTCCCGTGCCGCAGCAAATCAGTATAGGGATATGTTTATCGGTAAAAAGCGCCTGTGTTACCGCAACAAAAGCCGCCGCAGCGTTCTCCATTAAATCAATGGCAGAAATTGGGGCCGTCTCTATCGTATGTTGATCGGCAGCCCGCATTTGCTTCGCGGTGAGGATGCTTTTCATGGGGGCGTAGGCGGAGCGCTCCGCCGTTTTTAAATTACAGCGAAAGATACGGTATTGTGTATAAAATGTCAAATATGTGATGCTTCCGGTTACGGGTTAACAGGGATTATTATATTTATCCATTGAAGCATAAGCTTAAGCCAGTGAAGAAGAAATTAATACGGATTCTAATGACCTTATTTTTTGCCATTGTTGCCCTTGCCTTCGCGGCAGTGATATTTATGCAGCAGCCTAAATTCGGAAAGATGCCGACAGGGGACAGGCTGGAACGCATCAAACGATCACCCAATTACAAGAACGGGGCTTTTCAGAACCTGAGTCCCACACCC
This sequence comes from Parapedobacter lycopersici, assembly GCF_040395035.1. Lineage (GTDB taxonomy): Bacteria > Bacteroidota > Bacteroidia > Sphingobacteriales > Sphingobacteriaceae > Parapedobacter > Parapedobacter lycopersici_A. The sequence continues at coordinate 10,360 of NZ_JBEBRB010000038.1, read as the reverse complement.
AGTTTTACGGACGGCGCCAATTTCTTTACCGTAATGCGCGAATTCTTTTTTGGGGGCGATCCGCGTATCAAGCCGACAGATACGATCCCGCATGTTGAAACCGATTTACGGAATTTGCCTGTTGATGAACAAGTGTTGATCTGGTTTGGCCATTCCTCTTATTTCATGCAAGTGGATGGAAAGCGAATCTTGGTTGATCCGGTATTGAGTGGTGGAGCATCGCCGCTTTCGTTCACTACGCGGAGTTTTGCGGGTACGGATGCTTATGCGGTGAGTGATCTGCCACCGATCGATTACCTCTTTATTACGCACGACCATTGGGACCACCTGGATCATGAAACACTAAAGAAACTGCGCACAACGGTTAAAGCTGTTATTTGCCCTTTGGGTGTTGGTGCCCACCTGGAGTACTGGGACTATGATCCCGCCATCATTCATGAAGAAGACTGGAATCAAACGATCGCATTGGGTGATAATTTTACCGCCTATACCACCCCCGCACGCCATTTTTCCGGACGTGGGTTCCGCAGGAACCAGACGCTGTGGACCTCCTATGTATTACAGACTCCGTCGATACGTATTTTCATTGGGGGCGATAGCGGTTATGATAGCCATTTTGCCGAAATTGGACGCACGTTCGGCGGGTTTGACCTGGCAATTCTGGAAAACGGACAGTACAATAAATCGTGGCGCAACATCCACACCATGCCGGATGAGGTATTGCGTGCAGCAGCTGACCTGAAGGCGAAAAACGTATTTCCCGTGCATTCATCGAAGTTTCCATTAGCTACCCACGCCTGGGATGAGCCGTTAATCAAAATCGTCCGGGAGGCCGAAAAGACCGATCTCCGGCTGCTTACCCCGATGATCGGCCAGGTGGTTCGCTTGGATGATGCTACGCAGGTGTTTTCGCACTGGTGGGAAGGCGTAAACTGATTTGAAAATAAAGCTGTAAATTTGTTAAATTAAATAACGGAGGAACACATGATCATCATGGATGAATTAAAGCTGGCCCCTGATATCCAGGCAGTATTGGAAACGGTTTACGATCCTGAAATCCCGGTTAATATCTGTGAGTTGGGCCTGGTTTATGAATTGATTACCAAAGCAGATGGCACGGCAAAAGTTGTCATGACACTTACGGCACCCGGCTGCCCGGTGGCAGGGGATATCATCGATGAAGTACAGCGTAAGGTAGGCGAGGTTGAGGGAGTTGAGCAGGCGCTTGTCGAACTGACGTTTGATCCTCCCTGGGATAAAAGCATGATGAGTGATGTCGCCCGCCTGGAACTGGGTTTTATGTAGGCGGATTGTCCTGCGGTTGCCCCCGCGTTAAATCGCTTAAGGTTTTTACCGGTTTTTGCGTCGATTTATCCTTGCCGAATAAGGCACTCCAGATGGTACGCGACTCCTTGGTCAGCAAAGGTGCAACGATCGATAGAATTAATACGTATACCACCACGAATGACTGGATAACCGGAAGCAGTTTCCCGGCTTTGCCGATATTGGCCATGATGATGGAAAACTCGCCCCGTGCCGACAGGGTAAACCCGATATCGAATGCGGTCTTCTTTTTCAATCCCGAAAAGCGGGTGGCAAAAAAACCCGAAGCAACGTTGCACAGTATCGTAACGCCGGCTGCCACTGCTGCCCATAAGACTGATCCGCCAAGCGACAGGGGATCAATCGAAAGTCCGAAACTGAAAAAAAACATGGCCCCAAAGAAATCCTTGAAGGGGTACACCATCTGTTCAATGCGCTTGATATACTGAGAGTCGGCCAGTACCAATCCGGCCATTAATGCCCCGATGGCTTCCGCCACATGGATGGTTTCCGAGAATCCGGCAACGATGAAGAGCAATGCGAAAATGACCAGGATAAATATTTCGGATGACTTCTCCTGAAGTATCCGATCGATCGCCGGTACCAGTTTCCGGCCCAGAATCAGAAACGCCAGAATAAATCCCAGCGCAAGCAGTGAGGTGCCCGCTACGGTCCAGAACGAGCTGCTGCCTGTCAGTATCAATCCCGACAGAAAGGAAATATGCATGGCTATGAACAGGTCATCAAACATGATCATACCCATAATCACCTCCGTTTCCGGGTTTGCAGTACGCTTCAGGTCGGTCAGCACCTTCGCTACAATGGCCGTTGAAGAGCTGGTCATAATACCGCACAGCACCATCGTTTCCTTAAAAGGCAAGCCCATCAGCCAGCCGATCAGCAACCCCGAACAGAAGTTCAGGATCACATAGAAGGTACCCCCCGAAAGAATCGATTTTCCGGATTTGATGAGCCGGCCCACAGAGAACTCCAGTCCCAGGTAGAAGAGCAGAAACAATACGCCGAGGCGCCCCATAAAGTCAATGAAGGGCTTGCTCTCGGTAAACGTCAGGTCAATGTTGCCTATCTGTGGCGCATGTTGGCCAAGCACCATCCCAATCAGGATAAAGAAGGGGATGACCGAAAAGCGGAGCTTGTTGGAGATCAGTCCAACCAACGCTACCAAGCCAACGGCAATTCCTACTTCTAATATCAGGGTATGCGACATACGGTTTCCGTTACCTGTTTATTTTATTGCAGTACCTCTTTTAAATGCTTGATGTGATTCCGCTTACCGGCAACAACCAACGTGGTGTCGGCAGTAATGGTGTAGTTCGGCCCCGGATTAATGATGGTGTCATCTTCCTTTATTGCGGCAATGATGGATGCACCGGTGCGCTGGCGGACTTCCAGGTCGCCGATTGTTTTGCCAACGCTGGAAGCATGCCCCTCCACCTTGTACCACTCAATAATCAGGTCGTCCAATGCAACTTCGATGGTTTCAAGCGCTTTTGGCTTGTAAGATAGGCCGCCGATGATTCCGGCCACCTGCCTGGATTCCTCGTCGGAGAGCGTCATCACACATTTTGATTCGCTTTCCTCCTGATCGTAGCGATAGAGTTCGCGCCGGCCATCGTCATGGATCACCACGACCATGCTGTCGCCTGCGTCCGTTTCAATCTGGTATTTTTTTCCTATACCAATAAGGTCCGATTCTCTTACAATTGACATAACTGTCTCTCCCTAAATTTGAATTTTACAAAGATACGACTTAATTTGGTGATACTCCATATGGCTGTCAGGCTATGCTTCAACGATGCGATAGTCTCCATTTTCCTTTAATTCCGGCCGGCCGACCGCGATATTCGTAGAGTGGTAGAAGAAAAACACCCATCCTTCCGGCGCACCCTGCTCCCAGTATTGCTGCCGGAGGGCCATCGACTTGCGTCCGTCAAAATCATATTTTGCGGCGAAGTTCCGAAAGAACTGCTCCGGTTCCGGGGCTTCGTCGCCCCCGAAGAAAAAGTGTTCGCCCTGTGTCCGGATATGGAACACCTGATGGTGGGGGGTATGGCCGCCTGATACCTCATAACGTACTTCGGTATTCAGCATGCCGTCACCTTCGACAAGCAGCAGGTTACCACTTCGTTGCAACACATCAAATATTTCCGTTTTATAGGAATCCGACTTTCCGCTGTACGCATCTTCCCATTCCCCGCGCTGGATGATATATTCCGCTTCGGGAAACGCCAGGCGGAAAGTGCCTTCGTTCTCCGTTACCATACCGCTGGCGTGGTCCTTATGCAGGTGCGACATCAGCACATACCGTACGTCATTGGGCTCATATCCCAATTTCCGTATATTGTTATGCAGCAGCAGCTCCCCGTTATCGTCGGTGAATCCCAGACCGGTATCCAATAAAATCAGTCCGTTATCGGAAGCCACCAAAAACGGGTGTACATGGATAAAGAGTGAACCGGGACGGTCCTTCTTATCGTGCTTGTCAGGATCGAATGGAACGAATTTTTTCGATGCATCAACAGAAAACGAACCCTCGTATAACGAATATGCTTGCATTTTTTATATGGTATTGAACGCTTGTATGTTACACAATCCGGAGTAGGGGCAGGCATGCCTATGTTAGGTAAATACCGTCCCAAACTGTATCTTTACACAATCGTAAGTGTGCAAAGATATGCAAAAAAGATGGGCAATAGCATCGTGTCATGATCCACTGACCTCACAGCGGCATCAGACGGAGTTGGGTATCCACACCGTTTTGGCCGATATGCTGGTTAACCGTGGCATCAGCAACTACGATGAAGCGCGCGGCTTTTTCCGCCCGGACCTGTCTGCGCTGCACGACCCGTTTTTGATGCGCGATATGAGTAAAGCGATCGCCCGCATTGAGCAGGCGATCGGCAATAACGAAAAAGTGCTGATCTACGGGGATTACGATGTGGATGGCACGACTGCGGTCGCGGTGGTATATAATTTCTTCAGGCAATTCCATTCCCGTTTGGAATACTACCTGCCCGACCGGTATGCGGAAGGCTATGGCATATCCCGGCAGGGTATTGATTATGCAGCCGAGCATGATTTCTCGCTGGTCATCGCACTGGACTGCGGCATTAAGGCATTGGATAAAGTGGCTTATGCCCGCGAAAAGCAGATCGATTTTATCATTGGCGACCACCATTTGCCCGGAGAGGAGCTGCCTGACGCCGTTGCGGTACTGGACCCCAAGCGCGCCGATTGCGGTTACCCGTATAAGGAACTCTCCGGATGCGGCATCGGCTTCAAAATGGTGCAGGCTTTTATCCTCAAAAACGGCATGGATATCCAGCTGTGCTACCAATACCTGGATCTCGTGGCCGTGAGTATAGCTTCGGATATTGTGCCCATCACCGGTGAAAACCGGATACTCACCTATTACGGGCTCCAAAAGCTGAATAATAACCCTTGCTGCGGTTTGCAGTCCCTTATTGATTTGTCCAATAACCGGAACAGCAATTTTACCGTTAACGATATTGTTTTTCAGATCGGGCCACGCATTAACGCGGCGGGCCGGATAGACCACGCCAAGGACGCGGTACAATTACTGACGGCCAAATCCCTGCAGGACGCCGCCCGTTTCAGCAGCAGTATTGACGTGCAGAACTCCCAGCGGAAGGATTTCGACCTGCGGATTACGGAAGAGGCGCTGGCCATCATTGACTCGGATGAAATGCTCCGGAACCGGATGACGACGGTGGTGTTTAAGCCCGATTGGCACAAAGGTGTGATCGGTATCGTTGCCTCACGGCTCACGGAACGCTATTACCGACCTACCGTGGTGCTCACCCAAACCAATGGGCATGTGGCCGGTTCTGCACGGTCCGTTGTCGGATATGACCTATATGAAGCACTGCGTGAGTGCAGTGACCTGCTCGATCAATTCGGGGGGCATAAGTATGCGGCCGGACTAACCATGCCGCTGGAGAATATTCCGTTGTTTCAGGAGCGGTTTGAGGATGTCGTGTCGGCCAGTATCCTGCCGCACATGCTGCAAAGGGAATTTGCCATCGAGGCAGAATTGAAATTAGCAGACATTAATGCGAAATTTTTTCGGATATTGAGGCAGTTTGAACCGTTTGGTCCGCAGAATGAGGCACCTTTGTTTTTAAGCAGGCAGGTGCAGGCCTGCGGCGGTGCTACCGTAGTGGGCGGCAATCACCTCAAATTAGCGATTACGCAGGCCGGCAATGTGAGTTTTGAATGCATTGGCTTCGGACTGGGCGCTTATGCCGATTTGATTAACGCCGGCAAACCGTTTGACGTTTGCTATACGGTAGATGAAAATATATGGCGTGATAAACGAAATCTGCAACTTAACCTGAAAGACATCAGAATCTGACAGGCAAAATAGCATACCGATGCCTGCGTACGGGATGAGCAGCAGGCATCGCAACAGCAACGCACAGAAACCGGTTACAAAAAATAAGAGACCATCAATACATGATACTCAAAGCGGAACATTTAATAAAAAAATATCGACAGCGTACGGTGGTTAATGACGTTTCTTTTGAGGTGTCCCAAGGTGAGATTGTCGGGCTTCTGGGACCTAACGGGGCGGGCAAAACCACCTCTTTTTACATGATTGTCGGGCTTATCAAACCCAACGAAGGCCATGTATACCTCGATGGCGAAGAAATCACAGAGGACCCCATGTACCGGCGGGCACAGAAAGGAATCGGCTACCTTGCACAGGAGGCGTCTGTATTCCGGAAACTGTCGGTTGAGCACAACATCATGGCGGTACTGGAAATCCACCATCCGGATAAAGTGCAGCGAAAAGAAAAACTGGAAGAACTGCTGTCCGAATTCAGCCTGAACCGGGTTCGTCATAACCGGGGCGATTTACTGTCGGGTGGAGAGCGCCGCCGCACCGAGATCGCGCGGGCGCTGGCTGCCAATCCGAATTTTATTCTGTTGGATGAGCCCTTCGCCGGGGTCGACCCCATTGCCGTGGAAGAAATACAGTCTATTGTTGCCAAGCTCAAACACCGAAACATCGGTATCCTGATTACCGACCACAATGTGCAGGAAACGTTGTCGATTACCGACAGGGCGTACCTGCTTACGGAAGGCAAAATTATGCTGGCCGGCACCCCGGAGGAAATCGCGGCAAATGAAATGGCGCGTAAATTTTACCTCGGGCGGAATTTTGAGTTAAGAAGAAAAAAACTTTAACCGGCCCCGGTCATCAGCGAAAAAGGCGCTGGTAACCGGAACCGGGGCTGAATGCCGATAACCGAAAGCTAATAGGAACGTATGGCTATAATCAACTCGATTTTCACCTGGATCATGAAGAAGCGTATTCACCAGATTGAGCTTTTCATGAAATATCCACATGAAGTACAGGAAGAGTGGTTCCAAAGCCTGATTGCCACCGCCGAAGCTACGGAATGGGGTAAAAAGTACGATTATAACTCCATCCTGACCCCTGAAGATTACCGGGAGCGGGTACCCATACAGGATTACAACAGCCTGAAGCCGTATATCGATCGCATGATCCGGGGCGAGCAGAACATCCTGTGGCCCTCCGATATCAAATGGTTCGCCAAATCCTCCGGTACGACAGCCGACCGGAGTAAATTTATTCCCGTAAGCGAGGAAGCGCTGGAGGATTGCCATTACCAGGGCGGCAAAGACATGCTGTCGGTCTATTGCCATAACCGCCCGGACACAAAGATACTCACGGGTAAATCCGTTGTACTGGGCGGAAGCTCCCAGATCAATAGCTTTAATTCGGATTCCTATTACGGAGACCTTTCTTCCATCATCCTGCGTAACCTGCCGTCCTGGGCCGAATTTCATCGGACACCGAACCTGGAAATTGCACTGAACCCCAACTTCGAGGAAAAAATAGAAACCGTGGCACAGCTAACCATCCGGGAAAACGTCACGAACCTGGCCGGCGTACCCACCTGGAATGTGGTGCTGGCAAAACGGATACTGGAAATCACCGGAAAGGGCAACCTCCTGGAGGTATGGCCCAACCTGGAGTTTTACAGCCATGGGGGGGTGAGTTTCAAACCCTATCGGGAGCAGTTCCGTAAGCTGATTCCCTCGGACAGCATGTATTACCTGGAAAATTACAACGCGTCCGAAGGGTATTTTGCGCTGCAGGACCGGTCCGATTCAGAAGACCTGCTGCTCATGCTGGACTACGGTATCTATTACGAGTTCCTGCCCTTGGAAAACCTGCACGATGCGCACCCCAAGACCCTTGGACTCCACGAAGTCGAGTTAAATAAAAACTACGCGCTTATCATTTCCACCAATGCCGGGCTTTGGCGATACCTGATCGGTGACACGGTTAAGTTTGTCAGCCTGAATCCTTACCGCATACAGATTACCGGCCGGACCAAACAATACATCAATACATTCGGTGAGGAGCTGATCGTAGACAATGCCGACGATGCGCTCCGGAAGGCCTGTAATGCCACACACGCTACCATACGGGACTATACCGCAGGTCCGGTGTATTTTAATGAAAAGCAGGCCGGTGCGCACGAATGGATTATTGAATTTGAAGAGGAACCGGCCGATTTTGATGCCTTTTGCCGGGTGTTGGATACTACACTGCGCGAAGTGAATTCAGATTATGACGCCAAGCGGTTTAACGACATGGCGCTCCGTTTTCCGGTGATCCACCGCGCCCCTGCCGGCACTTTTTACCGCTGGATGAAAGTGCGGGGAAAACTCGGCGGCCAGAACAAGGTACCCCGGCTGGCCAATGAACGTACCTATTTGGACGATATATTGAAGCTTATTCGAGAGGGGTAGTATAAATTATCTTACCTTTGCGTTTTATATTCCGGGCGCATGGGACAATACCACGCACCACGGCCCGGCAAACGTATTCAATATGGCAAATATTATCGCAATTGTCGGACGTCCCAATGTCGGAAAATCCACGCTCTACAACCGGTTGACGGAGAGCAGAAAAGCCATTGTTGACGATTTCAGCGGTGTCACCCGCGACCGGCATTACGGGCAGGCCGAATGGATCGGCAAAAAATTTACCGTAGTGGATACCGGAGGGTACGTGCATGGGTCCGAAGACGTATTTGAGTCGGCCATCCGCGAACAGGTGCGTATTGCCATCGATGAAGCGACCGTGATTCTGTTCATGGTTGACGTAACGACCGGAATCACCGACCTGGATGATGACATTGCCGATGTGCTGAGACGCAGCAAGAAGCCTGTATTTGTGGTTGTCAACAAAGTAGACCATCCGCTGCTGCAACAGGAGGCCAGCATATTCTATAGTTTTGGATTGGGTGAAATCTATCCGCTGTCGTCCATCACCGGTTCCGGAACAGGGGAGTTGCTGGATGATGTTGTCGAGCACCTTACCGTTGAAGAGGAGGTCGAGGATGAGCGGCCGAAATACGCCATCGTCGGCCGTCCCAATGTCGGGAAATCCTCCCTGATCAACGTGCTTATCGGAAAAGACCGGAATATTGTAACCCCCATCGCCGGAACCACCCGCGATTCCATCCGCATCCCGTACAGCCAGTTCGGCCATGATTTTATTCTGATTGACACGGCCGGGTTGCGCCGTAAGGCGAAGGTCAAGGAAAATATTGAGTTTTATTCGGTTATGCGCACGATCAAGGCATTGGAAGATTCCGATGTCGTCATCCTCATGCTCGATGCCACGGAAGGCGTAGAGGCGCAGGATGTCAATATTTTCCACCTGGCCGAAAAGAACCGGAAAGGCGTGGTCATCCTGGTTAACAAATGGGACCTGATAGAAAAGAATCACAAAACCACGAAGGTGTTCGAGGATCTTATCCGTGAAAAAATAGCCCCTTTTACCGATGTCCCGATTATTTTCACGTCGGTAACACAGAAGCAGCGTATTTTCCGGGCTATTGAGGCCGCTGCCAAGGTGTACGAGAACAAAGTGAAAAAGATCCCGACCTCCCGCTTAAACGATGTGCTGCTGCCCATCATTGAACAGTACCCCCCGCCATCAACCAAAGGCAAGTATATTAAAATCAAGTACATTACCCAATTAACCGGTAAATCACCCATGTTTGCGTTTTTCTGCAACCTGCCGCAATACATCAAAGAACCGTATGCACGGTTTCTGGAAAACAAGGTCCGCGAACATTTTGATTTCGAAGGAGTGCCCATCCAGTTATATTTTCGTCAGAAATAAGTTACGGTTTCCGGCGGGCCGGGTTCTCCCGGCTTTCAGCTTTAATTTGTATTTTCGCCCACATGGATCATCAGCTGGTTTTATACAACACGCTAACACGAAAAAAAGAGCAATTTGAACCGTTAAATACCCCCTTCGTAGGGATGTATGTATGCGGGCCGACGGTGTACAGTGACGTGCATCTGGGCAATTGCCGGACGTTTGTTTCATTCGACCTGATTTTCCGTTACCTGCTTCACCTCGGTTATAAAGTCCGCTACGTACGCAACATTACCGATGCCGGCCACCTGGAAGGCGATAACGACGAGGGGGACGACAAATTTGCCAAAAAGGCCAAGCTGGAAAAGCTGGAGCCGATGGAAATTGTGCAGAAGTATACCCTCGGTTTTCACGACATGCTGCGCCTCTTTAACACGTTGCCACCAAGCATTGAGCCAACGGCTACCGGCCACATCATTGAGCAGATCGAAATGGTCAAGCAGATCATGGCCAACGGGTACGCATACGAGGTAAACGGAACCGTTTATTTTGATGTCGAGAAATACACCAGGGAACACAATTATACCGTGTTGACCAACCGCAAGCTGGACGACCTGCTGAACAACACCCGAGAACTGAACGGACAGGACGAAAAGCGGGGTCGGCTCGACTTTGCCCTGTGGATCAAAGCGAAACCCGAACACATTATGCGGTGGCCTTCGCCCTGGGGCGTCGGGTTCCCTGGATGGCATATCGAATGCTCGGCAATGAGCAGCAAATACCTCGGTGAACAGTTTGATATCCACGGCGGGGGAATGGACCTGGCCGCTACCCACCATACCA
>NZ_JBEBRB010000037.1:0-25001 GCF_040395035.1 Parapedobacter lycopersici | reverse complement strand
TATTGGTGGTGTCGTACATTGGTTATGTAACCAAAGAGGTGACCGTAACCGGAACTCAGCCCCTGGAAATCGTACTCGAAAGCGACGATAATGTATTGGGAGAAGTGGTTGTTGCCGCCTTGGGTATCAACCGGGAGCGCCGCACGTTGAACTATTCCAGCGCTGAAGTAAGTGGCTCTGCATTTACGGAAGCCCGTGAAAACAACGTTGCCAGTGCGCTGAGCGGTAAGATTGCCGGTGTGGACGCTTCACAGATTGCTTCCGGACCCGGTGGTTCCAGCCGTGTTGTAATCCGGGGTAATGGCTCCCTGAACAGTAACCAGCAACCGCTGTATGTGGTAAATGGTATTCCGATTAATTCGACTAATAAAGGCGGTGGTACAAACACAACGGGCCTTAATATTGACCGTGGGGACGCGATTTCCAGCATTAACCCCGACGATATCGAATCGATTACCGTATTGAAGAGTGGTGCTGCTGCGGCACTTTATGGCAGCCAGGCGGCAAATGGGGTCATCCTCATTACCACTAAAAAAGGTACGGCACGCCAGGGCATCGGTGTCGAATTCCGTTCGAACACCATGATCGGTACACCGACGGATTACCCGAACTACCAATACCAGTACGGTTCCGGTAACGACGGGGTTAAACCGGCCAGCCAAACGGCAGCACTCAGCGCCGGCCGTCTTTCTTACGGCGCGCCGATGGATGGATCCATGGTGGTTCAGTTCGATGGCGTGGAACGCCCGTACTCACCGGTAAACGTAAAAGACAATATCAAGAGCTTTTACCGCCCGAGCGTTGACGTGACCAACTCGCTGGCATTCAGCGGCGGTTCCGAAGCGATTAACTTCCGTTTGTCGTTGTCTGACCTGCGTTCACAGGCGCAAACACCTAATTCATCTTTCAAGCGGAAAACAGGTAACCTCAGCCTGCAATCCAAATTGGGAAAAAATAATTTCCTGCAATTGGAATCAACCCTGCAATACAACAAGGAGGACCGGGATAACGTAGCGGGTGTAGGTTATGCCGAGCGGAATCCGTCATGGGCAGTTTACCTGTTGGGTAACACCGTTGACATTAACTCATTGGCCCCGGGCTATGATGCGAACGGTAACGAAACACCATGGAACCCGGTTCCAGCAGCACCAAACCCCTGGTTTTTGGTCAACAAAACCGGTAACAGCGACGACCGTCAGCGGTTTATCGGCCAGTTCAGCGCACAGGTTAACTTCATGGATAACCTGTATGCACGGGGTACCATTGCCCGCGACTGGATGTCCATTGATTACATGGACTACATGCCGATCGGTACCGGTTTTACCCCACAGGGTTTGCTGAATACCGAGCAGGAGCAAAGCTCGAAGACCAATTACCTTGGTATCCTGAACTATACTTCTGATTTTTCAGATGATTTCGGATTTACGGCAATGGTGGGTGGTAACATGGAGCGCAACGCGACTACCGTAAGCCGGATTGGCGGCGAACGGTTCATCGTTCCTAATTTCATCAGCTACACCAACCTGTCGATTCTGAACAACCCTTTCCGCAGTGACGTGGAGTGGGGAACGAATTCCGTGTTCGGTAGCTTGGATGTGAATTACAAAAGCTTCCTGAATTTGACCTTTACGGGTCGTCAGGACTGGTTCTCTACGCTGAACAAGGGGAATAACTCGATTTTCTACCCTTCGGTTGGGGCGAGCGTGATTCTTTCGGACATCATCGACATGCCGTGGAACATGAACTTCCTGAAACTGCGGGGTAACTGGGCGCAAGTGGGTAGCTCCAACGTAGACCCGGGTGAGGTAATCCGTACTTACGGTATCCGGACCGGTGGATTTGATGGCATACCCGTACAGGATGCTCCGAGCGAGCTGATCGACCTGACATTGCAGCCGTTGACGGTAACAACCAGTGAAGGTGGTTTTGAGATGCAGTTCTATAACAACCGGTTGGGCATCGACGCAACCTACTACAGCCGGGTAACCACAAATGATATCCTGCGTCCGAATATTTCCGCTACCAGCGGCTTTACTTCCGGGTTTATCAATGCCGGTAAGATTACGAACAAAGGGGTGGAATTGGCCTTGCGCGGAACGCCGATCAGCAAAGAAAACTTCAGCTGGAACGTAAGCTATAACTTCGCTTACAACCTGAGTGAGATCGTTGACCTGGCACCCGGACTTGATTTTGTAACTGTTGGTTCCAGTATCTCCAATGCTGTCCGTATCATCAACGCGGTTGGCCTGCCTTACGGTACCGTACGGGGATGGAAATTGCTGAAAGACGAGCAGGGCCGCCAGGTCTTTAACTCCGCCAGTGGCTATGAGCAACGTGTGGAAGGCGACCTTGGTATCGCTAACCCGCCTTACATGATGGGCTTGCACAACCAGTTCCGCTACAAAGATTTCTCTTTAGGTGTGTTACTGGATGCAAAATTCGGTGCAGTAGCGTTTAACAACCTGTGGACTTATGCAATGCGTTTTGGCTTGACCAAAAACACATTGCCGGGCCGTGATAACCCGAATGGCTTGACGGTGGAAGGTGTTGACGAGAACGGCAATCCGTTTACCAAAACCTGGCCACAGGATCAGCTGGATACCTATTACAACAACTTAGGAGTAATGTATTCGGAACTGCAAACCTTCAATACGGATTTTGTTAAATTGCGGGAATTGGTGTTCAATTACAACATCCCGGTAAGCAAATTGGGAATTGGAGCTATCCAGTCGGCCAGCATCGGTATTGTTGCGCGGAACCTGGCTATTCTGTACCGCGATAAGGCCGTGCGCGAAGCCGGCCTGGATCCGGAGATGCAGCAGACGGTAGGCAATGCTACAGGTACCGCAGGTACCGGCGAGCCCCGTACACGTAACATTGGTTTCAATTTAAGTGTTAGATTCTAATCCCTAAATATAGATAGTGATGAAAATGAAATTAAAGATAAGCGCGATGGTTTTTGCGGTTGCAGGCATGCTGTATGGCTGTAACCCCGATAGCCTTACCGATATGAACGTACCGGAGCATGAAGTGGACAAGGTCGTCCCCGAGTTCATGTTCACCGGAGCCATCCTGGATTTGCCGGAATGGAGCTATGGTATGATGGCTCAGGGCGTGCAGTTTTTCTCTTCTTACAAGGAAGTACCTGCCATTGGCGATAAATATTATAGCTTTAATGGACTGGGAGCGCCGTTTAACTTTTATACGGGTTTTAACCGTAATGGTGTATGGGTGGGTAAACTGAACCGGTTGTACCAGATCCGTAAAGCACTGGAAGCCGAACAGGAAGACGGGGTAGATAATGCAAATAAATTAGCGTTACTCCGTATTTTACGGGTTTACTTTTATCATCAGCTGACGGATGTGGCTGGAGATATCCCTTACTCCGAAGCACAATTGGGCGAGGATGGTAATTTGAAGCCGAAGTACGATACCCAGGAATCCATCTATCGCGACATGTTCAAGGAATTGGACGAGGCCGCTGCGACACTGGATCCGGCGAAACCCACATTTGGCGCCGGCGATCTGTTCTATCAGGGTGATGTAGTAAAATGGAAGAAGTTTGCTTATACGCTGATGCTGCGGTTGGGTATGCGCCTGACCAAGGTAGATCAGGCCCTGGCCCAGGAATGGGTACAGAAAGCAATTGCCGGTGGTGTAATGACGGACGAAAGCGATATTGCTTATATCCAGTACTCCAATACACCGGGTGCCATCAATGTTAAGATTAATTCTTGGATTAACGGCAACTACAATACAGCCGGCGGTGACAATGTGGAGGGTGGTAAGTATGCGGCAACGTTTATTGACTACATGAAAGCAGCGAATGACCCGCGTCTTCCGGTGATGTCAATTGTATGGGAACCTAATGGTGACGGTACGTATACAGCAAATAACGATATCAGCGTGCAACGCGGTATGGTCAGTGGGTCGCTTAATACCCGGCCGGCCGATTTTGATACGTATTCGGAACCTTCCCCGTTGATCCTGAACTTAGCGGCGCCAACGGTTATTCTTGGTCCGTCAGAAGCCTACCTGTTATTGGCTGAAGCCGCTATCCGCGGTTGGTATAATGGCATGTCGGCTGAGGCTGCCTATAACAAAGGAGTTGAGATGGGTATGAAACAATGGTCCTTATGGGCCGACCGGGCACCAAGCTCCGGTAATATTTCTGATGCGCAGATTGCAGCATACCTTACCGCTAACCCGTTCTTAACGGGTGGAACGTTCGAAGAGCAGTTCGGACAGATCAATACGCAGAAATGGGTGTGCCTGTTTGGCGATGATTACGAAAATTATTCGAACTGGCGGAGAACCGGATACCCCGAGCTCATGCCGGTGAACTATCCGGGTAACGTAACGGGCGGCAAAATGTTCCGTCGGATGTATCCGCCAATTGATGAAAACCTGACCAACCGGGAAAATTACCTCGAAGCATTGCAACGTCAGGGATTTGAGGAATTTACGGGCGACGCACTGATTACCCGCGTTTGGTGGGATGTAGCAGAATAACGATTTGTGTTTAAGTGAATAGGCTGTTAGCGTAGGACGACAACACATGTCCTGCCAAATATGGCCGGTTAACTATACCTATGGGTGGATTCACCCATAGGTATTTTTGTTTAATGGGGGCGGCAACCTTCCGTTGCTTTCGTGCCTGACGATAGCCGTTATATCCCGACCTGGGTAGTGGTTTGTTGTTTAACATATTTGTTACGGAATTGATAAGTTGTGCTCGGGAAACATTATTTTTTTTAGTTAATTTGTGCGCGATTTGATGCAGATCGGAATGAGGATATACGTGCTCTCCAAAGAAGCAGATAAACGCCTTATTTGCTACATTTAGCTTGATTTTAACGCATTGACTAATTATTAAATTATATTCTTTTGCTATTTCTAATGAACACGACGAAACAAACTGCGAAAATGCTTTTATGGGTTGCTGCTATCACCAGCGGGACGTTACTTTTATCATTCACCAACATTGGCCACGTACAGGATCGGTGGGTTGCCCCCAAAACAGCTGATGCAATCAAAAATCCTTATGAGGTGGAACCGCTTACCGTGAAACAGGGCGAGGAGATTTATTTGATGTACTGTGCACCTTGTCATGGCGATTACGGGTATGGAAATGGTGCTGCAGGAGGTGCCGCAGGTATATTACCCGCTAATTTTCATGATCCCGTTGTGCAGAAACAGACGGACGGCGCGATTTACTGGAAATTATCTGAGGGGCGGGGCAATATGCCGGGATTCAAAGATGCCTTATCGGAAGAGCAACGGTGGCAACTGGTGGTGTTTATCCGGGATTTACCAAAGAATAACTAATCGTTTACTATCATAACTAATTACTGATCATTATGAAATTATATTTTTATGGGTGTTCGCTCGGTTTAACACTACTGCTTTCGGGTGGTTTGGCAGACAATGCAGCTGCGCAGGGAAGGCAGGCGCCGCCTGTTAATACGCCTGTTGCGTTACGTCCGGACATTACAATTGAACGCGTGATGGATATCGGTCCATTGGGTGTCCGGCTGCTTCGCAACGAGGTAACCGGCGACTTCTGGTACACCACATTTGATGGCAACGTTTTTCGTATTACCAACTTTGATACACCGAAGGCAAAAACGGAACAGGTATTCTCTGCTGAGGATCACGCGATCACGCGGTTACAGGGAGCGGCTTTTTTGGGCAACACCCTGTTTCTTTGCGGCAATATCTCAGTCAATGATGGCAAGGGGACGAAGGGCCGGATGGTACGCTACAACCTGGACGAGGCATCGCCGAAGCTGGTTGAAGTATTTAATACGGTGGAGTACGGCACGAATGCAACAACCTTTGACCATGGTTGGAATGCGCTGGAAATCAGTCCGGACCAAAAATATATTTATGTGAACACCGGTGCAAGAACGGACCACGGGGAAGTTCAGGACAACCGCGGCGCATATCCAAATGCACGTGACAATGCGTTGACAGCGAAAGTATTCCGGTTCCCCGTCGACAGCGAGAATTTATTGTTGGAGGATGACGAAGCGGCATTGAAAGCCAAGGGCTATATTTTTGCCGAAGGGATCCGTAATGCATATGATATGGCATTTGACGGAAAAGGTCATCTATTTGGTGTAGTTAATTCTGGTGATTACGACCATTCGGAGGATATGTTCTGGATCCGGGAGGGTCACCACTATGGATTCCCCTGGATCATGGGGGGCATTGAAAATCCGCAACAGCATCCGGAGTGGGTTCCGGATCCGGACCGCGATCCGCTGATCGGCAAAACTTCACACGCCTGGATCGTGAAATATTTTCACAATGATCCTAATTTCCCTAAAAGACCAGAAGGGGTTACATTTACAGGAGGTGTCTTAAATATCGGTCCTGACGCCAATGAATATCGGGCATATTCCGGACATGTGCTTGACGGTGATACTACCGGCGTAGCAATCAGCACGTTCAATGCGCACAGCTCGCCGCTAGCCTTATTCTTTGATAAAGAAAATGCTTTAAGCGAAGACCTGAAAGGTGATGGCTTTGTTATCCGGTATGCCGGAGGAGGCAGGGCCGGTAGAATGGATCCGCTCCGAGCACAGGGGAAAGACCTGCTGCACCTGAAATTATCCTACAATAAATTGCTTGATAATTATATTGTGCAAACGACCCGCATCGTGGACGGATTCAATTCGCCAACGGATGCGGTGCTGGTTGGTAACGTCGCGTACATCATTGAATATGCTGCGAATACCGATGGCCGGATCTGGAAGATTACATTACCAAAAGATTAATAATAAACCCATTATACATCATTGCGGAGCCGTTAGTTCCGCAATGATGTATGTGAAACCAAATCAATTAACCAGTGAAAACCCCAAGCCTATTTTGTTTATGCCTGGCTGGCGTGTTTGCAGCACAGGCACAGGAAATCGATTCGAAATTACTTCAGTCGCCACGTATTT
Source organism: Parapedobacter lycopersici (assembly GCF_040395035.1). Taxonomy (GTDB): domain Bacteria; phylum Bacteroidota; class Bacteroidia; order Sphingobacteriales; family Sphingobacteriaceae; genus Parapedobacter; species Parapedobacter lycopersici_A. Next base: position 18,048 of record NZ_JBEBRB010000037.1, on the reverse strand, counting down.
ATACAGCAAAGAAAACAACCGGTACCATCACCATTGACGGGAAAGCCGACGAAGCACAGTGGAGCAAGGCGGATTGGACTGTTGATTTTTCTGACATTACCGATGGTGAAAATAAGCCGGCTGCTTATACAACTCGGGGTAAGTTGCTGTGGGATGACAATTATGTGTACCTTTATGTAGCGTTTGAAGAGCCGCACGTGTGGGCAACCCTGAAGGAACACGATTCGTCCGTTTTTCAGGATAACGCATTGGAGGTGTTTATTGACCCGGACGACGATACACATAATTATGTGGAGTTCCAGATCAATGCATTCACGACTGTTTGGGACCTGATCATGAATCTTCCGTACCGCAATGGCGGCAGGTCATTGTCCGATTGGGACATCAAGGGACTTCAGAAGGCCGTACATGTGAATGGCACGTTGAATGATCCGACAGACGAGGACCGCGGATGGGGTGTGGAACTGGCTTTCCCCATAAAATCGATACTGGGTGGCCGACGGGCAGCGATTAAGCCGGGCGACTACTGGCGCATGAATTTTTCACGGGTGCAACGGGAGACCGAAGTTCAGGATGGGCAATATCAGCGGAAAAGTGATGGCAACGGCAGGCCTTTGGCACCCGAATACTGGGTTTGGTCGCCTGTTGGAGCGGTTAACCTCCATTTTCCGGAACGTATGGGGTATGTATTATTTGCCGAAGATGACGGCAACCCTGTACCACCGACCATTGACCACGAAGAAGAGGGAATGCGGCTTGAGCTTTGGAAATACTATTATGTCCAGCAGGCCTATCAAGGTGAGCATGGTGCTTATGCTGCTGACCTTCGCGCGCTTCGGGACGCGTACCCGAAAGATCAATTGGCTGTTACTGATGCGATCCAGCTATTTGCTACGCCATACCAGTTCTTACTGCGGTATAATTACCCAAATGGCCAATTCATTACGATTGACCATCTGGGGAAAGTAAGTAAAGGAAAAGAAGACTGATAAAAGTTAGTCGACTAAAATAAACATGCGGCGGGATTAAGCCTTATAATCCCGCCGTTTTGCTTTCCATGATGCTGTGCCGTATTCACCTAGACTGACAGCTCCGCCCATCTCCGAATTGCTGGTTACTGTTCCCGTAAACTCGAAATTGAGCCGTACACCTTCCTTGGTGTAAGAACTTCTGAATAGAATATCGCTACCATGCAGTTCACCAAAGAGGTCTCGGTCGCCGAAACTGGCGAAATGGGTTCCCTGTAAGTTACTGTCGCCGTTCTGTTGTTCAAAAACCAGTTTCTGATTAACAACGCTGGCTGAAAAATGCATTTCAAGATCCCATTGCCCCGTGAGATTAACGGATGGAGCCGCGGTGGGTACCGGGTTCGGCGGTGTGGGGTTCTTCAATATTTCGGCTACGCGCTGTGCAACGATTTTCTCATCGCCGTCATTAAACTGCGAAGATCCGATGCTGATATTGGGTTGCATGTTAGGAGGAAAGGGGAGGAAACTGCCTGCACCGCTTACAGCGATGCGCGGTGTACTATTCCAAAGCAGTTGCTCCATATCGTAGCCTGTTAGCGGAATTTGCTGCATATCCCATTCTACCCGAAGGGACGGACTGTGATTGGAACGGCCCCGGGGCATGCGGATATCCGCCTTGACACCGGATATGCCCTTCAAAGGCTGAGCTATATGTTCTAACTTGGCGACCCATTGCTGCATAATGGCTTTGTGGTCCTGTTTTAGCCACATTTCAACGGCGGTGAGCATGCCCAGGATTTCTTCCCTGCCTACTTTAAACCCGCGCCCGAAACCGTGATGTGGTGCCATGGCAATCCGGGCGGCCTGAATGAGGTCTTTACGGCCGAGCAGCAGACCAGCACATTGCGGGCCACGGAGGTATTTGCCGCCGCTGTATGCGACGAGATCGGCTCCTTGGGTAATGTGTGGATTAGGTACTTCAAGTCCCTCTGCTGCGGCGTCTACAAAAATGGGAATATTTAATGGTTTGGTATGTTTTGCAATTTCCCGTATGGACAGCGGCCCTTCTTCCGACCGGGCACCGGCTAACACAAGTACCATGGCTGTGCGAGGACCCAATGCAAGTGCTAGTTCTTCCGGAGTGGATACTTCGACCATTTTTACACCAACGGCTTTGGCACCTGCGTCGTATGCGGTACGTGAATAATTGGTAATAACCACCTCATCTTTCATGCCTGCGAGATTGGGTACCTGCCATAACTTATCCGGATCGCCGCCGGTAACACAGGCGGCGGTAGCCGCGGTTACAGCTGCGGAAGCACCCGCACTGACAAATCCCCATTCGGTACCCGTGAGTTCGCCGAGACGGTCGCCCACCTTATCCATCAGTTCATCAAGTTGTACATAATGTTGCGACGCGGCGTCCATGGCCTCCAACACTTCGGGCCATACCCGGCTGGCTCCGATAATCGTAACGGTCCCACGGGCATTGATCAGTGGTGTCGCACCGATGGATTCATAAATGTTATTGGCTTTATTCCAAGGTGTCAGCGCGGCGTTTCGGTCCGACCGGGTTTTTCCGATTGCGTGCAATACCGATCCTCCCAGGGGTAAAACGGTTAAACTTTTAAGAATTTCTCTACGTTTCATGTTAGTTAGTTGTTTTATAAAAAAGTAGGCAAATGCCTAAATTGGTGGTCTTCAGCTTACATACGTGTGCAAAAAACGTGGTGGTTTCGCTCGTTAAAGGTATAAATATTTTGATAATTGATTGTCTATAATCGCCTTTGTTTTCTCATCACCGGCCGATCGGCCATCAAAATATAGGGGTTGTCTAAAAAGTAGGCAATCATTGTTTTTGCAAAGCGTTTTGACAGTTTACTTTTCCGGACAACCCCATAATACCCTAAATATATCATAGTAAACAACCAAGTTGTCCAAAGGGGTGACAAAACTGTCGCTTTTGCTGCTGCTGGTTTGATTGGAAGTAGCTATATTTGCGGCTTCAAAAAACTATACGTTAACTATGTATGCTAATCTATTAAAAACCTGCTCCAGGGTAGGAAGGTATTTTTTCCCCGCAATACTATTGCTGTCCGTAGTCGGTTGTACGCAAAAAGGGAGTGGTGGGCTCCAAGGCGATCCGGACAATGGCGGGTTGGCGCTTCCGGGCGGCTTTGAAGCAATTGTGGTGGTCGACAGCCTGGAAGGCAGAGCTCGTCACCTAGCCATCAATGACAATGGTGACATTTATGTAAAACTGCGATTTCCGGATTCCATCGGCGGAAATGTAGCGTTGCGGGATACCACGGGCGATGGAAAGGCCGATATTGTGATCCCTTTCGGCGATTATGAAGACAAAGGCAGTTACGGAACAGCCATGCGGATTTACAATGGATACCTGTATTTTAGTTCGATGTTAAATGTATTCCGGTACAAGCTGACTCCGGGAGAACTGCTTCCGCAGGAGGATATGGAGCTGGTTTTACATGATGATCACCCGCATGGTACGCACGAACATATCGCTAAACCGGTTACGTTTGATAACGAAGGTTATATGTATGTTCCCTTCGGCGCACCGTCTAACGGCTGCCAGGTCGAGAACCGTACCCCGAACAGTCCAGGTCAGTATCCCTGTGAAATGCTCGCTGACCACGGTGGTATCTGGCGCTTTGATGCGAACAAGCTTAATCAGACACAGCGGGATGGTGAGTTGTATGCTACCGGACTTCGAAGTGTTGTAGCACAGGACTGGAACCATCAGGAGAATAGCCTGTATGCGTTGCAGCACGGTCGCGACGACCTGCTGCGCCTGTGGGCCAACTATTATAGCCCGTGGCAAAGTGCCATGCTGCCATCGGAGGAATTTTTTAAGGTTGAAAAGGGTGATGATGCGGGATGGCCTTATTTTTATTACGATCAGATGAAAGGGGAGAAAGTAATTAACCCCGAATATTTGGCTCAGCAGGATGAATTGGGCGATGGAAGCCAGTACAAACAGCCGCTCATTGGCTTTCCAGGGCATTGGGCACCAAACGATCTGTTCTTTTATACCGGTGACCAGTTTCCTGAACGATATAAGCAAGGTGCTTTCATTGCTTTCCACGGCTCAACCAATCGTGCACCGTATCCGCAATCGGGTTATTTTGTTGCATTTGTTCCGTTTAAAGACGGCGTCCCATCAGGTGAGTGGGAAGTTTTCGCCGACGGCTTTGCAGGTGTAGACCCCATTGTCAATGTCAGCGACGCTAAACACCGGCCAATGGGACTTGCCATGGGACCGGACGGATCACTGTACGTGAGCGACGACGTGAAAGGAAAAGTATGGCGTATTATCTACACTGGTAATAAGGACGGTTTTGGCGAACAGCAGCTTGCGGAAATGGAAACGCATAAGAAGCTTACGCATATCCGCACGCCGGATGAGGAACAGGATAATCTAGATAAGGGCAAAGAGGTCGCTGGGGCTAAGGTTTATTCGACTTACTGCGGCACCTGCCACCAACGTGACGGCAAAGGTGACGGCAGCCGGTTCCCGCCATTGGATGGATCAGAATGGGTAATTGGCGATAAAAAACGACTGATTGATGTTGTTTTAAATGGCTTGGAGGGCGAAATTAAGGTGAAGGGTGTTTCCTATAATAACCTGATGCCGCAGCATAGCTTTTTAAGCGACGAAGATATCGCGAAAGTAACTACTTACATCAGGCAGAGTTTTGGTAATAATGCCAGTGAAATTACCGCTGAAGAAGTAAAGCAGGTTCGGGCTGAAACCGCACAATAACAATAGCCGAAATAAAAAAGGGTTGGCCGAGCAATATGCTCGGCCAACCCTTTTTTATTTAAATAAATCCGTGACTAGGTAGACAGGGGAGGACCTACCGGGATTTTGATTGAACGACGGTTTTCTGTCGTATATTCCACTTTTTTTGCTGCGAATGTACATTCGAGATACTCACCCATATGTACCCTGCCGGTCATTTGGTCGCCATCGTTTCCGGATAAGGTGCCTGAAAATGAAAATACGAGGCTATCACCGGGTACGCGGTACGCGCTTTGGAATTTCACTTCATTTCCTTCTACCGAGCCCACCATGTCGCGTGTATAGAAGTCGCCTTGGTGTACACCGGTTACCCAGTTATCTTTCTGCTCGATGTAGAAATTGTGAACACTTTCGCTGTTTGCGAATTTGATATTCACTTCCCAGCGGCCGGTAACGTCGTGAGCTGCCGCTACGGGCGCTGTTGACTTCGGCGTTCTTTTCTGTGAAAGCACTTCATACAGCCGATCCGCTACAATTTTATCATTTCCATCCTGCATCTGGAATGCAGTAATTGAAACGCCTGTCAGTCCATTTTCGCCTCTTGAACCACCTACGGCGATTCTTGGCCTTGCACGTACCATCTCGTCAACAATTTCATCACCCGTTACGTGTAATGCCTTAGGGTCCCAGGTAATGGACAATGAAGGACTGTGGTTGGATAAGCGATTGGGTTCGCGTACTTCTGTTTTAATACCCGGAATGGTAGATACCCGTTTGTTGATGGTATCCAGCCAGGAAAGCCATTTTTGCCAAACCGCTTTGTGATCCCGTTGAAGCCATGCTTCTACAGCTGCTACCATACCCATCGTCTCTTCCCGTCCAACTTTATCGTTACGTCCGATGCCGTGGTGTGGCGCACTGGCCTGCCACGCTGCCTGTAAAATGCTCTTTTTGCCCAGTAAAAGTCCTGCGCCCTGCGGACCACACATTACTTTACCGCCACTGTATGCCACCACATCCGCACCTTGTTCCAGGTGTACGTTGGGTACGGTAAGGTCTTCAGCGGCCGCGTCCACTAAAATCGGAACATTATGTGGCTTTGCCATAGCAGCAATCGCGCGTGTAGAAAGGGGGCCTTCCTCGCTTTGACTTCCGGTCATGATGTAGATCATGGCCGTGCGTTCGCTGATTGCATTTTTTAACTCTTCCGCTGTTTCTACCGTAATAATCGTAGCGCCGGTATTGCGGATCGCATGATCGTAATAATTACGCGAATATAGCGGGATAATAACTTCGGTTTTTTCCAGTCCGGCAACATTGGGTAAACGGATTAACTTTTCTGGGTTTCCACCGGTTAAGCAGGCAACCGTTACGTGTTTCATTCCAGCTGCACAGCCAGAGGATACCATGCCCCACTCGGCACCGGTCAGCTTTGCCAAATGCTGTCCCACACCGGCTGCCAGTTCATCGTATTGTACGAAATTGTCAGCAGCAGCATGCACCGCAGCTTTTACCTCAGGCAACTCCACAGATCCACCAATAATTGTAAATGTTCCACGGCAGTTAATAATAGGTTCAACACCTATTGCACGAAACACTTCTGCACTTGCCTCAGCACCAGTTTGATTTGCACTGGCTAAAACACCCAGTACCCCCGTTTTACTATTGCTCGCAATTGTTGCGCCCTGCGCCAGAGCGGAGCCGTAGACTCCGGCAAGGGGTAAGAGGCTTAGCCCCTTAATCGCATCTCTTCGTTTCATCCGATTATTTAATTAGTATAGTAGTTAAAAGATTAGTGTTATTGTTTCGTGGTAAAAAAATCGTAATTAATGGTCCAGTGAAATGTTTCGTCCGGATTAACGCGGACGGAAATGTAGGGTTCCGGACAAATGGTATTTGGGCTCGCCCAAAAGTTGAGTTTAGCTATCGGTTGGTCGCTGGTTACCGTAACGCCCGCTCCGGTAACACTATTCTTGATATCGAAACGGTAATCCGATGGTGCTGTGGTAAAACCGGTAACGCCACCAAAAAAGGAAGATCCTCCTTTGGTAATTTCGCGGTTAAAGACAAACCGATTACCTGCTATGGTAGCGAAATCACCCGCATTCGGTTCTCCGGTAATCGGATAAGGAAATTCAACGGTATATTCGGGCCCGATCTTCCGGTTATCCATTACAAAGAAGTTGTGATTGTATGTTTCGGTTTCCATCGTTCTCTGGCCAAGATTCTTAAGCTCATGGGTAAGCAGGAGCCGCGGTTCATTAGCTGCCAATTGGACTGTTTTTTTATACACGTAGGGATAATCGTTATCCGTTAACCGGTGAATAAATTCGACCCGGTCTTTTTGTGCTTGTACTTCCCATGTTCCGTGGTCAACAATTTCATATTGACGACTAAAAGAATAAGGCTTTTCATCAGGTTTACGTACCCGCCCAACTCCAATTTTTACGAAAGTTTCACCTGGTTTGGCCTCGTCATAACCCAGCGGTTCGAAATACTCCACCGGACCAGTAATAGCATCATGCGCCACTGGATCATGATCACGCCAGGGGCCGAAGTAATTATGCCCTTTATAATTTAAGGTGTTAATGACACCGGCCCAGTCAAACCTCGACCCACGGTAATAGCCATTTTGCTGATCGGGCAGATACAGGCGTGCCTCGATGATGCCATTGGAAATTGTTGTTTCAGGAGGAGATACCTGTACCATTGCAACAGCAACTACGACGAATGCTGCTAACAGCCCGATGCTTAACTTTTTTAACATGGCATTTATATTCCTGTTACCGAGTAGCCGGTTACCAGGTTCGCTTTTCCATTAACTTATCAAGTTCTTCCCGTGTCATTTGGCCTTCCGAAGGGTTTTCTTTCAGCCATTGGAGAAAGGCTTCCTTGATTTCGTCTGTCCATTGGCTATCGATCTGTCCGGTTGTGAAGCGGCCATTACGAATTACCTCAAAGCCAAAGTTGTCGCGCAGGACGATAAACTCCGCGGTCAGTACAACCTCTTCTGCTAAGTGTGCCGGAATGAACAATACCCCTTCACGCTCTGCCAAAACCAGGTCGCCCGGCATCACGATGGCTTTCCCGATACGGGTTGGTGTATTAAGCCCCATCAATACAGATTCTTCCAAGAACGAAGGGTGGAAGTCCCGGACAAAGGCATTAAACCCATCTATTTGCAATAGCCCTTGCAAATCACGTGCACCTCCATTAAAGATAACGCCGTTGCCGGATTTATTAAATATGGAATTACCGAGTGTCTGACCAATTAGTGTACCACCGGCAACTTTTCCGAAGCCGTCAGCAACATACACATCACCTTTTTGCAGCATGTCAATCGGCCAGGCATTAGTGGCGCCGATGTAACCCCGTTCATGTCCGCGTTCAAGGATATTTTTCTCGATATCCGGCCGCTTAGGCATAAACGTTGCCGTTAATGCCCGACCTACAACGGTTACATCGTCATGCACCAGTTTCCAGCCATCTTCGAACTGATTATTATACCCCATGTTACGCAAAATAGTCCATGCATCGTCAAGACCAATGGCTTTGGCGCGTTCCACAATATTGTCCGGAATTTTAGGACGACCATCCTCAAAACGCTCGCCTTTCCATTCTGACGTCAGGAAAACCAATTCTTCTTTGGAAATGGTCTGGGCTGATAGGCCGGTAGGTACGATTAAACAAAATAGGTATGCACAGAGTAAATACGAAAAACGCTTCATTGCTTCTTGTTCTTATAAATTTAATTTAACGATAACAGTTCAAAGTTCAACGGGCTTTTTGCCAGGTGTATGTTTTGTTGGGCCGACGTAGCTAACGGGGCGCCCGGAAATTTCAATTATTTCACCGTAATAGTGGAATTAACCAATTTTACATCAATAATAGGTAAGCAAATTAGTATATAGTTAATTGTAATGCAATTATTACGATATAAAATATACGAATATGATTGCTTAATCCTTTAATTCAACAATCATTTCGATTTCAACGGGAATGCCCGAAGGTAACGACGAGAGCCCCACTGACGAGCGTGCATGCTTGCCGGATTCTCCAAAGACCTCTACCATCAAATCAGAAAAGCCATTGATGACCTGTGAGTGGCGTTCGAAATCAGGTGTTGCATTGACCATCCCCAGTACTTTAACGATACGTTTGACCCTATTCAGGTCGCCAATTTCGCGTTTCAAGGACGAGAGGAGGGAGATGCCAACTAAACGGGCAGCAGCAGTTCCTTCTTCTACCGTCAGATCAGCGCCAAGTTTTCCAATGACCTGCCCTCCTTCGGGTTTGTCGGGGCCATGTCCGGACAAGTAAACATAATTTCCCGACTGGACGGCTTTTAGGTAGTTTGCCGTGGGTGGGTTGCCCTGGATGAGCTTGATGCCCAATTCAGCTAAACGCGCCTCTACATCGGTCGCTCCCTGGCCCTTTACTGTGGCAGCAAATAACAGACAAATCATGGTAAAAGAAATGGAATGAAACAGTTTGATCATGTTGAGTAACTTTAATTTGAGTTCACGGATAAACGCAATTGTCCGCCATGCGATCCCCGATGACTTTGTTGGCATCAGTTGGGCGCATGGCGGACAGCGCAGTTCAATTATCTTCTTACGTAAATGGGATCGGCAATACCATTCAGATCATAAACGATCCGGCCGCCCCGGATGGTCATTTCGCATTCGAATTTACGATCCCCTTCCACTTTGTACCCGGTCTTGTCGTAGAATCCAAAATTACCCTTCCGCATAGTTAAAATGGCGATGTCAGCTTCGGAACCTTCAGAAAGGTTGCCCAGTTCCTGGCGTTTGATAATGGTGGCAGGTTTCCATGTGCTAGCCTCAATCACGTCGGCAAGCGGCATGCCCATATTCAGGAATTTAGACATTACACTGAGTTGGTCTTTCATCGAGCTATTCATGCTTCCGGTATGGAGGTCAGTACTGATGGCATCTGGGTAAAAACCTTCCTTAACGGCTGGAATGGCCTGTGAATAATTAAAACTTGCTCCGCCATAACCGACTTCAAAATTAATTCCCCGTTTGCGGGCTTCCCAAACAAATGGTTTTACTTTACCGGCTGCTTCATCCACGATCGTCTCGCGGACATTGCCTGGCAACAGCGTGTAGGTATGGGCAAAAATATCACCCGGACGCAGACGTTTCAAGAATAATTCTTCAATGGACAATGGTGGTGTTGAACCCCCGAAGTCGATGAGTACGGGTAGATCTGCTTGACGACCGGCTTCAGTTACCCGTTCAATCCCGGTCCAGTCGTGCCCATCATAGTGTGCCAATTTGAATCCAACAATGTAATTGCGGTTTGCACTTGCTGTCTGTGCAGCCAATTTGGGATCCATATCATTGGTGCTCTGCTCGTAAGCTCCGCCCCGCATGCCTTCACCGACAATATTCAGGAAAGACAGGACACGTGTTTGGGCTTGGTCGATGATGTTTTCTTTAAACATCCGGAAAGACTTCCAGCCCGCGCCGCCGGCATCAACAATCGTGGTTACGCCTACACGGAACGTAAAGCCGTCAGGCACGACTGCCACACTGCCGTTACTGAGGTAATTTGACCGATCGGTACCGTAGAATACGTGACCGTGGATATCGATAAGTCCGGGAGTTATGTACATGCCATCGGCGTGGACAACCTGTTTGGCGCCGGTAGCGGAAATGTCTTTTGCAACCCGTGCAATCTTTCCGTCGAGTACTGCTACATCCATTGGACCATCAATGCCGTTTTTCGGATCGATCACATGGCCTCCCTTGATCACCAGGTCATACGACTGTTGCGCGAAACCGGTAGTGGCTGCAAATAGTAAGAGGCAAAAAGTTAAAATACGCATTATAAATTTCATGTAAAGTTATACGATAAAACGAGGGCCTTCAAAATGACGTGATCTTTTCGGACTCCCTCGTTTACTAAGAAAATTGTGTTCAATAGTTTGAAAATTAGGCTCGCCTATAATTGCTGTCATGTAAGCCTTAAACGGCTGCGGAAAACTCCTCTTGAAGCCTGTTGGCCACAATTTCGGCTTCCCCGGGTTCCAACATAAAAACCGTGAGGTTTACACCGTCACCATTCCGCATTACTTCAATTGACGGGCTGCCATTGCGAAGTTTTTCCGACAAGTCTTTGTTGGTTATTTTTACCCGATTATCCCATGTGATGGTCAGTGTGGGAGTGTGGTTGGCTATTGGTGGAACGGTAACCTGTGTGCTTACTCCTGCTACCCGTTTTACAGCGCTTTCGATGGTTGCTACCCGCTTTTCCCATTCTTTCCATTCTGCTTCATGATCGGTATTGACATATTTTTCCAGGGCTACATACATGCCCAGAATTTCTTCTTTGTTGACTTTCATACCCCGGCCGATGTTTCCGCCACGGGGGGGCGCATTCAGCCTTGCAGCAGCGATGAGTTCTTTGCGTCCCATCAAAATACCTGCACTTTGTGGGCCTTTGAGCGCTTTTCCTCCTGATACGCATACCAAGTCAAACCCGAGATCGTTATACTTCCATAGATTTTCAACAGGAGGTACGTCGGCAGCCATATCTATCATTGCCGGAATGTTGTGTTTCTTACATAACGCAAGCCACTCTTCATGACGAATTGAACCATCATTTGACGCGGCATTAAGAAACCAGGTCATTGCCGTACGCTCATTTACTGCGGCTTCAAATTCTGCAGCGGTTTCAACAGCGACGATATTAATACCGGTATTTGTCAGTGCATGCACGTAGCCGCTATTATGGGCTTTTTGTACAATGACTTCGGATTTAAGACCGGTTACATTTGGTAGTTGTGCTACTTTTTTTAAATCCGTGCCGGTTAAAACACCTGCGGTTCCCAGTACGAGCGCTGACCAGCAGCCCGCAGTAACCATCGCCGCCTCCGCGTGACATAATTTAGCAATCCTTTCGCCCACCTTATCCTGGACCTCATCAAGCATGACAAATTTCCGTGAACTGGTCTGGATGGCCTGAATTACTTCCGGCTGCATTAAAGATGCGGTCATTGCTGTATACGTGCCCGCAGCATTGATGAACGAACGTATACCGAGCTCTTCCACCAGACCGCGAACCCGAGCTGCTGCAATTGCTTCGGGTGCTGCAGCTTTCGCCGTTGTAGCCACAATACCGCCAGCCAACGGAGTCACTGATAAATACTTGAGTGCTTCTCTCCTTTTCATATTTTGAAAGTTAGAATTAATTAGATAGTTAGAACTTTTTGAATAACCAAAGTTACTATTTTTTGAAAACTTTCCTAATATAAAGACGGGGTTATCAGCGGGTTTTTAACGTTACCGGTTCTGGGTGTCGGATGACTTGTGGAAAGGCTACAGAGCAGGCGGACAAAAAAGTAACCGACAAGGGCTTCGGTTCGTCGTCCCCGACCAGCCGCTCACTATTTTGAAATTTTTCAAACAATAAATTACGTGGATTGTCAACATCATGAACGTTCGGCGGACGCCCCGTTGGCCAGTTGAAAATTTTATCAAAAAGAAGATAATCATGGAAGACTTAAAAAAAACTGCTGAGGTGTTGAATGATCTTATTAAAATCAACAACGATCGCATAGAGGGATATCAGCGGGCAATAACAGAATTGCCGGAAATCAACGCCGACCTGAAAGGCCTATTCACCCGTTTTGTTGAACAGAGCGAGGGGTTGAAAGCGGAACTACAGCAGCACATCAGCGCGTGGGATGGTAAGGTAGATACGCAGACTACCGTGTCGGGCAAAATTTACCGTGCCTGGATGGATATCAAAGCAGCATTGGCCTCCGACGACCGTAAGGCTATCTTAGAAAGTTGCGAATATGGAGAGGACGCTGCACAAAAAGCATATCGGCAGGCCGAACAGGAAGAAGGGATTTCGCCGGCCGCCCGTGCCTTAATTACGAACCAAAAAATACAACTACTTGCTTCACACGATCAGGTAAAGGAATTACGTGACCGGGAACGGGAAGAAGCATAGTGTGAATACGCCCCGATTACTTAAGTTATTTATTATGGTGATGCGGGCAGCGCTAGCAAGGGGTTAAAAGTAACCCGGGGATTTAATCACGCTACCATATAATATCATATCTGCCATATCATGGAAAACCTGAAAAAAGTTGCCGAATGTCTATATGACTTGATAGACTTTCATAAAGAGCGGATCAATGGCTACAGGAAAGCATTGAATATGCTTGGGAACGGAGAGCAATGCCTCGAAACTTTGTTCACTGCATTCATCAAACAAAGTGAAAACATGAAAGTGGAATTAGATAATATGGCCACTCGTTGTGGTATAGCCATGCAGTTGCATTCTGAACAAGTGGGACTGGCTTGGTCAGTAGTGAAAGCCGTGTTCGATAGCCGTATGCCCACATATTCGCTTGACCGTTGTAAATCTGGTGAAAATGCGCTACTAATCGCTTATCACGGCGTGGAAGGGAGCGAAGGATTAGACGTAGAACTGCGGGAACTGGTAAAAAGACAAAAGCGGGAAATTATTGCGGCACGTGATTGGATCGCCCATTTTGAAAACTTCCTCCTGGAGTCGGCCAAACAGAATCAACCGTTGGCCGCTGTTTCTTAGTATTAAAAGGAAGAGATTTATAACCGACTTCGAACTTAACGCGGACAACCATGGCACATTCGCCGACAACTCCGTCGCTGCTTAACGACCTCATTGAGGTGAACGGATGGCGTATTTTGAGTTATCAAACGGTATTAGCGGCGTCCCGATTACACTCACCTGCGGAACAGGACGTTTTTGAGGAAATTATTTTCCAGGGGCAGCATCTTCAGCATGAACTGGAGACTGAACTGGTTTCGCTGACCCGGGATCTGCCACACCGGGGAAATCCAGACGGCCCGGTGCTGAAAGTTTGGAGTGCGGTAACATCGTTTCTTACGGGCAGGAAGGCTATGACCATCGGAGAACTGTTCGACCGGGGAGAGCGTGCGTTGTTGAAAATATATCGGTACGCGGAGAAACAATTGGACAGTCCTAACAGTAAAAGCACTAAAAAGCTAATTGCCAAGCAAAAAGAGGAATTGAAAGCTTTTTATAAACGATACAGGTCCTTATACCTTCATCAGCCAGTGTAGTCTGTAGCCGGTTAAGTAATAACCTATCAAACTCAATCATTCAAATAACTGATTGATTTCCATTTGGATATGAGGGTGCCGGCTGCGTTAACTCATGGTAGATATAAAGCTGCCTCCATTCCTGTTTCGCCTGCGAATTTCACGCGAATCCAAACAGGAAGAGGACGACATGCGACAAAGGCACGCAACGAAGGGATAATGCAAATACGGGCTACCTACATGGTATCCGTTTCCATGTCAGTTGTATCCAATGGATATACGCTATCGCGGGGCATGGTCTGCTGGTCATAGTCCGCTGTATCCATTTGATTACCATCGTTGTTTTTTCCGGTTCCGCAGGCTGCAGCTAGGATGCTAAAACCCACAATGAATAAACTTACTTTTCCTAAATTCATAACGATATGTATTTGTGTATCATTATTCCTGAGAAAAACGAACCAAAAACGTTGCAGATAGCGGATTAATGTTTTTTTAGGCAATTAATATGCTTAATGGACGTTTGTCATTTTACGAACACGGCACGTCGGACTTACCGATGTGCAACATATCATACGAAAAATATAAGATCGTATACAATTAATTCAGTTAACTGTACAGCGAAGGCGGAAGCACATTTATTAGGAAATTGTTGAGGATATTATTATAAATTTGTATTTATCATAACTTCCCGAATTTCGAAAGGGCTGTGCCAATTAGGAGCGACCGATTATATGAAAGATTTGTTTCCACGGGTCACTAACCGGGTATTCAAGGAAATGTTTTTGGCCTCGCCTCTGGCTGGCTATATCTGTGATAAAGCAGGTGTCTTATTGGCTTATAATGATGCGGCGGTAGCATTGTGGGGGCGTAAACCTGAAATTGGCTTGGAAAAATGGAGCGGTGCGTCGGCCAGTTATTATGCCGATGGCAGGCCAATGTCATTGGACGCTTTCCCTGTGGCCATGCAGCCCGAAGCTGGCGTAACCAGTTATAACGAGGTAATTATCGAGCGACCAAATGGCGTACGGCGGAACGTGTTAGTTTATTCTCAGGCTTTGCTGGATGAAAAAGGCGAAGCAATCGGCTCGCATAATACGCTCGTTGACATCACGGCATATAAACAGCAGGACAGCAAACAGGCATTGCTGTCCGCAATTGTCGAGTCTTCTGACGATGCCATTGTAAGTAAGGATCTTAACGGTAACATTATGAGTTGGAATGCGGGAGCGCAGCGCATATTTGGTTATCATGAGACTGAAATTATTGGCAAGTCCATTAACACACTTATACCATCCCGTCTGTATTGGGAAGAAGAACACATCATCCAACAAGTGAAGGCTGGAAAAAATGTCGACCATTATCAGACCGTCCGTCTCACGAAGTCAGGACATGAAATTCCAATATCATTGACAATATCGCCTATGCGCAATGGTGCAGGGCAGATTATCGGGGCTTCCAAGATTGCAAGAGAAATTTCAGAACAGATTCGAAACGAACAGCTGATGAAATTGAATGCGCGGAAATTGGAAACACTGTATTCCATCGGCAAGGTGATTTCGGAAAAATTGGATGTGAAATTTATCATTCAAACCGTTATCGAAGCAACTATCCGTGCATCTATTGCCGATATTGGCATTTGCTGTTATTGGATGACGGAAAATGATGGTCGTGTGACACATTCCGTGGCGATAGGAGGGACGGCATGCAATGGAAATGTGCTTGAAAATCCATACAGACTGCAGGAGTTATTACAGGGTGTTTTTGCTGATCGGAAAATTGTTCGATTTGATCCGCTTTCAACGAACAAGGATATATGTTCCGTGTTTAACGAGTTGACCAAAAATGGTTTACCTACCATCAATCACTGCCTATCTGCGCCGATTTACTCAGCTGACGGCGAACTCACCGGGGTAATCTTATTGGGGTATATAGAGCGTGAAATATACGAGGGGGCTGATGATGAACTGATCTATAATATTGCATCCCAAGTGGCGGTGGCACTTGAAAACGCGAAGTTGTTTGAAGAGGTTAATGCGTTGAGTCTCAAAAAAAATGAATTTATTGCCTTAGCCAGTCACGAGCTTAAGACACCTTTAACAACCATAAAGGGATATCTTCAGATATTGGAACGGTATGAAATTAATCAAATCGGCCAGCGATTTCTCGGTAAAGCGTTGAAGCAGGTTGACCGGATCGAAGCATTGATTGCAGAGTTACTCGATATCTCTAGGATAGAAGCGGGCAGACTCGATCTTTATTATGAAACGTTTGATATTAGTGAGCTGATACTCGATGCTGTCGAAACCTTTCGCTTCAGCAGCACGACCCATCAAATTATCATTAATGACAACCAGCATATCATGGTTCATGCAGACAAGCAACGCATTGAACAGGTATTGATTAACCTACTAAGCAACGCCATCAAATATTCACCTGAATCGGACAAAGTATACGTTACCGTTGAAACGTCGGATACTGCTGTGACCGTAAAGGTGACCGACGAAGGTATGGGTATGAGTTTAGCGCAACGTGGGAAAATATTCACGCGTTTTTTCCGGATTGAGGGTACGTCCAAAATGCCCGGATTGGGACTTGGGTTATACCTGAGTAAGGAAATCATCAATCGGCATAATGGTCATATTGATGTCGAAAGCGAGCTTGGCAAAGGTGCGACTTTTTATTTCTCAATACCTTATACACAGCAGGATAGTGATGCCATAAAGACACTTTTCGATTAAAAACCAATGCTCATGCACCTGTAATGATTACAGTATTATATAACATTTAAACTTCGCGTGGTTTATTCCGTCAAAACTACAGCTGAGTAAAAGCTGTACGGTGAAAAAGATAATCCATGTCATTGAGGATGATAAGGCAGTTGGTGACCTTGTCGCCTTTCTATTGAAGGAAGAGGAATATGATGTCAGTATCTATATGAACACGAAGGTCTATAAACAGCAGCTGTTCAGCGCACTGCCTCATTTACTCATCGTTGATGTGAAGCTTTTCTGCGACGATAGCCTGGAAATTTGCCGAACCTGGAAGCGGAACAAGGTGACCCGAGGTATTCCCATCTTGGTTATCTCGGCTTACGAGGGTACCCGGACCGATGAGCGGATTGTATTGGCTGACTACTTTATGGGCAAACCATTTAATATAACTGAATTTCTGAACCGGGTGGCTTTACTCCTCAGCTAATTACGGATCAAAGTCAACTTCGCGGAATCCCCTTCTGCATCTTTAAAATGATTGAAAGATGCAAAAAGGGGGCAAATATGTTGCTAGTAAATTACACTATGGTACGACATTCGCTTGTTCCATGGCGATATCGGTTAGTTTGCTGTCTGTTTCCTTTTCTTCGTTGAGTGTTGCATTCAGTATTTCTTTGGCCTTTTGATGTTCCATTAATTTGGCATAAGTAACCAAGCACCCATAACTGGCTATTTCATGATGCTCGATTTTTTGGGCGGCGGCAATAAGCGCAGCGTCAAGTACCTCCGTGTTTTCAAAATTCTCCATGATTTCTTCAGCTTCTTTTAACAGGCTTTTCATTGCTTCGCACGTTTTTGCTCGTGGTGACATATCGATGGATCGAAATACCTGTTTCAGTCGCTCCACATGTTCTTCTGTTTGGGTGTGGTGTTCATCAAATGCCGCTTTAAGCGTTTCGCGGTCCGCTTTCGTCGCCATTTTTTTAACCCCTTAAGTAATTGCTTTTCTGCACTTAATACATCTCTTAATTCGTCAACAAACAGTTCGTGAAGATGCGCATTCGGCATGCTGCCATTTTTCATTGTATTTGCAATGATATTAAATTGTTTGATTCGTATTTGCCTGTTCACTTTTTACGCCTCGCTGTGGCGCCGGACAAAGCGAGGTGACATATATCGGATGGTGGATTGTTAAGTGGTTGCTTAGTTTTTTAGGTGGGTGGTTGTGTGCGAAGATAATGCAATTTCCAATTTTTGGTTGTCCATTAAATCAATAGTTTGTCCAGTTTAATGGTCTGGTCTGTTAGCTTCACTGAACTTTCTTTCTATCGCCTTCTACTTCATAGCGATCTCGATCATTGCCGTTGACGGGTGATATGTAGTGACAACGGGACAGTTTAATTTTTTAAATCAAATTTTACCAGGATGTGTTATTTTAAGTATGGTAGCTATACACATAAGGGGAAAGTGTGAGAAAGACTAGGTTAAATGGTGAGATAATGAAGAAGGCATGAAAAGAC
>NZ_JBEBRB010000036.1:0-25889 GCF_040395035.1 Parapedobacter lycopersici | reverse complement strand
ACGCGGTGCAGCACGCGAAAGCATATTCCTGGCTCCAGTTCCGCTCGGCCATGGTTCCGCTGGTCAGCGTAGCTTCGCGGATGGTGACCTGGGTACTGATGATCGGTGTGCTTCTGGCGGCTTTTTCCGGAAACATCTGGGTGCTGGCCATCGGGGTAGCGGCATTGGCCGTGACCACACTATTCAGCTTTGTAACCCTGCCGGTGGAATTCGACGCTTCCAAACGGGCACTGGCGTGGCTCGACAATAAAGGCGTTACGCACAGCAGCGCCGAACATGACGGCGCTAAGGATGCGCTGTGGTGGGCGGCCATGACTTACGTGGTAGCGGCACTGTCATCCCTGGTTACCCTGCTGTATTACGCCAGCATGCTGCTGGGTCGCCGCGACTAACGCACGTAACGCATCAAGAACATAAAACCTGTCCGCAACCGGACGGGTTTTTTTGTGCGCTGGATTTTGTACCTTTGCACTTCGTTCATTTTTACAATAATAACGGATCATGTTTCAGAATTTACAGGATAAGCTGGACAGGGCCTTTAAGGTACTAAAGGGCCAGGGAAATATTACCGAGATCAACGTGGCGGAAACCATGAAGGAAATCCGCAAGGCGCTGCTGGACGCCGACGTAAACTACAAAACGGCTAAAGCATTTACCGATGAGGTAAAACAGAAAGCGCTCGGCCAGAATGTGCTCACCAGCATTTCCCCCGGACAGCTGCTTACCAAGATCATGAACGATGAGCTGACCGAGCTCATGGGCGGTTCAGCTACCGAGCTGGATTTGTCCAAAAACCCTACGGTCATCCTGATTGCCGGACTAAACGGTGCGGGTAAGACCACGTTCTCCGGCAAGTTGGCTAAACAGCTAAAGGAAAAAAGGGGAAAGAAACCGCTGCTGGTGGCCGGCGACGTATACCGGCCGGCGGCTATTGACCAACTGCAGGTATTGGGTGAACAGATTGATGTGCCGGTATATGCCGATAAGGAATCCAAAGACCCGATCGCCATTGCACAGGCGGGCGTGGCCGAAGCCAAGCGCAACGGACAGAACGTGGTGATCGTCGATACGGCCGGGCGGCTGGCCATCGATGAAGCGCTCATGAATGAAATTTCCGCGGTAAAGGACGCCACGCAACCCCACGAGATCCTATTCGTGGTGGATGCCATGACCGGGCAGGATGCGGTAAACACGGCCAAGGCCTTCAATGACCGGCTTGATTTTACCGGCGTGGTACTTACCAAACTGGACGGCGACACCCGAGGCGGGGCTGCATTGTCCATCAAGTCCGTTGTAAACAAGCCGATTAAGTTTATCGGTACCGGCGAAAAGATGGAAGCACTTGATGTGTTTCACCCCGATCGGATGGCTTCGCGTATCCTGGGCATGGGCGACGTGGTTTCGTTGGTGGAACGGGCACAGCAGCAGTTCGACGAGAAGGAAGCCGCCGAATTGCAGCGCAAGATCCGTAAAAACAAATTTGACTTTAACGATTTCCGCAGCCAGATCCAGCAGATCAAAAAGATGGGCAACATGAAAGACCTGATGGGCATGATCCCCGGGGTAGGAAAAGCCATTAAGGATGTGGATATTGACGACGATGCCTTTAAGCCCATTGAAGCGATCATCAACTCCATGACACCCTACGAAAGGGAAAATCCGGATGTCATCGACCAGAAACGGCGTGCACGGATTGCCCGTGGATCGGGCACGGAACTGGCCGAGGTAAATAAGCTGATGAAACAGTTCGGCGATATGCGCAAGGTGATGAAGCAAATGTCAAACCCAGCAGCCATGGCCCGCATGATGCGGGGAATGCCCAAGATGCCGATGGGCAAATAACCCACCGGCAACAGGCACATAAGCTTAACTTTTTGATTTCAGTGGAATCAGCCGGACAATGCGGCTGTTATCCTTCACTTTCTTATCTTCAATAACCAGGTATAGGAATTGGTCGGGACCGACTTTCACGTCGCGGATACGCCCAATATTTTCGAGCAGGCGTTCATCGTGTACCGCTACCCCGTTCTTGAGTACCGTACGGCTCAGCCGGCCCTGTATCATCGCGCCAATAAACACATTGCCATCCCAGCCCGGATACATATTGCCATATACAAAATCAAAACCGGACGGGGCAATGGAAGGTATAAAATGGGCTGCAGGTGACACCATACCTTCGCGCGCGGTATCCTGTGAGATCAGTGTGCCATCGTAATTCCGGCTGAACGTAACCAATGGCCAGCCGAAGTTCCCTCCGTACGTTAGGCGGTTAAGTTCCGATCCACCCATTTCGCCATGCTCCGTTTCCCAGACCTCGCCCGTCTGGGGGTCCGTGGTCAGCCCCTGCGGCTGGCGGTGCCCATAGGTATATATTTCCGGTAACGAGCCGGTACTGTCGACAAACGGATTGTCGGCGGGAATGCTGCCGTCGTCGTTAAGCCGCATCACTTTTCCGGAGGCGTTCGATTTATCCTGAACCGTCAGCCACCGGTGCCGGTCGTCAATGGTACGCTGGCCCACGGTGATGTACAGGAACCCTGCCGGGTCAAACGTAATCCGGCTGCCATAGGTTTCGCCTCCCTCCTTAAACGGGCCCGCCCGGTACAGCTCTTCGCCGTTCACCAGTTTATCCCCCTCCAGCCGTCCGCGCATCAACACAGTATAACCGCCATCCGTATCGGTGGGCTCGATGTAATAGGTCAGGTAAACCAGTTTATTGGTACTGAAGCTGGGGTGCAGCTTGATATCGCGCAGTCCGTTGGGTACATCCCCACCAATGGGTGTAGCCTGCAGCTTGCCGTTTTTGACCTGCAGCAGCCCTCCCTCCCGTTCGGTAATGAGCATCCTGTTGTCGGGCAGGAAGGCGATACCCCAGGGCCGTTCGAGACCACTGACTACGGTATCGGCCATAAATACCAATTCTTCTGATTGAATTGCGTTGCGCACCCCCTTCGGCAACGGGATATAGTCGCTGTGCAGTGCCGGATCAATGGTAAATTGCTCCGCCGGCAGGTATCTGTTTACTGCGTCTTCCGGCTTTACGTTATTTTTGGCATCGTATATTTTTCGCAGGTAAGCCACCAATTGCCAACGCTGGTCATCGTTCAGCGAACCTTTATATGAAGGCATAGGACCCTTCCCTTCGGAAATTTTCCAGAATATCGCACCATCCGTCTGTTTTTGGAATGCCGGTAAGTGGAAATTAGCCGGCTTCACTTCAAACTCCGCGCCCATGGTACCATCGCCCTGCCCCCGCTCGCCATGGCAGGTTGCACAGTATGTCGCGTACAGCGTTTCTCCCTGATCCAGTTCCGGCGAAGCGGTCCTGATCGGATTCTTAAGCGTATCGGCCCACTCGGGCGCCTGCCAGGCATTGGCATCCGCGGTTTCCCCACCGGCTCCAAACTGGCATGCCCAGCATAACAATAACCCACCCACGCACAGCGTGGCCGCAAAAGTGGTCTTCTTCATGAATTTATGTTGTTTTACAAAGTGCTTGTTTAGTTTGCATGATGCAATATTAATCCGAAATTACGGATGATAAATGGATTTTATTCAAAAATCAATGATCCAAATTTTTCCATCTGGTGAAAACTTCCCCGAACACCGGGGGTAGTCCGCTGCCACGTCCACGATGCATATCCCTGATCGTAATCGATCCGGTAGCAATTGGCTTTCCATACCGTTCCGGGTTCCGGGCGGCCCTGTACCATCGGGCTTAGCAGCTGGAAGGGGATAAATAATTCGCCGGTCCAGCCGGTTATCGCCGCACCGCTTACCCGTTCACCTCCTTGTACTGACGTGGCGTGAACTACTTTGCGTCCTTCTCCATATCCACTGGGTCGCCAGCCGCTAAACTTCCCGTCGATATTGACAATCAGCAGCGGCAGTTCGTAGTTCAGCGGAGAAAGCTCATATTCCAGGTAGATGGGCAGGGAGGGGTCGGGGCGCAAAAAGACCTCCACGACATCTTCCCTGAACAGCGATCCGAAATCTTCCTCGATCGTGGCATTAAGCTGCTGGTCTTCACATTGGAAAAGAAAATAGATTCCTGTTTCGGAATAAAGCGTTTTAATTTTTGTTTCGTAGGATACCCTGCCTTCCTGCATGGGCAGCATCACCCACTCGGCTTGTTCCCATGCGGCTGACTGCCCGGTACCATCCACCTGGAAATCGGCTGTCCGGCTCACGCGGAGCTCCGGCTCGACGGGTTTATCCTGGTGGGAAGGTAAATTTCCCACCAGGCTCCATACCAGGTTTATGCATATAAACAACAGTGTCATTGATGAAGCTGATTATTCAACATCCCACCATAACAGCGTATATGGGCTGTCATTGCCATCCAGGTACTGGCTTACCGCCTCATCCACCGCTGCCTTGCTGGCATTGGTAATTGACGTTGGATAGGTAAGCCGTCGGATAAACGCCCCTTCCGGGATCAGGCCGCCGCTGTAATTCACCACATTCGGATATACCTTTGGATAGCCCGTCCTCCTGATCTCCGCCCAAGCTTCGCGGCCCTCGGGATAGATGGCGAGCCATTTCTGGATCATTATGCGCTCCAGTTTCTCGTCGGCGCTTGCACCTTCATCCCATTTCACTGTAGTATGCGTCAGGATGCCGCCGTTATTGTCCGGATTTTTGGGGTCGGTATAATCCGATGGGACAGCCGTTGCATTATTCAGGTAATCGTCTACTCCGCCGACGTCATTCAGGTCAAATGACGCACGGACGCCGGACTCATAAAACTGCTGGGCCGTGCCGCCCATGTTCCAGCCCTTCAGCGCACCCTCCGCCCGCAAAAAGTAACTCTCGGCACCGTCCATGATCTTCACCGGCGTAGTCTGCTGGAAATTCGGTTTCGAAAAATTAACATAGGTATCTTTCAGGGAAATGTCTATTCCGTTCCGGATACCGATGTACTCGCCCTCAACGGCCGGGTCAACGGCAGGTAACGCATAAGTTTCCAGCCGCGGATCGTTGTATCCTTTCAGGTAGCTGACAATCGTAGCCCCCATCCGAACATCCGACCACGCATTGGACATCTGCTCCAACGGATGGGTCGTGGGCGCAATGACAGCGAAGGAACCGTCTTCGGCGGTCAGCACCCCAAAGGGATGATTCACTGCAGCCTCTGCTTCCGTCCGGGCTTTTTCGGGATTCACATTGGAGATTCGCATGGCCAGCCGCAGCCGCAGCGTATTCGCCATCCGGATCCACTTTGCATAGTCTCCTTTATATAACGACTGGTCAAACCGGGCGAAACGAAACTGATCACCATCGGGGCTTTCATTTTCCGCGGTGGTTAGTGCATCAACAGCCCAGGCCAGGTCTTCGAAAAAAGCATTATAGGCCGCTTCTTCGGAATCAAACGAAACCTCACTCGCAGACCCGTATTGTGTATAAGGAATGGGGCCGAATACATCGACCAGTCGATGACCGACAAAGACCTTACAGATGAGCCCGATGGCGTACAGATCAGGGTATTTGACATCATTTTCTTCTTTCTTTGTTTGCAACCAGGGGTTCAAAACGGTTTCTGAGGGCCTCGACCACACCGGGCTGTTCCAGGTATCGGACATGGCATAGGTCCGGTTCTGGATGTTTCCCTGGAACGGGGTTGGCGATGACAAGTATCCGCTGAATGCGTCGCCGTTGTGGTTGTTGTCTCGTTGATAATTTGCGGAGCCGGTCGCGATAACGATGTTATTCATCATTCCCGGCAATAACATACCGCCTTTTACGCCGTCGGTTTCAGCGAGTTCGTCCGAAAATTGTTTCAGGTCGCCATTTTCATACCGGTCAGTACAGGCGCTCACCAATACCAACGATATGGCGCATAGGAGGGTCTGTTTGCCTTGGCGTATTATGTTGTGATATCTTTTCATTTTTCTAAGTCATTAATGTTAAAACGTAGCCCTCAATGAAACACCGTAAGAGCGGGTAGATGGCAGGTTAAATCCTTCCAGCCCCTGCAGTCCGTTGGCTGGCGCAATACTGACTTCCGGATCAAACGGTGCTTCTTTGTGGAAGAAAAAGAGGTTGCGCCCCACGAAGGAAATATTCAGATCTTTAATTCCCTTTGCAAACTGCGGGAACCGGTAGCTCAGGCTGAGTTCGCGGAGACGGATGTTAGTCGCGTCAAACGTGTAAAGCTCCGCAGCCCCCTGCTGTCCGGTACCCGATATCCGCTTAAAGTAAGCTTCCGCGTCCACCAGGTTGCCGTTCACCATTACGCCGCCGGCATTACGGGCGTCGGCGGTACGCTGCGACAGTCCCTTCCAGTCACGCCATGTTTCGGTAACGGATACAATTTCTCCTCCCCAGCGGCTGTCGATCAGGAATCCGAGGGAAAAGTTCTTATAAGCAAACGTATTATTGAAGCCGGCAAGGAAATCCGGGTTAGCGTTGCCGATGTATTCGTCGGGGTTAGCCGACAGCACCGGCAGGCCGTTGTTATCGGTAACTACCGTTCCATCTTCATTGTATTGTATCCGTTTGCCATATAGATCACCGTACGACCCGTAATTTCCGTTTTCCGGACGTGTCAGGAACAATTGCACCTGGCGGGTCGCATCAATGGACGTCAACACAAACCGCGGTGTGGTCAGCAGATCGCTCAGCTGCACAATCTGGTTGATGTTGCGCGAAAAGTTGATGCTCGGTGTCCATTGGAAATCGCCTTCACCCACCTGGTAGCTGATCAACCCTTCAAATCCCTTGTTCCGTATGGTACCCCCGTTGATATAAAATTCCGATGCGCCAGACCCTGCGGGAGCACCGATCGTAAATACCTGATCATATGTTGTCGCGTTATAGTACGTTAGGTTTACCGACAGTTTATCCCGCAAGAGCCGGAGTTCGGCGCCCAGCTCAAACGACCGGGTACGTTCGGGTTTCAGGTCGACGGTGTCCGTGCCGTTGAAGTAAGGTAACGTTCCCCTTGGGTTAACGTTCTCATTGTTATCTATCGAATAGGGAGGGCGGTAATTCGCCACACCAAACGGCAGCGTATTGCCCACTTCCGAATACGAAGCCCGTAATTTGGCGAATGAAAGCACGTCGCTGGACCCAATGGATTCGGTCAGGACATAGGACAGTCCGACGGAAGGGTAGAAAAAGGGCAAATTAACCGTATTACTCCATTCGTTCCGGCCGGTCACGTCGAGGTACAGCATGGATTTATAACCGATGTTTGCCGACGCAAAAACGGCCTGGTTCAGGGTCTTCCTCAGGCTTTCCGATGCATCGAACGGAAACTGCAGTGCTGCTACCGAGAAATAATTTGCATATGAAAGTCCGGATGCCGTTATACTGCCCAGATTGGTTGCAGACGTTTTAATATACGTGTTACTTGCGCCCAGCGTTGCGGAAAGAGAAATATTATCCCCCAAGTTATCGTTCGCAGTCACCAATACATCGGAGTACCATTGGTCCGTGCTGGACGTATTTTTGGTATAGTCCCCGTTTGCGGAAGCCTGCAGCGGATCCGTCGTAGCAAAGAGCCGCTGTTCGTAACGGTCCTGCACGCGGTCATACGTAGTCCGGGCCTGGATGTCCAGCCAATCGGTCAATGCATATTTTGCTGTAAAAGCCGCGATGGTGCGCTCCCGGATCATATCGTTCTGGTTGCGGTGCTGAATCCAGTACGGATTTTGGTTAGAGCTGGCCTCATTCACGATATAGGGCCAGTTTTGCCGGTATAATTTCCGTACGGGATCCCAAGTTTCAAAATGATTGGCATCGTATTTTGAAAAATCATCTCCCGTCGGGAATAAATACAGGCTGAATATAGGGCTTAGGTAGTAGCCCGATTGCGGACGGTTGTATACGCCCTGGTTAATGTAATTTACAGACCCATCCAGTGAAAGTTTATCGTCAAATAATTGGGTGGTTGCCCTTAAGTTAAAGTTGTTCCGGTTCAGCCGGTTTTCGGGGACGATGCCTTTCGCATGCGTGTTGCCGTAGGAGAAGTAAACCTGTCCGATTTCGCTGCCGGTGGAAATGGAAAGGCTGTTCAGGTAATTGGCACCGGTATTGAAAAAGTCCGGGATATGCGAGTTTGCACCATTGGTAATGGCCGGCCCCCAGCTCTCGTTGCTTACGCCCGGCTCACGCTGCCCGTATCCAGTCTGGTTTTCGGGTAAGCCAATCGGGTTTTCAAATGTCGCTGTTGAGGAGAACTGAACCGTGGAACTGCCCTTTTTACCTTTTTTGGTGGTGACCAGGATCACCCCGTTTGCGGCCTGGCTGCCGTATAGCGCTGCTGCCGAAGCGCCCTGAAGCACCTGTACGCTTTCGATATCCTCCGGGTTCAGGTTGGAAATGGCGTCACCGTAATCCTGTTGGCTGAACAGCGTATTGCTCGACGTGCTGGACGCATTGTTCATCGGTACACCGTCAATGACATATAACGGCTGGTTGGATCCTAAAATGGACTTGTTTCCCCGTAGCAACACCCGTGTGGATGCTCCCGGACCGCCACTGCCTTTCGTAATGACGACACCTGCCGCCTTACCTGCCATCGAGTTCATAAAATTGGGGTCCTTAACGCGGTTTAACTCTTCTTCGGAAACGTTCTGCGTGGCATAGGTAAGGCTCCGCGTGCTCCGCTCCAAACCCAGTGCGGTAATCGTGACCTCACCCAATGTCTGTTCATCGCTTTGCAGGATAATCTGGATCGTCGATTGATTGTTAACCTGGATTTCCTGGGTGAGAAATCCGATGGAACTCACTACCAATACGCCGTTGGCGGGAGCATCGATGGTAAATTCTCCCGCCGCATTGGTATAGGTTCCGTTTTGTGCCCCTTTGACCTGAACGGTCACCCCTTCAATAGGCTGTCCACTGGCGTCTGTAACCCTTCCGCTTACATCAACCGCCGGCGGATTTTCAGGCCGGGTATCGACGACCCTGATGGGTTCGGGCGCTTCGCGGATCAATACCGTTTTTCGCTCAATGCTGTAGGTGAAAGGCTGGCCGGCCAGGCAGATCTCCAACGCTTCTTCCAACGGTGTGTTATTGAAATTGACACTTACCGTTTTGGCCGATTGCAGCCGACGGGCCGACCACAGCACGTTATATCCGGTCTGTTTGCGGATCTCACTGAACACCTGTTCTAACCGCGCGTGCGCATTACGGTAGGTAATTTCCTGCGCATATCCATGAGCGCTTACCTCCATCATGGTGACCAGTAATATGGCAATGCTGAGTTTCATCACAATCCAGGATTTGTGTAGCATACCCACGGTGCTATCCGCAGGCTTTTTCATAGAAATTTTATACATTTGGTTGTCTGTTTTAAAAAAGTGATTCTTTGTTGAAGCAAGACATTTGATGCCGGGGGCGTCGCAACCGCCCCTGGCTTTTTGCCTATAATATGAGGGAAACCCCGGTTAGGGGGGCACCTTTCTTTTCATACACTATATTCCGGTTAGTTTACTGTGTTGCACACGGCCACATTTGTCATTGACCGGCATAAATAAAGATGGTTCTTCCCTTGACCTGAAAGCGCACATCTCCTGTTTTTTCCAGCATGCGCAGCACCGTGGTTACGTCATCAAAACGGGATACGGATCCGCCGAAGAGTTCTTCCTTTGGCTGGCTGTCTTCGTATACCACCTGTACGTCATACCAGCGGGCTATTTTCCGCATCACGCTTTCCATGGATTCATTATTGAAGACGAAGAGTCCATTTTTCCACGCGACGACATCGTCGGGATTGACGGCACTGACGCCGACGGTTTTACTGCCGGGAGCTATCACTGCCTGTTGTTTAGGCTTCAGCATGGTACCGTGCGGCGCGGCCGCTCCGGAGGAACCCGAGCCAGCAGGGGTTATCCGTACACTGCCCTCCAGCAGCGTCGTGCGGGTTTCGCTGTCATCGCCGTAAGCCTCGACATTGAAATGCGTACCCAACACCTTCAGTTCCTGGTGTTCGGAAACGACGTAAAATGGCTGGTTGGACCGGTGGGCTACCTCAAAGTAGACTTCGCCCGTGATGCTTACCCGGCGTTCTTTGCCGGTAAACGCCGTGGGATACGTAATGGATGACTCGGCGTTCAGCCATACTTTCGTGCCATCCGATAACGTGACGGTATACTGACCACCGCGGGGCGTCTGCAATACGTTCTGTCCACCTGCCGCCGACTGGCCATTCTCGCGGTAGGTAATCTGCCCATTCTCCAGCTTAACGACATTTGCGTTCCCCTGCACAGCCAGATTGCCCTCCCCAACATCGTCAAGGCTTATTTTCGAACCATCGGAGAGGGTCAGCACAGCCTCTCTCCCTCCGGGGACGATCGGTGTTGCCCCACCGTCGGCAGCAGCCGTCTGCTTTTCACTTTCCGAATTGCTGTAATAATAACCATATAGGCCTGCCAATACCAAAATAAGCACGGCTGCTGCAGCTGCCACCGGCTTCCAAAGCGGTCGCCTGATTGGGAGCAAAGGCTTCATGGCCGACCAAGCGCGCTGCTGCGTATCGTTCACCAAATCCTCCTCTGGATAGGCTTCCTCGCCCAATTCAGCAAACCACGCCTCCACCAACCGCCGTTCTTCAGCCGTACAACGTCCTGTCCGGTACTTTTCCAATAAGTCTTGAGCACTTCGTTTTGTCATACCACACCGATGTGATTGTTAGTTGTAGACGAATTCCGCCGGGTCAAAGGGTATAGGTTTCAGAAAAAATACCCGATCACCGCCAAAAAATAAACTCCGATATTGAGCCGCATACGCAAAATTCGCAGGGCTTTTTTTACGTGAGTACGCACCGTCAGCTCCGATAGTTCCAGTTTCTCTGCAATCTCCTTATGGCTCAGGTTTTCGTACCGGCTCATCTCGAATACCTCACGCATCTTGGGGGGAAGGGCCGATATTTCCGCCTCAATAAGTGCGGCCAGATCAAGCGATCTTACCCGGTAATCGGTGCCGGTTTGCTCCCGGTCGATAAAACCCTGAAGTGACTGGATGTATTTTTCGCGCACCTGCTGGCGGGCAATGACATCGAGAATCCGGTTCCTGACGGCGGTATACAGGTAAACAGCCAGGTTGTCATTGGTTAACGAAAGACGCTCTCGCCGTACCCACAAGGTGGTGAACAGCTCCTGTACCACATCCTTCGCCTGTTCCGCGTCGCGGAGTTTTTTATAAGCATGGATAAATAACAGCCCGTAATAGCGATGAAACACCGTGGTAAAAGCGGCGGCATCTCCACGCTGCAATAAAACGACTAATTCCTGGTCAGATAAGTTTGTCTGCAATGACATCACCTTTAGGTATTAAACAATGTTCCAAAAG
This sequence comes from Parapedobacter lycopersici, assembly GCF_040395035.1. Classification (GTDB taxonomy): domain Bacteria; phylum Bacteroidota; class Bacteroidia; order Sphingobacteriales; family Sphingobacteriaceae; genus Parapedobacter; species Parapedobacter lycopersici_A. Next base: position 14,591 of record NZ_JBEBRB010000036.1, on the reverse strand, counting down.
CCAGTCAAAACCGGCATATAAAAATAGCAACAGCTGCATGCACAGCTATTGATTTTAAGCCGGGAGTTAACAGTTAAGATAAAGTTAGTAAACTTCGTAAAGCGTTACCTGTCATAATTTGGTTACTCTTTTATTACTGGCTGTCAAACTATAGACGGGCACCCGGCGGGGAGGGGGTATACTCCCCGGAAAAAAATACCGCATGCGTCAAAATAATAAATTCCGTATCTTTGAACCATGGACGACCCGGCGCAACTTACGGAATTTGGTAAAATCCTCCTCATGGGGATTGTGGGTGCGCTGCTGGTTTTGTTTACCCTGCTATTGGGTAAAATCATCTCACCAAAGAAGCCGACCAAAGAAAAGCTGAGCACGTATGAATGCGGCGAAGAAGCACAGGGAAGTTCCTGGATTCAGTTCAATGCCCGGTTTTACGTCATCGCCCTGGTCTTTTTATTATTTGACGTCGAATTAATCTTTATTTTCCCCTGGGCTACGGTTTTTGGTCAGGCGGATTTTATCTCAGCCGACCCGCGGTGGGGATGGTTCACTTTACTGGAGATGTTTGTCTTCGTGGGGATACTGATTGTGGGGTTGGTATATGTATGGCGGAAAGGCGACCTGGAATGGATCAAACCCCGGGTAATAACACCCCGGGTGCAGGTCAATATTCCCGGTGCGGCCTATGACCGGTTAAACCGGGAACGGTATCGGGTACAGCCGTTTGAGCCGTTGCGACCGTCCGAAATAAAAGAAGCATCGAAAACGGAGGCTCCCGAAACCAAAGCCCCGGCCTTCAAACCCAGATTCAAGAAACCCGGAACAACACCATGAGCATGAATAAACAGCTGGAAAGCAATGGAGTGGTCATCGCCAAACTGGATGACCTGCTCAATTGGGCCCGGTTATCGTCTATGTGGCCGATGAGTTTCGGTATTGCCTGCTGCGCCATTGAAATGATGGGGGCCATGGCTGCGACTTATGACTTGGATCGGTTCGGCGTTTTCCCAAGGCCCTCGCCCCGGCAATCGGATGTGATGATCATCGCCGGAACCGTGACCTTCAAGATGGCCGACCGCATCCGGAGGCTATACGAACAGATGCCCGATCCCAAATATGTGATTTCCATGGGCTCCTGCTCCAATTGCGGCGGACCGTATTGGCAGCATGGATATCATGTGGTAAAAGGGGTCGACCGGGTTATTCCGGTAGATATTTACGTGCAGGGCTGCCCTCCACGGCCCGAAGCATTGATCGGTGCGTTCCTGGAATTACAGAAAAAAATCGAGCAGGAGCACATCATCGCCGACAAGCTGCAATCAACACACGCTTAACCTTCATAAACATTCCAAATCACCTATGGCAAAAGATTTTTATGGCGAATTACAATTGGGTATCCTCGGAGGTGGTCAGCTTGGTCGGATGCTGATCCAAGAAGCGATTAACTTCAATGTCAACATCCATATCCTCGACCCGGATAAAAACGCGCCCTGCCGCAACCTTTGCAATCATTTTCAATGCGGTGCCCTAACTGATTTTGACACGGTCTATGACTTTGGCAAGAACCTCGATATGATTACCATCGAGATCGAAAAAGTGAATGTGGATGCACTCGAAAAACTGGAGGAAGAAGGTGTATTGGTTTATCCGCAGTCGCGTGTTATCCGCCTGATACAGGATAAGGGACTGCAGAAACATTTTTTTAAGCAGAATAACATTCCAACGGCGCCGTTCCAGCTGATCTCATCGCGGGAGAACCTATTCAGTACCCCCATGCAATTGCCCTACATCCAGAAGCTCCGTAAAGACGGTTACGATGGCCGGGGGGTAAAAAAACTGGTGGATGAATCCGATCTGGAAACGGCTTTTGACGCACCCAGCCTGATTGAGGAATGGGTGGACTTTGAAAAGGAGCTTGCCGTTATCGTATCGCGGAACGAACGGGGGGACGTGGCGACATTCCCCTGCGTGGAGATGGAATTTAATCCGGAAGCAAATCTGGTGGAGTTCCTGATATCGCCGGCTACGCTGCCTTTTGAAATTCAGCAACGGGCCGAAATGCTGGCGAGAAAAATTGCCGAGGACCTGCAGATCGTCGGCCTGCTTGCCGTAGAATTGTTTCTTACCCGGGATGGGCAATTGCTGGTTAATGAACTGGCACCCCGCCCCCACAACAGCGGACACCAGAGCATTGAAGGCAATTTTACCTCGCAGTTTGCCCAGCATCTCCGCGCCATATTCAATCTGTCACCGGGCAACACGGCAACACGCAGCAACGCGGTGATGGTAAATTTATTGGGCGAGGCAGGACACGAAGGGCTGGCCTATTATAAAGGGGTTGAAGAAATTTTAGCAATGGAAGGTGTATATTTACACCTTTACGGAAAAAAATACACTAAACCCTTCCGGAAAATGGGGCACATATGCATCGTCAACGAAGACCGGGAAGCGGCTATTGAAACAGCCAGAAGGGTACAACAAACGATTAAAGTAATTACATAACAGCGCAAAATGGCAATAGATCAGACACCGGAAGTCGGCATCATCATGGGCAGCAAATCGGATTTGCCGGTCATGCAGGATGCGGTAGATATTCTCACCCGTTTAGGTGCCCGGGTAGCGGTTACCATCGTATCGGCACACCGTACACCGCAGCGTATGTTTGATTATGCCCAGCATGCGGCCGCGCGCGGCCTGAAGGTGATTATTGCCGGCGCGGGAGGGGCAGCACACCTGCCGGGTATGGTGGCTTCCATCACGCACCTGCCGGTCATCGGTGTACCGGTAAAATCATCCAACTCCATTGACGGCTGGGATTCCGTGCTCTCCATTTTGCAGATGCCCAATGGGATTCCGGTAGCTACCGTGGCCCTGAATGCCGCTATGAATGCAGGAATACTGGCAGCCCAGATACTGGCCATATCCGACGCACAGCTGGCCGAACGGTTGCTTCAATACAAGGCCGAACTGGCCAGGAAAGTCGAAGAAACCGCCCGGGAGGTCGAAGAGGCTGCTGCTTCAAGCCGGGCACACTGACTATCCGAACCAGCTATGCTGATGGCAGCTGATAGCCGTTATGGTAGGCGGCTGCCAACAAGCGGTTAGCCTTCTCACTGGTGAAGCGGCCGGCCTTGGCGTCCCAGTAAATTTTTTCTCCCACCCGGTAAGCAATGTTTCCCATCTGGGAAAAAATAGCGATATGTGCACCTGCGGTAATGGGTGCGTTCAGTTCGTCGAGTTTCCGCGAGCGCACCACATCGATGAAATTGGCTGTGTGCTTATCCAGTCCATTATCCTGGCTTTTCCGGAAGGGGACAGCCTCCATCCGGTCCTTTTCAGGAATCACTTCCCACCCTTGCCGATCGAGCACCAGCGTGCCGTTATTGCCTATAAAGGCAACTCCGTGATTACGGCCATACGGCCCGCCATCGATACCATTTGCGTGTTCCCACTGCACACTGAAATCCTCAAATTCGTAGACCGTGGTCAGCGTATCCGGTGTTTCAGCGGCGTCATCCGGATAGGCAAATTTTCCCCCCGAGGCCATAATTGCTTTCGGGGTGGTCGCCTGCATGCCGATTAACGCAAAATCGAGCATATGTACGCCCCAGTCGGTCATCAATCCGCCTGCATAGTCCCAGAACCAGCGGAACTCAAAATGGAACCGGTTCGGGTTAAAGGGCCGTTGTTCCGCGGGGCCCAGCCAGCGGGTGTAATCAACGCCATCGGGCACCGGACCGTCGGGTTTAACCGGGATACTTTTCATCCATCCTTGATACGCCCATGCCTTAACCAACCGGATTTTCCCCAGCTTTCCCGAATGGACAAATGCCATGGCATCGGCAAAGTGCTGCTGGCTGCGCTGCCATTGTCCTACTTGCACGGCACGGTCGTAACGCCGGGCAGCGGCAACCATCGCGTTGCATTCGGCAATGGAGTTGCCCAGCGGTTTTTCCACGTATACATCTTTGCCTGCAGCACAAGCATCCACCAGTTGCAGGCAATGCCAGTGATCGGGTGTCCCGATGATTACAGCATCCACCCGCGGATCGGCGAGCAGTTCCCGGTAGTCGGTATATAATGCCGGACGGATATCCCGTTCCGCAAGTTCGTCCGCCCGTTTCTTTAACACCCGACTATCGACGTCGCAGAGCGCCGTGCAGTGTACATCGGAATTTTTCAGCATAGCGTTAAGGTCGGACCACCCCATTCCGTTTATGCCGATTGCCCCGACATTGATTTTGCGGTCCTGAAAGCGGCCTGTTCCGGATGATAGGATTCCCGGAAAGGCCGAAGCGGTACCGGCCGACAATGCCAACGTTGTCATTGTTCCTAAAAACTTTCTCCGTGTTTCATTCATAATCGGTATGCTAATGGTTTCGACTAAATTAATAAAAAAGTACGGCATTAATTGATTTATATCGGGTTAGCTGCTTGGGTTTTTAATCAAAAAGCCTACATTAGATCAACTATTCGGTATCACAACATGAGTTACGACAGACGAACGTTTATCAAACAGGTTGGCATGGGCCTGGGTGCGGCCTATTGCATGCCCGCATTTTGGGCCTGCTCTTCACCTTCTACAGGCCATGCATCCAAAGAAATAGGGCTGCAGCTGTATACACTGCGTGAGTTGCTCGCAGGTCAGCTGGAAGCCACCTTATCGCGGGTAGCTGAAATCGGCTACAGCCATGTCGAAACATTCGGTCCGGAAATCGGTCCGGAGGGAAAGGTGTCTTTCTGGGGTGCCCCGCTGGCTGATTTCGGTGGCCTGCTTCAAAAATACGGCTTAAAAACATACAGCGGTCATTATAATCTTACGGCTTTCCTAACCCCGGGTGATGGGGATGAAGTGGCGTTAAAGACCTACATTGATGCGGCTGCGGAACTGGGACAGCAATACTTGGTTGTGCCGGTTCCGCCAATGGATCGGATCGGGCAATTTACAGTGAGCGACTACCAATTTATTGCTGATCAGCTTAATAAGGGCGCCGAACTGGCTGCAAAATCGGGACTTAAAATGGGCTATCATAACCATTTTTGGGAGTTCCGGCAGCTGGAGGACGGCAGCAGGGGGCTGGACATCCTATTAACCCGCACGGAAAAGGAAATCGCATTTGAACTGGACCTGTTCTGGACGGAGAAATCGGGGGTAAGCAGCACGGACTATTTTGCAACGTATCCGGGGCGCTTCCCGTTGTGGCACGTCAAGGATATGGATAAGGCCAATACGGCCCCCGTTACGGGACCGGGACAAGACCAGAAGCCGCTAACGGAAATTCTACCATCCATTACCTACGCCGAAGTAGGGACAGGTGCCATTGATTTTAAGCAAATATTCGCGCAACGGGAAACAGCCGGACTGCAGCACCTCTTTGTGGAACAGGACATCATTACGATTGATCCGTTTGAAAGCATCAGGCAAAGTTATGATTATGTTGCTACGCAGTTGCTGAAATAGCGGGTTATTCGATGTTTAAGAGGCGAAACGCAATACGGCCCATAATGCCGCGGCAGAGATGATGCCCCATAACACAACGCCCTGAATCAGCGGACGGAAGCCAACACGTAAAAGTAGCTTTCTGTTCAGTCCACAGCCAATTAGAAATAATGTCAATGTTAACCCGGCTTTCGCAATCCCGGTAAGGTAATGGCTGAAATCACGGACAAACGGAATATAGGTGTTGGCAATCATCGCAAGGATAAACAGCCCGATGAACCACGGGATTTTCACCTTGCGGCTGCTGTTTTTAAAAAGAAAGGCTGACAGCAGCGCAACCGGAATAATCCACAACGCCCGGGCCAGTTTTACGGTTGTGGCCACTTCCAGGGATTGCGTTCCATATTTGCCGGCCGCGCCGATGACAGAGCTGGTGTCGTGAATGGCAATAGCACTCCACAGGCCAAACTGTGCCTGCGACAGGTTAAGGGAATTGCCGATGAAAGGAAAGATAAATAAGGCCAATGAATTGAGTATAAAAATAGTACCTAAAGCTATAGAAATCTGCTTTTCTTCCGCCTTCATAACCGGAGACACCGCCGCGATCGCACTTCCGCCGCAAATAGCCGTTCCGACAGCGATCAAATAAGCGCTTTTCCGATCGATTCTGAGGATTTTTCCCATAAAATAGCCAATAACCAGCGTTCCGATTATGGAAGCTATCGTAAACAAGAAGCCGTCCTCACCCGCTTTCAAGGCATTGGACGCATTCATCCCAAACCCAAGGCCTACCACCGAGATCTGCAACAAAATGTGCGTTGCGCGATGGTTGAGGTGCAAGTAAGGATGACCAATGAATTGTGCAATGACAAGCCCCATTAAAAGTGCGACAGGCGGTGATATGAGTGGAGACAAACAGCATACCACTGCCAATAAAAAGATAACTTCCCTTGTGGTGATGCTTCGATCAAGAAAGCCGTTAAAGCGGCCGGATTTAATAGCCTTTCCAGTGCCCTGTTCCATAATAACGATATTTTACGACAAAGGTCCGTATGGAAAGGGCTGATTAGAAATTGCTATTGGTAATCTGCCATTACTTAAAGTTATAATTGACGGCAAACTTTATAAAGAAATCGGGGAGGGTTTCGGTATTGCCCTGGGCTTGTATGAAGTTGAATTGCCTTTCGATAGCAAGGCCCTTTACATCGATAACGGTACATTCGGCATTCTTTAGCTCCTTGAAAATAGCATAAACCGAAAGAAATGCCAGGGCCTCCGAATTGAGCAGGTAAAGTTTAATACTCTCCGGGCTGTCGAGCTGCATTTCGACGTTCAGATCACCTATTTTTATACCGGATTGCTTGAGCGCGTGTGTAATTACCTCCAATGTTCCCGAACCAGGTTCGCGCAACAGGAAGGAACATTTCAAAAGGTCTTCCGGTTTTGCAACAGATTTTTTAGCCAGTGGATGGCCGGTTTTAGCCACCAATACCAATTCATCTTTCACAAAAGGGGTGTATTTAAAAACCGTGTTTCTTGACTTCCCCTCTATAATGCCGAGATCGATGGTCTTATGCTGTAAAGCCGTTTCAATCAGCTCGGTATTACCGGTTACCAGCTGCACTTTGACCGCCTCAAATTTATGATGAAACGCAGCTAATATCGGTGGCAACAGATATTGGGCCGCTGTTGTACTCGCACCGATACGAAGTGTTCCTGACTTCCTTTGCGTGAAACCATCCAGGTCAAATTCGAGATTTTGGTAAATGGCAAACAGTTGCTCCGCATAATGCAGCAACGTTTCACCTGCCGGTGTCAGTTTAATCTTGGTTCCATTTCTATCGAACAGTTTGACTTTGAAATAACTTTCAATTTCTTTGATGTGCTTGGTTACAGCCGGCTGCGTTATGTACAACGCTTCCGCGGCTTTGGTAAAATTGAGCCTTTTCGCTACGGTATAAAATACCCTTAATCTGAAATCGAACATCCGCTAATTTAGTTTTTCGATATAGACATACGCCAACTTGCCGTGGGCCCACCGAACACCGTCCCACCCTCAGCTACCGAAAGCGATAGACCGTTTCCGTCTGATATACTTCCCCCGGGCGCAGTACCGTGGAGGGAAACTTCGGCTGGTTCGGGGAGTCGGGAAAGTGTTGTGTTTCAAGACAGAAGGCCGAACGGTGGTGATAAATATGGTTGCCCTTGCCACCCTGCACTTCATCCATGAAGTTGCCGCTGTAGAATTGCATGCCGGGCTCTTCGGTGAGCACTTCCATGACAATACCGGTTTTGGGGCCTGTTACTGTGGCAACCGGTTGCAACCCGGAACCTTTCCGCAACACAAAGTTGTGATCGTACCCCTGGCCGTACTGCAGTTGTTCGTGCGCTGCGTCAATGCGTGCGCCAATTGCTTTCGGTTCCCGAAAATCAAACGGTGTACCGGATACGTCGGCTATCTCGCCGGTAGGGATCAGGGTTTCGTTAACGGGTGTGTAGCTATCTGCATGGATCATCAGCACATGGTCCAGGATCGTAGAATCACCCGCCCCGTTGAGATTAAAATAAGCGTGGTTTGTCAGGTTCACCACGGTGGGTTTATCTGTGGTGGCACGGTACCGGATGGCCAGTCCGTTATCAGCTGTCAGCCGGTAAATCACCGTAGCCTCCAACCGTCCCGGAAAACCGGCTTCACCATCGCCGGCAATATACCGCAGCACCAGGCTGTCGGCCGTTGCCTGCTGCACTTCCCACACTTTTCCTGAAAAACCGTTCTTACCGCCGTGCAACGTATTGGGACCATCGTTCAACTCCAGTTGATGCACCTGTCCGTCCAGTGAAAAACGTCCGCTGGCAATCCGGTTTCCGTAGCGCCCGACAACGGCCCCGAAATACGCTTCCCCTTCCTGCTGGTAGTATGACAGATCCCGGTATCCCAGCACCACGTCCACCCGTTTTCCGTGTCGATCCGGCACCTGCAAGCTAACGATGCGCGCACCATAATTCGTAATGGTTACAGTAAGTTCATCGTTGGAAAGGGTATAAAGTTTTACCGGGGTCCCGTCGACCGTGGTTTCAAAATCGGCCGGTGAAACCGGGATCTGGACACCGTCAGCGCGACCAGTGGTGCGGTTGCAGCCCGCGTTCCCCGTGATGATGGCTGCCATTGCCACTATGACACAGCTGTGTTTATTTATTTTCATGCATTTAGTCTTTTAATATTTCCCGCGCGATGATCAGTTGCTGTATTTCCGACGTACCCTCATAAATCTGGGTAATCTTAGCGTCGCGCATGAGGCGTTCCACATGGTATTCCTTTACATAACCGTATCCACCATGGATCTGAACGGCGTCTACCGTTATTTTCATTGCCGTCTCCGAGGCGAAGAGTTTTGCCATGGAAGAGGCTTGGGCATAGGGCAGATCCAGGTCCTTGAGCCTGGCAGCCTTCAGGCATAGGAGCCTCGCCGCCTCAATCCGGGTTGCCATATCGGCCAGCTTGAATTGGATGGCTTGGTGCTGCCCGATAGGCTTGCCGAATGTCCGGCGTTCCTTTGCATAGGCAAGCGCCAGCTCGTACGCCCCTGATGCAATACCAAGCGCCTGTGCGGCGATTCCGATACGACCGCCTTCCAATGCTTTCATCGCAAAGCTGAAACCGAACCCATCGGCTCCAATGCGATTCTCTTTCGGGACTTTTACGTCGTTGAAGTGCAGCGAGTGGGTATCCGAACCCCGGATGCCCAGCTTATTTTCCTTGGGGCCTACCGTAAATCCTTCCGTTCCTTTTTCTACAATTAAGGTATTGATGCCGTGATGATCCTTTTCGGGATGCGTCTGGGCCATCACCAGGTAAGTTGTTGCTGTACTGCCGTTGGTGATCCAGTTCTTCGTACCGTTGAGCAGGTAATAATCTCCCTTATCCACTGCCGTAGTACGCTGTGAGGTGGCATCAGAACCGGCTTCCGGTTCGGAAAGACAAAATGCCCCGATCTGTTTGCCCATGGCTAGAGGCTTTAAGTACTTTTCTTTCTGTGCATCCGTACCATACTTTTCCAGCCCGAAGCACACCAGCGAGTTGTTTACCGAAACCACCACGGATGCGGAGGCGTCTACTTTTGACAGCTCTTCCATAGCGAGTACGTAGGAAACAGTATCCAGGCCCGCTCCCCCGTATTCAGGCGCAACCATCATACCCAGGAACCCCAGTTCACCTAACCGCTTTACCTGCGCTGCGGGGAATTGCTGTTGTTCATCGCGCGCAATTACGCCGGGCTTTAATTCCTGCTGTGCGAAATCACGGGCAACATCACGGATCATACGTTGTTCTTCGGAGAGTTCGAATACCATAATTACCGGGTTTAATACGTAGATGGTGTTACGTGTTAGAAAACAAAAATATAAAATAATCAGGATGCGCCCATATCAAAAACAACGTCTCGTTACCTTGCGTAACGATTAAATGTTACTTTTATAAAAAAACCGAGGGATGAACTGGCTCCTGCTGTATCAGATCGTGTATATTACCATCGTCATCCTGGTGTGTCTGCGGGTCATTTACGACACCCGTAGCACCACCAAGACACTGGCTTACCTGTTGCTGGTGGTTTTTCTGCCATTTGTGGGCATCTTTATTTACTTCTCCTTCGGTATCAATTACCGGAAACGGAAAATGTACAGCAAAAAATTAATTGAGGACGAAAAACTGGACATGCGGTTAAAGCAGGAAATTCTTCGGTCTTCGGCGCAGGCTTTCGCACAGGGAAACGAGGAAATCCAGCCGTTCAGGGAACTGGCACATATGCTGGCCAATAACAGTTTAAGTGCGTTAACTGCTGGAAACGAGGTTAAGCTATTGATTAATGGCGAGAATAAATTCCCTGAAGTTATCCGAGCGATGCAGGCTGCCCGGCATCACATCCACATCGAGTATTACATCTATGAGGACGATGAAATTGGACGGACACTTGAACAACTCATGATTCAGAAAGTACAGGAAGGCGTGATTGTCCGCTTTATCTACGACGACTTCGGCAGCAGCTCCATCCGCAAGAAGCTGGTAAAGCGGCTGCGTGCGGCTGGCGTTCAGGCATTTCCTTTTTCACGGATCATTTTTATTGCGCTGGCCAACCGACTAAATTACAGGAATCACCGTAAAATCATTGTTATTGATGGCCATACTGCCTTTGTTGGTGGCATCAACATCAGCGACAAATACGTGAATACCGCCACGGAGAAGAAGCTGTTTTGGCGCGACACCCACTTGCAGTTGATTGGCCAGGGAGTAAATTATTTGCAGTATCTTTTCCTGTGCGACTGGAATTTCTGTGCCGACGAGCAGCTTCAGCCCAACAAACAGTTTTTCCCACCAGCGGCTTCATTTCCCGTTTCCGGCAACAAGGTTGTGCAGATCGCTGCCAGCGGCCCTGATTCCGACATGCCCACCATTCTGTTTTCCTTATTACAGGCAATCAGTCTGGCTACCCGGGAGCTGCTGATTACCACTCCTTATTTTATCCCGGGGGAAAGCATGCTCGATGCACTGATGATTGCCGCGCTCGGCGGTGTCCGCGTGAAGCTCCTGGTACCCGGTCATTCCGACTCCGTGGTGGTGAATGCCGCAGCACGATCCTATTATGACGACCTACTACACGCAGGAGTAGAAATATATCGATATCAAAAGGGCTTCGTACATGCGAAAACTATGGTGGTCGACCGTAAAATTGCGATCGTAGGCACGGCCAACATGGACCAGCGCAGTTTCGATCTCAATTTTGAGGTGAACGCCGTAGTATACGACACAGCGATCGCGCAACAGCTGGGCGATGTTTTCGATCAGGATCTCCTCCACGCAAGCCCGATTGATCCGCAGTTGTGGGAGCAGCGTCCCCTGCACAAACAGCTGCTGGAAAAAACGGCACGATTAATCTCACCGCTGCTCTAGGTTAATGGCTGTCCATCGTCCAGGGTAGCAAGCAGCCCACCAAGATCGAGCGGTATGGTATACATATCCAATGCGCCATCGGCCTGCTGCGGCCACAGCTCCCGGGGTCGGTCCCAGTATAGCTCCACACCATTCCCGTCGGGATCATCCAGGTACAATGCCTCGGAAACTCCATGGTCCGACGCTCCCGTAAGCGGATAGGCGGCCGCACGTAACCGTTGGTAAATAAAAGCCAGATCCTGTCGCGCGGGATAAACAATGGCCAGGTGGTACAGCCCTACCCCTTGTGGGCTGGCCTTGGGCGCGTCTTTGCTATGCCAGGTATTCAGCCCGATATGGTGATGATATCCACCAGCAGACACAAAGGCAGCCTGCTCACCATAGCGCATGGTCAGCTCAAAGCCCAATACGCCGCAGTAAAATGCCAAAGCGCGCTCGAGGTCGGCCACTTTTAAGTGGACATGGCCGATACGGGTCTGGGCCGGAATAACATAAGAGTCATGCATGATGCTGTGCGTTTATTTAGTTGTAATTGTATCCATCAGCTGCATTACTTTGACCCCATCTGCAGCCGTGCAGGGGTTTGGCGCTCCGTCCAGAAAATGTGCAACTACCCGTTCAATCATGGGCTGTTGAATGTGCGGACCGTGGTCAAAGACAAAACGATCCGTTTTTCCCCCTTTGTGCAGTGTATATTCCTTACCGAAGACCGGAAAGCTGAGCTTACCCGCCGTGCCGATGATCTCACAGAGGTCTTTCGTCTCCTCAGGCGGTACGGTAAAGCTCCAAAGGCCATTGAATAGTACACCGCTTTGGAACCGGATTGCCGCAGCAACGGCATCGTCCGCCGAATATTGTTTTCCCTGATTTAATGCAATGCCTGACGCATAAGTCGGGTCACCGAAGAAATAGAGCATTAAATCCAGTTGATGGGGAGCCAGGTCGTGGAACAGTCCGCCACCGGATATATTGGGGTCGACCCGCCAATTTTCGGCCGACTTGGCAATCATATCGGACTGCAGGGGCTGGAGCATCTGCAGGTTTACCAGCCGGACTTCGCCAATTGCTCCGCTTGCTAGTTCCCTTTTAATCTCATTAAAAAAGGGCAGGCCCCGACGATAATGGGCGACCGTCAGCTTAACGCCCGTTTGTTCAGACGCTTGGCGCATCTGGATCGCGGATGCTGCGGTCAGGGTCATTGGCTTTTCCACATAAACGGGTTTCCCTGCCAGAAGGGCCGCAATGGTATAAGCTTCGTGGTACAGCGGTGGTGTCGCTACGTATATGGCATTTACCTCCGGATCATTAATCAGGTCATATCCGTTGTCGTACCATCTCGGCACGCCGTGTCGCATGGCATAGTCGCGGGCTTTCGCTGCATTACGACGCATTACTGCCACAAGGGTCGAGCGCTCCACGCGGTTAAATGCAGGTCCGCTCTTTATTTCCGTGACATCGCCGCAGCCGATGATGCCCCAATTCAATTTTTCCATAGTCCCGATTCGTATTTGGCTGTTATCCGTTAAATTTATTCCTCTTCTTCCAGTTCCAGCAGGCGCATCCGAAACGCATTCATTGCTGTAACGCCCAGTTGTTGGGTTAAGCGGTAATTGACTACTGCACCAACGGCAGCCCCGATTATCGGGATCAGTTGGGCCATTTTTGCCAAGTCAATATAGTCCCGATACTCAAGCTGAAATGTGCGCCAGTCAAAATGATCCACGTCATCAGGCAGGTCCGCCGCGTAAGTGTCCCAATGAATGATCCGTTTGTATACCTCTTCCCTGTGTTTGTGACTCGAAAACGCCAACTGAAATACAGTTAGCAGAAAGAGCCGCTCCTTGTATTGTTTCACATCAAAACCGTACGTCGCCGCAATATCAAAAAGCAGTTTCATTTTAATCGTCAGCAGTGCCGGAAAATCGGCGATACCCATCAGCAAACCGCCTGCACCCGTCACGGCACCTTCCACCGAAGCCGTTCTTTTGTAGGTTTCCATCAGGCGCAGCACATATGCCTCACGCAGCTGGAAACTCCGGTGTTCTTTGGGTCCGGGTACAGTATACCGCGCGCCAAACAGCACCCCTTTCACCATCTTTTCAATGGCAAAAGTAATTGCCTGATGTACTTTCTCCGGAATCAGGTTATTGATTTTCGTCTGGATATTCTTTGCCCATACACTGCCTTTGGGTTGTGGCCGCGTCATGCGGTGCTTCCAGAAAGCCAGTTCTATCAATACTTTTTCCCTGTATTGCGGTGTCATTTCGGCATTGTCCCTATTGTGCTTCACAGATTTCTGGTGTAACGTATACCTGCCTTTGAGTTCCGGTACCGCAAATCGTTACGTTAAAATTACATTATTTTCTCTGAAATTTAGTTCCCGCTTTTATTTTCCGCAAAATCTACTAACTTTGTAGACATACAGATTGTTTTTTAATATTTAACAGTAAGGAGGACAAAATATGAGTTTAAGATTAGGAGATACCGCACCGAATTTCAAAGCGGTAACGACAGTAGGAGAGATTGACTTCTACGATTACACCGAGGGAAGCTGGGTGGTATTATTCTCACACCCTGCAGATTACACACCGGTATGTACGACTGAATTAGGGCGCACCGCGCAATTAAAAGATGAGTTCGATAAGCGCAACGTTAAAGTATTAGCCGTGAGTGTCGACCCGATCGACGACCACAAGGGCTGGGTAAACGATATCAACGAAACACAGCAAACCGAAGTGAATTTTCCTCTGATTGCGGATGAGGACCGGAAAGTATCGGAATTGTACGATATGATCCATCCGAATGCGTCCGCTACGGCTACTGTCCGGTCGGTATTCATCATCGGCCCCGATCGTGCCGTTAAATTAATGATTACCTACCCCGCATCCACAGGCCGCAATTTTCAGGAAATTCTTCGGGTGATCGATTCCCTGCAGCTTACTGCAAATTACAGCGTGGCTACGCCTGCCGATTGGACACATGGCGAAGACGTTGTCGTATCACCGGCAATTGCCACCGAGGATATTCCCGCTAAATTCCCGAAAGGACATAAAGTTATTAAACCGTACCTGCGGACGACTCCTCAACCGAATATTTAAACGGATTTACGCCGTTCACACTCGGTAAATAAAGAAAGCGGTTGGCCCGTCCGGGCCAACCGCGTTCGTTATAACAAGTTCACATCAGCCCAAAAAAACCTTGACCCTA
>NZ_JBEBRB010000035.1:0-27032 GCF_040395035.1 Parapedobacter lycopersici | reverse complement strand
AGGCTGTTTTCACAGCACTTCCGTTTGTTTTACGTGTTGGTTGCGTGCTCATTGATAAAGCTCGGAATATTGGATGGATCGGGACCGATGTAATGAAACTGCTCTGCCCATTCCAAGCCGTATTTTTTCCCGATTTCCCTGTCGGAAGGCACGCCCCGTGTATATTGTGAGTCCTGGTCCAGTACAAAGTGCTTGATGTAATTCCGGTCGGCCGCATGATCATCGCTTCCCAAGATGTCCAGTTTTTTCCCGTTTTTCGCAAGCGAATTCCGCAATGCCGAACCGGCGTGGCCACCGGGACCCTGGCTGGTAATCACGGCATTACTTTCGACCTTGGTATCAATGAAACTACTGATATCCACCACACGGTTCACCCGTTGTGGCCCCCGGGCGAAATAATACCGTTCCAGCACACTGTGGCGCTCCACGATGTCAAAATGTTCCGGATAATCATAACTTCCGGCCATCCAGCGGGCTGCCTCTACCGCTTTGGCCGTGACGTAATGGTCGGGATTTTCCTCGTAGTGCCCCCAAGGGTCGTAACAGACAACGGTATCAACCTTCAAAAGCCGGAAAAGGAAGATCAGTCTTCCTTTTATCTCCTGGATATTATATTCATCCATCCGGTGGTTGCGATACCCCAGGTTATATACTTTCTTCAACCCCAGGGCCTTGGCTGTGGCATTGGTGGAAATTTCATTATTCAGGATCTGTTCGGCAACGGTATTGCCTACACCGGTGGCATCGTCATTTGACGTCTGGATCATGTAACCCGTATATCCCTCGCTGATCAGCTTGGCAACAGTGCCTGCCGCAAAGAGTGCAATATCGTCGCAATGGGGCTGGATTACGGCCAGTACTTTTCCTTCGTGCGGCCGGCCGGTAACCGGACGTTCAATGACCACATCGCCCTGCTGCGCGTTGCCCGGTGATGTTCCTGACTTCACTCCATCCGCTGCCACGGATGCGCCTGTCAATGAACCGTAGACCGTTGGCAGCATCGCGCCGGTAAGCATACTCTTGCTGATAAATTTTCTTCTTTCCATAATTAAATCAATCGTTAGGTGTTTTTATATTGGTACGTTATAATTGGCTAGGGGGGTAAGACCTAAGGAAGGCAAGGTAACCATTATCCGGTTTATTTCAAGCGGCGAATGCGTTTTTCACGGATCGCACTTGCCGTCTAACGACAGCAATACGAAATCTCTCCCGTAGCTGGATATTATTGTGGGGATTCCTGCTGCTCGATGATGACAAAAACGTCTTCGTTTTCCTTCTTCATCTTGTATTTTTCGCGGGCCATGCGCTGTAGCGCTTCAGGGTCAGTATTCAGCGCTTCGATCGTCTGGTTCACACGCTCAATTTCAGTAGTGTAAAACGCTTTCTCCGCTTTCAGGCTTTTCAGCTGGGAATAATAGCTATATTGCGTGGTGATGTCGTGGCGGTCAAAAAACAGCATCCATACCGCAAATGCGACCGTGGCGATCACATATTTATTCCGGATAATGGAGAACAGCCGTTCCATACCAACAAATGTAAGGCAAAATTTTAATAAAATAAAAATCCACGCTTCAAAATGTTGCCTTCTCCATAACGACCTGAATAAATGTTTATTAAAATCACAAAACGCAAAACAATGTTTTGTTCAATCACTTAATTACCGCACCTTTGGGCAGTATCATAAAGTAAAAAATAATGGAAACTGTATGAGCTCACGCAAATAATCGGGAGTTATCCATACAAGCTTCACAAACAATTACGCTAATGAAAAAATTATTCTTGATCCTGCTGATTGTGGCAGTAAAATGGAATGTGCAGGCAGATGAAGGCATGTGGTTTTTGATGCATATTGAGCGCCTCAATGAACGGGACATGCAGAAAATGGGACTCCAGCTCACCGCAGAGGAGATCTACAGTATTAACCACTCCAGCCTAAAGGATGCCATTGTCCAGTTTGATGGCGGATGCACCGCCGAAATCGTATCCGGCCAGGGGCTGGTGCTCACCAACCACCATTGCGGCTACGGTGCCATCGCTGAGCTATCTACACCGGAAAACGATTACCTGACCAACGGCTTCTGGGCAGGTACCCAACAGGACGAACTGAAACCGGAAGAACTGTCTGTCCGCTTTTTTGTGCGCATGGACGATGTCACCGACCGAATTCTCCGTTTGGTTAACGACGAGATGGATGAAATCGAGCGCGAGCGGGTCATCAACCGCGAAATTGCCAAAATAGAACAGGAAAACAACGAAGGAGGCAAATACACTGTTTCAGTAAGACCTTTCTATAACGGCAACGAATACTATTACTTCGTTTATCAGGATTATCCCGATGTGCGACTGGTTGGTACGCCGCCGGCCAGCATCGGAAAATTCGGCGGCGACACCGACAACTGGGAATGGCCCCGTCATACCGGCGACTTTTCATTGTTCCGTGTATATGCCGACGCCGATGGGAACCCAGCGCCCTATTCCCCTGATAATGTGCCACTACAGCCCGATTATCACCTCACCGTAAGTCTGAACGGATTTGATGCAGGAGATTTTGCCATGATCCTGGGCTACCCCGGACGTACCAATCGATGGATGCCTTCGGGCGGTATCAACCAAAACGTCCACTACGCTTACCCTGCCTGGGTAGAAGCATCCAAGGTAGGCATGGACCAGATGAAAAAACACATGGATGGCAACCAGGAAGTAAAGCTCAATTATGCATCTACCTACTCCCAGGTGGCTAATTACTGGAAAAACCGCCAGGGCATGATCGACGCGCTGACCCAGCACCAAACTGCCGCCACGAAAGCCGCGCAGGAAGCCGATTTCCAGCGTTGGGCCAACAAGCGCAAAAACCGGGCACGTTACGGTAACGTCATCCCGACCATCAATAACTATTACGAGCAGACCAACCTGCAAAGCCGGCACGACAATTACCTTATCGGCCTGCTGCGTTCCAGTACGTTTGCCGCACTTCCCTACTCGCTTGGCAATGCATTGCTGTATTACAGCCGGCAGAACGAGGCCAAGCGCCGGGAAGTGTATCCCCAGATCGAAGGGAACCTCAGTGGAATTTACGACAACCTGCACCTTCCGCTGGAAAAAGACGTGCTCGGTGCGCTGGTCAATCTTTATGCGGCAAAAGCCTCGGAAGTCGGTATTCCGACATACATCGAAACGTTGTATGAAGCCAACAACAGCGATCTTCGCGGGTATATCAATACTGCGTTTGACCAAAGCCTGTTCTCCGATAAGGCAAAAATAACCGCCTTTCTGGCGAACCCGGACAGTACCCTGATCCAACAGGACCCGTTGTTCCAATTATCCACGGTGCTGCTTAACCGTTACCGGGAATCGACGCCCGAACAGGCGGCAGCTGAAGCCGACTTCCAACGGGCCTTCCGTCTTTTCGTTGAAGGCACGCGGAAAATGAACCCGCGAAAAAAATATTATCCCGATGCCAACAGTACACTGCGGCTTACCTATGGTAAGATTAACCCATTGCCTCCCGATCCGACCAATGATGCCAGCGAAAATTACTTTACCACACTGAAAGGCACCATTGCCAAGTACCAGCCCGGTGACGAAGAGTTCGATCTACCCAAACGATTAATCGACTTGTATGAGGCAAAAGATTTCGGACGCTATGCTGATAAAGCCGGCCACCTCCCGATCAATTTCCTGACAGACAATGACATTACCGGTGGGAATTCAGGATCGCCGGTATTGAATGGGAAGGGTGAACTGATCGGTATTGCTTTCGACGGCAATATCGAAGCCATGGCGGGTGACGTCATTTTCGACCCGGAACTGCAGCGAACCATTTCCGTGGATATCCGCTATGTACTGTTCCTGATTGATAAATTTGCCGGTGCTTCCCATTTGGTTGAGGAGATGACAATTGCGGAATAGCAAGTCACTGTTACCCATAAAAAAAGAGGCCGCTCAGCAGCGGCCTCTTTTTTTATGGGGAGTTAGCTATTTAGTAAACTTAAAGCTTTTACCCAGGAATTTTGCATTACTGCCCAGCTCCTCTTCGATGCGGAGCAACTGGTTGTATTTTGCAATCCGGTCGGAACGGGATGCCGAACCGGTTTTAATCTGTCCGGTATTCAGCGCCACGGCCAGGTCGGCAATGGTATAATCTTCTGTTTCGCCGCTACGGTGGCTCATGACAGAAGTGTAACCGTTTGTCTGAGCCAGCGAAACCGCGTCAATGGTTTCCGTAAGGGAACCGATCTGGTTTACTTTCACCAGGATAGAGTTAGCTACCCCTTTATCGATGCCTTCCTGTAACCGCTTCACATTGGTTACGAACAGGTCGTCGCCCACCAGCTGTACCTTATCGCCAATGGCTTGGGTCAGTGCAGACCATGCTGCCCAGTCGTCCTCATCAAGGCCATCCTCAATGGAAATGATGGGGTATTTCTTAGTCCAGTCCACCCAGTAGTTAACCAGTTCCTCGGAAGTAAACTGGCGGCCATCGGATTTCTTGAATACATACCGTTTTTTCTCCGCGTCATAAAACTCCGACGCGGCTGCATCCATGGCAATATAAACATCTTCACCAGGCCGGAAACCAGCCACTTCAATGGCTTGCAATACCGTTTCAATCGCTTCTTCGTTCGAGCCGATATTAGGTGCGAATCCACCCTCATCACCCACGTTGGTCGAATAACCTTTTTTCTTCAGCACGGTTTTCAAGTGGTGGAAGATTTCCACTCCCCAGCGCAACGATTCCGAAAACGTCTCAGCACCGATCGGCATCACCATAAATTCCTGAAAATCGATCTTATTATCGGCATGCGCACCTCCGTTGAGGATATTCATCATCGGAATAGGCAATGTATTGGCGTTAACCCCGCCAATGTAGCGGTAAACCGGCTGGCGGCTTTCCTGCGCAGCTGCTTTGGCCACGGCGAGGGAAACCCCCAAAATGGCGTTAGCACCAATTTTAGCTTTATTCGGCGTACCGTCAATTTCCAACATCAGCTTGTCGATCGCATTCTGCTCAAATACGTCGATCCCCTGCAATTCCTTCGCCAGGGCTTCGTTTACATTTCTGACTGCCTTTTGCACCCCTTTACCCAGGTACACATCCGCGCCGTCGCGCAATTCCACAGCTTCATATTTGCCCGTAGATGCGCCGGACGGTACGGCAGCGCGACCCACAAAGCCATTTTCAGTAGTTACATCTACCTCTACGGTAGGGTTACCGCGCGAATCCAGCACTTGCCGCGCATGAACGTCGATGATTAAACTCATGTACTTTTTCTTTTTATGGTTATGTTATTATGATAGCGCTTATTGTCTTTTCTGCTTTCGGCCCATGCGCAACAGGTCCGAAATGTACCTTTCAAACTTACCTAAATTTGCGTTGATATGCAATTACTGCCTCCATCGGAGTCCGGCTAGCGCAGCATGGCCACAAATTGATCGAATAAATAACGTGAATCGTGCGGACCGGGCGACGATTCCGGATGATACTGTACTGAAAACGCCTTTTTACCTTTTACGCGGATACCTTCAATGGAATCATCGTTGAGGTTCACGTGTGTGATTTCCACTTTATCCGACTTCTTAATGTCGTCTGCCACTACGCCGAAGCCATGGTTCTGGCTGGTAATTTCACAGCTATCAGCAATGATATTTTTCACCGGGTGGTTTATTCCGCGGTGTCCGTTAAACATCTTCTCTGTACGTACCCCATTGGCCAGCGCCAACAGCTGGTGGCCGAGGCAGATACCGAACATCGGCTTGTTGGATTCCTGTATTTCCTTTACGGTTTGCACAGCGTAGTCCATCGCGGCCGGGTCGCCCGGACCATTGGATACAAAATAACCGTCGGGTGCCCAATCCTCCATCTCGGCAAAAGATGTTTTTGCCGGGAAAACCTTTGTGTATACATTGCGGTCGCTGAAATTGCGAAGGATATTCTTTTTGATACCCAGGTCGAGCACAGCCACACGGAGCGGCGCCGATTCATTGCCATGGTGATAAGGTGTTTTAGTAGAGACCACCGATGAAAGTTCCAGACCAGCCATAGAGGGTACCTCAGCCAGTTGCCGTTGCAACGCTTCCACATCCAGTGTTTCGGATGAAATAATGGCGTTCATTGCTCCCTTGTTACGAATGTGGCGTACCAGCGCACGGGTGTCGATGTCGGAGATACCCACCAGGTTACCCCGCTCAAAATAATTCTGTATCGAACTATCTGCCATTTTCCGGCTGTAGTTCATGTTGTAATTTTTACAAACCAGGCCTGCAATCTGGATGTCGCCCGATTCCGCTTCTTCGTCACGGATTCCATAATTGCCGATGTGGGCATTGGTAGTCACCATAATCTGGCCGTAATACGAGGGATCGGTAAAGATTTCCTGGTATCCGGTTGTTCCGGTGTTGAAACAAATCTCGCCTGTGGTTGTGCCGATTTTTCCCGCGGCTTTTCCGTGGTAAACCGTACCGTCTTCCAATACTAAAATTGCCGGCAGTTTGCTGTAGTTGGTCATTCGCTATCTTATATGGTTATAATGTTTTCCTGTGTAAGCCGCTTGCTTAGCGTGAAAATCCAAAAAAAAAGCCCTCGACGGGCCAAAATATGTATTGAAAATGCAGGGTGAGCCGGAAAAGTTTCCGGGCTTGGGTGATTCTTTCTTGAAGCAAGGTACTCCGATTTTCACGAGGGACAAAGGTACAGTTTTGTTCCAAAACTTTAAAATATTTTTTTGACTGTATGATTCGTTCATTCCGGTCGACCCTAAATCGAATATGAACAAAATGAACGCAACCTACAGTGTATTCCCCGGTTATTTTTGCGGGAACGAATACAACACAACTAAACTTTGAATAAGGGCATCCGAATCTGTGCACCTTATTTGTTTCCCAGCAATTTTTAAACCTATGGCATAGACATGTACGCACACATCCTGTCTTATATTTTTCCCGCCGCACGTATGGCATTTTTGGTTACGCTCCTTTGTTTGGGGGTGGTACGGGAGGGGTATGGGCAACAAGCGATGGAGCGGGTGTATGCAGACGGGCAGAGTAATACGACATTAATTGGTGGCTTTATCAATGATGCGGCAAAAGCCCATGATCACGACATATTTTCTTATTCGACCATTGGTGTCGCTTTGGCCGGTTCTGTGCGACAGGAATTAATCTTTTCTCAAGAGGTTTCTGGAAATATACCTGTACGTATCAAGATAGGCACCGGCACCAACATATTAAGCTTATTAAGTGGGATAAGCGTACAAGCATTTCTCGGTAATACAGCCATCGGAACACCACAAACACTTAATAACCTTATTACATTGCTTAGTGGTGCCGACCAAGCCGAGGTAATTATAATCCCCTCTAGCACCTATGATCGTGTGAGAATCTCAACGAGCGGTATCGCACTAGGGGGTGGACTTAATATTTATGAGGCTTATTATTATAGGACTGCAACTTCTGTAATATGCGATCAGCCAATAGACATTTTATATGGTACAAACGGAGCAATATTAGGGGGGTTAAATATCGTACAGAATCCCGCTTTGGCCATCGATGGCAATATTACTACAGCTGCGGTACTCAATGGGACGGCAAATCTCGCCAATAAAACGCACTTAACTTCACTCTATTCTTCTCATTCGCAGGCTGGCGATTCCGTTCGCGTTATTTTCAGAAATCCCGGCGGATTATTACAGGCGAATTTATTATCGACCAGCTTCTCCATCAGAACTTACAATGACAATCAAAGTAATGGACCACTAGCATTAGATCAAAGCATCCTCAAGCTTTCATTATTGGCGGGAAGCAGCAATATCCAAGTATTAACTTATCCCGTTAATGCTGTATTCAATCGCGTTGAAATTTCA
Organism: Parapedobacter lycopersici; assembly: GCF_040395035.1. Classification (GTDB taxonomy): domain Bacteria; phylum Bacteroidota; class Bacteroidia; order Sphingobacteriales; family Sphingobacteriaceae; genus Parapedobacter; species Parapedobacter lycopersici_A. The sequence continues at coordinate 19,173 of NZ_JBEBRB010000035.1, read as the reverse complement.
TTGGGAAGTGGATTGCTCAATGCCTTACAACAACTTGAAGTCTACGAAATTCAACGCGTAATACGCGCCCCGGAAATTACTGCACCAAGTATCAGTGAAGGTGCAGTTTCTGCCTGTGAAGATGAGTCTATTTCACTATCTATTGTCAGTCCAACAAGTGGCTATGAATATCGTTGGTATACTGTTGCTGAAGGTGGAAGTCCTGTCGTGACAAGCACATCCTATACTACCCCGTCTCTTGTATTTGGCACTACATACACTTATTACGTTTCCGCCTCTCTTACTGGGTGTTTAGATGAGTCTGCACGGAATAAGATTGTTGTCAACGTACTACCACAACCCGGTAAACCACACCTGACAATCACTGATATACAGAATTAATTAACCAATAAATACATGAATAAACCATTACGTAAAAACTAAAACAAATGAATATGAAAACGACAATGAGAATGTTAAGAACAGGTCTGGTTGGCTTGTTTTTGATGGTGACCATGAATGTTATGGCACAACAAACCCCTCCTGGACCAATTGACCCGCTTGGACCGCAAAGCACCACTGTAACTACTGGCAATACAAAAATAAGAGGTGAACATTTCGATCCCGTAATTACTGATTTCAGTGAAGAGCTTACTAATTCAATACTTTTTTTCAATCCAAATGTAGCCAATGGATTTACGTTACGAGCCAGTACAATTGAAGATCATGCATCCAGAGCGTTGGAATTTACCACTTACAATTGGTATGATGATGGCGACGGCTCTACGTTATCTACCACACCTATCCCGGGTGAAAATAGCGTCACGTTGCCACGAACAGGATTAGCCCCCGGTTATCATCAATATCGGGTAGAAGCATTTATTATTCCTCCTGGCGCTGATCCTAATGAAATTTGTCCGCCAGACCAGACAGAAACATTCGTAGTTTTTGTATTACCTCAACTGGGAGTTGGCGTAACTCACACCGGCGCCAACACATCGTTGCTCCAATATTGTGAGGATGAAGCAGCTACGCAAGACAAGGTGGTTCTTACTGCCGACGTTAATTATGAAGGTTATACCGGAGATCCGGCTCTTGATCAATTCGAGCTAAAATATACTTGGTATGCCGTAAAATCTAATAACTCATCAGACGTTTTTGCTTCAACTGCCAGCGATTTCCCAACCATTGACCCAAGTAAAGTAAATATCGAAAATGCCAATTTACAAGGGACCCCCATCATTAAAATCGGCACTACCGATACGTACAACCCCGCTATCTCTGACATCGGAAGTTATAAGTTTTTCGTTGAAGTAGAATATACAATTAAGGATCGCAATTACGATGACTCCGAAACTAATGCTGTAACAAACCGGGCGCGTCCATACGTAATTTATCGTGGATGGTTTGGCGGAAATGATCAAGACAATGCAAGCATCGTTCTTGTCACTCCGAAACCCGGCAAACCGCACATCACCATCGAAACCATTACCGATTAACAAGAAAGGTACACCACCTTTACATGTTTCGCTGGCTTAGGCATATCGCAGCAACGGTAGTTGCATTGGTTGTCCTGCATTCTGCATGGGCGCAGGAGCAGGCTGTGCATATTGCACAGGGAAGCTCCGTGACGTTCCGTGCGGATGCAGCCAATGCCCTTTCCTACCTTTGGTTCCGCGATGGCGAACCACTGAACGGTTACCATGAGCAGCGGATAACGGTAAACGAGCCGGGGATATACACCGTCATGGCCTTAGGCAATGAATGCAACTCCGACCTCTCCGATCCCGTACAGGTAATTGTGGATCAAACGGGACCTCCGGTTACCGTGGATATGCAGATCCGCAACGTGCCGGACCGGCCAATGGTACTGGTCGACGGGGTATTTACGCACCAGCTGTTCATTGTAAATAATGGCACGGGTACCGCAACCGACGTACAGGTTATCGCGACGTTTGCGCCAAATGTCCGCTATGAAAATGTGGTGGATATGCACGCGGGCACCGTGGTGTACAACGCGGCAATGCGTGAACTCACCTGGTCGCCCGGAAATATTGCGCCCGGTCAGTCGGAATCATTGATTATCGGTGTCCGCGCCGAAAGCGAGGGACTGGCCTCACAGCTGGCTGTCGTGGCCAGCAGCGAGGAAGACAGTCGCCCGGCAGACAATCAGTCCATCGGAAGCGTCGAGGTTGTTGCGCTGAAAATACCGAATACCTTTACGCCCAATGGCGATGGGGTAAACGACTATTTTGAGATACGTGGGCTGGAGTTGTTCCCTGCTCATCAGCTGACGATATTCAACCGATGGGGGAATGAGATATACCGTTCAAATAATTATCGGAACGACTGGAATGGTGCAGGCTTAGGTGAAGGCACGTATTACTACGCATTCGAACTGCGGCTGCATACCGGCCACGTGCAGGTATTTAAGGGTTTTATTACACTGATTCGGAATACCAATAACTAAGAACGTTGCCGTTTTCATTTTGTATCGCTTACACGGGTATCCGTGTAGGCGATATTTTTTATCCGAAGATCTCCGCCACGCGGCCTACCTGTCCGTCTTCAAGCCGTACCTTGATGCCCCTCGAATGAAACGCGGCTGATGTGAGGATATCCTTCACCACGCCTTCCGTGTGTTTTCCGGTCCGTTGGTCTTTCTTCAGGATGATCGCTACCTCAAGGCCAGGATAAATATCTTTTCTGTTTTTTCCGTCCATATCACTATAACCTGCGGCGAGCTGTTTCAGTCGTCCGTGTTATGTTAGCTATTCGCTTTTTTCAGCACCGAGTCATGTACTACCACCCGGTTCCAGTATTTGGAATATTTTTCGATCGCCGCCAAGTGGACGGGATGCGTTTCGTATACATTGATTTCATCCATTGAATCGAAGTAAACCAACAGGTTATAGGTAAATGTGTTGTCCACCACATCCCTCGGGTTCGTGGGTGCGGGCCGGCCATAATGCAGGGACTTGATGCCGGGAATCGCTTTCAGTTCCTCGAAGAAATTCGCAAAGTCGCTGATCTCGGTTTCGGATAATCCGTCGTTCAGCCAAAAGAGGACGTAATGTGCAATTTGCTCCTGCGAATCCATTGTCGTGTCATTCGGTTGTGGCGCCGCGCAGGCCTGTACCAGTGCGCCGGCACTTCCAGCCACCGCCATTGAAGCACCAGCTTGCTTAATAAACTGTCTTCTTTTCATAGTCATCAGGTTTTTTTAGTTCCCCGCTATTTTTAAGATATCGTTCCCAAACACGAAAATCATCAATGCCAGCAGGATGAAGAAACCTACCATCTGTGCCTTTTCCAGAAATTTCTCGCTCAGTGGCTTACCCTGGATCATCTCAACCAGCAAAAACAATACGTGGCCGCCGTCAAGCGCGGGGATAGGCAGGAAATTCATCAGCGCCAGCGCCATAGACAGCACGCCCACCAGACTCCAGAACCGCTCCCAGTCTACCTCCGAACCGAACATGGTGGCAATGCGCACCGGGCCTGACAATGCTTTATCGGCGCGCAATTCACCCTTCGCTATTTTCCCAAGCCCCTTGGCATTGTCAATCAGCGTCCCCCATGCCTTGCCTGCTCCGATAGGCAGCGATTCAAAAAACCCGTAATAAACGGTTTCATAAGGAATCGACGGGTCCCGGTTAACGGAGAAACCAAGCATACCAGTTTCCGGAATTGTCGCATTTACCGTAGCACTATCACCATTCCGGTACACGAGCAGGCTAACTTCTTTTCCCACATTGGCATCTATGGCGCCGCGCACCTGGTCCCAGAACGGCACCGGCTGATCATTGATCCGCAGAATGCTGTCGCCCGCTTCGAGTCCCGCAGCTTCGGCCACACTGCCCGGTTGAACAGCCAGAATGGCCATGGTGTGCTCGCGCGCCCGTACAAATTCGTTCCGGTCATAATCGGCAACCGAATTAAGGATATCGCCGGGTACGTGGACATCAATCGTCTCGCCTCCCCGCTCCACCGTCAGCGTGGTGTTGCCCATCAATACTTTGGAGCTGATGATATCGGTAAACCGGACGACCGGCTGGCCGTCAATCTCCGTAATACGGTCGCCCGCCTGAAGGCCGATCTGCTTTCCGATAATGCCGGGTGTCACACCGTTTACCAAACGGGCATTATCCACATAGGTTTCGCCGTATTTAAAGGTGAGCATCCAGAAAATGAACATGCCCAGCAGTACGTTGACGATGATACCGCCCATCATGACGATCAGCCGCTGCCATGCCGGTTTCGACCGGAATTCCCACGGCTGCGGCTCGCCCTTGAGCTGCTCGGTATCCATCGACTCATCAATCATTCCCGCGATTTTCACATAGCCACCCAGCGGCAGCCAGCCAATACCGTATTCACATCCCTTAAAATTGAACTTGAATAGCTTGACGCCCCATGCGTCAAAGAACAGGTAGAACTTCTCTACCTTGATACCAAATGCGCGGGCTGCTATAAAATGCCCGAATTCATGTAACACTATCAATATGGACAGGCCCAATAAAACCTGCCCGATCATTACCAGTACACCCATTTAATCTTTATTTTTCTATATGATATATTTTTTTGCTTTTTGTTACCAGTTCCCGCGCAATAATCCGGCTGTACTGGTCGGTCGACTCGTAATCGGCTAACGTGGGTCGTTGTATCAGTGTCACCGCCGCCAGTGTTTCCTCAATAACATCACTCATCGCTAAAAAGCCCGTTTCTCCTTTTAAGAATGCGGCAACAACTACTTCGTTTGCGGCATTCAGGATACAGGGCATGTTCCCTCCCATCGCTAATGCACGGTATGCCAGCTCCAGGTTGCGGAATGTGTCCCGGTCGGCCCGCTCAAATGTGAGCGTCGAAAAGTCGGCAAAATCAAACCGTGGAAACGTGTTCTCCACCCGGTCCGGATACGTAAGTGCATATTGTATCGGCAGCTTCATGTCCGGAAGGCCGAGTTGCGCCTTGATGCTTCCGTCTTTGAACTGCACCAGCGAATGTACGATCGACTGCGGATGCACGACCACATCAATTTGACTCACATCAAGATCAAACAGCCATTTGGCTTCAATAACCTCCAGCCCTTTATTCATCAACGATGCCGAATCGATCGTGATCTTAGCGCCCATTACCCAATTCGGATGCCGCAATGCCTGCTCCGCGGTAACCGCGCTTAGGTCCGCCCGGCGCTTGCCACGGAACGGGCCTCCGGATGCGGTAAGGTAAATTTTATCAACCTGCTGGGCCTGTTCTCCTGCCAGGCACTGGAAAATCGCCGAATGTTCCGAATCTACCGGCAATATCCGCGCGCCCTTACGGGCGGCCAGGTCCATTACCAGCGCGCCGGCTACTACCAGGGTTTCTTTATTGGCCAGGGCAATTGTTTTTCCTGCCTCAATAGCGGCAAGGGTAGACCGCAATCCAACTGATCCCACCAGCGCACAGAGTACCGTATCAACCTCCTTGTGCTGAACCACTTCTTCAAGCGCCTCGTTGCCGGCAAGCACGTTAATGGCTGTGCCTGCCAGGGCCGTCTGCACCTGCTTATATTTATCGGGATCGGCAATGACTACCACGCAGGGCCGGAATTCCAGCGCCTGTGCAATCAGTAAATCGGCATTTGAGCCTGCCGTCAATGCATGAACCGCAAACCGGTCCGGATGGGCGCGGATAACTTCCAGCGCCTGTGTACCGATACTTCCCGTGGCGCCCAGGACCGCTATACTCTTCTTCTCCAAAATGCCTGCTTCGTAAATGTCTTAAATAATATTTTCCGTCACCTTGGGATCTTCGCCGCCTTGGTAATGCATCATCATATCCCGGTAGGCCATGGCCACTACCACACTGGACAACGGACCAACCAAAAAGGAATTGATTACGCTCAAAGCAGTAGATACTATCGGGTATCCACTGTAATTGAAATAAATATATAACAGGTGCAAAATGGCAAAAAATACCAAGATGAGCAATAATTTGGTGATATTTCCCTTCGTGAGCGCAAAACTCAGCTTAACGGCGCGCCAGGGTCCCGCGTGCCGGTCAATGATAAAAAATGGATAAAAGGCGACGCGCAGCAGGAACAGAAAAATAAACACCGCCGCAATTACGCGGGTGATGTCGACCAGCATGGTAATGTCTACACCGGCGTAAACCAACGGAAAACCAAGCAGCGAGATGATGAAATAAAAAACCAGCGCAATGGCAGCGATACAGCACATTGCCGCGAAAAAATACACCAGTTCGCGGGTGGTGGGAATTGTTTCCTGTAAACGGACATGGTCCTTCCCATCGATCAGCTGGAAGATGTACTTGAACAGCGCCAGCTGAATACCGAAATACAAAATCACGAAAAGAAAGGCCATAAATGCGCTGAGGAACGGGCTCACCTCATTGAGATAAAAAGCCAGGATACCGGAGGTATTGGACGTCAGAAACAGCAGGAAACAGAGCCCTGCCACGGAAAAATAATGCTGCCGCAGCAAATCCCATGATTTGTTAATGACTTCATTGACGGCAAACGTACTATCTTTTAAAAACTGAATCATTCAGCAGCTGGAAATTATCCTGCAAAGATGAGATAATCTTTTCGGAAATCAATCTTCTTGTATCAATTACACCACAATTGCACCTGTTCAATTACCGTTACGGCGCTACCCGGATATACGTTTCAACGATTTCCCGGTTCACCCCTGCACTTTCCACCTGCTCCAGTCCGCGCTGGGTCAGTGTGTCATTCGATATATTCACATGGAAATCAAACGTATTTCCTTCCCAGTCCCGGCCATCGGAATATTCCAGGTGCTCCGTATACAGGCTGTCTTTCAGCACATAATCACCCCCTCCGGCGGAGAAAAACGCCAGTGAGTCCTTTCCCTTATGGAGGTCGTGGTGCAGAAAAGCAAAATGTGTGTCGTTGATAATCTTAATGAACGACCTATCCTTTGTATAATCGGTGGTGGTTGTGTCGCCATTTTCAATTGTCTTTGCCGTGAGAAGCTTCCAGGTGCCCACAATGGGAAGCTTCGTGGTTTCAGCGGGCGTACCTTCCATGTTTCCGGTACACGACACTGCCGATATACCGGCGATTATCATCAATGCATTCGTAATTTTCATGTTTTTTTAAGTTTATGATTCGGTCTTGCCTTGTGGCTTTCAGCGTGGAGTGTATCATTTTCATGAACACCAGCTGCTGTTGTTGATACCCGGCGCATAAAGATGGCCATAAAAATACCGTTCAACGAATAATGGAATAAAAAAGTTGAATTTCTGTCGGTTCACACTCGCATGTTAGGTAATCCGCATTAGCTGCAGGCCCCGCTGATAAGCCACTCGATGTATTTTCTGCTCTTCTTGCGTTTTGATTTCCGCCTCCGGGGCCGTGCAGTTGGACGATCTCCAAAAATTTCATGATATCCAAGCTTCCAGTCCGAGGCTGCAACTGTAGTGAAACCTGCTCCCCGAGTTGTACTGACCGAGCCGGACAGCCAAATTAGATGTGGAACAGACATAATACCGATCCAAGGATTTGGAACACAGAATGTACAGGTAATACATGTTTAGGTTAGGTTTAAAAAAAGAATACCTGCCGTGGGCAGGTATTCTGTGGAGAATATCGGAGTCGAACCGATGACCTTTTGCATGCCATGCAAACGCTCTAGCCAGCTGAGCTAATCCCCCTTCAATCGGACTGCAAATATAGTGATTGAAATGAATCCTCCAATTAAAAATTTAGAAAAAGCCCCCGGCAGCACACACCGCGGCACTATTCATTCATTTTGTCTATGAATTCTCTTCTTTCCGCGATCAACAAGTTAACCATGCGGCGAAAATGCGGTTTAAAATCTTCCGGTTCTGCAATAAAAATATTGACGTCCATGGAAACATTATCCTCGCTTGAGTTCAGGTAAGCCTTGGCAATTTTTGTTGTCCTGTTGATGTAATTAACCACGTCATAAACCTGTGCTTTTTCTGACAATGATTCGATTTCCCAGAAACTCGGGTATAAAATCCGGAACGACTCCAGGTCATCTTCGTCCACAATGATGTAAAAGGTGTTCCCCTCAGCTTTGAATTCAATATCGCCGTCTGAATCAATTTCCGGCTGATAGCCCTGCTTCTGAAGGTAAGAAACATACATTTCCTGCAGATCAGATCGCGACGACTGCGCATTCACCGCGCCGACCCCAATTAAAAACACGGCACATAAGGCCATAATTACCTGCGTTGTCTTCATTTTAGTTCTGTTAATCGTGAATATTCTGTTATGGTCGTTAACGTTAATGGTAGCTGTTCCTTTGCCGGCTGAGACTACATTGTGTTTTCAGGCCTACATACTAACGGATACCGCGCATGCAAAAGTAACATGTTAATGACTGACAAAAAATACCTGACATAAGGTATTTTTACTGTTTTTTTGATTTCGTATGTTTTTCCCAAAACACGACGGCGACCCCCAGCCGGGCCCGCGTTGGCACCGGCATCTATTTTTTTGTATATTGCCGCACCTTAACGCAACCAACCAACCTATCAATGGAAAAACTCATCTTAGACCAAGCGAGGAAAATATGGACGGAAATTGCCCAGCATAAGATGCCGGGTGAGCTAACATTGGAAATCGAACTCTACAAAAAGCTGCTTCATATTTTTCAGGTAGGCGATTATTATTACATGGTGTTCAATCCCCCGGAAATGAAAATTGAATACGCCAGCAGCAACACCATCGATGTTATCGGCTATCAACCGGAAGCGCTTACGCTGGATTTGTTAATGGATAAGATCCACCCGGAAGACCTCCCCTATTTTCTTGATTTCGAAGCGACGGTCACGCGGTTCTGGTCGCAGCTGCCTCCAGATAAAGTAACCCGGTACAAAAGCCGTTATGATTACCGAATACGCAGAAGCGACGGCAGCTACATCCGCATTCTCCAGCAAGTAGTCACTATCCAGACCGATGATGAGGGTGCCGTGCTGCGCACATTTGTAGTGCATACCGATATCAGTCACCTGAAGAAAGATAACCGGATGGTACTGTCCTTTATCGGACTGGAAGGCGAACCTTCATATATTGATGTCGATCCCGTCCGACGGCTCACGCCTTCCGTAAATATCCTTACCCGCCGCGAAAAACAGGTTCTGGAACTGCTGGCCCGGAACCAGACCACCAAGCAAATTGCGGATGACCTGCACATCAGCACCACCACGGTCGCTACGCATCGCAAAAATATCTACCGCAAAACCAATACCTCATCGGTTCTCGAATTGGTACAGCTGGCGCTTAATAAGGGGTGGCTTTAAATTGTGCTGCCCTTTGTCGGCCTCATTTGAGTGCTTCCGGAACCGGCTTCTCCAACAGGTACCGATAGTAAAACCGGATACGCTCCATCCGGTCGTGCACCACTTTGGGGCCTGTCCAACTGTGTCTTCCCCCGGGATAAATCATCAGCTCAAAATGCTTACCGGCGTTCTGCATTTCATCGATCAGCTGAATGGTATTCTGCATATGCACGTTGTCGTCCATGTCGCCGTGCATAATGCGTAATACGCCTTTATACTGATCAACGTAGGTCAATACCGAGCCGTTCTTATACCCTTCGGGGTTATCCTGCGGAGTATCCATAAACCGTTCGGTGTAATGCGTATCATAAAGCTCCCAGCTGGTCACCGGTGCACCGGCGATACCGTAATCAAAGTAATCCGCCCCTTTGGTTAACGCCAGGCAGGTAATGTACCCACCGTAACTGTGTCCGGTAATCAGCAGCTTGTCTTTGGCCACCCAGGGTTTGCTCTTTAACCATTTGGCTGCCGTGATGTAATCTTCCATTTCCCATTTACCAAGGTTGCGATGCATGAGCGCAACGCCCTGCTTCCCGAAATGACCGGATGCCCGGTGATCCACGGCAATCTGGACAATACCCTCGTTGGCCCAGTGCTGGTTGGCGGTTCCTTTCCAGGTGTTTTTTACGGTTCCCGCGTCCGGCCCGCCGTAGATGCTGAAGATAACCGGATGGGGTTTGGTTTCATCAAAGTCCGTCGGCCATGTAATGGTCGCCGGCAACGCATAACCATCCGGCGTTGGGATGGTAATCATTTCAGTCCGGCCATAGCGGTAGTCCGAAAAATCATCCGCCCGGCTATCGGCCAGTTCGCGGATCAGTTTGCCGCGGTTATCAAGCAGGGCAATCTTTGTCGGCGTTTCCACATTGGAATAGGTAGTAATAAAATGTGCGCCGTCGGGTGCCACATGCACTTCATGGGTATAGTTACCGAATGTGAGCCGCCGCAAACCGCTGCCATCGTAATTAACGCGGTACAGGTCTTCCGTTGTCGAATGTTCTTTCCGGGCCGTAAAGTAGATCACGCGGTTCTGCTCATCCACCAGCTGCAACGCGGATACCTGCCACGGGCCCGCAGTAATCGGATTGACCAACGTACCATCCAGCGTATACAGGTAATAATGGGCCCAGCCGGTCTTATCGCTTTTTAAGATATAATGTTTGTTGTCTTTGAGGTAGGTAATCCGTTCGGCGTGGCTCAGGTCAATCCACGCCTCCTGTTTCTCGTCGTATATTTCCTTTTTGCTGCCCGATACGGGATCTACTGCATAAAATTTAAGGTTTGTCTGATCGCGGTTCATCCATTGCACCATCAGCGAGTGGCTGTCATAGCTCCAGTATGGCTGGCCGAAATATTGGTCGTCGTTCTCGTTGAACGCGGCCCACACGGTTTCCCCGCCCTCTACCGGCACAAACCCGACCCGTACCTTTGGGTTTGGATCACCAGCCTTGGGGTAGCGTGTCTGTTCCACATAACCATGCTGGCCTTTTGAGCCAAAAATCGGAAACATAGGCACCTCAGTATCATCGAAACGCATAAAAGCTAACGACTTGCTATCGGGCGACCACCAAAAGGCTTTATAATGCGTGGGACGGCCCAGGATCTCTTCATAATATACCCACGATGCCCATCCGTTGTAGATGACGTCCGTGGCATCGCTGGTATAGCGGATTTCACGGCCATCCGCCACGCTGATGGCATAAAGGTCATTATTCCGGGTAAATGCCACATACCGGTTGTCTGGCGAGAGCGTGGGATTTTTTTCTTCTTCAGCAGGTGACTGCGTGAGCCTCCGGGGAGTTTGGCCGCCCTCCCGGATATAGATATCCTGATCCTGGATATAGACTTCCGTATCGCTGCTGGGCGGCGGCGTGTAAGCCCGGCGTTGCCCGGTCTTGCTATCTACCGCATACAGCTGCCGCGCCTGTGTATCGTATTCGATGTAATGCCGGGCATCCGCCCACCCTTCAATGGTGTTGATCGGCTTCGTCAGCGAACGTTTGGTGCCCCAGGCCTGATCCAGGTCGAGCCGTTTGGTTTGGGCGGCCGCCGGGACTGCGAGAAATAAGGATAGGCAAATGCCCAACGAAAACATGTTTTTCATCATTATCGTATTGTTTTTATTGGCTATTCCACTGCCGGTGGCGCTTCGGTGCCGCACCGGGGTTTTATCCAGTCTGCTTCGACAATTGTTCGGGATTCCATCGGCAGGGTTCCGGGAATCCTTCGAAAGTCTTCGGCGCGCAACGCATTGCGTGCCGAGCAGCCCCGAAGCGCGCCCGAAGCGGAGTCGAAGCCGCCCCGAACAAGGGTCGAAGAAGTCCCGAAGCGGACTCGAACAACCCTCGAAGCGCAGTCGAACACGCCTCGAAGAACTATCAGGCAATTCCCTGCGCGCCTGATCCGCAGTTATATCACCACGTTCACAATCCGGCCTTTCACCACGATCACTTTGCGCACGGGTTTTCCATCCAGGTAACGTTGCACATCCGGATTTGCCAGCACCGCCTGCTCAATTTCCACCGTTTCCAGGCTCAGCGGCAGGGAAAGGTTCATCCGCATCTTTCCGTTTACGGAAATGGGATAGGAAAACTCACTTTCCACCAGGTAATCCGGATTAAATTCCGGATACGCCGCTTCAGACAATGTTCCCGGCGCGTTGCCCAGCAACGCCCACAATTCTTCGGTGATATGGGGTGCGTAGGGCGACAGCACAATGCATAGGTCCTGCAATATCGCTGCCTTATTACATTTCAGATCGGTCAGTTCGTTTACACAGATCATGAAAGACGAAACAGACGTATTGAACGAAAACCGCTCGACATCTTCCGCTACCTTTTTGATGATTTTGTGCAGGGCTTTCAACTCGGCCCGGTCCGGCTCCCCATGACTGACCGAAAAATTACCCTCCGCGTCGTGGAATAGCTTCCATAATTTGCGCAGGAATTTATATACCCCTTCGATGCCGTTGGTATTCCAGGGTTTACTCTGCTCCAGCGGGCCCAGGAACATTTCATACATCCGCAGGGTATCGGCTCCATATTGTTCAATAATATCGTCCGGATTCACCACATTGTATTTGGATTTCGACATCTTCTCTACCTCATGCCCACAGTTATATTTTCCGTTTTCGAGAATAAACTCCGCGTTGGCAAAATCCGGTCGGAACTGGCGGAATTTTTCGATATCAAGCACATCGTTGCTTACGATATTGACATCCACGTGCAACGGCACGGTAGTGTACTGGTCTTTCAATCCGTAGGATACAAATGTATTGGTACCCTTTCCATCCGTATCAAGTACACGGTATACAAAGCTGCTCCGCCCCTGGATCATGCCCTGATTGATGAGTTTTTTAAACGGCTCCTCTTCAGGTACGTACCCGAGGTCTTTCAAGAATTTATTCCAGAAGCGGCTGTACAGCAGGTGACCGGTCGCGTGTTCGGAACCGCCGATATACAGGTCGACTGCCTGCCAGTAGTTCACCGCTTCGGGTGAAACAAGCGCATCGCTGTTGTGTGCATCCATATACCGGTACCAGTACCAGCTTGAGCCGGCCCAGCCCGGCATGGTGCTCAGCTCGTAATCGAACTGTCCCCGGTATTTCCAGTCGCCCGCCCGGCCAAGCGGCGGTTCACCGCTTTCGGTGGGCAAATATTTGTCAATCTCGGGCAGTACCAAAGGCAGCTCGCTTACTTCGATCAGTTGCGGAAATCCGTCTTTAAAGTATACCGGTACGGGCTCCCCCCAATACCGTTGCCGACCGAAAATAGCGTCGCGCATCCGGTAGTTGATGGTTGCTTCCCCGGCACCGGTGGCTTCCAGCTTTTTGATCAATACATCAATCGCCTCGTGATAGGTAAGGCCGTTAATGATATCGGAATTAATATACCGGCCGGCTTTTGTGGGGTCGGCCTGCCCGTCGAGCTGCTGGGCATCCGAAATGGGGATGATCGGCAGGCCGAAGTGCATGGAAAACAGGTAATCGCGCTGGTCGCCCGAAGGCACCGCCATCACGGCTCCCGTACCGTAGCCGGCCAGCACGTAATCAGCAATCCAGATGGGAATCTCTTTTCCGGTCAGCGGATGTTCGGCATAGCTTCCGGTGAATGCGCCCGATACCGTCTTCACGTCCGCCATCCGGTCGCGTTCCGATTTCTTGCCCGTATGGGCAATATAAGCTTCTACCTCAGCCTGCTGTTCTGCGGTCGTCAGCTGCGACACCAGGTCGTGCTCCGGGGCCAGTACCAGGCAATTTACCCCGTAGATGGTATCCACCCGGGTGGTAAACACTTCGATCGCCGCGTCCGGCGCAAGCGACGGAACGGCAAACCTGACACTGGCACCAATGCTTTTCCCGATCCAGTTCCGCTGCATCTCCACCAGCGGCTCCGGCCAGTCGACTGTTTCCAGTCCGGTAAGCAAGCGCTCGGCATAGGCTGTGATACGCATGCTCCACTGCATCATTTTCTTCTGTTCCACGGGATAGCCCCCCCGTTCGGATACCCCGTTGATTACCTCGTCATTGGCCAGCACAGTACCTAACGCCGCACACCAGTTCACGGTGCTTTCGCGCAGGTAGGCCAGGCGGTATTTGAGCAGTTCCCGCTGCTTTTCGGCAGCGCTGAAACCTGCCCATTCCGCCGCAGTAAAGGTGACTGTATCCTCATCCGATACGGCAAGCACGTCCACGCTCCCGCGGGTTTCAAAATGGGTGATCAGGCTGCGGATGGGTTCTGCCCTGTCCGATGCCTTGTTATACCAGGCATCAAACAGCTGCATAAAAATCCATTGTGTCCATCGGTAATATTCCGGATCGCTCGTACGCACCTCGCGGCTCCAGTCGAACGAAAGACCGAGGTTATCAAGCTGTTCGCGATACCGGCTGATATTCGCTGCCGTGGTAATGGCGGGGTGCTGGCCGGTCTGGATAGCATACTGTTCGGCTGGTAGCCCAAAGGAATCGTAGCCCATGGGATGCAGCACATTGAAGCCTTTGATCCGTTTATACCGGGCAAATATATCCGAGGCAATGTATCCCAGGGGATGGCCCACATGCAGACCCGCCCCTGATGGATAGGGAAACATGTCCAGCACGTAGTATTTTGGTTTCGTGGAAGTATTGCTTGCTTTAAATGTCTGGTTATCGGCCCAAAATTTTTGCCACTTCTGCTCTATTGCCCGGTGATTATATTCCATTTATGTACAGATTGAATACGAACGGCGAAAATACGATTTTTTTAAGAAACTCCCGACCGGCAGGAAGCGGCCGGTACGGTGGTCAATTACCGGTTCACCGCATAAGCAAACGACCGCCCTGCCGGATCGGTAACAAAAAAGTGACCTGTTCGCATGATAGCCGTAAATCTGCTATCTTCGCGGGCAAATATGCGGACGAGACTGTTTTACCTTCTTGTTTTACTTGCCTATGTGAACACGGTTTTCTATCAGGGTAACCCTGTCCGTGGGACCAATAGTGACGGCATCATTGACGGCGCACCGCTGGTAGAGATCATTTTGGCGGATGTGCTCAACATCATTCCCGACGGCGGCGATACCAAACCCGACGACGTCCAATACGATGACTACCGCCCATCAACGGCAAAATGCATATCCACACCGCTTCCCAAAAAGAATACAAGCATCGATTTCGCCCCTATTTTAGCGTTCTGTAAGCCGCTTACGTATTGGGACTTCGACACCAAGATCTCTTGCCTGTTAGGTTATTACCTCTTCCTGTTCCGGCTGAAGCCGTTTTAATACCATCTTTTCATCCCACACGCAAGGTTGCGTGCCATGTCCATAGCTATCTGCGTCATGGCGGTGCAGCCCATCGTTCCCCGTTTCAAAATGTATTTATTCCCCGACGGGATAGGTACGTCCGGCTTTTATGCTGGATGCGGCATGCAGTATATTACGGCGGACATCATTGACAGCAATTTACCATAACGAATACGAATAAAGACCATGAATACGACAATTACCCCACGGCGCATCATCATTGCTTCCGGTTTATTTATTAGTGCATTTATCGGCTGTAGCGGAAATGCAGAAAAAACTAACGACAATGTGGAACACCATTCGGCGCCTGTGGCCGAGGTGTCGCTGCTCGACACTACGGTATATCACGAGTATGTTGCCAGTATACAGGCAATCAAGAACGTGGAAATCCGCACCCGCCTAAAGGGGTTTCTCGAAAAAATATACATTGACGAGGGTGCCGAGGTAACGGCCGGGCAGCCCCTGTTTAAGCTGAATGATACGGAACACGTGACGGCGGTTGCCCGCGCGGAAGCGGTACTGGAAAATGCCATTGCCGACGGGCAGACGACAATGCTTGAAGTGGAACGCACAAAGCTGCTTGTCGCAAAGAACATTGTATCGGAAACCGACCTCAAGGTAGCCGAAGCACAGCGCAGCGCGGCCGAATCCCGGATTAAAGAGGCCCGTTCGCTGCTCGATTTTGCAAAAACGGAGCTTACCTATACGACAATACGTGCCCCTTTTTCAGGCCGTATCGACCGTATCCCGCTGAAGGAAGGCAGTTTACTGGATGAAGGCATGTTGCTCACTTCCATCTCTGACCTGAACCAGGTATACGCCTATTTTGATATTTCGGAACAGGAATACCTAAGCATTGTTACCAACGACAGCCTGCGTACCGTTGATTTTACCATGCCGGTAAGACTGACGCTTGCCAATGGTGCGCCCTACCCGCATGAAGGCACCGCGGAATTTGCGGAAAACGAATTTGAGGAAACCACAGGAACCATATCGCTGCGCGCCTTGTTTCCGAACCCCGGTGGACTGATAAAGCATGCGGCCTCCGGAAAGGTCAGCGTGCCGATGCAAAACGGCCAAAACCTGGCCGTCCATCAGAAATCCGTTTTTGAAATACAGGATCGCACCTACGTTTATAAAGTCATGGACGACCATACGGTAGTGATGACACCATTCCAGGCGGGGCAGCGCGTAGGCCATTACTACATGGTGGAAAGCGGCCTGCAACTGCGTGACAAAATCGTATTTGAAGGGACACAGCACCTAAGGGACGGAATGACGATCAATCCGGTATTGATCGGGCCGGGTGAAAACCGGCTTATTGCCGATGGCCGCTAACTAAGATTTCAACGCATTATTCAAAAACCATGTTAGAGACATTCATTAAACGACCGGTGCTGTCGCTGGTCATCTCTTTGCTTATTACCTTACTGGGTGTGCTTGCCCTGTTTACGCTGCCCGTCACCCAGTTTCCGGACATCGTGCCGCCGTCGGTCGTGGTAACGGCCAACTACACAGGCGCCAATGCCGAAGTGGGCACCGATGCGGTAGCCATCCCGCTTGAACGGGCCATCAACGGCGTTGCGGGGATGACTTACATGACCTCCGTTGCAACGAATAACGGCACCATCCTGATACAGGTTTTCTTTAAGGTGGGCACGGACCCCGATATTGCGGCGGTAAACGTGCAGAACCGGGTGACCACGGTATTGGATGAATTGCCGGAAGAAGTCATCAAAGCCGGTGTAACCACCGAAAAAGAGGTGAACAGCATGCTCATGTACCTCAATATTTACAGCGATGACCCCACCGCCGATGAGCGATTTATTTACAACTTTACGGACATCAACATTTTGAAGGAGCTGAAGCGGATCGAAGGTGTTGGTTTTGCCCAGATTATGGGCGCGCGCGACTACGCGATGCGGGTTTGGCTTAAACCCGACCGGATGGCCGCATATGACGTTTCCAGCGAAGAGGTCATTTCAGCGCTCCGCGCACAGAACATTGAGGCCGCCCCGGGGCAGACGGGCATTGGATCGGACCAGCGGGTTAATATGCAACAGTATGTACTGCGTTATCCGGGCAAATTTTCCGAGCCCGAGCAGTACCGCAACATTCCCATCCGGGCGAATGCCGACGGGTCGATCCTCCGGGTACGTGACATTGCCGATGTGGAATTCGGGTCGCTCGATTATGAAATGGAATCCAAAACCGACGGCCGCCCTTCGGCATCGATTATGATGAAGCAGCTGCCCGGGTCGAACGCCCAGGAAGTTATTGAAAACGTGAAACAGCGCATGGACGAATTGCAGGAATCCACATTCCCGCCGGGCATGAAATATACGGTTAGCTACGACGTTTCCCGCTTTTTGGACGCATCAATCAGTGAAGTAATCCGTACGCTCGTGGAAGCATTTCTCCTCGTATTTCTGGTGGTATTCATTTTCCTGCAGGACTTCCGCTCCACGCTGATACCGGCGCTCGCTGTACCGGTGTGCCTGGTCGGCGCCCTCTTTTTCATGCAGCTGCTGGGGTTCTCCATCAATTTACTTACGCTCTTTGCGCTCGTGCTGGCCATCGGAATCGTGGTGGATAATGCGATCGTGGTGGTGGAAGCGGTGCACGTGAAGATGGAGGAAGACCGGCTGCCACCGCTGGAGGCCACCCTGGCCGCGATGAAGGAAATCGGCGGGGCTGTAGTGGCCATTACATTGGTGATGTCTGCCGTATTCGTCCCGGTAGCATTTCTTTCCGGACCGGTCGGCGTCTTTTACCGGCAGTTTTCACTGACACTAGCCGCCTCGATTATTATCTCCGGAATCAATGCATTAACACTGACGCCTGCACTATGCGCACTGCTGTTAAAATCGCCGCACGGTAAGCCGGCGTCAAAAGGCTGGCTGGCTTCTTTTTTCAATGGGTTTAATAACTGGTACAACAGGATATCGACCCGCTATGCCGGGCTGATCGGGAAAATAGCGGGCCGACGGGTAATTACCCTGGGGCTTCTGGCTGCATTTTTTGTGGCAACCTGGGGAACCAGCAGCGTACTGCCCTCCGGATTTATACCGACAGAAGATCAGGGCATGATCTACGTGAACGTAACCACGCCACCGGGCGCCACGGTAGACCGGACCATTGCGGTACTTAACCAGGTCGACTCCATCAGCCGCGGTCATGACGCGGTAGAGACCGTGTCTACCCTGGCCGGGTACAGCATCATTACGGAAGTGTCCGGGGCATCGTATGGCATGGGTATGATCAACCTGAAAGCCTGGGACGACCGCAAAGAGTCCGTTTCGGATGTCATTGCCTGGCTGGAGGAAAATACGGCCCACCTTGCAGATGCCGATATCGAGTATTTTCCGCCACCAACGGTACCCGGATTCGGCAATTCCAGCGGATTTGAACTCCGGCTGCTCGACCGCACCGGCACCGACGACCTCGACCGGACGGCCGATGTGCTGGCTGATTTCATGACCAAGCTCGAAGAATCACCCGAAGTAGGCAATGCCTTTTCCACGTTCGACCCGCGCTTCCCGCAGTATCTGCTCCAGGTTGACCATGACATGGCCGCGAAGCGGGGCATCAGTGTGGAAAATGCGATGACCACACTCCAGACACTGATGGGCAGCTTTTATGCAACTAATTTCATCCGCTTCGGCCAGATGTACAAAGTAATGGTGCAGGCCGGTCCGGGTGCGCGCGAAAAACCGGAAGACGTGCTTAAGCTATACGTAAAGAACAATACCGGGGAAATGGTCCCGTATTCTGCGTTCATTACCATGGAGCGTGTTTATGGACCGGAACAGGTAACACGGTATAATATGTTTACCGCGGCGCTCGTCAGCGGTGACGCGGCGGCCGGGTATAGCAGCGGCGAGGTAATTGAAGCGGTGGAACGCGTGGCTGCGGCAACGCTTCCGCAGGGGTATGGCATTGAATGGTCGGGCATGACGCGTGAGCAGATTCTATCGGGCAACCAGGCTATATACGTCTTCGCGCTTTGCCTGCTTTTCGTGTACCTCATCCTCGCCGGGCAATACGAAAGTTTCCTGCTGCCATTACCGGTTA
>NZ_JBEBRB010000034.1:0-27152 GCF_040395035.1 Parapedobacter lycopersici | reverse complement strand
ATTCAATCCCCAGTTCCTTTAGCCGGGCTTCCGGATTTTGTGCCTGTAAACTAAATGGACAGCAAACCGACATAAAAAAAGCAAAGACGATGACAGGTATAAATTTCATATTTAATTGATTTGGTGATAGTAATAGTAATTTAAAAGCCTCGTTATGATTATCGCTCAAAAGGAAACAGCGGTTTTCGCCGGTGGCGGAAAGTGAACCGGGTCATATCAGCCTGGGTAACACCCGGCGTATTAACCTGGATAATAGTCGGACATACCGGTGCATAAGCCGCAATGGGTGCATTGACACCTTTTGCAACCACGGCATCAACAGCTTTCGGGTCGATGCCGAATGCGGTCAATTGCCTCAGGCTAAACGGTGGAACCCGCAGCGAAGTCAACATAATCACGCCTCCGGCATCGGTTGTCACAATCGCCGTTTTTCCCATTTTATAATTAACCTGTCCGCCGTGCCGCGGCCGATCTTCCTGAAAATTCCCGTCATTGACCTGCAGCAAACGTACCTCCAAGGTGTATTGCTTTTCCCCTTCCGGGCCAATGCCGTCGATGAGCAGGTGAAAACGATCGCCGGGCTGGTGTTTGGATGCGTCTGCAGCAGCCTGTGAATCACAAATGCAGACGAAATAGCGATATCGCTGTGCTGCTTCCAGCGCTTCCAGCAGGCAACAGTTGTTCCCTGGGCTACCCCCACCGATATTATCGCCCATATCCAGCAGTAACACCGGCTTTTCGCGATGCTCAATCAACGCGATCGATTCCGCCACACTGTTTTTCCGACCCACAAAACTTTCCCGATGCGCCACAATATAGGCTTCCAGCTTTTCCGCTGTTACCCGGGCCAGTTTCGGATCACCGTCGGAAACCACAATGACCGACGTGCCCATTTCATCAACATCCGCATAGGGAAAACCCAGTTGGATGCTGATCGACAGTATACCTTCCCGCTGTTCCAGTTCCCTGGCATAGGCATACAGGCTTTTGCAGGGCTCCTGTTCGGTAAATTGCTGTTCAATGCTGATGGCAACAGGTACCTGTACCAGTTGTTGCGAAAGGTTGGCTTTCCCCTGCAATAAATGAACAAGCAGTGTGGCTGCCTCCTTTCCACGCTGGCGTTGGTCAACGTGCGGGTTTTGTTTATAAGACACCAGCGCATCGGTTGATGCAACCATAAGCGGACTCACATTCGCATGGAGATCCAGTGTACCCACGATGGGGACACCGGGCCCGACCTTTTCCCGCAATTTACCCAGCCAATGACCGTCCATATCCGCAACAGCCTCACTCACTCCCGCACCGTGAGGTACCACCAGGAATGCATCCACCGGTGACACTCGATCGACCTCCTCCATCATATCATCCAGCAGGGTCTGGTAAGCTTCCGCCGTAATCGTGCCGCCAGGGGTCGCTTCAGCGTAAAACAGGGGAATGACCGTAATCTGATGCTGATCCAGCACCTCCAGCATCCCACCGATTTCATGGTGCGCGTCCCGGTATTCCCTTCGGATGTCATCCCCTTTTAAATAACGCCCGTTCCGGAAGTTATCCAATGTGGTGGGACGGTCGACAAACGTATTGGATTCGTGGTATATGCCTAATAGCGCAACTTTTAAAGCCATGGCTTATTTGATTTACACAACTATTTATGTTACAATTCTTTATTTTCTTTATGTCGGATTGCTTTGGATCCTGCATTACTCCAATGCGAAGCAATGATGGATGCCGTAAAGCCCATAATCGGACCGCAGACTGCAGATGCCAGTCCAACCGTCGCAATTTTTCCCATGGTCTTCGCGATTCCGGAAACAAGTCCCGCATTCTGCATGCCCGTAGCAATGGCAATTGTGCGGCAGTCCCGTTCATCCATCTTGAACAGACGGGCCATCCAGTAACCGAAGAAGTAGCCCAATAGGTTATGGGCCAACACCATAAACAATAAAAGAAAGCCGATATTTAACAGGCTTTCCCGGCCCGCCGCGATGATAATCGCAACAATCAGCGCAACCCCCGCCATCGAAACTTTGGGCATGGCTGCATCCAGCCAGGTGGCACGGCCGCTCAGGAAATGATTGAAGAGTAGTCCCACGCCGATTGGAATGAGTACAATCTGTGCCATATCCCACATCATGGCCAACACGGCTATTTCCACAAAGTCGCCGGCAAATAATTTCATCAACAGCGGAAGTAAAAGGGGTGCCAGCAATGTTGTCAATGAGGTAACGGTAATGGCCAGTGCTACATTCGCTTTTGCCAGGTAGGAAAATAAACTTGCGGTAACCGATGTCGGGGCGCAGCCCAGCAAAATCAGTCCGGCTGAAATCTCTGGCGGAAAATTACTGATTAACGCCAATGCATAAGCCAGTGCCGGCATAATCGTAAACTGCGCCAGTACACCGATGAATACCGCACGCGGGCGTTTAGCCAGCTCGATAAAATCCTTCAATCCCATGGAAGATCCCATCCCGAACATAATGACCTGCACCAAGGGGGTGATCAGTATGGCGAGTTCAAATCCTCCGATTTCAACGAATAAATGGGGATAATACATCGCCGTGGTAACCACAGCGAGGATCAGGATGGTAAAAGAAAGGCCTTTCACGGGCGGAAAACCTTTGACCGCAAAGGACAGTCCGAGAAAAAAAGCAATTAAAAACGGGCCGGCGCTATGCATGTAGCCTGCTGCCGCCATCGTAATCGCAATTATCAGGCAAGCAATAGCCAACCCGAGCAGTGTTTTATAGTGACGCTTACTCATTTCATAAATTAGGTTATGTTAATAGGACCGTGATCAATTCAATTGTACTATATCGACCGTAACTCTTCACTAATCCGCTGGGCTACAATTCGCTCCTGGCCGGGCTTCAACATAAAAACTGTTAACTCAATGCCGTCATTCTCGCCATTTCTCACTTCGATGGAGGGACTTCCATCCCTTAATCGCTGACGAAGGTCGTTGCCGGAAATATTAATCCTGTCTTTGGCCCAATAGATATTGAGGGTCGGCGTGTGGTTTGCGACAGGCGGTACAAACACGGTTGTCATCACCCCATCTACGCCTTTAGCCGTCTTTTCGATTAAAGCAACCTGATCTTCCCACAGTCGCCATTCCTTTTCGTGATCCAGATTGATATACCTTTCAACGGTCACGTACATACCCAGTATCTCTTCCTTATTTACCTTCTGCCCCCGCGCAATGCCGCTCCTTGGAGGCGCGTTTAAACGCGCCGCAGCGATAAGATTCCGCTTCCCCATCAGAATACCCGCACTTTGGGGGCCGCGCATGGCCTTCCCTCCTGAAATGGCAACGAGGTCGAACCCCATGTCATTGTACTTCCACAGGTTTTCAACGGGAGGCACGTCAGATGCGATATCAATCATCGTCGGAATCCCATGCTTCCGGGCAATTTCAATCCATTCCTCGTGCTGAATCGCTCCAGACGGCGCTTCCCGGTTCAGAAACCACATCATGGCGGTATCTTCATCGATGGCATTTTCCACTTCCCTTCTGGTTTCGGCCATCACAAAGGAAACGCCGGCATTGCTCAGCGCCAGGTGGTAACCCGTTGCATGGCTTTTTTGGAGAATCACCTTGGATTTCATACCTGTACCCGGCAAAAAAGGCAATTGAGCTACTTTCTTCATGTCCATTCCCGTTAACACGCCCGCCATGCCGAGTACCAGGGCCGACCAGCAACCAGCGGTCACCATAGCGGCCTCCGCGTGGCACAGTTCGGCTATTTTTTCGCCGACTTTATCCTGGACATCGTCAAGCATCACGTATTCGCCGGCGCCCGTTGTAATGGCTTCAAGCACCTCTTCCGGCATCAACGAAGCCGACATCGACGTATAAACGCCCGCCGCATTGATAAACGTGCGGAGCCCTAATTCTTTAAAGAGGTTCCGCTTGTCCGGCACCGGAGATTCAGTCAGCAAAGCGGTCGGGGCTACGCTCCCCGACAAGGGCAAAACAGCCAATGTTTTTAGTACTTCTCTGCGTTTCATCATTCGTTAGGTATATGAGTTAGTAGATGACATCCAATTCCACTCAGTTCGATCGTCGTTTTATTTAAAAACCGGTATTGGATATGCGTAATTTCGGCGATCACTGCGAGTAGCTGTTCCAGCGACTGGCTTTTGAAAAACGTCGCACTGAAACGGCACGTCTTTATTGCCTCGTTGGCAAAAATGAAGGTTACGCCGAAACGGTCCTGCAGTTCATCGCTTACGCTTTTCAGGGTTACATTATCAAGAAAGACATCATTATGTTTCCATGCTGTGGCCTGCTTCGCATCAACCTGCCTCTTTATGACAGGGCGGCCACGCTGATAGACGATCTGTTCACCCGGATCGAGCACATCAAACCTCCGCGAGCCATCCCCCACCTTCACTTTTCCTTTGGTGACAGTCACCGTTACCATACCGGTTTCCCGGCTCGTCTTTACGCTGAAAGCCGTGCCAAGTACCGTAGTACGCAATTTGCCTGTATACACAATGAAAGGCCGGGATGCATTATGGGTTACCTCAAAAAAGGCCTCGCCTTCCGTCAGGTATACTTCACGTACGTTACCGGCACGGAATGTATCGCTGATTTCCAGTGTACTGCGTTGGTTCAATACCACTGAACTTCCATCAGGCAACGTAATGAACCGCAGTTCCTTATCGGTCGATTGCACGCCCCCGCCTGTTGTGGTACGCATCGGCTCATGGCCGGACAGCCCATATTTCCGACCATAAAAAAACAAAAAGGAACTGATGATGAGGATGGCGGCCGCTACACTGATCCAGTTCCGCCTGGCAACCGGAGCGGCCGATCGGCTGTTATCTGCGGCAGTCACAATATCGTTAAACATCGTCGCTTTCTTTTTGGCACTTAGCGAGGCAAACGTAAACGGCGATTCCCACAGGCTGTCCATGTGATCCCTGACAATCTCCCTGTATTCTTCCTGCCTGACCATCGACAGGAATTCCCCAACCTCTTCCGGCGTGGCCGTTTCGTTGATGTACCGTTGAAAAAGATAATTAAACCGATGTGTAGACATATTGGCCAGTTCGTTGGGCTTAAATGCATGAACATTTATTGTGCCCGCTGTAATAAGAGACAATCGGCAGGAAAAAGGGGGTTAGTTGTATGGGAAATATTTTAACGGAACCGGCTGAATACCCTCCGCATATTACAATAATAAACCGTAGTTAAGCACGTTGCGAAGTGTACTGATCGCTTTTTTTAAATGGGATTTCACCGTGTTTTTAGACAAACTTAAATTGACGGCTATTTCGTCGTATTTCAGCCCTTCTTCCCTACTTAACAGGTAAATCAGCCGCTGCTGTGGCGGAAGCCGGTCTACCGTCTGGTGCAAAAGCTGTTTATAATCGTTGTAGATCACTGTTTCCTCCGTCGATTCCACATGCCGGGTATTCGTCTGGCTCAGCTCCCTGATGATCCGGAGTTCATGTTCGGCACGCTTGATGACATTCAACGACTGATTCCGTACGATCGAATATAAATAAGCATCAAAACGCGCGATGGTAAGCAGCTTATGGTGATTCAGCCAGATTTTCAGAAATACATTCATCACGATTTCTTCGGCTATTTCCTCGCTTTTGACAATTTTACAGGCATATCCGCACAACCTGTCGACATAATGATCAAATAGCTTGCGGAAGGCTATTTCGTCATTTTCTTCAACAATTAACCGTAAAAGTTCCGGCTCATTATATAAACGAGGGTGCTTCAACGAATCTAGCGATTAAAATTGGCATCAATGGCACGCGGTCCATTGCATGGTAAATATATAAATTTTTTTAAATAAATATGATTTCTATACCTAC
Source organism: Parapedobacter lycopersici (assembly GCF_040395035.1). Taxonomy (GTDB): domain Bacteria; phylum Bacteroidota; class Bacteroidia; order Sphingobacteriales; family Sphingobacteriaceae; genus Parapedobacter; species Parapedobacter lycopersici_A. Next base: position 21,317 of record NZ_JBEBRB010000034.1, on the reverse strand, counting down.
GGGCAACCTGATCGCTGTGTGTGATTTAGTAGTTTATGCGCTGGAGATACGCTTAATCCAGTTTGCCGCATCCCATGTAGGTCACGTCCTTATAACTGAAATAAATTTCGTGTGTAGGGTTTGGCGTTTCCGTAATATCAAGCTGGCAGCCACCGCCGGAAGATTGCCTGATAATTCCGAAGATATGCCCGCCCCGAAAGGCGTAGGTTTCGGTATGCGTCTGCTTTTTGGAAAGAAATAATGTGTCCTGTACCGTATCGTTTACGATGTTCAGGATAATCACATTGTCCCTGACTTCCATGTCCCAGAACGGTTCAGTGCCTTCAAAGTGACCACTGATCGGATGCCTGTCTTCCCTGTGTTGCTGGATCGTAGCGGGCTGTGCAAGCGCCATGTAAACGGCAGAAAGCGACAGGCACGCGGTCAGTGATTTAAATTTCATATCGGCAATAAATTAGCTATTGGTTCCCCCGTCAGCCATTCTGCTTGCGCCGGATTAATTTTCTCGCGGGCTTCCGCAATTCCAAACCATTCGGCCCGGTCAATTTCAGGGAATGTCTGCAATTTGCCCGACCGGGGTGGCCAGGGTATCGTAAATGTATTGCTCCGGATCGCCAGCGGGTCGATGTCTCCCTCCAATGCCCATGCGTGAACACGTTTTCCACCCTTTTGCCTTATCGACGGGAGGCGGATAAACGTCCCATCTACGGAAAAACCGGTCTCTTCCAAAAACTCGCGCTTCGCAGCTTCCAATGCATCTTCTGATGGGGAAAATTCGCCCTTGGGTATGGTCCAGCTGCCCGAATCCTTCCGTACAAAATACGGGCCTCCCGGATGTACCAGCAAAACCTGTATACCGGGACTCCGGCGGAATAAGAGGATTCCAGCGCTTTCCTTTGCCATTACGGATTCATTATGGCCAGCGAACGAATTTATATCGCCCAGGCCTTGTCGCCCTTTTTGTACGGAAAATCTCCGTCATACCTGCCGGGGACCTGCACATAGCGCAGCGCCTTGGTAGCGCCCAGTTCAGAGGTAAAATAGCCAAGCAACGTCAGTTGTTTAACCAAATGGAAATAATGGTTAGGATCGTTCTCGGTTTTCTTTGCCTGATATGCTTTCGCTTCCTTGTCCGCCGCGATCAGCAATTCCGTCCGTTCATCGGCGGTCAATTCCTGAAATTTACGGCCGAACTGGTCGTTAGATGCCTTATCCAGCTGCCGGAGTCCATCCAGGAATACCTGTTGGTCCTCCGGGGTATAGCAATCACGGACCATGACGGGGATAAATGATCCTACGCCGGCTTCTTTAGCACCAGGACTTCCCGTCGGCGGCAATATCGTGTCGGCGATATTACCCAGTAAATCGACGGTGTCCGGTTCAAACAGGCTTTCCACGCTGCCCGTAGCCTTACGGGTACATCCTTCCAAAAATAGGTTGGCCCCGATGACGGTTCCACCCATAATCCAGGCAACCCTGGTCAATGCTTCTCTTCTGTTCATTTTATTGTGTTTTAGCGAGCAACTGCCGGCCGTTGGCTGAAAAATGCATAGCCAAAGATCCCTGGCCAATCGTCCATACTACAAATTTCCCTTTTTTAACTCCCCGACTGCAAAATCCACCGCGCGGGCGGTAAGTGCCATGTAAGTCAACGACGGGTTCACACAGCTTGCCGATGTCATGCAAGCACCATCTGTGACAAAGACATTCATGGCATCCCATACCTGATTATTGCCGTTCAGCACCGATGTCTTCGGATCTAGCCCCATCCGGGCGGTTCCCATCTCATGGATCCCCTGGCCAAACCCGTAGCCGCTATCAAAGGTATAGACATCCTTTACCCCAGCGGCTTCCAGCATCTCCTTACCGTCTTCCATCATATCTTTCCGCATCTTCAGCTCATTTTCCTTGATTTCCATATCCATGGCCAGCACGGGGAGCCCCCATTTATCCTTTACCTCCTTGTCGAGGAATATCCGGTTTTCGTGATACGGCAATATCTCGCCAAATGCAGTAAAGCCCACCGACCATTCGCCGGGTTCGCAAAGGGCATCTTTCCATTCGCCACCGATACTCAGTTCAGCAATTTCCCCGCTCCATCGCCCCCGGCTGGCGGCACCCTGGTAGCCGAACCCGCGAATGTAATCCCGCTTATCATCGCCAACATTGCGGAACCGCGGTATATACAGCCCGCCCGGTCGCCGACCGTAATAATATTTGTCTTCGTAACCTTCAATGCGGCCACCGGCGCCACAGCGAAAATGATGGTCCATCGCATTGTGACCAAGTTCGCCGCTGCTACTGCCCAGTCCACCCTCCCAGACATCCGTAGCCGAGTTCATCAATACCCAGGTCGAATTGAATGCGGATGCACACACGAAAACAATCTTGGCAAAAAATTCATACGTTTGGTTCGTTTCAGCATCCAGTACCTCCACCCCTTTCGCTTTCTTGGTATCCTTATCGTAAAGAATCTGGGTAACGATGGAAAAAGGACGCAGCGTCAGGTTACCTGTAGCCACGGCAGCGGGCAATGTAGACGACTGCGTACTAAAATACGCTCCGAAATTGCAACCCAGCCAACATTGGTTCTGAAACTGGCAATTGACACGTCCCTGATGGGGAACGGATATATTTGCCACCCGGGCGTTAATCAGCGGACGTTTACCTTTATAATGCGCTTTCATGCGTGCGGCGAGGTCCTTTTCCACCACATTCATGGGTATCGGCGGCAGAAAATCACCGTCGGGCAAAACGTCCAGGCCATCGCGATTCCCGCTGATGCCCGCCCAGTTTTCCGCGTAACTGTACCAGGGAGCTATATCCCGGTACCGGATCGGCCAGTCCACCGCAATCCCGTCTTTGAGGTTTGCCCCGAAATCCAGGTCGCTATGCCGGTAGCTCTGCCGTCCCCAGGTGAGGGAGCGTCCGCCCACCTGATAGCCACGGTACCAGTCGAACCGCTTGACTTCCACATACGGGCTTTCCTTTTCGTTTACCCAAAAATCAAGGTTCTTTTCGTTGAGCGGATAGTCTCGGCTGAGTACGGGATATTCCTCGATCATCTGCTGCGTCCGCCCACCACGATGCGGGAATTCCCAGGGATGCTTTGTAGCGCTCACGTAATCCTTCACGTGCTCCACATTCCGTCCACGCTCCAGCATGATGGTTTTTAGTCCCTTTTGGGTGAGTTCCTTAGCGGCCCACCCACCGCTTATACCCGACCCGATCACAATCGCATCATACACATTAGCTGCCATAGTCGTTTTATTTTGTTGTTTAGCCTTTCATTTTTTACGTCACGATCCAGCCTTTTATTGCCCAGTAGCCTGTGGTTCTTTTTTTTCATTTTTGAAAAACAGCATGAAAAGGAACAGCACCACGGCGGCAATGCCCGCCGGAACCAGCCACACATTCTGCCAGAACGGATCGTTTGTCGGGTTGTTCTTGTAATGTTCACTCACGAACCCAGCCACCCAGAATCCGATCAGCTGCCCCACGCCATACGTAGCCAATGTAATCAGTCCCTGAGCCGAGCTTTTATACCGCTCACCGGCCTTGGCATCCGTATAAATCTGCCCGGACACGAAGAAAAAGTCATAGCATATGCCGTGCAGCGCAATGCCGAGGATCAGCATGTATGCCAGTTCCCCGGCATTGCCGTAAGCAAACAGCAGGTAACGGACAGCCCAGGCGAGCATGCCAACCATAATCGTCTGCTTAAATCCGAAACGCGAGAAGAAGACCGGCAGCAACAGCAGGAAAAAAGCTTCCGAGAACTGCCCGATCGTCATTTTGCCCGTGGGATTTTCCAGGCCGATCTCCGTCAGGAACAGGTTCGCATTCTGGTAATAAAACGCCAGCGGGATACAGATCAGCACAGAGGAAACAAAAAACACCAGAAAATTTTTATTGCTGAGCAGCCGGATGGCATCCAGGCCCAGGATTTCGGATACGCTGCGTTTTCCCGTGGTTTCACTTTTTATCGGCGGCGTCTTCGGCAGCGTAAAGCTAAACAGTCCGAGCACCAGGGACGCTATTGCGGCCATCATAAATGTATTGCGCAGCAGCCCTTCACCTTCATCCCATTTAAACACGTAGCTGATCGCCAGTCCGGCTACGATCCACCCAATGGTTCCCCAGACACGTATGGCAGAAAATTCCTTTTCCGGATTTTTCAGCTGCCGGAACGACACCGAGTTAGCGAGTGAGAGCGTGGGCATGTATAAAATCATATACGCCAATACATAAGGATAGAATACCCCTACGTTCGGCGCATTATACAGCTGATACATCAGGAAAGCTCCAACGAGGTGCAAAACCCCCAGGATCCGTTCGGCGTTGAAATACTTGTCGGCAATGAGGCCGATAATAAACGGAGCAATGATCGCTCCCCACGACTGGGTGGAAAACACATTGGCCATTTCCAGTCCGGTCGCCCCCAGGTTCTGGCTCAGGAAGGTCCCGAGGGTAACGAACCACGTTCCCCAGATAAAAAACTCGAGGAACATCATGGACGACAGTTTGATTCTTATGCTTGTATTCATATGATCTGCGATTGAAGTTTATAATTTTGTATAGCTAATATGGGATATATTCGGGATTACCGCAACATTTTTAACGGTTCAACCCAAAAAATCATCCACCTCGCGATAGGCGGCAATCAGTTTTTCCTCACCTTCCCGGCCGGCTGTTGATTTTCCATGCTCCATGCCCACCACACCCCGGTAGCCTTTGTTATAAATATGCCTGAATAGGTTCCTGTAGTTAATCTCGCCGGTAGTCGGTTCCTTCCGGCCCGGATTGTCCCCCACCTGAAAATAGGCGATTTCATCCCAGCAACGGTCGATATTCGCCAGGAGGTCGCCTTCATTCCGCTGCATATGGTATACGTCATACAATATTTTACACGACGGACTATTCACCCCCTTACAGATCAGGTATGTCTGGGAAGAAGTACGCAAAAAGAGATCCGGTGTATCACTCAGCGGCTCCAGCACCATCACGATTCCATGGGGTTCGAGGATTTCCGCCCCGCGCCTCAAGGCTTCGATAACATTTGCCGTCTGGATATCCATGGGCAGGCGCCGTTCAAAATCGCCCGGTACCACGGTCGTGAATTTACCGCCTGATCGCTTGGCCAGTTCTACGGCCTGCCTGCAACCCTTCAGAAAAATATCCACATGCTCCGGCTTACCTGCCGCCAGCGTATTGGCCCCGTTACCGCCTTTATCCAATACGAATACTCCCATCGCCATCCCCAGTTTGGCAAGCGTAGCGCCGATGCGTTCCTGCTCGACGACCGGCCGGCTCGAAAAACCGTTGTCTTCGATGCTCCGGAATCCCCGGTCATAGGCAAACTGGATCTCGTCAATGATGTTCTTCCCCGCATGGTGTTCAAACAAACCCTGGTGCGGTCCGTAATTGAGGGTAAACGGTTTGCCTTCCTGCCTGCTACTGCCCGCCATGGCGGTCCACGTGCCGCCGGCAATGGTTCCTGTGGCCAATAGGCTCTTCCGGATAAATTGACTTCTTTTCATCGGTATATCGTTTATAATTGCTGTTCTGATATTCAAAGATGACTGATCAGCCGGCCAAATCCCGAACTCATGGTGTCCCGGGTTACCCCATGATCGTCGCGGTAAATCAGGTATACTTCCACATTTACCGTCCGGTTAGCCAAGGCTACCGCGGTTTCCGGCGGCATGGCAATGAAAACGTTGTCATAGCCATCGGCAGTCATCGCATCCGGTGCATATACGGTGGCGCTGATGACACCGGTATGAAACGGATAGCCTGTCTCCGGATTAATGTGATGTGAAATCCGCCGTTCGCCGTCCATAACAAATTTCCGGTAATTTCCGGCCGTGGTAACGGCCCCGTTCCGCAGCTCGAGCACTTCGCTGATCACCGGGTATTGGGTACCATCCTTCGGCGGCCGTTCTATTCCAATGCGTATGGGTGTCCCATCGGGCTTCGGTCCGCATACGCGCAATTCACCGCCCAGTTCCACCAGGTAGTGGCCAATCCCTTTGCTTTCCAGCATGCCCGCCAGTACGTCCACGCTGTAGCCCTGTGCAATACCGTTCAGGTCGAGCTGCACGCACGGCTGCATTTTCTTCAGCTGCGAGCCCCGGATTCGTATCCGGTCCATCCCCACACAGGCGCGGGCCCGGCGTACCGCTGCGCTGTCGGGCAGGTGATTCATCCGTTCGGTACCGAACCCCCACAGCCGGACGAGCGGCGCTACGGTCACATCGAAAAGGCCGCCGCTACGACGGTAGATTTCAAACGACTTCCGCACCACCCTCCCGAAATGGGGATCTACCCGAAAGGTGCCTTCGCCGTTATTTATTTTGTTGATCAGGGAATATGGTTTATACAGTGACATGGAACTGTCGATCATTGCCAATACCTGCTCCACTTCTTCCCGCGAAACCAGGCTGTCCTGTGCATAGTACGTAATTGTATAAGTTGTCCCCTGCGCATAACCATGGATAGTGTACGCATGCCACACCCCATCCGCTTTCATCGCGCACAACAGGATGATCAACGGGAATGCCCAGGGAAACAGGTTACGCATCGTCACAGATTCAGGTTATAAAACCACCGTTTTGCCCGGAACGGCATATGGGTAAAGTCCCTGCGCGTCGGGCAGTACCTTGGGCATGGCATCCCAGGCGAGCCGTTCGGGCATCAGGTCGACATTGGACTGGAGGGCCTCCTCCCACTTGATTACCTGTCCCGAATAGGTAGCCAGCCGGCCGATGATACCCGTCAGTGTACTATAGGCCCCATTTTCCGCATCGGCAAACCGATATTCGCCTTTACCTACCGCGTCAAAGAACTCCACGTGCTCGTGATCGTATGGATTGGGGTTCCCACGCCGGGGATGATTATAAAGCTCATTTCCCTTGCTGTCCCAAAGCACAGCCTGGTTACCGCCCGCATTGAAGAATACCCGTCCCCGGGTACCCTGAAACGTTTCATCCACCCGGTTCGAAGTGCCCTCAAAGTGCCGGCATTGGCTGTAAATAACCGAACCATCGGCGTAGGTAAGTTCCACGGCATGGTTATCGTAAATTTCACCGTAGTCAACTCCGGTCCGCCATGCCCTGCTTCCCGTACCCTGTATGGAAACCGGATAACTGCCTTTTACCCAGTTCGCCACATCAATATTATGCACATGCTGTTCCACAATGTGATCGCCGCAGAGCCAGTTAAAATAATACCAGTTGCGCAGTTGGTACTCCATCTCGGTCTGTTCCGGCTTCCGGGGATGTACCCATACCCCGCCGCTGTTCCAATACACCTGGCCAGATACGATATCACCAATGGCGCCATCCTGTATGCGTTTCATGCCTTCCCGGTAGCTCGCCTGGTAATGACGCTGAAGCCCGACCACCACATTCAGTTTCCTGCGCTTGGCTTCCTCTGCGGCCGCCAGTACCCGCCGTACACCGGGCACGTCCACGGCCACAGGCTTTTCCATAAAAATGTGCTTCCCCGCACGCACAGCCTCCTCAAAATGCGTCGGCCGGAAACCGGGCGGTGTGGCGAGGATGACAACGTCGGCCAGCGGTATGGCCTGCCGGTATGCATCGAACCCAATGAATTTCCGCTCTTCCGGGATATCAATCTTTTTCGCATGGCGTTCGGCCAGCTTCGTATATGCCTCATCGAGCCGGTCGCGGAATGTGTCGGCCAACGCAATGATTTTGATATTGGCATCGGTACTGAGCGCATTGAATGCTGCACCCGTGCCACGACCACCACAGCCGATAACGGCCACCTTAATGGTATCATCCCCCCCGGCATAGGCCCCGGCAAGGGGAATGCCGCTGAGCATCGTCCCTCCCGCCAGTAACGCGGAAGTTTTTAAAAATTCGCGGCGCTGTTTGTCATTTCTGCTTTTATTCATCATGGAAAAAGGTTATGTTTAGTAATCGGCAATGGGTGCCTTATCGTAATAAGCCCGGATTTCAGCTTCCGTAGGCGGTTGCACCGGCCGTACCAGGCGGATCCCGATAAACGGCGCCTCGGGGAACCACCAGTTGCTTTTGGGTATCTGCGGGTCGAGCTGCTTCCACTCCGGATCGGAAGGCAAACGGGCAGCCGAGCGCAAGGCACTGGCATCGTCCTCGAATGACCCGCCCCGGATACTGTGAGGATACAGCTGGTCGGGTTCCACCACCGGATTTTCCACCGGCCCGCCCGTAAATTTTCCATAAGCGCCGGCATCGTACTGATCGTACGTCCATTCCGCAACATTGCCATGCATATCGTATAGTCCCCAGTCGTTCGGTTTCTTCTGCCCCACCGCATGCGTGGTGCCGCCACTGTTGGTCACGAACCATCCATATTCACCCAGCAGCGACGGGTCGTCTCCGAAACTGTACTCCGTGTCACTTCCCGCGCGGCAGGCGTACTCCCATTCAGCTTCGGTAGGAAGCCGATAAAACACACCGGTGCGGGCATACAGCCATTTGCAGAACTGAATGGCATTGTACTGGGTCATCGCGAGCGCCGGATGCCCCTCCTTACCCATGCCGAAGGTCATGTCCAGGTAAGGTTTCGTAGGCCGGGTTACCGCATCCACCGCCGGAGTTACTGCCCCGTCTGACTTCATTGTTTCCAGGTCTTTGTAAACAAAAGGCTCGTAGAGGTCCCAGGTGACCTCGTAAGTGCCCATCCAGAAGGCGTCGACCATCACCTCGTGAGCCGGACGCTCGTCGGGGTTTCCTTTATCGCTTCCCTGTCGGTAAGTGCCGGCCGGAATAGGCTGCATGGCAAACCGGAGGTTAATACCGGGGATTTCCTGTACATAGGGATCGAAGTGCTGCTGGGCAGCCGCATCATTCCGTACGGAGCCAATCAGTAGTATCAGGCTGCCCAAAAAGAGGGAACGGTCTATAAACATGTGTATTCTTTTGGATAATCGGTGGGTTGAATTTAGGGTCTTTTTGGCGAAATACAAAATATAATGGTGTAAAAGGTACACGACTCCCGGCCACGGCAGGTGACGGCGCTCACCATAAAAAAAGCCGGACACAGGCGGTGTCCGGCTTGGTATGCTATATTTTCGGCAAACTACAGCTTGCGCTTCACTTCCACCTGCTCGTAGGCTTCAATGATATCGCCCACTTTGATGTCGTTGAAATTCTGGATATTCAGACCACATTCATAACCGGCGGACACTTCTTTTACATCGTCCTTAAACCGCTTCAATGAAGCCAGGTGTCCGGTATAAACCACCACACCGTCGCGGATTACCCGTATGTCGTGGTTGCGGTTAATTTTTCCGTCCAGCACCATACATCCGGCAATGGTACCCACCTTACTGATCTTGAACGTTTCCCGGATTTCCACGTTGGCCACGATCTTCTCTTCCAGTTTTGGTGCCAGCATGCCTTCCATTGCTGCTGTCACTTCTTCAATCGCATCATAGATAATGGAGTACAGCCGGATATCAATCTGTTCCTGTTCAGCCAGTCTGCGCGCGCCGGTGGATGGCCGTACCTGGAAACCGATAATAATCGCATCCGAGGCCGAGGCCAGCAATACGTCCGACTCCGAGATCTGCCCGACGGATTTGTGTATGATATTCACCTGGATTTCCTCCGTAGAAAGTTTCAGAAGGGAGTCGGACAGGGCCTCGATTGAACCGTCCACATCACCTTTGACAATGATGTTGAGTTCTTTAAAGTTACCGATGGCCAGACGCCGCCCGATTTCATCCAGCGTAATGTGTTTCTGGGTACGCATCCCCTGCTCACGCTGCAACTGAAGGCGTTTATTAGCTACCTGACGGGCATCGGACTCGCTCTCCATCTCATAAAACTTATCGCCCGCCGTCGGTGCACCCGACATTCCCAGTATCTGTACCGGTGTAGCCGGACCCGCTTCCGTTACTTTTTGCCCGCGCTCGTTATGCAATGCTTTTACCTTGCCGCTATAGGATCCCGCCAGAATCGGCGCACCCACCCGCAGTGTTCCCGACTGGATCAGTACGGTAGCCACGATTCCCCGGCCCTTATCCAGGCTGGCTTCGATGACGGAGCCAACAGCCCGCTTTTTCGGATCGGCACGGAGCTCCAGCAGTTCGGCTTCCAAAAGTACTTTATCAAGCAAGAGGTCTACATTTTGTCCTGTTTTACCCGATATTTCCTGGCATTGGTATTTACCGCCCCAGTCTTCCACTAAAATATTCATGGCAGCCAGCTGTTCGCGTATTTTATCAGCATTGGCTCCGGGTTTATCGATCTTGGTAAAGGCAAACACAATCGGCACACCCGCGGCCTGCGCGTGGTTGATCGCTTCCCGGGTCTGTGGCATCACACTGTCGTCAGCAGCAATCACAATAATGGCGATGTCCGTGATTTTAGCACCCCGGGCACGCATGGCGGTAAATGCCTCGTGACCCGGTGTATCGAGGAACGTCATTTTCCTTCCGTCCTCGAGCGTCACTTCATATGCACCGATGTGCTGCGTGATTCCGCCCGCCTCACCGGCAATAACATTGGATTTGCGCACGTAATCGAGCAGTGAAGTTTTACCGTGGTCAACGTGTCCCATAACGGTCACTATCGGCGCACGGGGCTGCAGGTTATCCGGATTGTCGGGTTCTTCCAGTTCGGTATGTTCCTCGTCATCCGGCTTCACGAATTCAATTTCGTAACCGAATTCATCGGCCACGATGGCAATTGTCTCCGCATCCAGCCGCTGGTTGATTGACACAAATAATCCCAGGCTCATACAGGTACCAATAACCTGTGTTACAGGCACCCCCATCATACTGGCCAGGTCATTTGCCGTTACGAACTCCGTTACTTTCAGCACCTTGGACATCATTTCCTGTTCCAGTGCCGCTTCTTCTGCCGAGTGGGCTATATCATCTCGTTTCTGACGGCGAAGTTTTGCCCGTTGTGCAAATTTCCCCGACTTACCCGCCCCACTGAGCCGGGCAAGCGTAGCCTTGATCTGATCCTGGATTTCTTTTTCCGAAGGTTCCTCTTTATGCTCGGTGGTATGCCTTGGTTTTCCTTTAAAATCGTGCCTTCCCTTACCGTCGGCCGACTGGTTCGGTGCGTTCCCGCCCGGACGCTGTCCGCCACCTCCGCCACCCGGGCGATCCTTCCGTTTGCGTTTCCGCTTATGGTCATGCGCTGATACACCTGTCGCACTGGATGACGATGCAACCGGTTTGTCTTTGGGTTGGTGTGCAGCCAGGTCAATGCGGCCGACCACATGCGGTCCGGCAAGCCGTTGCGCACGGGCACGGATCACGCCTTCGCCGCTGGGTTTGTTTTCGGGCGCTTTATCACGTGGCTGTTCCTCAGGTTTTGTTTCCGGCTGTGGCTTTTCCTCCGGTTGCTTCGCGGCTTCCGGAGCCGGGCTTTGCGTTTCCGGTGCTGCCTTTTCCTCTACCTTCGGTTCTTCCGCCTTGGTTTCAGGCACGGTGGTTTCTTCCTTTTCGGCCGTTTTAGGCGCTTCTTTAGCAGGCTTTCCGCGTTTCAGGCTATCCAGATCGATTTTTCCGACGATCTTCATGCCACCCGAGGTATGCGGTTTTTCCGTTTGCTGCTGGGCCTCCGACTCATGCTGTCGGCTTTCCGTTACCGGGGCCTCTGTGCTTTTATCTGCTGTTGTAAGTGCTCCCGTATCTTTAATCAGGATCTCTTCGCCGTCGCTATCTTTTGGTTTTTTGGGCACAACAGGTTCGGCAGGGGTTTCTTCGCGGCGGATTTTGCCAATGATAATCTGATTGGCTTCCTCCTTTACGATTTTATCCCCCTGAAACTCCTGCAAGAGCACATGATAGGTATCACTGTCCAGCTTTGTATTTGGTTTGGATTCAACTTCATAGCCATTCTTGGCCAAAAAATCGACCGCAGTACCGATACCAATGTTCAGTTCCTTTGCTGCTTTCAGCAGTGTTATGCTTTTACCTTCTGACATCTAATTTATCTAGCTCCTTTTTTTGTGCTGATACAAAAATATATTTTTTTATATGTTTATTGGCAAATTCAACAAGAAATAAAAAAGACAGGCACGAGGCACTTACCGGCGGCAGCGTTATTCAAATTCCGCTTGCAGCACCTGGATAATTTCCTGGATTGTATTCTCTTCTAAATCAGTCCGCTTTACCAGATCATCTACCGAAAGCGCCAGTACGGACTTCGCCGTATCCAATCCCACGCGCTTCAATTCATCAATGATCCAGCTGTCAATTTCATCTGCGAATTCTTCAATATCCACATCTTCCTCCACTTCATCTGCTTCCCGGTACACATCGATTTCGTAACCGGTGAGCTTTCCGGCAAGCTTAATATTATGTCCGCCACGCCCGATAGCCAGAGAAACCTGGTCCGATTTGAGGTATACGGCAGCCGTTTTATTCTCATCGTCCAGTTTAATGGAACCGATCCGCGCCGGGCTCAATGCCCGCTGGATATACAGCGAGTTATTGTTCGTGTAGTTAATAACATCGATATTCTCGTTGCGCAATTCCCGGACGATGCCGTGGATACGCGACCCTTTCATACCGACGCAGGCACCTACGGGATCAATGCGGTCGTCATAAGATTCCACCGCTACCTTCGCCCGTTCACCCGGTTCCCGCACAATTTTACGGATCGTGATCAAACCATCGAATATTTCGGGTACTTCCAGCTCAAACAGGCGCTGCAGAAACTCCGGTGCCGTACGGGAAATAATAATCCTGGGATTACTGTTTACCATCTCCACCTTATGTACCACGGCGCGGATGCTATCGCCCTTTTTAAAATAATCTGCCGGTATCTGTTCGGTTTTTGGCAAAATCAATTCATTGCCGTCATCGTCGAGCACCAGGGTCTCTTTCTTCCATATCTGGTATACTTCACCTGTGATCAGCTCCCCTTCCCGGTCCTTGTATTTTTTGAATACCTCGTCCTTCTCCAATTCCAGAATTTTGGAAACCAGTGTCTGACGGGCAGCCAGAATGGCCCGGCGACCAAAACTTTCGAGTGTGATTTCCTCAATATAATCGTCACCTACTTCCAGATCGGGATCAAACTTATGCGCTGCTGACAATTCGATTTCCAGGTCGTCATCTTCCGAAAATTCATCTTCCACGACCACCCTTGTCCGCCAGATCTCCAAGTCGCCATTGTCCGGGTTCACGATGACGTCGCAATTTTCATCTGTGCCGTATTTCCTCCGGATCATGCTCCGGAAGACTTCCTCCAGCACGCTGATGACCGTAGGGCGGTCGATGTTTTTGAACTCTTTAAATTCCTGAAAAGAGTCAATTAAATTGATATTATTGCTCATTTTACCTAAATGAAATTAACACCTTTGTTGTTATGATATCATCAAAGGGAACCGTGTTTTGCTGAACAACCGCTTTCTTCCCTTTTTCCTTTATTTTTTCTTCGATGGTAATGCCGGTATCGGTCACCTCGCGTAATGTACCCTCCCGCATCCGGCCGTCGTGTAGTTTCAACTGTACATTCCGGCCGATATTCTTGCGGTACTGCCTCAGTGAGGTGAGCGGTGCATCCACTCCCGGTGAAGATACCTCCAGCCGATACGCGTGATGGATAAGCCCCTCTTCTTCCAGATGGAATCCCACGTGGCGGCTTATTGCGGCGCAATCCTGGATGCTGATTCCCTGGTCACCGTCCACAAGCACCTCCAGTTTTCCGCTGGAATGCATCTTGACCCCCACTAAAAAAAGGTCTTCCCGATCTGCAATCTTCGCATTGATCAATTCGATAACCCGATCTTCTACTTCCATGCCATTTGGGATTAACGTGCATTAAAAAAGGGGACGATCAAGTGTCCCCTCTTTCTCAAGATGATGCAAAGATAATAATTTTTTTATATTTTAAAAAGCCGTGTTTTACGTTAATAAAAATACATCGGGCAACTGGCCCGGATGGATGGCAGGCCATTGGCTTTCCTGCGGGACCGCTTCGGGACCTGTTCGACCCTTCTCCGGGATTTCTTCGATGTCCGTTCGAGGTGCCTCGTAACGCAACGGATTGCACGCCGACCAGCCTCGAAGCGCACTCGAAGCACAGTCGAAGCCCTGTCGAACAAGTCCCGAAGCAGACCCGAACAGGCCCCGAACAACACTCGAAGCACAGTCGAATAAACCTCGAAGCATACTAAACCCCCGGGGCGGACGAGTCCGATGCGCGTGCTTCCGGTTCCCTTATTAGGCTGCGGAATCGACAACCTAACGTTTTTCAACCACCGTGCTGATCGTTTTCTGCATCTGCGCCATCATTGCCGTCAGTGTTTCCATTGTGGGTTCCGGACTGGGTTCGGGCAGCTGCGTGCTGATGTAGGCTTTTGCCTGCCAGACTTCCAGTATATCCGCCGCTTCCACCCAATACGGCTCATAATTCTTATTATCGGAAAGCAATTTCAGGCCCTTATCCTCTTTATATTTAAATGCTATGCGTTTATATACCACCCCATCCGACCGGGAGATGATGATATAGGTCTGGCCGGGCTTGATGTCCATCCAGTTTTCCACGTACTCCGCGATTACAATGCTACCGGGCTGCAGCGGCAGCATGGAGTCGCCTTTGATCTCGAACGCCCGGTAGGTCCCCTGCCTGAACATGGGCAGGCTGAATTTGGGAAGCTCAGCGACGTATTCCGGATCGGCATAGCCGTTCAGGTAACCCGCACTGGCTTTGACCGGAACCAGTTCAATATTCTCGCGGTCTTCCCCGTCTACCGTAATGCTTAATACCCGTACATTGGCTGCGTTACCCCGGGGGGTCGGTTTCCATCTGTCATTAATGGTATCATTGGCTAGTTCATCCATGGTAAGTCCGTAGAATGAAGCAATTTTCTTTAGCAAATCGTATTTGGGGTCTGCACGTTCCTCTTCATAGGCGCCCACAGAAGCGCGCTTTATTCCCATTTCATCCGCAAACTGCTGTTGGGTAAGGCCTTTTTTCTTCCGTAAGTACTTAAGATTTTTGGCAATGTTGGACATAAAATTGAAAATTAATTTTGATTAACTAAATAAATTAGTATTATTGTGCCAATAAAATTAGCAACAATAATTTAAACGGCAAAATTTAGCCGAAAATAATTTTTCAACAGATGAGCACTTATGTTTATATCCTGACAGACAGCAACCGGAAATGCCTGCATGTGGGCATGACAACCGATCTATGCCAGGCCGCTGCGGCCTATCGTGAGCTGACCGCCTTATTTTCCGATACCGGATCAACTGTTTCCCGGTTGGTGTACCACGAGGCACATCCAACGGAAACGGCGGCTCTCACCCGCTTCAATGAATTGAGCCGGTATACCCGCATGCAAAAAGAAAGGCTGATCCGCCGGTATAACCCGAACTGGATCAGCCTGTCCCGTACGGCCACATTCTCCGTGACCCGCCGGCACCGTGCCATCGCCGGCTAATTACTATTCTGTTTTTGCCGCAATTGCCTTCCGGGAGCGCGCCACGTCTGCCGCGCTTATCGCACTGGAGTTATTACCGAAATTCAATCGGATATAAGTCAGTATTTTCGCGAGTTCATCATCGGCCAGAAAACCATGGGGCGGCATCACGCCGTTAAAAGACTGGCCTTTCACGGTAATCGGCCCTTCCAGTCCCTGCAACGTCAACTCAATCAGTTTCCGCTTATCCCCATTAACCCATTCCGATCCGTTCAACGGCGGGAAGCGGTTGCTGTCGCCCTGGCCGTTCCGCTGGTGGCAGGAAGCACAGTAACTGTTATACAGTGTTGCACCCACGTTTGCCTGTCCACGGTCGAGGTGATCGGTAACGGGATCCGGATCCTTGATATTGGACCGCATTTTCCGCTCTTCCATGGCCTGCAGCTCGGCAGTGCCAAACGCATTTTTGTCGCCCTTGAACATGATCCGCCATATCGTGCCTTTTACACTGTCGCTGATATACAGCGAGCCGTCAGGCCCCATAGCCAGTCCGACGGGCCGGTGGACGGCATCACTGGTATTCACAATCGTATCCTGCTGAGCGAAACCGTCGGCAAACACTTCCCAGGGGCCTGAAGGTTTTCCGTCACGGAACGGCACGAAGCAGACAAAGTAGCCCGACTGCGGATACGGGGTACGTATGGTCGACCCATGAAATGCAATGAATGCTCCGTTTTTATAGCGCGCAGGAAACTGGTCGCCGGTGTAAAACAGCAGGTCGTTCGGCGCCCAATGACCGGGGAAACCGATCAATGGCTGGGCGATGCTGTCGGCGCCCCCCGTCTTCTTCCCATCACCACCGTACTCGGGATTCAACAGCTTTTTTCCCTGCAGCTGATCGTAATAATAATAGGGCCATCCGGCATTATCCCCTTCCTCCAGCCGGAAGAACTCTTCCGACGGAAGCATGCCGCTGTCCCATGCATTGTAGTACTCCGGCCATGAAGTATTGAGGTAATCACGGCCATGCTGGAGGGCATACAGCGCGTTGCTTTCGGAGTTCCAGCTCATCGCTATCACACTCCGCAGGCCGGTAACGTACCGCTTACCGTCGCGCTGTGTCTGGTTGGTCTTATTGGCATCAAACTGCCATATTCCGCCGTGGTCTTCCAGCTCCGGGCAGGGAAATTGCCCCGGCGCACCGGGCACGCGTCCGCCCAGCTGACAGATGTCACTTGGCGCGCCGAAGGAGACATACAGGTGCCCTTCATTATCAAATGCGAGGGGTTTTGCCATGTGTTCGTATCCATGGACGTCATTTTTATAATCGTCCACGAGGATGGTCTCCGTTTCGCCTTCCGGGACCAGCTGGCCGGGTGTCAGCTTGGTGCGGTAAACCGCCCCAGCCGAGCTGAAATAGAGGTAATCGTTATAAATCCGCATGCCGGTCGGCCCGTACCCCGGTGTCACTTCATAGTCGCCGAAGAACACAATGCTATCGGCCTTGCCGTCGCCATCCGTATCCCGCAGGGCTACATTTCCCGCGTTCGGCTGTGCGTCACGCAGTTTTACGTACATATCTCCGTTGGCGTTCACCGCCAGGTGCCTGGCTTTCCCCAGGCTGTCAACCACCGTAACCGCCTCAAATCCACCGGGAAGAGCTAATCCACCGTTGTCGGCATCCCCCGGAGGGAGCGTATCCGCCACACGCGTACACCGGACGCAGCAAAAGAAGACCAGGACAAGAAAAAAAGGTAATGTTCTCATAACGGCAGTACTATTGGTTTGCTTTCCATGTGGCCGACGCAATACCATTGAGGTCCCAGACAACGCGCCCGGCCCGAATGGTTAGCTCAGCCTGAAGTTTGCTATCGCCTTCTTTTTTATTCAACGACGAATCCAGGAAACCGATCCTGCCCTGTTGCAGACTGAACACGGCGACATCCGCCTCGGCACCTACATCGAGGTTACCAAGCTCTTCGCGGTGGATCACCTGTGCAGGTTTCCAGGTGGATGCTTCAATAGCTGCGCCGAGCGGCATGCCGAGATCCAGCATTTTGGATACCACATTAAGCATGTCCTTCATACCGGCGTTCATGCTGCCGGTATGCAGGTCGGTACTGATGGTGTTCGGCCAGAATCCCTGCTGGGTGGCGGGTACGGCCACCCGGTAAAAGAAACTTCCGCCGCCATGCCCTACGTCAAAGATAAGCCCGTTTTTCTGTGCGGTCACCCAATAGGGTTTTACCCGGCCGTTTGCGTCCAGAATTCCCTCCTTCGGACCATGACCGGAATGGTCACCGCCATACATGTGGGTCAGGATATCCCCCGGCCGCAGCACCTCGGTAAATAGCTTTTCGAGCGGCAGCGGGGAATCGCTGGCACCGGCGCCGCCGAGGTCGACCATCACCGGAATGTTCGCATTCCTTCCCACTTCAGCCGCCTTTTCATAAGGCTCCCATTCCAGGCCCTGGTAATGGGCTATTTTAATACCAATGATCTCGGGGTGCGCTTTGGCGACCATGGTGGTCATTTTCGGGTCCATATCAAAGAGGTTCTGTTCATAAGGAACCACACCCCGCATGCCCTCGCCGACGATATTGAGGAATGCCAGCACCCGGGTCTGTGAGCGGTCGATTACCTGTTCCTTAAACAGGTTAAAATTCTTCCAGCCGGCGCCACCTGCATCGGCAACGGTCGTTACGCCCGCACGGAATGTAAAACCGTCCGGCGGCAACGCAGTAAAACTATTGCTCAGGTACCGGTCGGGAACCGTGCCCCAGAAGTGATGGCCGTGCAGGTCGATTAACCCCGGGGTCACATACAGGCCCTTGGCGTCGACGACTTTCTTCGCCTGTGATGCATTGATGTCCGGGGCCACTGCGGCAATCTTTCCATTGCCGATGGCAACGTCCATCACACCGTCGATCCCGTTTTTCGGATCAATGACATGCCCTCCCTTTAACAACAGGTCGTATTGCTGTGCCTGCACCCACGACACCGTGAAACAAAAAATAGCAACAAATAGGTAATAGACTGTTCTTTTCATCATATGGTTTTTTATTTAAGGTTAGTTATTTAAACGATTAAACAAGCGCTCGCGGCCTTAACTGGCCCGTCCACACTATTAAGAAGACCCTGTTTTTCCTTTTTATCCTACCAGCCCGGCGCGAAATTTAACCCGAAAGTACCGAATTCAAGATCAGTCCGCTGAAACGGGAACGCATAATACGGTTCAAGTACCAGCGCACCGAACAGGTTAACCCGCAGGGACACGCCCGCACTCAGCGCGGGAATACGCTCATATACTTCAATTGGCTGTGTCGGATCAAGCGGGTTCGGCCGGGTACCTACCAGGCGCGGGGTGCTTCGGAAAGCGACCTTGGAATCGCTGTTCCAGGCGAGGCCCGCATCGAAAAACAGGTTAAGGTCCGAGAAAAGCAAGCTCGACGGGATAGCTGCCAGCCGTTCCGGACCGGTAAACGGCAGCCGGATTTCAAAATTGAAAACGGCAATCCGCGTACCCATCATGCTATTGAAATTAAATACACTGGAATTATTCCGGAACGATGCGCTTTCATATCCGCGGATCAGGTGCGGATAGCCGAGGAACAGCGGGTACAGCGCATTTTCATCTTTGCCCGCGCGCATGTAGGTATACGCGCGTGCCGCGATTGTAATTGGTTTAAACCGGCTGTATTTTCGCAGGTCGAAGGTATAAGCCGAAAAGTTGTAATCCCCGAAATATTTTTCCATGCCAAGCCGGTAACGGAATCCCTGCAACGGGGCAGCAATGCCAAACACGGCATTATCGCCCACGAAAGACGCATTGGCCTGCTGGATGGTAAACGCATTGAAATTCCCTCCGAAAATGGCGCTGGCCTGCTCATTCGTTATCTTATCCCGGCCACCCCTACCGATATAATCCTGCCACCAGTTATCTACCCGGTAGCTGTACCGGGCGACCGCTCCGCCAAGCTCAAAGCGGTGGTGCTTGGAGAACGGATAGGCGCCAAAGGCTTCTGCCTGCTGCTGGAATGTACGGATAATATACGTTTCAAAACTGGGTACCTGGACAATATCGCCATTCTGGTCGTAAGCCGGACGCGTGCCGTATGCCGAAAATCCGGACATATACGGGATGTGCGAGATGGCACCGCCCCAATTGATCCGGCTTTTCTGATTAATATAGGCAACCTGTCCGCCGAAGTCATAGATCTCGCCATTAATGGAGAGGGCCGCAAAAATCTGGTTCTGGCCGAGGATATCCGAAAACATGCCCTGGATGCCGCTGGAGATACCGGCACCGTAACGGCTACCGACGGCCATACCCATCCCGCTGTTCGCGAGGTAATCCAGTTTGAAGTTCGGCCGGTAGCCTACAGAATCGATCTGATTGTCGGCAATCCGCTGAAATAAATTGAAATTGCTAAGGTTAGCATTCACTACATCGACGCCGAGGTTCTCCGGCGGCGGCAGCAGGGCGGCATTGAAGTTGACCGTTAACGGATCTACTTTTACCGGCTCAAAATCAGCCACCTTTGCATTATAGACGCTGTATTCGTTTCGCCGGTAATACGAATAAACAACGTCGTTATTTGCCGACAGACTTAACGCCGGCGAATACTCTGTGATGCCGCTGATACCCGTGAAATATTCCGTCATCCGCTCCGTCGTTCCGTCGCCTAGCGTATACCGGAACATGTTCCGGAAGCCATCGCTGTTCGATAGGAAATAGAGCTGGCTGTTATCGGCCGAGAACTGCGGGTTCAGGTTATTAGCCCCGGGGAATACGTCGATGTTGCTGATTTCGCCGGTAGCCAGGTCAAACAGCGCGAGGTTCATGGGAATGTTGACGTCCCGCGAACGCTTCTGCCAGGCTACCCGATCGGTGCTGAATACAATTTTCCGGCCATCCCAGGAGAAACTGGGCTGGAAGTCGGAATAGGCATCATTGGTCAGCTGGGTCAGCTTTTTCGTGCCGAGATGATAAAGGTATAAATCGCTGACCCCGTTTTTCAGTCCCGAGAATGCAAGGGTTTCGCCATCCGGCGACCAGGCGATGTTACCGAATTCTGTGACGTCGCCCATGGCTTCCAGGAATAGCGTACGGCCGTTGGTCACGTCCACGGCCATCAGTTTGCTCCGGCCCCGACTGAATACACTGAACGCAAATTTCCGGCTATCGGGGGAAAAAGCCCCCGCCGACTCCAGGAAACTGAATTCATCAATGTCGGTATTGGTAAGCCGGCTGCTCAGCTTTCGTATAATTTCGCCGCTCTGCGCATCGGCCAGAAAAAGATCAATGCTGAACAGGTCGCGTTCCGAAAGGAAAGCGACGTATTTGCCGTCAGGAGAAATAGCCGGAGAAACGTTCATGCTCCCCCCGGAGTTCTGCCGATTGAGGATAGACCGTCCCACAGGCGCCCTGGAAGTATCGATGGGAAGACTGCGGTAGGCATTGATCATGCTGTTCTTCCATAGGTTGGACAGTGTTTCGGAATCGTATCCGAATACGCGCCTGATCCCCATTTCATAACCGTACATGGCGGTGGCTTTGAATAAGGGCATGATGACCGTATCACCGTAGGTAGATCCGATATACGACCAGAAGGCCTGTCCGAACCGGTAGGGAAAATACCGGTTCTGGTTTTCCGTCATTGCCCGTAGCGAGGGAATATCATTATTCAGGTAGGCATCCCGCATCCACATGGCGGTGAAGGCGTCTTTTTTACCGACAGAAAAGTACTCTGCCATCCCTTCAACCATCCAAAGCGGAATATTACCGATATTTTCGAGCCGTGTTGTATCCCCCCCTTCCATCAGTACCCGGTACTGGAAGGCATGCACCAATTCGTGGCCGAGTACGTGGCGGGTTTGCTGGTTAATGAGCATGACCGGCATGACCA
>NZ_JBEBRB010000033.1:0-27901 GCF_040395035.1 Parapedobacter lycopersici | reverse complement strand
AACACGTATACACACTTTCCAGGCGTGCTCATTCGACCACTCTGACACCTCTCCGGTTAGGGCTGCAAAAATAAGCGATTATTTTATGAATTCAAATGAAATATTGGCTCATTTGAGAAAAGCGCCGAAAGTGATGGCACGATATGCGGGTTGCATTTGTAAAATAGGTGATTTATTCCTATTTCTGTAGCATGATTGCGTTTGCGAATGCGAAGATAAATATCGGGCTGCAGGTGGTTAGCCGGAGAGAAGACGGTTACCATAACCTGGAAACTATCTTTTATCCCCTGAATTTATACGATGTCGTTGAGGTGGTAGAGGCGTCCGAGGTACAGTTTTCGCTCTCGGGAATACCGATTCCGGCGAGTGGAGGAGAAAACCTTTGTTTACAGGCTTACCGCTTGTTGGCCAATGATTTTAAGTTGCCTCCGGTACACATCTACCTGCATAAGGTAATTCCGATCGGTGCGGGACTGGGAGGAGGGTCGGCCGATGCGGCTTTCTTGCTGAAACTGCTAAATAACCAATTCCAATTGCAGCTTGATGAGCCCAGGTTGATGGCTTACGCACGAAAACTCGGGGCCGATTGTCCTTTTTTTATCCGTAATAGGCCTGCTTTCGCAACAGGGATTGGCGATGTGTTTGATGACATTTCCATTGATCTTTCCCCTTATCATATTGTTGTGATAAAGCCCCATATCCATATTGCCACGGAAACCGCTTATCGCATGGTTACTCCCGATCCGGCCGGCCGGCAGCTAAGGTCGGCAATAGCACATCCCGTTGCGTCTTGGAAGAATATGATTTTTAACGACTTTGAAGCAGGTATTTTTTCAAAACACCCCGAAATCGCAGCCATAAAGGAAATGCTCTACGGGTACGGTGCGTTATTTGCTTCCATGAGTGGCAGTGGCTCCGCTGTTTATGGGATATTCTCGGAGAAGGTGTCGATACCGGCATCTGCTAAACAATATGACGTTTTTCAGCTTGATTGAATAATACCAAACCGATATGGTCGATTTCAGCGCAATAATATTACGGTTTGACCAGAAGGGCGAAAAATCAGGATGGTCGTATATTGAGTTGCCTGCTGCATTAGCGCAACAGATAAAACCCCATGAAAAAAGGAGTTTCCGTGTCCGCGGTACCATAGACGGCCAGCTGTTTGCCGGGATGGCGCTGGTTCCTATGGGGGATGGCGATTTTATTTTGCCTATCAACAGTAAGATGCGCCGGCAATTGAAGAAACAGCATGGAGCTGTGCTGCAGCTGTCTCTGGAGGAAGATGTTGATTTTAAGATCGAAATACCGGAGGACCTGGAAGTTTGCCTGCTGCAGGAAGATGATGCATTGATGGACCGTTTTATGTCGCTGGCTAAATCGCGCCGGAATTACTTTATCAATTACATCAATGAAGCGAAGACCCTGCCGACGCGGGCAAAGCGCATGACAATGACCGTGGAGGCAATGGCAATGGGACTTGATTTCGGTGCAATGATCCGCCTTGAAAAGTCGAGAAGGAGCAGGGAGTGAAAACTTCCTGCTTTAACTAAACTGCCCCTGGAACGGATATTTCATCCGGTCCAGGGGGCAAGTATGTATACATGCGATACCCCGACGGGTTAGCTGAAGATCTTAGTGATCGTCGCCATGACCGGCTTCTACCGGGTGCATCTCAAATTTCAGGTCGAGGTCATTCGCCCCCCCGAATTGGTTGTAGCCGGGATTATTCCAGTCGGCTGCAGTAATGCTGGCCTTGACACCTTCATTAAGGTGGCGTACAATGTAATTAAAGGTAAATCCATCGGACGGTTTCAGCACATGGATATATCCCGTTACGCCGACACGTGCGTTATCCGGATCGGCATAAACGTAATCAAGAACACCCTCTGGGGCTCCCAATATAAACACTTGGTGCCTGTCGGCATCATTTAGGAATTCCTGTTGCATTTCCCGGCTTGCAAAATCATAGGCGGTCAGTGTCAGCCGGTATGTTTTACCCGCTTCGAGGTGTGCATGTGCACCTACCGGAGCCAATCCTTTGTCATCAAAGGTGATTTCGATGGGTTCGACGCCCGCAACGACTTCGTTGTTTTCGCCCGCTACTTCCACAAAGGTAAGTTTGGCGCCGTTTACTTCTTCCTGTGGAATTTCCGGCTGCGGGTCGTCTTTGCTGCACGCATTAATGCCCAATGTTCCAAGAGCTAAAAGGGCAATAACGATCGTTTTTCTGTTGTTTTTCATAGGTAAGCAGTTAAAAAGTATAGCGTATTATGATTTATTCGTTAAAAAAAGTAAGCGAGTTTCAGGCTCGTATTGCGGCCCATGTCATGACTGAAATACCGGAACCTGTTCATGTATTCTTTATAGGAACTGTTCAATAGGTTGGTTACGGATAGCGTAAGGTCCAATGTGTGTTTTCCCACATTTACGCGCGTCCCCCCGTAGGCCGACAGCAATTGATAAGCGGGAGGGGGAGGTGCATAGTCCGTGCCCGGTTCATAACGGGTTTGGCGCCGTACCACGCGGTGTCCTAATTTGATGTAACTGTTGGTAAATTGGCCATGGACCGGTATTTCCCACCGGATATAATGATCGAGCCGGTCCGATGGAATATAGGGTAGATAAGTGTCCTGCTCTACATCCCGTGCCCGGATAACGGAGGCATCCAGTTGATAAGAAAGTCCCAAGGGAAAGCGGTACTGGGCGGAGAGATCGGCTCCGAGAAACGTGGCATTCGTCTGTCCGTACCGGAACACCGGAAATGTGCCCCGGATGCTCTGGATGTATTCTCCTGCGGAGGGTTGGGCATAGATGTAATGGTTAATATACTGGGCATATAGATCGAGGCTAAACGAAAAGTGTTCTCCGGCATAAGATGGGGTGGTAATCCATTTGAAGCTGCGTTCGCTGAGCAAATTCGGGTCGCCGATCTCATACAATGCCGCGCCATGGTGTAATCCGTTGCTGTATAATTCATTGGCATTTGGCGATCGCCATGCCAACCCGATATTGCTGTGCAGCTGCCAACCGTTACCCATCTTCAATACACCACCTAATGTTCCGCTGACATTATGAAATTGCCGGTAACCGCCATAAAATTCAAGGTCACTGTCGTAGCCTGCCGCGTCAAATGTTTTAAAGTCGTATCGCACTCCGGCCTCCAGTTCATACCGTTCGCGGATGAACCGTTGGATCGCAAACAGGCCGGTGGAGAAGCTGTCGTAATTCGGGATTAGTGGCGTATTCAATGTCCCGGGAACATTATTGTTCACCTGAAGAGAAAGGTTGGTGCCAAATTGGCTTTGCCATCCTTTTCGTTGTGCCATCCGGTAGCTGGCATCCAGGGTTTGTGTAGTCAGCACCATATCCAGCATAGGCAGCGCATCGCGGTCGCCGCGCCGGAGGTCATATTCCTGCCGGTGGTTCCGCTGGATGCCGTACTGAATGTCCAACGAGCTGCCATTGACGTGATCGCGATGCCATTTGAGCTTTCCGAGATCATGAACAACCGCCTGCCGCGGTGCAGCAATTGCATAGCTGAACGGATAATTCTCAAAGGGGCGTCCGGCTTCCAGCCGCGCTTCAATATCCTCCATACTGCCGATATGCGCGCTTGTCAATATTCCCAACGAGGTTTGAAAACGGCTGTAATAAGCCTCCAATGAGGTTCTTCCTTTTGAGTACTGTAATGCCGCCGATACATTGGCTTCGCCCACACCGGTATTGCCCAGGTAATAGTCGGCCGTCTGAATGTTACCACCCCGCTTGACAGTGCCCTGAAGGCGCCAGCTTAATCCCTTTATTTGTTTAATTGCCGATTGAAGCATGCCGGATACCACGCCCATCCGGCCATTGGTCTGATATAGGGTGTGGATTTCACCAGATAAGTGCGGATCTACGGGAAGCGGGGGAGGTGAGGCAATAATGACCCCGCCAATGGCATCGGCCCCGTATCGGACACCCTCCGCGCCCTTAATCACTTCGAAGTCCTTCGCGATAAACGGATCAATTTCGGGGGCATGCTCGCTACCCCATTGCTGACCTTCCTGGCGGATGCCGTTATTGAGTACCAGGATCCGGTTGCTATGCATGCCATTGATGACTGGTTTTGAAATTGTACTGCCGGTTTGCAACATACTTACACCAGGGAGCACCCCAAGGTACTCTGCGAGGTTACCACCACGGGCTTCGGCAATAGACTCACGTGAAAGGGCCTTTACCGGATTGGCAGTGATGACACTTCGTCCATGTCCGACAACCTCCACATCATGGAGTTTAATAGTGCCATGCTGGAGCGCAATGTTCAACCGGGTATCGCTTTGGGGTGTCAGTTGCATCGCTGCGCTTTCGAATCCGACACTGCTCGCTGTAACCTGATAGCTCGTGCCGCTGCACAGGTGTGAAAAATGAAAATAGCCATGGGCGTCGGAAATGGCCTGTAACTCGCCTGGATTGACCTGTACGGTCACTCCCGACAGGGGTAACCCCGTGTCGCTGTCGGTGACGCGACCATTGACAGTTAACGTGCAGCCCGTGTGCTGGGCATAAACCAAAGAGCAAATGGCTGAAAATAATAGTGCAATAATCCCTTTTCTTATGTATAGCGGCATATTTTTTTTCGTATGGGGTAAAGAAACTACGTGTCTTTCCCTAACAGGTGGTAAAAATACAATTTTGTTGCATTAATAAACAAATTAAATGCAACAAAATTACATTATGATCTTGGATGATATTGGGTAATAACCGATTGCAGGTACTCCCGGTCAACGTGTGTGTAAATCTCGGTGGTTGTAATGCTTTCGTGCCCGAGCATGTCCTGCACCGCACGAAGGTCGGCGCCGCCTTCAACCAGATGACTGGCAAATGAGTGACGGAAAGTATGTGGACTGATTTGCTTTTTCAGGCCTGTTTTCTTCGCCAGTTCCTTGATGATTAAAAAGATCATTACGCGGGTCAGGGGGACTCCGCGTCGGTTAAGAAAGACAAAATCTGTGTTTTCGGGTTTAATGGACTGGTGTATCCGCACTTCTTCAAGATACATCCGGAGGTGTTTGATGGCCTGGGAGCCAATCGGAATCAGGCGTTCCTTACTGCCTTTGCCCATTACTTTGATGAATTCAACATCGAGGAATAGATTGGAAAGTTTAAGTCCGGTTAATTCACTGACCCGCAAGCCACATCCATACAGTAATTCGAGCATGGCCCGATTGCGCATGCCCGCTGGTGTGGACCGGTCGATGGCGGACAGCAATGCGTCAATCTCCGTAATATTCAGTACATCCGGTATTTTTCGCCCCAGTCGTGGCGCCTGAATAAGTGCTGTCGGATTTTGGATCAGTCCCAGTTCAATGCTGAGAAAAAGGTAAAAGGTCTTGATGCCGGAAAGGATCCGGGCCTGGGTATAGGCCGATATCCCAAACCCATTAATCCACTCAAGAAACGCCTGGATGTCTTTTGCAGTAATATCGGCAGGTAAAATCGCAGGGGTTTCGGCATATTGCCTTAATTTATGCACATCACTTAGATAGGCTGCTATCGTATTTTGCGATAAGGCACGCTCCAATTGCAGGTATTCCTTAAATGCGTTTATTGAAGTTTCCCAGTCCATAGTAAGTCAATGTGCTGATGGCGAATCGGTTTGGCTATGGACGGCTTAGTTCCGTAATGCCAGGATACGCGCTACATATTTACCAATGACATCAAATTCAATATTTACGGCATCACCAGTTTTAATGTGCTGCATATTGGTGTGTTCATAGGTGTAGGGAATAATTGCGACTGAAAAGCGGTCGGCCAGCGAGTCAACCACGGTCAGGCTGATGCCGTTAACGGTCACTGAACCTTTTTCCACGGTCAGGTTATTCGTCTCCGGTTTATACCGAAACGTATATACCCAGCTTCCGTTTTGCGGTTCAACGGAAAGACATTGTGCAACCTGGTCCACATGACCCTGTACAATGTGTCCGTCCAGGCGTCCGTTTACGGGCGTGCAACGTTCGAGGTTGACACGATCGCCGATAGCCAGATCAGCGAGATTGGTTCGTTTCAGCGTTTCCTCGATAGCCGTAACGGTATGCAAACCCGGCGACAGGCTGACTACAGTAAGGCATGCGCCATTGTGCGATACACTTTGGTCGATCTTTAGCTCGTCGGATATGGACGAAGCAATGTGTATATCCAGGTTTCCGCGATCTTTTCGCAAATCCGTAACCGTTCCCAGTGTTTCAATGATTCCTGTAAACATAAATGTGCCTTAATTGATAAGCAAAGGTACGCTACCCGCCGCTATATAACAACAGCAGCCGGGATTGCCCGGCTGCCGTTATATCTTTAAATCAGGTGTGGGAATGGCTATTTCCCACCCTGTTTTCGCACAGCGGCAACTTCCTCCGCTGTAATCGGGCCGGAGTCGTTTCCGAAATTCCCGCGGATGTACGTTAATACCTCTGCTACCTGATCGTCGTTCAGGAAACTGCCGTGCGCAGGCATTGCCTCGTTATACGACACGCCTTTCACGGTGATCGGACCGGTAAGCCCGTTCAGAATAACACTGATCAGCCGCGTCTTGTCGCCGCTGACCCATTCAGATTCCGCGATGGGAGGGAAGCGGCTTCCGTCGCCCATTCCGTTGGACTGGTGGCATGCCCTGCAGTATGTGGTATATACGACAGATGCCGTTGCTGCAACATTGCGTTCAAGGTCATCGGCAACCGGATCGGGAGTCTTAATATTGGACGCCGTAAGTTTCCGTTCTGCCATTCCAGCCAGCTGCGCTTCTCCAAAGGCTTTTTTGTCGCCTTTAAACATGATCCGCCAGATTTTGCCTTTCTGGCTGTCGCTGACATACAGCGATCCGTCGGGACCTTCTGAAAGGCCCATTGGACGGTGATCGGCGTCGGGAGCAGTGGGGATGGTGTCAAGTCCGCTGAAACCATCTGCGAATACTTCCCATGGGCCGGTTACCTTGCCGTCTTTCATGGGGACGAAAGCAACGATATAACCTGCCTGGGGGTAAGGCGGACGATTAGTTGAACCATGAAACGCAATGAAAGCGCCGTCTTTGTAACGGGCAGGAAACTGATCGCCTTTATAAAACAACAGGTCCTGGGGAGCAAAGTGACCCGGAAAGCCGACAAGCGGTGCGTCCAGTTTTGCACCATTGCCTTCCTTTACACCGTCGCCGCCGTATTCCGGGTTCAGTTTTCTTTTGTTTTCGATCTGGTCGTAATAGTAATAAGGCCAGCCACCGTCAAATCCCTGCGGTACTTTGAAAAATTCTTCAGCCGGAAGCATCGCACTCTGCCAGTAGTTGTAATACTCGGGCCAGGTAACCACCAGGTCGTCACGGCCATGCACCGCAGAATAAAGGGAATTTGACGTTTCGTCCCATTCCAGTGCAACGATGCTTCGCATCCCTGTAGCATACCTCACGCCATCGGACTGGTGCTGGTTCAGTTTGTTTTCGTCAAACATCCAAACGCCGCCATGGTCAACTAAAAGCGGACAGCCATTATCGGGGTTGTCTACTTCTCCCATACCCATGGATCCCGCTACGCGGTTATACTCCTGGCAGGTGTTGGATCCCGCGCCCCAGCCAACGTACATATTGCCTTTACCGTCGAATGTTACCGGCTTGGTAATGTGTTCGTGGGGTGGACCGTCATCAATCACGACGGTGTCGACCTTGCCATCGGGGAGTAGCGTTCCCGGAATTAACTTGCTACGCAGCACCAGCAGCTCAGAGCTGTAGTATAGGTATCCGTTATGAATACGCATGGCTGTTCCATACTGGCGGCTTTCGTATTTTGCCCAATAAGCCACGCTGTCTACGCGACCGTCTCCGTCGGTATCACGAAGGGCGGCATTGGCTTCGCCATCGGGAGTGCTGACCCGGAGTTTAACATAAATGTCGCCATTATCATTGACCGCGATATGCCGTGATCCGTAATAATTGCTTCTTGGTTTTTGGCGCGTAGGCTTTCCCTGGTTACTCCGGACAGGCATAGGCCGGTTGGGATCACGCGGGGGGCGTCTTCCGGACCAGCCCTGGTTATTATTTTCAGGCATCGGGCCACCGCCGATACTGTCGATAACAACCATGGCCTCGAAGCCACCGGGTAAAAATAAACCGCCGTTGTCCTTATCGGACGCAGGCAGGTTCGAGCTGTTTTGACACCCTGCGAGGAAGCAAACGCCCAGAATTGCGAGATAAAATCTCATTATGGCATTGTTCTGCATTGTAATTTAGTGTGTAGTTATAATAATAGTTGAAAATTTGGCCCGATTCTATTAAAAACAAACTGAATTCCGAAACTGTATCTTAAATTTTACTTACCCGTTGCGGCCGGATGCTTCCATTAAAAAAGCAGTTCGAGTTTTGTTAATCGCGTTTCCAGTGCATCAACAGCCTGTGCCAATGCGGTTTCATCCATTGACGCGAAACCAAACCTGAAGGCATTCCGATCGGCATCCCATCGGATAATTTTAAAGGGTGTGTTTGTGATTAATTGGGTGATGGGAAAATCAGGATTTAGTTTTATCCAGATGGCCATGCCTCCTGTAGGCAGTGTGTAGGAAACGTATCGGCTTAACTTTTCTTTCAACAGGGTATCGAGGAAGTCACGCCGTTGATGATAACGTTTCTTTGCTTTTTTTAGGTACCTTTTCAGCTCGCCCTCTTTGAGTAACAGGGCTAGTGCATTTTGCATGTACCCATCGCCGCCGACATCGATGATCTTCCGCAGGGCGGTGCATTGTGCAATAAAATTCGCCGGGGCAACCATAAAACCCATCCGTAGCGAGGGGTCCAATATCTTGGAAAAGGAGCCGATATAAATTACGTTGCCATTGTGGCTGCCACTTGCCAACGGCAGATAAGGTGACGAAGTGTAATGGTAGTCGTAATCGTAATCGTCTTCAATAATGGCGAATACGTATTGCTTGGAAAGTTCCAGCAATTTCACCCGCCTTTCTGCGCTTAGTGTTACGGTTGTTGGGTAGTGGTGATGCGGAATCACGTATACGGCATCAATTTTTTTTCGTTTGCAAATTTTTTCAACAGCATCTGTGTCAATGCCCCTGTCATCTACATCTACCTCAATGATGGATGCACCGGTTTCTTCAAATGTTTTATTGGCAACGGGATAATTGGGCTTACCTACAATGACGGCAGATGAATTGCCTAAAAGCAATCGGGCTGCCAGGTAAATACTCATTTGGGCACCGTGTGTAATCAAAAGGTTGTCAACACAAAGGTTTATTCCCCGTGTTACCGACAGGTAGCTGACCAACTCTTCCCTTAATTTCAATGTCCCCCGTGTCGTTCCGACATTTGCATTTTTTATGGTATGCTTCCTGGAAGTAAGTGAACGATAAATTTTCAATAGGTCAGCTATCGGGGAAAGCCGCACATCCGGGTATCCGTCATCAATCATGATGTCGGAATCCGAAACGGAGTTTTCATCAACCGAATGTGTTTCTATTATCCTAAACGGCACATGCAAATTTTTCGAATAGGGTGTCTGTACACCAATGCTGGGTTCGCTCCATTTTTGCGGTTTAAGCAATGGGATATGTGCTGATACGGCAACGTGCTTTCTTGGTACAACCGTAATCCAGTCCTGTGCTTCCAGCTCCTCATAACCCGCAATCACCGTCTTGCGGTGAACGCCAAGCGTCTTTGCCAGTTCACGGCTGCTGGGTAACTGCATTCCGGCCCGCAAGGTGCCGCCCCTGATTGCATTGATTATTGAAATAGCAATCTGCCTGTAAACTGGGACCTTGCTTTCTTTCGTGATAACGATGATGTGTTCGTATGGCAACAAGCTGGACTACCTTTTATATTGGATATGGACTACAAAGGTAGTCCTATTAAGTCATAATTTTACCGATATAACCAAAACATTTTAACGCCATGGATTACAAAATCAAGAAAGCGGGACTGGAAGACTTAGACACCGTTGCCGGATTGTTCAATCGTTACCGGATTTTTTACCGGCAGCCGGATGACTACAAAAAATGCAGCGCATTTATACAGGAACGCTTAGCCAACAAACAGTCGCATATCTTCCTTGTTTATGTGCAGGATGAGGCGGTCGGATTTGTACAGCTGTACGAACTCTATCATTACATCAAACTAAAAAAGCAATGGCTGCTGAGCGATTTGTTCGTTCACCCGGACCACCGGGGTAAAGGGCTTTCCGTGGCATTGATAGACCGCAGCAAGCAATGGTGTGAGGAGACAGGGGCTTGCGGACTGATGCTTGAAACCGAAAAGACAAACTACATCGGCAACAAGCTGTATCCGCGTTGCGGGTTTGTGTATGACGGATTGCACAACTATTACTATTGGTGGAAATAGGGAGGAAACAAAAATACCCCGACTTGTCGGGGTATTCATTGTTTGGCGGTGAGGGAGGGATTCGAACCCTCGGTACCGTTTCCAGTACGACAGTTTAGCAAACTGTTCCTTTCGGCCTCTCAGGCACCTCACCGGCTTTTTTAGCGACTGCAAACCTAATACAAAAAAACGAATTAAGAAAATTGAATACGAAAAAATGGATTTCCTTTTTTATCGATCGATTTTCATAATCATCTTGTTGATTGATAAGGTTTTAAACAATTCCATCTTGCGGTTTCAAGCTAACGGTTTCCTTTTTGTTACCTTCGTAATCGATGCGTACGTGATAAATACTCTTAAGCATCTCCTTGAATATTTCGCTGATCTCCGTAATATCCTTTAATGTAATATTGCTGTTGATCAATTGCTTCTGAGCCAACTTGGATTCAATGATTTTATCTACCAGATCATTGATGTTCTGTGCGTTAGGTTCCTTAAGGCTTCGGGAAGCGGCTTCCACGGAATCGGCCATCATGAGCACGGCTGTTTCACGGGAAAAAGGGATGGGACCCGGGTAATGGAAGATATCCTCGTCAACAAATTTTTCCGGAAAAGATTTAATGTAAGACTGATAGAAATAGTCGACCCGGGTGGTGCCGTGATGCGTACGGATGAAATCGATAATCACCTCCGGCAGCTGGTTTTTTCTGGCCATTTCCACACCCTTGCTTACGTGCGAAATAATAATCTGCGCACTCTGTTCGAACGAAAGTCCATCATGCGGATTGTAGCCCTTGGTCTGGTTTTCAATAAAGTATTGCGGGTTGGCCATCTTGCCGATATCATGATAGAGTGCACCCGCCCTTACCAACAACGTATTGCCGCCAATCTTATAGATGGCGGCTTCCGCCAGGTTGGCTACCTGCAACGAGTGCTGAAAGGTACCCGGTGCTTTATAAGACAATTCACGTAGCAGTTTCGAATTGCTATTGGTCAGCTCCATGAGCGTTACATCTGATATAATACCAAATACCCGTTCGAAAGCATAAATAAGCGGATAGGCCAGCAGGGTAAGCAGTACACTGAATATAAAAGGGGCGACGTTCGACCAGTAAATATTATTGAATGACCCATCACGCATCAATGCCATGCCGAGATAAGCGGTCAGGTAGGTCCCGAGAATGATTGCCGAAGAGATGAGAAACTGTTCTCTTTTCACCAGCGTCTTAATGCTGTAAATGGCTACCATCCCTGTAGACAGCTGAAGGAATACAAATTCAAAGCTGTTGGGAACAAAAAAGGCGGCAAGCAGCACCATCAGCAGGTGAATATTCAGCGCCAGCCGGGTATCGAAGAGTATGCGGATGATAATGGGAACAATACAATACGGGATATAGTAGAGGCTGGGCAATTTGATTTTAATAGCCCAGGACAGCGCCAGCAGCATGCCCGTTATAGCAATCAGGATCAGGAAAATCAGCCGGTTATTATGGTAAATATCCTTCCTGAACAAATAAATAAATACAAAGAGTAAAGAAACAACCAAGCCCACGAGGAAGAACTGGCCCAGCACCACCAGCGTCCAGTTCCCACCGATACGCGCTTCCTCTTCATAGGCTTTTCGCAGGGACTCGATTTTCTGATAAACCTCATTATTAATGGTCGTGCCGTTGGCTACGATCAACTCACCCCGTTGTACCATGCCCCGCGTGGTAGAGATATTTCCCAGCGCGTCTTCTTCCAGTCGTGCCGTAAGCGGTTCGTTAAACAGGTAATTCAGGGTAATGTAGTTGCTAACGGCATCAACCAGCCAGTCCTTATGCCCAATTGCAGACCGGTTGCCGATCGTTTTGCGGGCGTATTCCATCGCCGTTTCGACGGTAAACACTTCGGCGGTATTGCGTTGGGTGGCTACATTATCTGTAAGTAAGGTGAAGTTATAATTAGTACGGTCACTCTGAAATTTATTGTTCAGCGCAATGACCCCGCGTTTATAAATGTCGGAAAGCAACTGCTTGCCCACCTGTTCGTAAGTCGCCATGTTTTCATCCAGGGTATCGAGTCCGGCGGTCTGCCATCGTTCCGGAAGCGCCGTGTCGAACTGGGCAAGCTGTTGCTCGGCAACCTGAGTGTTTTGATTATAAATCGGATAAATGGACTTCAGGATGTTTTCGCGGTCCTTATCCAGTTCCGCCTGCGTTTTGAGAATCGAGAAATTGTATGGTGAAACCAGGTCTTCATGCATCCACACCTTGCCTTTCTCAAATTCATAGCGGAAACGTGGCTGTTTTGGCAGAAACATCGTGATTAGCACCACGCTGGCCAGCATCATTCCATACCGGAACAACGGCGCATATTTTCCACCTTTATAACCCGACTTATACTTTATTTTTAATCGTGCCACTGCGTTATATTTAACTCAAACCTAAGTAAAAAATCCCAATTCCCCTGTCTCATGCGGGCGCTTGGCATACAAATGTACGAAAACGGTGCATATCCGGCCTGATCAGGCGGGTCGTTTTCTGACCGGATTTCATGATATCATCAATGAAACTTAACAATAAGTTATTATGGTACCCGTATCTTAGTGACAATGTATAAATTAAGTGTCATGGCAAAATCAACCATTGAAATCACGGAAAAGGAATACCTGATCAAATTGAATAAATCAGAGTTTGAGTACCCGCTGGTTAGAAGGCTATTAAACAAGTTATTAAACGGTAGCCTTCAGCGAGAATTAGGCTATTCCGACGACGAAATTACCGCCCGGTATGCACCCGAACTATGTGAGCGATTCGATCTGCTTCACGATAAATAACGGGCGGTTATTTTCATTTTATATGGCCAGCGCCGGGCATCCGGCAGGTGTGGTATAATTACAGGGAATTGTTGCGGTGTCCTTGAACTGAAATCCTTTCGGAATCCCTATATTTGTAAAAAAATACCACATGTCTAAACACAAACACCTTGTAGCCCCTTCCATACTTTCCGCAGATTTTGCCCATCTATACGATGATATTGCCATGGTTAACCAAAGCGAGGCAGACTGGTTCCATATCGATATCATGGATGGCGTTTTCGTCCCGAATATTTCGTTCGGGTTCCCGGTGCTTGCCTCTATCGAACACTACGCGAAAAAGCCACTGGATGTTCACCTGATGATTGTGGAACCGGATCGTTACATTACTCAATTTAAGGAAGCTGGGGCAGACCATATTACGGTTCACGCAGAAGCGTGTACGCACCTCCACCGTACCGTTCACGCCATCAGGGACCTGGGGTGTCTGGCAGGTGTGGCGATCAATCCCCATACACCCGTTTCCCAGCTTTATGAAATTATTGAAGACATCGACCTGGTTTGTGTGATGGCGGTTAATCCGGGGTTTGGCGGACAAAAATTTATTGAAGGTACTTATCGGAAAATCCGGGAACTGCGTGCACTGGCCGCTGATCGGAATGAGCGCCTGCTAATCGAAGTTGACGGCGGGGTTAACGATCACAATGCGCTGGCACTGCTAAAAGCCGGAGCAGACGTACTGGTGGCGGGGAATTATGTGTTTGCCGCTAAAAATCCAGCGCATGCAATTGCAGAATTGAAAAAGATCACGCCGAAGCTGATATCCGTTTAGCTTTTTATAGGACGGTTCGGGTGGTTGCATCTCGGCGACGAAGCACCGTAATTGCAGTAACAGACCACGTTTCTGTCGGTAATTTGGAATATTTCCAAATTAAATGGCGTTGGTAGGCATTATTGTTAAAACATGGTTTTTTTCGTAAATTCGCAACAATTTTAAAAAGCGGCAGGGGTATGAGCCCGGATGCCGTCGCTTGAAAAGATATTCACATCATAAATTTTATAATAAATGGCATTTGATATCGATATGATCAAGAAGGTCTACGCCCAGTACGGGGAGCGGATTGCCGCAGCCCGTAAAGTGGTGGACAGGCCCTTAACCTTAACGGAGAAAATTTTATATACACACTTATGGAACGGCAATGCGGCACAGGGTTATGACCGTGGTGTTTCGTATGTCGATTTCGCCCCTGACCGGGTAGCAATGCAAGATGCTACGGCCCAGATGGCATTGCTGCAGTTCATGCAGGCCGGCCGGCCTAAAGTAGCCGTACCGTCTACTGTGCATTGCGATCACCTGATCCGGGCCAAAGAGGGTGCTGAACAAGATCTGGCGGTAGCCACCACCGAGAGCCGGGAGGTATTTGATTTTCTCGCGTCTGTATCCAACAAATACGGAATCGGCTTCTGGAAGCCGGGCGCGGGAATCATTCATCAAGTTGTATTGGAGAACTATGCGTTCCCGGGCGGTATGATGATCGGTACCGATTCGCATACGGTTAATGCCGGCGGACTTGGCATGCTGGCCATTGGTGTCGGTGGCGCGGATGCCTGTGACGTAATGGCGGGCCTGCCATGGGAACTTAAGTTCCCCAAACTGATCGGAGTGAAATTAACCGGTAAACTGAACGGCTGGACTGCACCCAAGGATGTAATCCTCAAAGTGGCCGGTATCCTTACGGTAAAAGGCGGTACGGGTTGTATCGTAGAGTATTTCGGCGAAGGGGCCCGTTCTATGTCATGTACCGGAAAAGGAACCATCTGTAACATGGGTGCTGAAATCGGAGCTACTACTTCTACGTTTGGTTACGACGAATCCATGGAACGCTACCTGCGGGCCACCAATCGCGCCGACGTAGCTGATGCGGCAAATGCCATTAAAGAACACCTCACGGCAGACCCGGAAGTTTATGCTGATCCGGAAAATTATTTTGATCAGGTGATTGAAATTAACCTTTCGGAACTGGAGCCACACCTGAATGGGCCATTTACCCCAGACCTGGCAACCCCCGTGTCTAAAATGAAAGAAGCGGCTGCACAACATGGCTGGCCGCTGAAAGTAGAGTGGGGGTTAATCGGTTCCTGTACCAATTCTTCCTATGAGGATCTGTCACGTGCTGCTTCAGTAGCCCGCCAGGCAGTCGAAAAAGGATTGGTCACCAAGGCTGAATTTGGTATCAACCCCGGATCGGAACAAGTGCGTTATACGGCAGAACGGGATGGTCTGCTTGACACGTTTACCGACCTGGACGCTACAATTTTTACCAATGCCTGCGGCCCCTGTATCGGCATGTGGGCCCGTGTAGGCGCTGAAAAAGCCGAAAAGAATACCATTGTACACTCCTTCAACCGGAACTTTGCCAAACGTGCAGACGGCAATCCCAACACATACGCGTTTGTAGCTTCACCGGAACTGGTGGCTGCGATTGCCATTTCGGGTGACTTGTCATTCAACCCGCTAACCGATACCCTGGTTAATGATAAAGGCGAATCTGTGAAATTGGATCCCCCTGTCGGCGATGAATTGCCGCAAAAAGGATTTGACGTCGAGGACCCGGGATACCAGGCTCCGGCTGCGGATGGCAGCGGCGTAGAAGTCGTTGTTGCTCCCACATCGGACCGTCTGCAGCTGCTCGATCCTTTTGCGCCATGGGAAGGTACCGACTTATCCGGATTGAAGCTGCTGATTAAAGCCAAAGGAAAATGTACGACCGACCATATTTCCATGGCGGGCCCGTGGCTGAAATACCGGGGTCACCTGGATAATATCTCCAATAACCTGCTAATTGGTGCGGTAAACTACTTCAACGACAAAACCGACACTGTGAAAAATCAGTTATCCGGTGAATACGGTGCGGTACCTGCTACACAGCGGGCGTACAAGGCCGCGGGTATCGGTTCCATTGTTGTCGGTGATGAAAATTACGGAGAAGGCTCATCACGTGAGCACGCAGCCATGGAACCGCGGCACTTGGGTGTGCGGGCGGTACTGGTGAAATCGTTTGCCCGTATCCACGAAACCAACCTGAAAAAACAGGGGATGCTGGCGCTGACCTTTGCCAACAAGGAAGATTACGACAAAGTGCAGGAAGACGATGCCATTGATATTATCGGCCTTACCGGATTCGCACCGGATAAGCCGTTGACGGTCGTGCTGCATCACGCAGACGGTACCCGGGACGAGATTACGGTAAACCATAGCTATAACGAACAGCAAATCGGCTGGTTCAAAGCCGGCGGTGCACTGAATATCATCCGTCAGGGGCTGACAGCCAATTAACCCTATTCATTAACTAAACTAAGCAAAGCCGCCCTACGGATAAAACCCGGGGCGGCTTTTTCCGTTCATGCCGTTATAACCAGTCTGCTAATGAAAAGGTGCTTTTAAGCCGGTATCCCTTCTCCATGGATAGGATGGAACAACATTCATGAAGCGGGTCGTGTTCCAGAAACAACGCGTAATCACCATCCACAGCTTCCTGCCAGAAACGTTTTCGTTCTTCCATGGTGGTGAGGGGCCTAACATCGTAACTCATTACGTAAGGTAACGGAATATGGCCCGCGGAAGGCAGTAAATCGGCCATATAAAGCAATGTTTTTCCATTGTAGTTAATCTGCGGGAGCATCATCGCATCCGTATGCCCGTAAACGAAGCGGACCACGATATGTTCCGAAAACCGGATGCCGTCTTCCACGTCGATGAAGCTGAGCTTTCCGCTTTCGTATATGGGCAGGATATTTTCCTGCAGGAATGACGGCTTTTCCCGATGGTTGGGAAATAGCGCCCATTCCCAGTGCTTTTTATTGCTCCAGTAAGTCGCATTTTTAAAGGCCGGAACCAGCCTTTCCCCATCGCGGATAATCGCACCTCCGACGTGGTCGAAATGAAGGTGGGTGAGGAAAACATCCGTAATGTCGTCACGGTGGAAACCATGGGCAGCCAGTGAGCCGTCGAGCGTGGCATCACCATGGCGGTAATAGTGACTGAAAAATTTTTCGTCCTGTTTATCGCCAAGTCCGGTGTCGACGAGTATCAGCCGACCGTCGTCTTCAATGAGCAATAAACGGGCCGCCCAGGTGCACATATTCCGTTCATCGGCCGGATTGGTGCGCTGCCATATGGATTTGGGAACCACGCCAAACATCGCGCCGCCATCGAGCTTGAATAATCCGGTATCGATAGGGTATAATTTCATACGTGTTATAACTGATGTAAAAATGTTAAAGGTAACGATTACCTACCGCAATGAAAATACCCCGGTCGCAAAATATTCCCCATCAGGCTAAATCGTTAAACAATTCTGTAGGTCAGTCCGTTAACTTAGTGTAAGTTTTACAACTTGTTGATTTTCAGTGTATTTTACTTTTTTATATGCGTTTTTAATCCCTACATTTGTCGCGTTAAACCAATATAAACCAAACAGATTGTTATGAATTCGCTTGAAACCGTAATGCCGGATTTAACCTATCTTTTTATTAACAAA
The DNA here is from genome assembly GCF_040395035.1 of Parapedobacter lycopersici. Lineage (GTDB taxonomy): Bacteria > Bacteroidota > Bacteroidia > Sphingobacteriales > Sphingobacteriaceae > Parapedobacter > Parapedobacter lycopersici_A. The sequence goes on along the minus strand of NZ_JBEBRB010000033.1, from coordinate 10,221 downwards.
AACGCAACCGTACACTATCAAAAAGAGGTGGCCGAACTGGTGGAGACTGCCATTGTAAATCAGGAGGGCCATTTGACCCATACCGGGGCGCTGGCAGCCGATACCGGTCATTTTACCGGACGGGCACCAAAAGACCGGTTTATCGTTTATGACGACCTGACGAAGGATGAAATATGGTGGGGGCCTGTTAATCAGCCCATCGACGCAGGTTCAGCTGGTATCCTGCTCGAGCAGGTAGGTGCTTACCTGAGCGACAGGGAACTTTATGTCCGCGACGGACTCGCCGTTTCCGATCCGGATCACTGCGTCAGTATCCGTGCCATCACGGAGACAGCGTTTCAGAACATCTTTGTCAATAACCTGTTTATCCGACCCGGAGCCGCAGATGTAAACGCACGGCCCGCTTGGTCCATTCTGGCAGCGCCGGGATTCCGCTGCCCGAATCCGGAACAGTACGGCCTGCGCCAGTCCAATTTCGTGATTATTGATTTTACCAGACAGGTGATCCTGATCGCCGGAACGGCTTATACCGGTGAAATCAAGAAAGGCATGTTCTCCGTGCTGAATTTTATCCTGCCACGCCGGAAACGGATCCTGCCGATGCACTGTTCGGCTAATACAGATACTTCAGGGAATACCGCACTTTTCTTTGGCCTGTCCGGCACGGGGAAAACCACGCTGTCCGCCGATCACGAGCGGTTATTGATCGGGGATGATGAACACGGATGGGATACCAGAGGCATTTTTAATTTCGAAGGCGGCTGTTATGCCAAATGCGTTGGACTCGACCGGACCAGGGAACCGGAAATATTCGATGCGGTCCGTTTCGGCGCGCTGCTCGAAAATACAGTCTTTTATCCCGGTTCACGTACCCCCGATTATGAAAACACGGCCAAGACGGAAAATACCCGCGTGGCATATCCGATTGAATACATTGCAGGCAGCGTAAGCTCGGGACGGGCACCGGCTCCGAAAAACATCTTTTTTCTTACGGCCGACGCATTCGGTGTTATCCCGCCGATATCACTGCTGTCCACCACGCAGGCCATGTACCATTTTATATCCGGTTATACAGCAAAGGTCGCAGGTACGGAAGTGGGTGTCAAAACCCCAGAGGCAGTCTTCTCGGCCTGCTTCGGCGAAGCATTTCTGCCGCTGCACCCCGGACATTACGCCGAGTTGCTCCGCGAGCGGCTTACCGGAACGGGCATCCGGGTGTGGCTCGTTAATACCGGATGGATTGCCGGTCCTTATGGTGTAGGCAGGCGTATTAAGCTGGACTACACCCGGGCCATGGTGAGGGCGGCGCTGGCAGGGTCATTAATTGATGCAGCCTTTCACACGCATCCAGTCTTTAACTTGCAATACCCGACGGCGTGCCCCGGTGTACCGGATGCGATCATGGACCCTGTGAGCCTGTGGGCGAATGATACGGCTTATTATGCCCAGGCAAACAGACTGGCTGCGCTGTTTGTTGAAAATTTTAAAAAATTTGAGACGGCAGTAAGCGCCGATGTACGGACGGCCGGACCGCACATCGCATAGGACACGCAACAGGCCGATTCGATTGAAATAACACGGAAAATAGTGCAATCGATTGCTTTGTGGAAACATGGTGGTTATTTTTCCGCTTATTTGCATATTGCATCATCAAAGGAAAAAACCGTTCAGCAGTTTTTTATGAATACACCTGATGCAGCACAATTAGCCCGGCTGGCGAACCAGTTCCGTATGGAGGGAAATGTCCTGGATATCGCACCTTTCGGCTCGGGACATATCAATGACACCTACCGGGTAAACACGGACGCAGCTGACAGTTACCTGCTTCAGCGCATAAACCATCATGTCTTCCGGGATGTTCCGGCACTGATGAATAATATGGAGCTGGTCACGCATCACCTGAAGCAAAAATACAGGCAGCTCAATGAAAAAGATCCCGATAGCCGGGTACTCACGCTAATCGGGCACGAGTCAGGGAAATCGTTTCATGAGGATGCGGAAGGTTGCTTCTGGCGGATGTTTGTCCTGTTGCCACACACCCGCAGTTACGACATCGTGGAAACGCCGCAGCAGGCGCGGGAGGGAGGGCGTGCATTTGGCCAGTTTCAGCGGTTGTTGTCCGATCTCGATGCCACACGCATTCACGAGGTGCTTCCCCATTTTCACCACATCGGCAAGCGACTGGAACGTCTTGACGAAGCTGTTGCCAAAAATGCGTTCGACAGGGTGCGCAGTGTGACGGCCGAACTTGCGTTTGTTGCCGCGCGGAAGGATCGCATGCAGACCATTCAGCACATGGCTGCCGAAGGACTGCTGCCGTTGCGCATTACCCATAACGACACGAAATTCAATAATGTATTGCTGGATGGAAATGATCGGTTCCAGTGTGTGATTGACCTGGATACCGTAATGCCGGGATATGTTGCTTGCGATTTCGGGGATGCAATCCGCAGCATCATTAACCGGGCGGCAGAAGACGAGGCCGATGTAGAACGGATTAAATTGAATATCCCGCTATTTGAGGCGTATGCCGAAGGATATTTTGAACAGGCCCATCACTTTCTTACATCGCACGAAACGGATTCATTGTTCGCGGGCGTACTGCTGCTCCCGTATATGCAGACCGTACGGTTTCTGACCGATTTCGTGGAAGGTGATCATTATTACAAGATCCATCACGCGCAGCACAACCTGCAGCGTACCCGGGCGCAGCTGCGGCTGGTCGAAGAGCTGGAAAAACACGAACCGGAACTGCGTGTTATCCTCCAACGGATAGCAGCTAAGTATCAGAAGAATTAATACTGATTACCGCATGAAAACACTGGTTATTCCATTTTTGCCAAATGTTGGTTACCGGTCCGATGAAAAATCGGTTGCAGATGCGTTGGCTCCGCTTACGGCGGTTATGCTGGAGGAAACGCCATGGCCACAATATCCGGATAAACCAGTAGTGCGCATGAAAGCGGCCCATACCGGAGACAGCCTGGTGCTGCAGTTCTCAGTCGAAGAAAAATACATCAAGGCCGAATACCGCAACACAAATGACCCAGTACACCGGGACAGCTGTGTCGAATGTTTCATCGCATTCGATAACCGGCATTATTATAACCTCGAGTTCAATTGCATCGGTACGGCGTTTGCCGGTTACGGCAGTGCGGATAAATCTACCCGCATGACGTTGCCCCGAAGCACCGTTGAACAGATCAAAACTCACGCTGTTATCAATCCCGATAAAAAAAAGCACCAGCCCGTATCATGGCGGTTGCTACTGAATATACCACTGACTGTCTTTGAGGCCAGCGGTATCCGATCCCTTTCGGAAATATCCTGTACGGGTAATTTCTATAAATGCGGGGACGGTCTGCCCGAGCCACATTTCCTGGCATGGAGCCCGGTCGCTTATCCTGAACCCAACTTCCATCGGCCCGAAAATTTCGGAAAACTGTTCTTTTTATAAGATAAGCATACCATATGTGCTGCCTGTTCCGAAAAGCCAAAATATTATTGGAATTGTCGTATGGATAAATTAACTTTGCAGCCTCAATTAAGCATGTATAGTAATGTAGGGGTTGGCCGTCGATAAGTCGCGGTCATGACCATAAAAATAATAGTTAAGAAATGAAAAAAGACTTGCATCCTTCAAATTACAGATTAGTGGTATTCAAAGACATGTCTAACGATTATGCCTTCATCACGCAATCGTGTATCGATACCAAAGAATCCATTACATGGGAAGATGGCAACGAATACCCGCTGGTAAAGCTGGAAATCTCGCACACCTCACATCCCTTTTACACCGGTAAGATGAAGCTGGTGGATACTGCTGGACGTATCGATAAGTTCCGCAGCCGTTACAAGAAATAAGCAGAACGGTAAAAAATATTTAGTCCCGGTATTTTATCGGGACTTTTTTATTTTAGCCGTACGAATTTACGCCCATGCATATCGTATTATTTGACAAGGCTGATTGGCGGAAGGCACTTTATCCGCTCACATTGACGCGCCCGGTAGCTGATTTACGTGTTGGCATACTTACCATCGCCGAAAAATGGGGAAAATGGCTAAACACTCCTTTCTCGTTTCTTACGCCCACCTATTTAAGTGAAAAATACCCGTTAACCGATCATACCGGTCCGCTGTGGCTTATCCGGGGCAACTGCTGTCCGGACGATCGCCTGTGCGACGCCATCGCCGGTTTGCGTCCCGGTGAAGGGCTGACCGATGAAGACGGGTGGATTGCAATACATACAGATACGGCTTCCCTTGCTGCTGCCGCCGAAGGCGACTATGCACCGGTGCGGTACCCACATCCGGTTACCTGTATCCGCCATCCCGAAGATATTTTTCTCCGTAACGGTGCGGCAATCCAAGCCGACTTTGACCTGCTTACCAAGGGTCGGGTGTCGGCTGAATTATCCGATAGTAATCGCTTTATCGGCGACCGGGTGTTTGCGGAACCCGGAGCAACCGCAGAATGTGCCACCTTTAACAGTACAACCGGTCCCATTTATTTGGGTAAGAACAGTGAGGTATGGGAGGGAAGCTTGATCCGGGGTGCATTCGCACTGGGGGAAGGCGCGCAGGTGAAAATGGGAACCCGGGTCTACAGTAACGTCACCGTGGGACCCCAATGCCGTGTAGGCGGCGAACTGAATACCTGCGTTATCTGGGGCAGGTCTTCCAAAGGACACGATGGTTACCTCGGCAGTGCCGTAGTAGGCGAATGGTGTAACTGGGGAGCGGATACGAATAATTCCAATATGAAAAACAATTATAAACCTGTGCGTTTATATGATTATGACCATAAGGATTATCGGAATACCGGATTGCAGTTTTGCGGCACGATCATGGCCGACCATGCGAAATGTGCCATCAATACGGCATTCAATACCGGAACGGTGGTCGGTGTTGCGGCAAGTATTTTCGGTGCGGGCATGCCGCCCACCTATATTCCCGATTTTTCATGGGGCGGATCGGAAGGATTCACTACCTATGACCTGGATAAGATGGTTGAGACAGCCCGGCTGGTATACGAGCGTCGGGATTGCACGTTCGACGACGTGGAACAGAAATTATTAACTGCTGTGTTTGAACTGACCCGGGAAAACCGGAAGTTTTAACAGCTATTAGCTATTCATTAACAGCACCTTTTTATTATGCGTAGAAAAATCGTTGCCGGGAACTGGAAAATGAACCTGGACTATCAGCAGGGAATCAGCCTGTTTTCCGAGATTATCAACATGGTAAAAGACGAGGTACGGGGCAATCAGCATGTGGTCGTATGCAGTCCGTTTATACACCTTCATGCGATTTCACAGCTGGCCAAAGGCCATCCCCGGGTATCAACCGGCGCCCAGAACTGCTATGCCGAGGCAGCCGGTGCATATACCGGCGAAATTTCGGCGGCACAGGTAACGTCAACAGGCGCTACCTATGTGATCCTCGGCCATTCGGAACGGCGGACCTACTTCGGGGAAGACGGCTATTTATTAAGCAAGAAGGTTGACCTGGCGCTTAAAAGCGGATTGTCGCCTATTTTCTGTGTCGGCGAAACCCTGGAAGAACGTGAGTCCGACCAGTATTTCGATGTCATCAGACAACAGCTGGACGCGGGTGTTTTCCATCTTTCCAATGAGGCCTTTAAAAACATCATTTTGGCGTATGAGCCCGTATGGGCCATTGGTACCGGTCTCACGGCCTCGCCGCAGCAGGCACAGGAAGTCCACGCCTTTATCCGAAATGAAATTGCCGCACACTACAATCAGGAAGTGGCCGACAGTACGTCGGTGCTATATGGCGGCAGCTGTAACCCCGGGAATGCACCCGACCTTTTTTCACAGGCGGATATCGATGGCGGACTGATTGGCGGCGCTTCGCTGAAATCCCGCGACTTTGTGGAGATTGTGAAAGTATACAATGCGTAATTATTCCGGTTATTTGGAACTATGAAATACAGTGAGGTGATATTCACCTGCAAAGGAGGTGCCGATTGGCACCGGGAGCTGCTCGTGCAGGACCTGGCCAATATCGGCTTTGATACATTTGAAGAACGGGAAGCGGGCTTTGCCGCCTACATTGCTTCCGAGCAGTTTGATGCACCGCTGCTTGAGTCACTTTTGATCCGGCAGCCTCCGGGCTTCGAAGTAAATTATACCCGGCGGGAGATTGCACCGCAAAATTGGAATGCCGTCTGGGAAAGCAATTTTGAACCGGTTGTGATCGCTGACCAGTGTTATGTACGGGCAACCTTCCATTCACCGCGGCCGGACTACCCTTACGAAATTATCATTGACCCAAAGATGGCATTCGGCACCGGACACCACCAAACAACTTCGTTGATGATGCGTTATATGCTCGAGACGGCGTTTGAAGGAAAAAATGTGCTGGATATGGGATGCGGTACGGGTATATTGGCTATCTTAGCCGTGAAACTCGGTGCAATACAGGTACTGGCCATAGACAATGACCCGGTATGTGTTGCAAGTGTGGAGGAAAATAAAAAATTGAACGACGTCGACTACATTGAAGCCCGGTGCGGAACAGCCGACCTGATTTCCGGCATGCAATTCGACATCATATTAGCAAATATCAACCGGAACATCCTGCTGGATCAACTCAGCAGCTATGCGCAATGCCTTGGAGTGGAAGGGGAACTGTATATCAGCGGGTTTTATGACGGCGATGACCTTCACACGCTGAAAACGGCCGCCATGGGTTACAACCTGCATTACCGCGGGCATAAAGAGGAGAACGGATGGGCAGCTGCACGATTTATTAAAATCAACTAGCTATGCGAGTACACTTTATTGCCATCGGGGGCAGTATCATGCATAACCTTGCCATCGCACTGGCTCAAAAGGGATTCATCGTCAGCGGCTCCGACGACCATATCTACGAACCGTCGCGGACCAACCTTGCCCGGGAAGGCCTGCTTCCCAAACCGGGCTGGTATCCCGAACACATTACACCCGATATCGATGCGGTGGTCATCGGTATGCATGCTAAGGCAGACAACCCCGAATTACTGAAAGCACAGGAAATCGGGATCAAAATTTATTCATACCCCGAGTTTATATACGAACAGACCCGGGAAAAAGTAAGGGTGGTTATCGGCGGAAGTCACGGCAAAACGACCATTACCAGCATCATCATGCACGTATTGAAGTCCATTGGCCGCGATTTTGATTACCTGGTTGGTGCGAAACTGGATGAATTCCAGTACATGGTCCGGCTGACCAAGGATGCACCCATTGCCATTATTGAGGGCGATGAATACCTGGCTTCACCCATTGACCAACGCCCCAAGTTCCACTTATATAAACCCAATATTGCATTAATCAGCGGTATTGCGTGGGATCATGTAAATGCCTTTCCGACGTTTGAAAAATATGTGGATCAATTCCGGCTTTTTATCAAACACATTGAACCCAAGGGCACACTGGTCTATAACAAAGAGGATAAGAAACTGCAGGAAATTGTGCTTGAAGATCAATCCAAGATCAATAAGCATGGCTACCGCACACCGGAGTACACCATCAATAAAGGCGTCACTTATATCCATACGGCTGCAGGCGACATCCCGCTTCAGGTGTTTGGCCGGCATAACCTGTCCAACATTGCGGCGGCTTTCACGGTATGCGATTGGCTGGGCGTAAGCCGGGAGGCATTTTACAATGCCATCCGGAATTTCCGTGGGGCGTCCAGGCGACTGGAATATGTCGCCAGTGACGACGATAGCGTGGTCTATCAGGATTTTGCCCATACGCCGTCCAAATTAAAGGCGAGCATCCATGCGCTGAAAGAGCAGTTTCCGAACAAGGAGCTTGTCGCAATCGTCGAATTGCATACCTACAGCAGCTTAAGCGAAGCATACCTGAATGAATACAAAGACACCATGCAGGAGGCGGAGTATCCCGCGGTATTTATTAACCAGGAAGCACTCAAACAGAAAAACGCGGAAGCCATTACCACTGACACCCTGAAAAAGGCATTTAACCAACCCGATTTGATTTACTTCAATAACATCACCAGTATCGGGGAATACCTCAGCCAGATGGATCCGGAAGGAAAGAACCTGTTGTTGATGAGTTCGGGAAATTACGGTGGGGTAAATCTTGTTAATTATGCCGATAAGTTTTTGGTAAAACCGGCTAAAGGCCAGGCATAAACACATCCGCTACGCCGGTTAGCCAGCATAGCGGATGTGATTTTTGTCATGTCATTCTGAACATTGGGGTCTGAAAGCCGGATTTGTATTGGTATAGGTGACTCCGCTTTCTCGTATGGGGTTCGTGGACCTGCGTAAACAGTCTTTCAAATATGGAGACGGTTACGCGTAATCGTCGTCGTCATCAAAGTCGTCAAAATCATCCAATGAATCGAACTCATCCAATTCAAAGTCATCTCCCTCTTCTAAAAAACCGTCCGTGTCGTCATCGTCATCCGGCCCATTGTCCAAAACGGCTAACACCTCATCCTCCAAAATTGCTAATTCATTGTCTTGCGTCCTTAGCGTTTTCATAATTATGTTTTATTGTATACTGTTTTTTAACAACGATAAAAATAACAAGTTTTTGACTTCCTATCACTTTTTTTAAAAAAAAATGGGTATGAAGGTAAGTGTCTGGCAGCTAGTTTGTTGCTTCTCCAATAGTGTTGCTTTCCGCTACAATTTCCTTTAACTTCGGAAGATCCGCCACACTGTTCAGACCGAAATGATCCATAAAGAGGTTGCTGGTGCCGTAAAGAATCGGTCGGCCGACGCTTTCAGATTTACCGGCAATAACGATCAGTTCTTTTTCCAGTAAGCGCTGAACGGAATAATCGCAGTTGACGCCACGGATCTGTTCAATTTCCAGTTTCGTGATGGGCTGCCGGTAAGCGATGATGGCCAATGTTTCCAATGCGGCCTGACTGAGCTTCTTTTTGGCCCGGTGCGCCTGCAGCTGGTTGATCGTAGCGTAATACCGAGGTTTGGTCAGAAACTGGTAAGCGCTATTTACCATCCGGAGTTCCATCACCCGGTCTTCCTGTTGATAGCGGCGTTCAATTTCAGCGAGAATGGAGTGGATTTCGTGCTCTTCCAGGGACTTTTCCATAACGGTTTCCATGACCTGCTTGATCTCCGCGGGGGTAATTCCGTATTCCGACGCATAGATCAGGGCCTCTATTTCGCAGATCAGCTTTTCCAATTTTTTATCGAATGAACTCAATAATCAATCACCTGTTCTTCCATTACTGCCGGTAATTCCCGGAATTCATATTTCTGTGTCCGGAGCTGTGGCTCGAAGCCGGCCTCCCGGATGGCCTGCTGAATGGAGGCAGACGTAAACCGGTGCGGTGCGCCGGCGGCGGACACCACATTCTCCTCAATCATGATCGATCCAAAGTCATTTGCCCCCGCATGCAGGCAGAGCTGTGCAACGCGTTTTCCGACGGTCAGCCATGAGGCTTGGATGTTTTTTATATTGGGCAGCATAATGCGGCTGAGGGCAACCATGCGGATATATTCCTCGCCGGTCACATCGTTGGTGATGCCGCGCAGGCGCTTAAGCAATGTGCCATCGTCCTGGAAAGGCCAGGGAATGAATGCGATAAATCCGTGCGCATCCCGGGGGCGTTCTTCCTGCACCTCCCGGAGCCAGACCATGTGTTCAAAACGCTCGGCTATTGTTTCCACGTGGCCAAACATCATCGTTGCGGAAGTCGGGAGGTTGATCTGGTGCGCGGCCCGCATGACATCCAGCCATTCCCGTCCGCCGCATTTTCCTTTGGAGATCAGCCGCCTGACGCGATCGTTAAGGATTTCGGCACCGGCACCCGGCAGGGAATCGAGCCCTGCATCCTGGAGTGCCTTCAGCACGTCAATGTGACTCATCTGCTCCAGTTTGGCAACGTGTGCAATCTCGGGCGGACCCAGGGAATGCAGTTTAAGTGTGGGGTACAGTTCTTTTAACTGCCTGAACAGGGTGGTATAAAATTCCAGTCCCAAGTCTGGGTGGTGTCCGCCCTGCAACAGTAGCTGGTCGCCCCCGTACCGGAACGTTTCCTCGATTTTCCGTTTATACGTTTCGATGTCGGTAATATAGCTTTCGGCATGGCCCGGCCTGCGGAAAAAATTGCAGAATTTGCAGTTGGCTATGCATACATTAGTGGTATTCACATTGCGGTCGATCTGCCAGGTCACTTTGCCGTGGGGCACCTGGATTTTCCGCAGTTCAT
>NZ_JBEBRB010000032.1:0-28082 GCF_040395035.1 Parapedobacter lycopersici | reverse complement strand
CAGCGCCAAGACAGACCATCATGTGTGTACGCAGTCCGGCCACCCAGTCCTTTCGTTCCCGTTCCAGTCCGATTACCGCGCCGAGCAATGCGGCCAGCGCCAAACGGGCCAGTATTTCAGTTTCGGAAATCATCACCCAAAATTAGGATTAATATTCCGGATACCGGCATGTCACGCCACGCTGCCTTTTATTGGGGGCTTGAAGGTTCTGGCGTAAACGGAATTACTTCATATTCCCTCGGAGGAGTTTCCTGCTGCTGTTCCGAAGCTACAGTATCAGTTGTTGCCGGCGCTGTAATTTCGGGGGCTGTCGCTCCGTTGTTTTCAGGAGCCTTGTCGATCAACTCCATAAACTGGTCAAGTTTTGGCGTAATGATAATCTGAGTACGGCGATTCCGAGTTTTGCCGCTTTCCGTATCGTTACTGGCTATCGGATTATATTCGCCGCGGCCAGCTGCAGTAAGTCGCTTGGGGTCTACACCGTAATCGTTTTGCAGCGCCTGCACGACAGATGAGCCCCGCAGTACACTCAGGTCCCAGTTATTGCGGATATTCCGTTGGGAAATAGGTACATTGTCGGTATTACCTTCCACGAGCACCTCATAATCACTATAGTCCATAATAATTTTGGCTATTTTGCTGAGTGTTTCTCCAGCCCGGCTGGATATTTCATAACTTCCTGACTTATATAACATGTTGTCAGAAAGCGAAATATAAACCACACCTTTCAATACCTGTACGTCCACATCCTGCATTTCCTCGCGGCTCAATGATCTGGTGAGCCTGTTGGTCAATACCATATTCAGCGAGTCACTCTTATTCTTTGTATTTACCAAATGCTGTATGTAACGGTTCGATGCATTGATTTCATCTACCAGTTTGGAAATATTGACGTTGCCCTGATTAGATGACGTGAGGCATTTATCAAGTGCATCCTGTAAGGCAGCGAGGTTTTTCCGTTCAGCAGCAATCTGATCCTCAAGACTGCTGACACGCGTATTGGTCGACGACAGTTGTTGCTGTGCCTCCTGATACCGCTTACTTGTTTCTTGTTCTTTTGCGCGCATCTCTTCGTAACTGGTCTGTAACGACTGGTACTTTTTGTTGCTTACGCAGCTTGTTAAAAACAGGAAGGTGCCCATGGCTACCATTCCGGCGTATATGGAAATCCGTTTCATAGTTTGTTCCTTTCTTTTGCTACCCTATAGCTATGCGAACTTAATGCCAAAAAAAACTCCGCATTATTTTTCAATAAAAAAACAGTAAAAAAGAACTTAAAACAGATCTATAGCTTAAATAGCATCATAGCGCCTGAAGATGGCAAGATTAGGTCATTCTTCCAGGCTTAATGAATATGGAACATCTTCCGGTCGCGTACCCCGTGAGGTATTTGGCACTTCGGCCATATTAAAATCAAGTACAGCGCCATTAATCAGATCACCGTGCCTGAGGTAGCTTTTACTGTAATCAATACCATTAAGCCTTAATGATTTGACATAACGATGGGAATCATCATTGTTTACCGCATTAATTTCAAGTATTTTAACTCCTTCAAGTTCAATTGTCACTTTTTTAAATAGTGGGGCTCCAAGCACATATTCATCCGTCGCCGGAGTAACCGGATAAAAACCGAGAGCCGAAAAAACATACCACGCCGAAGTTTGTCCGTTGTCCTCGTCTCCGCAATAACCATCCGGCGTAGGCAGATACATCCTGTTCATTGTTTCCCGCACCCAATATTGTGTCTTCCAGGGTACGCCGGCATAATTGTACAAGTAGATCATATGCTGGATTGGTTGATTTCCATGTGCATATTGGCCCATATTGGCTATTTGCATTTCCCTGATCTCATGGATAGTAAACCCATAGTAGCTGTGATCAAACACGGGTGGTAAAGTAAACACCGAATCAAGTTTACGTACAAAAGCCTCGTTTCCTCCCATCAGCTTCGCTAGTCCAGCTACGTCGTGGAATACTGACCACGAGTAGTGCCAGCTATTTCCCTCGGTGAATGCATCGCCCCATTTGAACGGATTGAAAGGTTGCTGGAAGCTCCCATCCTGGTTCTTCCCACGCATTAATCCGCTTTGAGGATCGAAGAGGTTTCGATAGTTGAAGCTTCGCTGGCGATAACGGTCAATTTCCGCAGCGGGACGCCCCAATGTCTTGGCCAGCTGATAAATTGCAAAATCATCATAAGCATATTCCAGTGTACGTGCCGCATTTTCGTTGATACCTACATCATAAGGTACGTATCCCAGCTTGGTATAATACGCAGCACCAGCGCGGCCCACGGCCGGAAGCGGGCCAGCTTCATTGCTCCCTTTCAGTAATGCTTCATACAACGTTTCAATTGCGTAGCCCCGTATACCCTTGATGTACGCATCAGCCACCACCGCAGCTGAGTTATTGCCAACCATCACATCCCGGTAACCCGGACTTGCCCATTCGGGAAGCCATCCCCCCTCCTGATAAGCATTAACCAACCCAGCCTGTATTCTTTGATTAACTTCGGGATAAACGAGATTCAAAAGGGGGAATAACGCCCTAAAAGTATCCCAAAAACCGGTGTCGGTAAATAGGAATCCCGGTAAAACCTGTCCATTATACGGGCTATAGTGGATCACATTCCCATCCGCATCATACTCGTAGAACATGCGGGGGAACAGGATAGTCCGGTATAAACAGGAATAAAACGTGCGCACCTGATCGATTGTTCCCCCAGCGACCCGCACCTTACCCAGTTCGGCGTTCCAGCGGTCCGCTCCTTCCTGCCTGACCGCTTCAAAATTCTTATCGCCAATTTCCCGCAGATTTAATTCGGCCTGTTCATGGCTGATGAAAGATGACGCTACTTTCACTTGTACCTGATCCCCACGGTTCGCAATCCGGAAACCAAGGATTGCTCCAACGTGGTCGGCCTGCATCTCCAGCCTGCCATCTACCAGAACCGAATCAGCAAAAGTGTTCAGTCCAGTAAAAGGCCTGTCGAATACCAAGACAAAATAATTACGGAAATTATCCGGAACGCCGCCACTGTTGCGGGTCGTATAACCAATGACCTTGTTTTCCGCGGGGATGATTTTTACGTATGAACCTTTATCAAACGCATCAATAACTACAAATGCACTATCGGTCTGTGGAAACGTAAAGCGGAACCGGGCTGCTCTTTCGGTAGGTGTAATTTCCGCAGTAACATCATGGTCTGCCAAATAAACACGATAGTAATGGGGTTGGGCAATCTCGGCTTTGTGGGAAAACCAGCTCGCACGTTCATTTTCGTCGAAAGTAGGCTCGCCGGTAATGGGCATAATGGAAAACTGGCCATAATCATTCATCCAAGGAGATGGCTGGTGTGTCTGTTTGAATCCGCGTATGCGTTCAGCGGTATATGTATACATCCACCCATCGCCCATTTTCCCCGTTTGAGGCGACCAAAAATTCATCCCCCACGGCCGAGCAATAGCCGGATATGTGTTGCCATTGGACAAGCTGTGAACAGATTGGGTACCCATCAATGGATTGACATAATCGAGCGGCCGGTCGACCTTGGTTACTTCCTGTCCGTAAATATTGAATATACCGGCCAGTGTCAATAACAAAGTAAATATGATTTTCATAGGGAGATCATGCTAATCAGTTGTGCAGCTAATATGCATAAAAATTGCGAAAATGAAAACGCTAAAAGTATTTAGCTAGTCGCGCGACACATCAAGTTTCCAATACGAGTTTACCGATAAAGTTCCCAGACTCCATCAGCGTGTGTGCTTGCGATGCCTGGGTGAGGGCAAAAATGCGGGAAATAACCGGACGGAAGTGTCCCTGACTAAGCCAGGGCCATACGTGGTATTCAACGGCCCGACATAACTCCGCCTTAAACGCGCTGTCCCGATTACGCAACGTGCTTCCCGTCAACGTCAGGCGTTTTTGCATTAACTTGCCAATGTTTAGTACAGCCTGTCGTCCACCGATCGCATTAATAAAAACGATCCGACCCTCCTCAGCCAGCAAGTCAATATTGCGATCAAAATAAGGTGTACCGATACTGTCCAGCAATACGTCAATTGTTCCGGCTTCCAGTTCCGTCGCAAAATCCCGGTCGTGGTAATTGATGCAGGACACCGCACCCAGTTTTTCGCAAAAACGGCATTTGTTATCCGTTCCTGCCGTGGCATACACTTTTGCTCCTGCAAGGGAAGCCAGCTGAATAGCGGTGGTGCCGATCCCCCCGCTTCCACCGTGTACGAGAAATGACTGGCCGCTTATTAACCGGCCACGTTGGAAAACATTGTGCCACACAGTTAACACCGTTTCCGGGAGGCAAGCTGCTTCAAAAAACGATACATTCACCGGAATAGGCAGGCAGTGCGATTCATCAGCTACGGCGTATTCAGCATATCCGCCGCCCGGCAGCAGTGCACAAACTCGGTCACCCGGTTTCCAGCGCGTAACCGTGCGGCCACAATCTTCAACTGTTCCGGCCACTTCCAATCCGGGAATATCCTGCACAATCCCTTCCGGTGCCGGATACTTACCCTGCCGTTGAAAAATATCAGGGCGGTTGACCCCGGCCGCATGTACTTTAATCAATACCTCGTTGGCGGTCACCTGAGGAATAGGCCGCTCCTGCAGCGTTAGTTGATCGGGCCCTCCGGGCGACCGGATTACGATAGCTTTCATCACGTTTTTGACGGATATTTTTGCAGACGGATATTCAGCGACAGCATAAAATACCGGGCAAGCCGATTATTACGGACATCCAGCACATCGTTGCCCAGCACCTCCCGGGTAACACCGGTGTTTTCATTAAACAGGTCGAATCCCTGCAGGCGAAGTAGCGCCATATTATTCTTCAGGAACGTACATTCAATGTAGGCGTTCAGCAATGTAGGATTTGCATTGACAAAATATCCGGTATTAAGCCGGTGCGACATATCAAAACCGAAGGCCCAATTGTCGGAAAGATATCCTTTTGCCGCCAACCCGAATAAGAATGAGTTCGCGCTAATCCCTTCGGTTGACAGTAAAGAATAGCGGGTACGGTTGAATGTATAGCTGCTGTTCAGCTCCGTTTCAATGACATCGGCTACTGAAAAGCGGAGCTGCGCTGCCTGGGAATAGATAAAATTACGTCCAAAATAGCGTGCCGTGTCTATATATGAGATGTTATTGACATAGTCGGCCATGCCATTGAGGTTAAGCTGGACGTTTTCATTGAACACCGGCGTACTATACATGTAATAGCCCCGGACATCAAAATAACCATTAGTATTGCGGAAACTGGTACGCTGCACCGTACTGTTTGGAAGGCTTTCGCGGATGGTCACAATTTTGTTCTGGACCTGATTTACGGATAACTGCGCTTCAAAAAAGCGGTTCATGCCTATTCTGGTGCGCCGATACCGTGTCGTAATCCGATTCACAAATTCAGCCTTGAGCTCAGCGTTACCCATAATGATGTTCTGAGAGTTGGTCAGGTCCTGCACCGGTTGTATCTGCGAAAAATTCGGCTGGTTATTGGTCCCGAGATAATCAATAGACCATTCACTTTCGTCATTAATGCGATAACGGAAGCCAGCGCTCGGTATCATGTTAACGTTCCGGTGCCGCGTGACTATTTCCCTACTGAGTGTATGACCGCTTAATAACAACGGCTGTACTGCAAAACCAAGCGTATACCTGAACCGTTCACTTTTGTCCATTTGGTAATTCAGGCCAATACGGTTGCTTTCAAAAAAGTAAGCATAGTCCACACTCAACGAGTCGACAGGCACCTGTTCCGACCGATCCCACACGCTTCGCCGGTTATCAATATTCGTATAATTATATTCGTAATTGATTTCCAGAATGCTGTTTTTATCAATGGGTTCAATGTATGCAGCACGTAGCCGGCCAATCTGGTTCCGGCTATTACTTCTTACATTTTGTTCCAATGCATTTACTCCTCCTTCATTAGGTAAGCCGGTATAAATGTCAACACTCTGGAAATAATCATTAATACTATCCAGTTTATCCTGCTTGGCATACCTCCCCAGCATATTCAATACGAATTTCCGACCCGGCTTATTAAAAAGGCGTGAATATAGAATATCAACATCAAAATTCGGGGATGAGGCATTTTCATTCGCCTCATAAGTTCGATAGGTTTGCTCATTGGCGATGCTTTTATTCTGAATCGTATTTACACTCTGGTTGTTCATCCGGGAAGAATTGAATGAGATATTCGGGCTTACCTTAAGGTAGTTTTTAGCATCCAGCTGAGCCTCTACATCCCAAGTCATCAGGTGATGCATATTATCTGAATTTACTTCCCGGCTTTCCTGATTAATGATGGGTCGGAAATCGTACATACTTCGCAACTGCGAGTTACCAATGGTGTTATTTTTCCGATTGGTAAACGTATATTTTCCGTATATATTTACATTATCCACCACCTCGTCGGAATAGGTCAGTCCAAGTGAATTGGTCGTATTTACACCGTCTACGGGATCCATCATGCCGGTTAAATCGGTGCTGCCCCGTTCCCTGCTACCGGCACCACTTGGTGCACCATAACTAAACAGACTGGTGTTTGTATTGTTAAACGAACCCACCATGGAAAATTCTTGTCCGTCATTAAAATTATTGATACCCATACTGCCGATATATCGGTCGCTTGTCCCCCCGCCTCCGGTTACCTGGCCGAAGAGAATACGTTTCTTATCTTCTTTCAACACGATGTTAAGTATCTTCTCCGGTGGCGAATCTCGGATACCTGTTTTACTCGCCATGTCGCCATAATAATCAACAACCTGTATCGATTGGATAAATTCAGCGGGTAGGTTCCTTGTGGCAGTCAACACTTCTCCACCAAAGAAATTCTTACTGTCCACTTGTACCCGGCTGATCTGTTTTCCCTGAGCCAGAACCGTACCGTCGCGGCTTACCTGTATGCCGGGCAGTAATTTCAGCGCTTCTTCCAGCAATGAGTTCTTCCGGATGTTATACGCATCCAGGTTATATTGGATGGTATCGCCCATAAACACTATCGGCCGCACATGGTTTATCACGACCTCTCGTAACAGTGTCTGTTGCGGGCGTAACACCGTCGGAAGTAACCGGATAGAAGCCACGGGAAGCTCAGACTGATAAACCTTATCGAGGATCTGGTAACCGATCATACTGAACGTCAGACGGAAATCGGGACCGATAACACCAGTAAATGCGAACGACCCATTTTGGGCAGTTGTAACCAGCATTGTGTCCAAAATTGTGGAAAGCCGGACATTCACACCCTGCAACGGCGCTCCCGAAGTATCGATTACGACACCCGTGATTTCTTTTTGCCGGGATTGCCCCAGGGCGTGTACCGACATAAAAAGAAACGCAAAGAAAAGGAGCCTATGTATAGCTATCGGTGGCAACTGTCTTCAGTAAAATAATATGGTATATCTGTATCAAATATAATGCGAGTAAGCTGAATAAACCTGCTCCTGTTTATAGAGAACGAAAGATAAGATATAATCCGTATGTCTGCAAAAAAAATCGGGCTGCCTCCGGAAAAGAGGCAGCCCGATCTGTATGGCATGTCACACGGTTACTAACCTTCGTAGCTTACTTTCGGAATGTGTTTATCAATTTCCCAGCGACCCGTGCCTTCCTCTCCGATCACATCGAACATTTCCAGAATCCGGCGCGCCACGTATTCTTCCTCAATCTGCTCCTCCAAAAACCATTGGATAAATTGGAATGTCACAAAGTCCTTTACTTTCATACATTTATCAGCAATATTATTAAACTGCTGAGTCACATACATCTCCTGCTCAAGCATCTGTTCAAAGACACCGCGGAACGATTCGAAGTCTGCAGGAATATTGACTATTTCGGGAGAAATTGCACGACCACCCCGGTCATTTACGTAGTTAAAAAGCTTCAGCATGTGCGTACGCTCTTCTTCCGATTGTTTGGCGAAGAAATCAGCACTGAAATCGTATCCCTGATCATCACACCAAGACGACATCGCCAGGTAAATGGATGAAGAGTGTGCCTCTACTTTAATCTGTTCATTTAATATCTTTTCGATTTCTTCATTTAATGAAGTCTTCAAACGCAATAAATCTTTCATAGTACTTGTCCTTTTAAAGTTGATCATGGTTATGACGCCATGTTTTCAGTAATACAAATATACGAAAACGAAAGGGTAAACCATTCAAAACAAAAGCAATACAAATTCAGTCTAAATTATCAGGAAATACCGTCAATGATCGGTAATCTGCGGCCGGAATGCATGGCCTGGGGTTGCGTGCAGGCATTCATTGATTACACTGTTTAATTCGATCATAAACTTCGCCCCTGCCAGCAGTTCCCGCAAATTCAGCACGGCATTAATATCCAGCACGAAACAACGCGGGGTGCGGAAAGGCATGATGATCGTGAAATCAGCTGTACGTGACGAATCGATGACCATGGCAGAGATGTCCACCGCATCGACTTTCTTCTTGAAACTGAAAAAGTCACTCACCTTAAATGCAGTTGTGCCGCCAGCAAAATCAAGCCAATAGCAATTCTGCCTGCTGCATTGGTATACTGCTCCGTGATCTGTTTTATAGACTTCCTCAAAATGAGCCAGTGGGCAAATCATCATCAATTCTTGTTGATCGCCTGCGAAGATACGGAATTATTTATAATCAGTCCAAACCAAAATGAAATTTTAAAACAGCCCGCTACAGCAGGCTGTTTTTATCAACTTTTTCCACGCGGCTACCGTCTTTCAATGTCTTGCTAATGGCATTGAACGGCCGTGACACCACTTCATCCCCCTCCGAAAGGCCGGAAAGAATACGGATATAGGTATCATCCTGAATACCGGTCGTCACTTCTGTTTGGCGCACTTTCCCCGCATTATCATATACGAACACATATTCCTTCATTTTAGCATTACCGTTTGCGGAGGTGCCGGTTGGTTTCGCGGCAGTTGCGGTGGTATCCTGGGCTTCGCGCAGCGTGACGGACTGTATGGATACCGCTAAACCCGTATCCTGACGGGTATGGATATCTACCGTGGCCGAAAGCCCCGGCCGGAATGGTGATGGATTAGCTTGGTCTTCCTTAATCAGATCTTCATACGATTCGGGCAGTATGCGGACTTTCACGTTAAAATTGGTTACCTGATCAGTGCCCGCCTCGGTTGCTGTTGCAGCGGCTGCGGTGGTTGATGAACTGGCTATTTCCGTAACCCGACCTTTGAACTTCCGGTTTTGGAAAGCGTCCACTTCAATCGTTGCCTCGTTGTTCAACGATACCCGGTTAATATCATTTTCGTTGACTTCAACAACTACCTCCATAGCATTCATATCGGCAATCCGCATGATCTCCGTACCTGCCATCTGCGCCGTACCTACCACACGTTCGCCGAGTTCCACCTGGAGCAATGAAACCACACCATCAGTTGGTGCATAAATCGTAGTACGCGCCAGGTTATCGCCTGCCTCCTGCACAGATGCCTGCGACTGGTCAACACCGTATTTTGTAGCCAATACATTTTGCCGCTGCGCTTCTAGGTTTGCCCTTGCGCTTTCATAATCGGCCCGTACTTGGTCAAATTCCGCGGCGGAGACCACCTTTTTATCATAAAGTTCCCGATTTCGCTTAAACGTAGCCTCTACATTGGCAAAATTGGCTTCCTGTTGCTTAAGTTGTTGCTCCGCAACTGACAGGCTGGCCCGTTGGGCATTTAACGACGCTACGGCCCGCTCATATCCCGATTGCAGAATATCCGGCCGTATGCGGCACAGGATTTGTCCTTTGGTCACAACGTCACCCTCCTTTACATTCAATTCCACAATTTCACCGGAAACTTCGGAACTGAGCTTCACTTCTACCTCCGGATGGACCTTTCCGCTGGCTGACACTTGTTCGTTTACCGTCCTTTTCTCTACCTTATCGGTGGCCACCTTGATAACATCCCCCTGGCCTATCCAACCCGCCTTATTGGCGACGACGACCAGAATCAATAAAATAACTGCCCCGATGAGCACATATTTAAGGGTATTTTTCTTTTTTGCCATTAGTATAAATTTGGGTTGTTAGTTTTCCTGTTCCGTTCCGAATGCAATGGTTTTGCCGAGATAAAAATCAATCACCTTGCTCCTGAAAATGAGGTCGTATCGCGCCTGGATATAATCAAACTCCGCCTTGTTCCTATTTGTTTGGGCGGTAAACAATTCAATGGAATTGGCCAGCCCTACCTCAAAGCGTTGTTCAATTACCTCGAATGCATCTTTTGCCGATGTAAAAGCCGTTTCCGTGGAATAGAGCCGCTTTTCGGCCGAACGGAGATCCAATACCGCCTGATTGATGATCTTACTCAGGTTATTATTGGTCAACTGTTCGTTAACGAGTGCATTCTGGTAACTGATCCTCGCACGGTTTACATTAATTTTCGTTTGCAGATTATTGAATATCGGTATATTAATCGTAACTCCTACCGACTGCGCGAAGTTTCTTTGCAACTGCTTGCCAAACCGCATTACCGGCGAGTTGATCTCAAGATCCGGGATGGCGGAGGAATAATTCGTACCCAGATTCCCTCCAAGACTGACCGTAGGATAATAAGCACTCTTCGCGATAGCAATATTTCTTTCGGCCACCTGAGTCTGCTCCCTGGCCATCCGTACATCCGGGTAAATCGAAGCCGCTTCTTCATAAACCTGCGCCGCGCTATAAACATTCTCCGTATTTTCAAATTCGGCGATGTTAGGTTTTATCAGTTGGATATCCACTGCGGGATTAACTTCCATCAATTGTTTTAAGTCAAGTATCGCAAGGTCATATGCATTCTGGGCCGTTGTAACATTGAGCTCATCCGTGGCCACCTGACTTTTTGCCTGCGACAAATCGGCCAACGTATTGTTTCCTACTTCAAAGTTAGCTTCGGCCACCGTTAATTGCTCTTCGGAAAGGCTGAGCTGCTGCTCGCTGGCTGTGAGCAGATCCAGGTTTGTCAGGCACTCGAGGTATTTCGTAGCCACCGCCAGCGTAAGATCATTTTTAGTCTTATCAATGTTACTGGCATCAGCCATGAGCTGGTGGCGATTGGCCGCTACCTGGCGTACACGCATGAATCCCTGAAAAAGATTCACATTGGCATTCAGCCCGCCGTTTACATTATTGGCCGACTCCGTGGTCAGCTGGCCTACATCGGAGTTAAAAAACAATCCCCAGTTTTTGCTTCCCGATATCATGGCATTCACGGTTGGATAAAAGTTCATTTTTGATTGTTTCAGGTCCTGATCCGCTAATGCATATTGAAATTCAGCTTGTTTTACCTGAAGGTTATTTTCTACGGCCCGCTGGATGGCGTCCCGGATGGAGAGTTGTTCCTGCGCTGTGGCAGACCATATGCTGCCGCCCAACACGGCTATGGTGATCAGGCAATTAAAACGGGTTTGTTTTTTCATTTAACTGATTTGTTTTCCGGCGATTTCTGTCCTAAGCCTTATATTCGCAAAAAAAAGATGTATCTGACAAAAGCTCCCTTATTGCTTCAATGGCTTTATCCCGCACTCACCTGGCACCGCAGCCGGTCAGAAAAGCGTCTTTATCTTACATTTGACGATGGTCCCATACCGGATGTTACACCGCAAATCCTAAACACGTTAAAAAATTATCAAATAAAGGCCACTTTTTTCTGTGTTGGCGAAAATATAAAAAAACATCCTGATTTATTCCATCGCCTGCTCGAAAACGGACATCGGATCGGGAACCACACCTATCATCACCTAAACGGCTGGCACACACCGACAGACACCTATCTGGCAGATATTAACCAGTGTGAACAACTTATTCACACCAATCTGTTCCGCCCCCCGTATGGGCGCGGTACGCGGGCCCAGTATGCCAGGTTGCGTCACCAGTATGAAATTATTATGTGGGATGTGCTCAGCGGTGATTTCGATCAGCAACTGTCACCGGACCGTTGTTTAGCCAACGTAATCAGGCATGCCCGCAATGGCTCCATTATTGTTTTCCACGACAACGTGAAGGCCATTCCGAGGGTTACGTATACCCTACCCCGTGCCATTGAGTACTGGCTGGCAAAGGGCTATCAGTTCGATACACTGTAATACGGGTCCGGTTATTTAATCTCCAGATTCAATTCCGCCATGGAATAGGCGCTGAAGTAGCCCAACGCGCCGCCTTCAATATTGGATGGGGGATTTGCCGGAGCCGCGGTGCCCGGATTTGTCAGTTGCACGGCGTTCCAGAAATCAAACATAGCCTGGTCCACACATTGCATATAGACGGTCACAGCATCACCTGTATGTAATTCTTCGTCCGCATTGCTCACATGCTCGGTAATATAATTGCCATCATTAAACTTATCACTGGCGGCATGGGCAAACCGGCTGGGACCGCCATTCACGCGGAGCATATAACGGTAATAGTTGGGTTGTTCGGGCGGGTCCTGGTATGCAATTGCCACGTATTTCTGTTCTTCCCCGAAGAGGTGGGTCACCGCGGTACCCACAGAATCAATCTGGACCATGGGTGACATCTGTGAAACAGCAGTATACGTATTTCCATCGACACGCACCAGCAGGTGATATGTTTCGCGTATCCTTCCAAAAAAATGATCAGCAACATACCTGCCCGGCGAATGCTCCGTAAACCGGTGGACTACCCCTAATCCGTCTGTCACTTCCACTTGTGCTCCTGAAACGCCATCAAACCCACCCTCCTGGTTAAATGCCATTGTTTTACTTAACGTAATTACCTGCTGGTCCGCTTGATCATGTATCTCTCCTATGATGACCAGCTGCGGGTTGGCGTCATTCAAATTTAAGTCAATAACATCTTCACATGAAAAAAGTAATGAGCTGATAACAAGAATAAAAAACTTTATGTTGTTCATAACCTAAAACTTAAAATTCCATGTGATGGACGGAATAATGCCAAATAATGCAATCCGGTATGCCTCGGTTACTGCCGGATTTTTTTCACTCTCCCGGAAATCAATCAAGTAAGCGTTTTTACGGTTATAGGCATTGTAAACGCCCAACGTCCAGCTGGAAGCAAACCGATTCGTCGGTTTCGATTCCCAGGTCACGCCCAGATCAAGCCGGTGATAATCAGGCATACGGTATCCATTGCGCTCGGTATAATACCAGAGGGTTTCCTCGCCGACCGTATATTTACCACTAGGAAACGTAACAGCATTGCCGGTGCTGTAAACAAATGTCGCCGATACATTCCAGCGGGGCGACAGCTGGTACATCGCCACGGCAGCTGCATCATGTGTACGGTCCTGCCGGGCGGCAAACCACCTGCCTTCATTAATGGCATCAAACTGGCGTTCGCTGCGTGACAGCCCATAGCTTAACCACCCGTTAAATTTCCCCGATTTCTTCTTCAGAAATAACTCCACGCCGTATGCACGGCCAAGGCCGAACAACAGCTCCGATTCAATGTGACTATTCGCCTGCAGATCTGCCCCGTTCCGGTAATCGATCTGATGCTGCATATACTTATAATAGGTTTCGATCGAAAACTCGAATGTATTACCGCCAAATTGCTGATAGTACCCAAGCGCCGCCTGATCGGCAAGCTGTGGCTTAATATTATTGCTGCTCATTACCCACGCATCGGTTGGCAGGCTGGAGGTGGAATTAGACAGCTGATGCAGGTTCTGCGTGTTTCGGTTATACGAAAATTTAATGCTCTTATCCGCATTCAATTGGTAGCTCAGCGAGAGCCGGGGCTCAAACTGGAGATAATGCGTTACGAGTTCTCCCTTTTCATATGCCTCGCGCTGTATTATATCTCCCGCTTCATCATAGGTAGAAAAATTTCCCGGACCGAACAGCAAAAAATTACTGATCCTGAGGCCGTACACCAAACTAAGCTGTGGGATGGGCTTCCATTCGTGCGAAAGATAAGCAGCCAGTTCCGCGCCACGCCGGTCCTCAAGCTGCAGGCTGTTGACCGGCGTATCTTCATTGGCCTCGATACTTGCCGGCTGGATACGCTGCTTCAGCAGATCCACCCCGAAACGCAACGTACTGCTGTTGGATGCATAAAACTGGAAATCCTGCTTCAGATTGTAATTGCGAATGCGGGATGCGATGGCAAAGTCAAAATCATTGTTCGTAATGGCAACATTATAATTAAAATCACTGAATACAAGCACCGTATTTGAAAACATCCGCTCACTCAGCAGACTGTTCCAGCGAAGCGTGGACGTTACATTTCCCCAGTCAAAGCCAAACTGATTGGAATACCCCAATACGTCCCTTCCGAAATATCCGGATAGGAATACCGTATTCCGTTCATTGATCCGGTAATTTGCCTTGGCGTTCAAGTCATAAAAGTATAGGCGGCTTTGGTTGATATCCGGGTCATCGGACAGCTTCAGAAAGAGGTCTGCATAGGTCCGCCGGCCGCTGATCATGAACGATCCACGATCGGCGACAATTGGTCCGTCCACTTTCAGCCGCGAGGCGATAAGGCCAACGCCGCCCTGGGCACCAAATGCCTGTTGGTTTCCATCGAGCATCAGAATGTCCAGTACAGAAGCCAGGCGGCCACCGTATTGCGCGGGCATCCCCCCCTTATACAGCTTTATTTCCTTGATCGCATCCGAATTGAATGTGGAAAAAAAACCAAACAGGTGAGATGCATTGTACACCGTAGCCTCATCCAATAAAATGAGATTCTGGTCGCCCGCGCCGCCACGCACATGAAAATTACTGCTTCCCTCGCCACCGGATACCACGCCTGGCAGAAGCTGTATCGTCTTAAGCACGTCCTTTTCGCCAAACAATACCGGCACGTGCCTGATTTCATTGACATCAACCCGGTTCACACCCATTTGCGGGTTCCGTATATGATCGTCCCGCATCGTCCGGCCGATTGTTACTTCGTCAAGCAATTCACCCGCCGACAGGGTAACATCCAAAGGTTTATCTCCGTTGAGCCGGATTGCAATTTCCCGCGGCTGGTAGCCTACGTGTGAAAACACAAGCACGTAATCGGATTCGGGGAGAGTGAGAGAGTAAAATCCATAACTGTTGGTGCGCGTTCCGGTTAATGCATTATTCTGTAGCTGTACGCTGGCCCCGATTAATGTTTCGCCGGTACCAGCATCACGGATATACCCGCTGATGGTGTGCCGGGACTGCGCAGCAACTGTATCAAAAAGACAACTCAAAAGGCCGACGAAGCACCACGTAATCCCCCAAAAAGACCGATTTTTAGTAATCGGTAAACAAACCGTAATTGAACACATGAATAATTATTAGTTACAATAATACAGGCTTTATTTATAAATTGCTCGGATTATTGAATAATTATCGTTTTATTACATTTGTTTAATCCTAATTTCATCTCCATGAAAAATATTAAAAACCAATTATCGATCTGCCTGGCACTTGCTATATTCGCCGGATGCAACTCCGGACAGACCACGGAAAACAACCAGCAGGATACGACCGTTACAGCCGATGGCAATGACGGCTGGGTATCCCTATTTGACGGTAAGTCCACCGCCGGATGGCATACATACCTGAAAGATACCGTATCGGCCGCGTGGACAGCGCAGGATGGTGAACTACGTTTTAATCCAGATGTTACAACCGAACAGCGCGGAGACCTTGTGACAAATAATGAGTATGAAAATTTTGAACTGGAGCTGGAATGGAAAATCGCTGCGGGTGGCAACAGCGGGGTAATCTTTGGCATACACGAAGACCCTAAATTCAACGCGACCTACCTTACAGGGATTGAGATGCAGGTATTGGATAATATTGACGCCGAAGACAATAAACAGGAAAATCACCTGGCCGGCACATTATATGATCTGATCGGCAGCAAGGAAGTGTCCCAGCCCAAACCGGTTGGCGAGTGGAATCAGGCTCGCGTCCGCAAACAGGATGGTTTAATTACATTATGGCTTAATGACGTACAGACGGCCGAAGTGAAAGTAGGAAGCTCCGAATGGAACGAGGTGCTCAAAGCCAGTAAATTCAAAGACTGGGAAGGGTTTGCGCAATACGCAAAAGGTAAAATCGCGCTTCAGGACCACGGCAACGTAGTGGCATACCGGAATATCCGCATCAAAGCGCTTTAATCTGACTGGGTGGATGTTCCGGACCGGGCGTCCACCCTCCAGCTATTCCAAATAAGTGCCCTGTCGCATCAACAACGCCCGGTATTTATTAAATACCGCTGATTTAGACACAAAACCCATATAGTTATCCTGATGATCAACGACCGGAAGTATCCAGATATCCTCCCGGTTCATCTTATGCATAACCATCTCCATATTAGCGTCCATCCGGATAATATCCACTGGCTTTTCTGCCAATTCACGCATGGTCTTCCCAACCTTCGCCGTATGCTCACCAAGCAGAATTTCCAATAGCTGTTCACTGTAAATAATTCCCAGTAGCTTTCCGTCATTGTCAACCACGGGGAAAATGTTGCGTTTGGTATGGATGATGTCATGCCGTCGGTCCGCCGGATATTCGTCCGGACGTAGAACTGTAAAGTTACGTTCCAGCAAGTACCTCAGTTTCATCATGCTCAATACCGTCCGGTCCTTATCTTCGTGGGTCAGCAAATCACCCTGTTCCGCCAGCACCTTCGTATAAATGGAATATTTAAGCGAAGCCCGGTTGATGAAATATGATATCGCGGTTACCAGCATTAGCGGAACCATCAAGGCATACCCACCTGTAATTTCCGCGATAAGGAAAATAGCCGTCAACGGCGCATGCATGATTCCGCTGAGTGCCGCAGCCATCCCTGCCACCACAAAATTTGCCACATTCAATTCCACTAACCCGGTTTGGTTGAGGCCAAAAGAAAACGTGAATCCCAGCAAGCCACCCATCACCAGACTTGGCCCGAAAACACCGCCGTTCCCTCCGCTGTTCAGTGTGATTGACGCAGCAATAGACTTGGCAAACACGGTCACCAGCGCATACAAGGTGACCAATATACCCACGTGCTGGTAGTCAGAGAAAATGCTGTTTTCCAATAGTGCGCCATGCCGGCCATTTAACAGCTGCTGAATCGCAATATATCCTTCCCCATAAAGTGACGGAAAGAGAAATATTAGCAGTCCCAGGGATAAACCGCTTACCCATACACGCTGATATGCATTCTTTATCCGTGAAAAAACCTGCTTGGACCAAGCACTCATCTTCGCAAAATAAATGGAAAACAGTCCGATACACACGGATAGCAATAGATAGAAAAACAATGCCTCCAATTCCCAATCGTCGGTCACCAAGTGAAAAAGGGGTTCGCTATATAATAATCGCGATACGACCGAGGCCGTAGCGGCAGCCATCAGCAGGGGTATAAAGGCAGGAATGGAGAATTCAGGCAACAGGATTTCGATGGCGAAGATTACCCCTGCAACCGGACTATTGAAGGCTCCCGCGATGCCTGCCGCTGCGCCGCATGCCAGCAGCAGCGTAACCTCCCGGTAATTCAGTCCAAAAAAGCGGCCCGCATTGGATCCAATAGCCGCACCGCTGTAGGCAATGGGAGCCTCAAGGCCAGCAGATCCGCCAAAACCAACCGTTAGCGCGCTGGTGATAATCTGTGAATAAACGTTATGTTTTTCAATTCTGCTCGATTTCCTCGAAATCGAATATATAATGGGGGTAATTCCGTGTTCAAACGTACCTTTACGGATAAACCGCCGGACATACAGTACACTCAACAGAATACCTATCAGTGGAAAAAATAAATACAGATAATATTTATACTGCCACTGGACATCATCCTGTAAAAATGCCGCGATACGGTGCGTTAGCCCCTTAAGGACGGCTGAGGCCAGTCCGCCGATCAGACCAACAACCAACGCCAAAACAACCAAAAAATTGCGATTGGATATTTTTTGTATCCGCCATTGATTAAGGCGATGAATGATATGACGGGGGTTTTTCCGCATGCGTATCGCTGCAAAAATAGGGAAAGCATCGCGACAGGCAATATATTTAAGCAATTTTATCAATCAAACCCCACCACGTCCTTCTTTTTCTTTGAACGGAACCGTTTGGGCACGGCCGTCATAATTTCCTTTTCTAATGCGTCAATGGCCATCTTTTTCAGAAAATTATGCGTAGTGACAATGCTGACTTCCCTGGCGGGTTCAGGGGAGCGGAAATAACGGACACGGTGCAGTTGGTCCTCATCAAAGTCGGCAATGCTGAGTTCGGGCAAAATCGTAGTTCCTGAATTGATATCGACCATCCGTTTCAGGGTTTCCACGCTCCCCGTATTGTATTCAAATGTCCCCTCGGGTTCGAGGCTGCGTTTACGCTGGCAGATATTCAGTACCTGTCCGCGCATACAATGCCCCTCGTTCAGCAGCCACAATTTATCACTAAGTATGTCTTCGGACGTAACTTCCTTTTTATCAAATAATTTGCTTTTGGCTGCAACATAAGCGACAAAAGGCTCATAAAACAACGGGCGTTCCACCAACGACGCGTCATGTACAGGAGTAGACAGAATACCGCAGTCGAGCAGGCCCACTTTCAGTTCTCGGAGGATCTTTTCCGTGGTATGCTCCCAAATCTGCAGCTGGATCTTCGGAAATTTTTCCATAAAACTGCCCAATACCCGGGGTAGCAGGTATGGCGCGACGGTGGGAATAACTCCGATGCGCAGTTCGCCTTCCAACTCTCCTTTCTTCGCTTGTACGATTTCATTTACCTTGCGGCTTTCGGTGATAATTACACGGGCCTGTTTAATGATTTCCATGCCGATTTCCGTAGGCACAACCGGCTGGCGGCTGCGGTCAAAAATGCGGATACCCAGCGACTCCTCCAGCTTTTGGATCTGCATGCTTAATGTCGGCTGGGTAACAAAACATTTCTCGGCGGCGGCAACAAAACTGCGGTACGTATCCACAGCTATAATGTATTCTAATTGGACAAGCGTCATTGTATCAATTTTATTGAT
Organism: Parapedobacter lycopersici; assembly: GCF_040395035.1. Classification (GTDB taxonomy): domain Bacteria; phylum Bacteroidota; class Bacteroidia; order Sphingobacteriales; family Sphingobacteriaceae; genus Parapedobacter; species Parapedobacter lycopersici_A. The sequence continues at coordinate 9,125 of NZ_JBEBRB010000032.1, read as the reverse complement.
ACGAAGATAACAAAAAAACCAAAAGTGCCGATGTGATTTCCGGCGGATCAATACACCTGTTAATTGAAGGGAAAAAGAAAGCCCCATGATCGGATCATGGGGCTGTAGAAAGAGCCGACGATGGGATTCGAACCTACGACCTACGCATTACGAATGCGTTGCTCTACCAGCTGAGCTACGTCGGCCTGCCCGGCAATGCCGGCGCAAACTTAGGTAAAGTTGCCTTTAAATACAAGGGCTACTTTACCAGTGCAGCCGTTAATTCAATGTCGGCGTTCAGCAACTTGGATATCGGGCATATTTCCTTTGCCTTCTGTGCTGTTTCCTCAAACTCAGCATCGGAAATTCCGGGCACGTCTCCCTTTAAATCCAGATGAACAACGGTAATCCGGCCATCTTCAAATGTCACTTTCGCTTCCGCATCCAGACTGGTCGGTGTGTGTCCTTTTTCACTTAACAGAAAACTAAGCTGCATGGCAAAGCATCCGGAATGGGCAGCAGCAATCAGCTCTTCCGGATTCGTTCCCACGCCGTCCTCGAAACGGGTCCGGTAAGAATACTGGGCGTGATCCAACGTCGTACTTTGGGTGGTTACGGTACCGGCGCCGTCTTTCCCGGTACCTTTCCAAACGGCATTTGCTTTTCTTGTAAACTTCATGGTTGTTCCTTTTTTAATGAATGGTCATTATTGTTAAACCGAATGATCCAAAAATGGTTTTTATAGTGGATTATTCGCCAATAAAGTTAAGGATTAAAGACATAATCGCGAAAAAGCTTAATTTCGCTTCATGGACCGGCTCATTTATCTCGATAATAACGCCACAACACCGCTTGACCCGCAGGTGCTGGCTGACATGATGCCTTATCTGACCACCCATTTCGCCAATGCCTCTAGCCTGACTCATCGCGCTGGACGGTCAGCCGCCACGGCTGTCACGACGGCGAGGCAGCAGGTGGCATCGCTCATCGGCGCTGCAGCCGATGAAATCACATTTACCTCCGGTGCCACCGAGGCGATTAACTTGGCGCTGAAAGGAGTTTTCGCGCGTTACCAATCCAAGGGTTGCCATTTCATTACCTGTGTTACGGAGCATAAAGCGGTATTGGATACCCTGGCCTACCTGGAGAAACACGGAGCGGAGGTTACGTACCTGCCGGTCAATCAACAGGGCACAATCGATCTGCAGATACTGGAAAATGCGATCCGTCCCGATACCGTCCTGCTGGCCCTGATGCACGCCAACAACGAAACCGGAGTCATTCATCCGGTCGACAAGTTGGCGGAAATCGCTCGTCGGCACCAAATCCTGTTTTTCTGTGACGCCACCCAATCTGTCGGAAAAATCCCCTTGCGGGTCGCTGACTTCCCCGTTGATATGCTTTGTTTAAGCGCACATAAATTATATGGTCCCAAAGGCGTCGGCGCATTATACGTGCGCCGTCAGAACAGGCGTATCCAGCTGGATGCATTGCTCCACGGCGGCGGACAGGAAAATAAGCTCCGGGCTGGCACGCTGAATGTACCGGGTATCGTCGGACTGGGTAAGGCTGCGGAAATTGCTGGCGAAACACAGGAGGCAGATGCATCCCGCCTGGCCCGGCTGCGGGACAAACTCGAACAGGCGCTGATTACCCTGCCGGAGACCGGCATCAATGGTATCGGGGTACCCCGGCTACCCCACGTAAGCAACATGACATTCCGCCACGTAAAGGCTGCGGAAATTATGGTGCATGCACGGGATATCGCCGTTGCTTCGGGATCAGCCTGTGTCAGTGGAACCCGCGACCCATCCCATGTGCTGCTGGCTATGGGGTTGGCCGAAGCCGATGCCCATGCTTCGCTCCGGTTCAGTCTGGGCAGGTTCAATTCAGAAGAAGACATTGACAACTGCATTCAGGAAATCCGGACCGCTGTCGAGACCTTACGCGCCAACTCACCAGTATGGCAGCTGTACCGTTCGGGCGCAATAGATTAAACAGGGATGTAATAAAAAGGAGGAAATACGACTTGGCTACAACAAATAGGATTTTAATCATTGGCGCTTTTGATCGGTATAATTACGGCGATCTGCTGTTCCCACTGATCATCGAGAAACAACTGGAAACATACGGACATGACTTTGACGCGCATTTCTTCGGACTGGTAAACAGCGATCTGCAGGCGGTTGGCGGGAAACCCACAGCGGATATCGGCGCGTTTTATCGTGCATGCGCGGTGGGCGGAGCACACACTAGTGTTATCGTTGCCGGCGGCGAGGCCATTGCGGTGACGTGGAACTCCCTTTTACTCGCCCTGAACAGCTGGTTTAAGCGCACCCACCGATTTCACCAGCGCATCGGAAAGGTCTTCGACCTGAACAATTTTTCCAGGTGGGTACTGGGGGGAAAGACTGAACTGCCCTTTGTATTTCCGAAGGCTGATTTTGACCGGATCGACCAGCTCATTTACAATTCCCTTGGCGGTTCGGAGCTGGACCCTGCCCTTTTCTCCCGTTTCCCGCAGCTCGCCGACCAGCTGCGGCAGGTGGATTTTTTCGCTGTGCGCGACCGTGCAACCCAGAAGAAACTGGCAGAGTATGGTATTCAGACCCAGCTGTATCCGGATTCCGCTATCCTGATATCTAAATTCTTTCCGGAAACCGTGCTGTCGGCCCGCGTGTCATCCTCTGTGCGCAAGTACGTTGCCGAAAAACAGGGGCAATATATTTTCTTTCAGGTAAAAAACAGCTATGCCCGGGAAAACGAGCGGCTGATTGCCCGCCAGCTCGACCGCATTGCCACTGAAACAGCCAGCGCATTGTGCTTTTGTCCGATCGGCAAAGCGCTTAATCATGACGATCACCTCGCACTCCGGCGGATCGCACCTTACCTGGAAACCACCCCTGCAGTCTTCGATGAGGTCAATATCTGGGATATCATGTACCTGATCGCAAACGCGAAAGTGTATGTGGGCACCAGCCTGCATGGCGCCATTACCGCCATGAGCTATGCTGTTCCCTATGTCGGTGTGGAAGTAACCAAGCTGAACAGTTACCTGGGAACGTGGGGTATTGAAACGCTCAGCCGGGTAGTCCCGCTCAATGAGTTATATGCCGGTGTGCAGGCCGCTCTACAGGCTGACCGGCAGGCGCTTGACTTATCGCTTAAAAAGCAGCGGGAAGCTGCAGAAGCCGCCTTCGATTCCATCCAGCAACGTGTGCTTAACTAACTGACGAATGGTTACTGCGATACTTAGGCCGAAAGTACAACAATACTTACAGACACAGGAAACCGCAGATGCTGCACAGGTGGCGCTGCGGAAGAGTCCATTTACGGATATCCCGCCGGCAGCGCTCGCCCAGCAGGTGGAAGGCCGGCAGCGATGCCGTAAAAAACTTCCGCTGTGGCACGATACACCCGGTATCTATTACCCCATGCGGATTTCCATTGAACAGGCTTCGTCCGCACTTACGGCACAGTATAAAAGTCGCCAACTACCCACCGGGGGTCGGGTCATCGACGTTACCGGCGGTTTCGGTGTGGATGCCTTTTATTTTGCCCAGCGGGTGGACTTGCTCACCTATTGCGAACGGCACGAGGTATTGGCCCACATTGCACAGCACAATTTCAATATGCTGGGTGCGACCAACGTTGACGCGCATGCACTTGATGGCATAGCTTATTTAGACACGCAGCCAGCCGATGTATTCGATTGCATTTACATCGATCCTTCAAGACGTAAAAACCGGCAAAGAGTGTTTTTATTGGAGGACTGTGAACCGGATGTTGTCGTAATGCAGGCGCGGCTGCTGGAGAAGGCACGGTACCTGTATATTAAAGCCGCTCCCCTGCTGGATATTTCCGCTGCCCTGCAGTCGCTTCATCACGTCCGTGATGTCCACATCGTCAGTGTGGATAACGAATGCAAGGAGTTGCTGTTTATGGTGGACCGCGCTTACAACGGTGTGCCCCGGTTGACCGCGGCTGCCCTTACGCCTGACAGCGAGCGGACATTCGTGTTTACTGCTGCAGATGAGGAGGCAGCAGTTTCCGTATTCAGTGGGCCTTTGGATTACCTTTATGAGCCGGACGCAGCGCTGCTCAAGGCGGGTGCGTTCAAAAGCATCGGCCAGCGGTTCGGGCTGAACAAATTGCATCCGCATACCCATTTATATACGTCAGGTGAGCGGAACCCTGACTTTATCGGCCGCACTTTCCGCATTGACCGGGTCGAAACTTACAGCACATTCAAAAAGGAGAAGCATCCTGCACAGGCCAATGTCAGTACGCGTAATTTTCCGCTGGATGCAGCAACACTGCGAAAAAAACACCGGATTCCCGACGGTGGCAACCTTTTCCTGTTTTTTTGTACAGGCCCGCAGGACCAGCTGTTGGTCATCTTTGCATCAAAAAGCTGAGTATTTGTTGCCTTTATTCGACCAATGCGGTAATTTGTCCTCATGTCAAAAAAAGTTAAGCTATCAGCACTTGATCTCGCCAACGTAATCGCGGGTGGAAACGCGGCTTCTGCCATTGCCCGTACGGTGGAACTGGCACAGCAGATCGAACAATTGGGGTATACACGCCTTTGGCTGGCCGAACACCATAACATGGAATATATTGCCAGCTCGGCCACCGCGGTATTGATCGGCCATGTCGCCGCGCATACCCGGCAGATCCGGATCGGATCCGGTGGCGTCATGTTACCCAACCACGCGCCGTTGGCCGTTGCAGAGCAGTTTGGCACGCTGGAAACGATGTATCCCGGGCGGATCGATCTGGGGCTGGGCCGCGCGCCCGGCACCGACCAGCTTACGGCCATGGCGCTTCGCCGCAACAACCCGAACGCCGTGTATCATTTTCCGGAAGATGTCCGTGAATTACAGCAGTATTTCAGCGACGATAATGTCAGCGGGCGGGTGCGCGCGTTTCCCGGAGAGGGGTTGGATATCCCCATATGGATCTTGGGCTCCAGTACTGACAGCGCTTACCTTGCCGCCGAAATGGGGCTTCCCTATGCTTTTGCTGCCCATTTTGCACCACGGCAATTCCGGAATGCCATTGCGCTGTACCGCGCGCATTTTAAACCTTCAGCCCAGTTGGCGCAGCCGTATGTCATGGCATGTGTAAATGTCCTTGCTGCCGATACCGATCAGGAAGCCGACCTGCTGGCCAGCAGTCTTTATAATATGTTTCTGGGCGTGATCACCAACACCCGCAAACCCCTGCAGCCCCCGGTTGCCGACGTGCGGGCGTACTGGCCGACGGACATCAGGGCCGCAGTTGATCAGATGCTGGCCTGCACGTTCACCGGCAGTCCGGACTCCCTGCGTCCGCAGTTGGAAAAATTCATTGAAGAAACCGGCATTGACGAACTAATGACCACCGGATATATTTATGATAGCGGTGCCCGGCTTAAATCGTTCCGGTTGTTGAAGGAGGTTTTGGGGTAGCCTTGGGTTCCAGGCCGGTTACCCCTCCGGAAACGACCAGCTTCATCGCGTCCGTAGCGGTCATATTCAGGCGTTTTACACGTTCTGTCTTGACAATAGCAATCTGCCCTGCAACAGAATAAGCAAAGGGAAAATAGACAATCACCTCCCCTTCCAGGCCAATCTTGCTCAGGTCGCGCTGGGTAAGGAAACCCACGCGCTTAAATCCTGTTTCATTGATTTCCACCATCACGGGCTCATTGAATTTCTTCGCGTCACCAACGAAGGCTTCCGTAAAATCCTTAATGGACGAATACAGGGTATTAAACAGCGGTATCCGGTTGATCAGGCTATTAAACCAGTTGTAGATCGGCTCGGTGACCACATTGGTAAAGATCATGCCCACCACAACCAGGATCAGGATAACCGTAAGGATACCCAATCCCGGAACATACAGCGGCCTTCCATGTTCGTCTTCCCAGAACCAGCTGCTGAGGTTCAATGCGGAGTCGACACTCGCTACAATCCATACAATGAGAAAAAGTGCGCCCGCCAACGGAAGCACCACCAACGTACCTTTGATCAGGTAGTTAAAAAATAATCGGATTGTTCTCTGTTTTCGCATACGTCATACATTTTATTCCTGATAATACACCCGCTTAACCCGTTGGGATATGCCGGCAAGTAATTCATAGGGAATCGTGCCAATGGTACGGGCCAGCGCCGCAACATCGCCAAAAACCATCACTTCATCCCCTTCTTCAACGGAAACATCCGTTACATCAAGCATGCACATGTCCATGCAGATATCCCCCACCGTGGGTACGGCCATCCCATGCACCAGCATGTGGCCAACCCCATTGCCAAACCGGCGGTCGTAGCCATCGGCATATCCGATTTTGACCGTTGCGATAACGCGGTCGTGTGTGCTGGCGCCCCGGCAGCCGTACCCCACCCTATCACCTGCGGGCACGTTCCGCAGCTGTGTAACTGTTGTCTTCAGTGTACCTACCTGCTGCAACGCCGATGACGGTTCGCCGGCACCGATACCATACAGTCCGATGCCCAGGCGAACCATATCAAACTGCGCCTGGGGCCATCGCTGGATCGCTGCAGTGTTGGAAATGTGTCGGAGAAAAGCATAGCCCAGCGCGTCCTGTAGCTGTCCGGTAAACTCATGGAAAGCGGTCAGCTGACCCTGCGTAAACGTATCATGTGCCGGTTCACCGGATGCTACCAAATGTGAAAATACCGATTGCACCCGAATAGCGTCTGTCGATTGCAGCCGGTCTGCCAGCTGCTTTACATCGCCGGTTGAGAAGCCCAGGCGGTGCATACCGGTATCCACTTTGATATGAACCGGATAGTCGGTCATTTCCCGTTCATCAAGCAACCGGATAAAGTCATCGAGCACGGAAAAACTGAAAAGCTCGGGCTCCAGGTGATGTTGCAGCAACGCGTCAAAGGAAGCCACAGCCGGGCTCATCACCATAATGGGCAGGCGGATACCAGCCCGGCGCAGTTCCACTCCTTCGTCCACATACGCCACGGCAAGATAATCGACTCGGTTAAATTGCAGTAGATTGGCAATCTCGAAGCTCCCGCTGCCGTAAGAAAACGCTTTCACCATTACCATCAGCTTCACGTCGTCCGATAACCGGGCGCGATACTGATTCAGGTTATGCTCCATTGCGTTCAGGTTGATCTCAAATATGGTTTCGTGCGATTTCGTGGTCAATGCACGGCTGATGCGTTCAAACGCGAACCTCCGTGCTCCCTTGAGCAGAATTGTTTCATCACGTAATGCCAACTCCGGAAGAGCTTCCAATAAGTGATCGACATCCTGAAATGCGTCATGCGTCAGAAAGCGGAACTTGTTCCGGTGACGGAGAAAGCTCTCTCCCACGGATATTAATTTATTTACTTTACTATTGTACAGCAATTTAGATACCGATTCATATATTTCTTCTTCATTCTTATTGGCATCCGGTATATCCGATAATACAACTGTATAAGTCGGATGCTGATGCTGTTGTTTCAGGAAATTAAGCGCAATGGCTAATGACGCAAGGTCATTGCTGTATGAGTCGTCGATAATGGAACAATGATTAATACCTTGCCGCATTTCCAGCCGCATTTCAATCGGCCGGAGCTTTGCCATCCGTGCTTCAATCGTTGCCTGCTGATATCCCATAGCCAGTAACACGGCCCAGCAGCAGGTGGCGTTTTCCCTGGCTGCATCGTCAGCGAACGGAATGGAAATGCCAACATCCGCGCCTCCATACCGTGCATGGATGCGACAGCCGCGGTCTGGCAGGAGTTCATAACCGGTTACTTCAAGTACCGTCCCCGGTCCACCCCAGGTAAAATGCCGACCTGATGAAGGAATAATTGCACCGGCTGTGTAATCCGGATTGTAAATCGCCTGCGGCACGTTGGAAAGCAGCCTGATTTTTTCATTTATTTTAGCCTGTACCGAAGGAAAGCCGTTATCATGTGCCGGTCCGATGTTGGTGAGCACGCCGATCGTCGGTTTAATCATACCCTGCAGGGGTTCCATTTCGCCCGGCTGGCTGATTCCCGCTTCGATAAGGGCCAGATCATGCACGTCGTCCATCTCCCACAGCGAAAGCGCCACACCCAGCTGGGAATTATAACTCTTCGGGCTGCGCACAATGCGGTGTTCCGGCGTCAGCAGTTCATACAGCCACTCTTTTACGATGGTTTTTCCATTGCTGCCCGTAATCCCGATGACCGGATAATTAAACCGGCTCCTGTGGAAAGCGGCCAGTTCCTGCAATGCCACTAAGGGCGAACGTACAATCAGGAAGTTTGCTTCCGGAAATTGCGCTACGTCAATCCGGTGTTCCGCAATCACAAAATTACGTACTCCGGCAGCGTAAGCCTCCGGAATGTACCGATGGCCATCGCGCCTGCCGTCCAGCGCAAAGAACAACCCATGCTCGGTATCGGTCAGCTTACGGCTGTCGTACAACAGGCTGTTGATCTGCATGGCCGGACCGCGCGTAACCGTTCGCACAATAGTGACTGCCGCAATTACGGTATCCAACGTATATCGCTGTTTATGCATATTTGCCACGAATTTCAGCATTTTTTAGGTACTGCAAGAATTTTTTGGCATTTTGGACACATGGATGACGCTCATGCACACCGAAAGCAGGTACTGACACCTGCGCAGGCCCGGTCAAAGGCAGAAAGTTACTGTGCGTACCAGGAACGCTCGCAGCAGGAAGTGCGCGATAAACTCTATTCCTGGGGACTGCACCAAACCGATGTCGAGGCTACCATCGCGGGGTTGATCGCCGACAATTTTCTGAATGAGGAACGGTTTGCGATGGCGTACGTATCCGGGAAGTTTAACATTAAACTTTGGGGAAAGCTTAAAATAAAACGAGGCCTAATCAACAAAGCCGTATCGAAGCCTTTAATCATTTCGGCATTAAACAGCATAGACGACACGCAGTATCGCGGGACATTGCGGCGCTTACTCCAGAAAAAAGCAGCAATGCTTTCCACAGACAATGCTTATAAACGCAAACACCAGCTGTTGCAATATGCTGCTGGGAAGGGTTATGAAAACAGTGTCATTCTGGAAATATTGAGCGACAACGAATTATAATTTACCCTTTCTTTTTTTGAAAAAATATTTGGCATACATATAAAACTCGCTATATTTGCATCACCAAAACGGTA